>JANMIG010000028.1:0-115108 GCA_031375675.1 Chitinophagales bacterium
ATGGGGCTATAATTTTTGGCACAGCTTCGCCCTTCCGCCCATTTTGTTGGCCGTTGGCATTTTGCGACGTATTGTTCTAGTCCAATAATTTTTAATAGCGGTTATTCAATCCCTGTGTTTGAGGTGCAGGCTTATCACCCGGAGGCTTTGCTCCTGTAGCTCCTTTCAGCCAGAGAACAATCTTACCTGATGCTTTTTGTTGTCAATGGCTTGTATTGTTTGGGTACATAGGGGCTGGTATTTCATAGTACCCAGCAGTTGCTGCCACAGATATTTGAGGGTGAGTTTTTTAAAACGGTCGAGCAGGCCATTTATTTTATCAGAATGCTGCATCAGTTGATTGATCAGGTGTGCTATTTGCATGCACTGAAAATAGTTTTGCAGCGCATCAAATGATTTGCGGCTATAAAGATGCTCCATGTTATAGCCATTGTTTTTTTGTTCGTTAAAGCCCTCGTTTTCTATTTTCCACCGCAGCCTGCCCGCTGCCGCCAGTTGTTTTACGGTTTGTTTATGGGTGGGCAGATTGGTAATGCGTGCAAAGTTTACGGTGGTAGTGGCAGCGGTTTGGGTGTTGGTGATTGTTTCTTTGCATTGCAGATAGTGCAGTACGTGTTTTTTGTGCAGCAGGTCTTCTGCCCAGTAAAACTGTTGTACGATGTGGGTGTTTTTTGCTGCACACCGGGGATGGTATTCAAAACTGTTGTGGGATGTGGGAGGGTCGTCGCCAAGGCAGTCCTGCAGGGCAGGGAGGCTGCCGTCTTGCAGAGTGATGAGGTATTTCCATTGGTTTTTTGCGCAAACATCCATTACCGGGCCACTTGCGTACAGGGCATCTGCCAGTATGCATATCGGCAGGCGGGGGAAGGCTTTCTTTAATTTTACGGCCAAACGTTTAAAAGCGTTCTGTTCGCAGTCCTGTTTGTCGTAAGGGGCGTTATTGTCGTTGATAATCCATTCTGTTGCCAATGATATGCAAAAACCGTCTTCGGTTGCCAGCTTGGCTTCCAGTACCGGATACAGATAGGTTATTTTTCCATTTTTAGACTCTTTTTTCAGCCCGCATCCAAACACGTCTTTATCTGAACTCACTACACCGGTGGCATCCACTGCTATCATGTAATGCCCCAGTATTTTGTACTTGCAGAACACCTTGTTGCACAACAGGCGGCTTACCAGCTTCACTTTTGTTTGTTCGAGCGCCTGCGGGGGGAGCGTTTCAAAAAAATCCTGCACGGCATCCAGGTGCGGCAGGTCTGTTTTAAACAATTTTTTAAAGTTGGCGGTAAATTCCCCGCTGTGCCGCCGGTCGTTGTTGACGGCATTGCGGCTTTGCGCTTTAAAAATAAACATGGCCACAGCGGCCGTTACCAGCTCATCGCTACGGTAGTCTTTGCGTTTGCGGATGTCTGCTGTTTGAGAAAGCACTTGCTGCCAATCAGGAAAATAGCTGCGCATGATTTTGCGCAATTCGTAGGCCAGTTCGCACCCCTGAACGGTTTGGCCACTGGCCAACACAGAGGCTTTTTTATTGTTGCTACCCAATATAAAAACCCTACCTTCGGGACACAAAAAAAGCCCGACACCATTACTATTAAAGCGGGCTTTTTTTGGAAAAATATGGGTAGCAAATATACTTTAGTTTTTAAAGTACTTGCAGCCCGGGAGGGCTTTTTTTATTCCTGCAAGCCTCAAAGACCTTTTTTAGCCCGAAAAATATTTTTAAACGCATTGGGCAAGCTCTTGCTGAGACTGGCTTTTATTTACTCACTGAATTGCTGCCCTTTTATCAGCAGGCAAGGCCAAAAAACACCCCACAAAGCAGGTCTTTTTTATCAACTGCGCATATTTTCGTACTGAAGGGCTATACCCAGGTTCCAGCCCTTGCAGGCCTGGATCACTTCCTGCAGGTCGTCAATTTTCTTAGCGGTTACCCTCACAATATCATCATTGATAGAGGCCTGCACCTTCAATCCGCTGTCTTTAATGAGCTTTACTATTTTTTTGGCATCTTCCTGCTTGATACCGTTGCGTACAATCACTTCCTTTTTGGTAACCTTGCCGCTGGGAAAAGCTTCCTTGCTTAAATCATATACTTCTGCAGCCAGCCCCTGCTTCATGCTCCGGCTGATCAGCACATCAGTAATCTGCTCAATTTTCATCTCACTATCAGCCTCCAGGTTTACCTTAAAGTCTTTTTTATTCAGCTCTATTACAACATGACTGTCTTTAAAATCAAAGCGGTTGGTAATTTCCTTTTTTACCGTATTAATGGCATTGTCTAAAGTTTGCAGGTCAACCTTACTGGTTATATCAAATGATGGCATGGCTTTATGTTAAATAGTTGAAAAACGAAAATTCATACAAATATATAAAACCCCTGCTAATTATGAAGGTTGAAACAGGAATACGGGAATTACGAAGTAAGAATGCAGAAAGACGAATTTGGAATGTTTGATGTCTTCGCCGCCGCCTGTGTCTTTGACCAGCGGCGAACGGATTTTCTATAATGCTGATTATCAATTTAATAGGGATAGGTTATATATAATTGTCGCTGTTGAGTGAGGACACTCACCAGGGCAGTGGGAATGATGAATTGGGAATGATTGAAGTACGAATGCGGAATGGCGAATTTGGAATGTGAAATTGAAGAATGACGAATTGAGAATGCAGGAATGACGAATTGGGAATGTTTGATGTTTTCGCCGCCGCCTGTGTCTTTGACCAGCGGCGAACGGATTTTCTATAATGCTGATTATCAATTTAATAGGGATAGGTTATATATAATTGTCGCTGTTGAGTGAGGACACTCACCAGGGCAGTGGTTAAGAATGCGGGAATGGCGAATGATGCCCCCTTCCGCTCCTGTTAACTGTCATCTGTGTCCTGTCAACTAACATCCGTCCCCTGCTAACTACCATAAATTAAGAATGGGAATGACGTTTCCGCCCTCCCCATTTTTAATTCTTAATTTTTAATTCTTAATTGGCAACTGACTTAATTGCCCCCTGATTTCACCCTGCCTTTCTCTTCATCAGCGCCACCAATTTTGCGTTTGGGTGCAGTTGCTTTTCCTTTTCCAAAGCGCCAGGTAAAGTTTAAGGCAACCTGGCGGCTGTCACGCTGCTGACGGAATTTAGTATCGATATAAGCGTATTGAGCTGTACCAGTGCCCCTCTGTGTCCATAAAATATCCCTTACGCCCAGCTTTACAGTACCTTTATTTTTTAACACTGCTTTTGAAATACCCGCATTTAATGATCCCAGCGCATTGATGGCCATTACACCTTCTAAAGCTTTGGTGCGGTAAAAACCACTCAATTCCGATTTCCAGCCTTTACCCATATCCATCTGCAAACTTGCATTCGATTCAACATAAGTATTACTGATGTCTACATTACTGTTGTTGATAAACCCTTTAAAGCGGTTGTTGCTAAGATTGCCATAGAGGTTTACATTGATCTTTTTGCCCATTGCAAAACCTGCGCTTACTGCAAGGCCAATCTGCTGCTGGCTGGCAATATTGCTTTTGATGACAAAGGTTTCTTTGGTAGCCTCGTTCTGCTCAAAAATATCATTGATAAGATCTGTGGCTTTATAATAATTCAATGTGGTATTTAAAAAGCCCTTGAAGCTGTGGCTCAACTCAATATTGTGGCTGAACTGCGGACGCAGGTTGGGGTTACCCGTTTGATAGGTATACTTATCCAGGAAGAAATAAAAGGGGTTAAGGTCTGCATAATCCGGCCTTTCAATCCTTCTGCCATAGTTAAGCGAAAGGGTATTCTTTTCATTCATTTTATAACTTACATAAGCTGTTGGAAACAATTGTGTGTAATTGCGGGTGAATGTTTGCCCTGTGGTGAGCTGATTGCCTTTGGAAGTGGTATTTTCAAGCCGCAGCCCCATCTGCGCATCCCATTTTTTACTGAGCGATTTGCTCACATTTACATAAGCAGCCTGTATTTGCTCATCGTACACAAAATGGTTGGTTCTGCCAATATCCGCAACGGGAATGTTATTGATAAGGCTGTCGTACCGGGCATTGTTATCCGTTTTTACGCTGCTGAATTTTACCCCGGCTTCCAGTTTGGCATTGCCTTTAAGGCTTTGTGAGTAATCGGCCCTGGCGCTGTAAATGGTTATTGCAGAAGGAATATTTCCCAGCAAAGTATCACTTGGAGCCATTTTAACATTGTCAGCATCAAAATAATAATTGCCCAAAGCCTGCTTGCTGGAAGAGCTGTAATGGCTGTAATCAATATCCGCTGTAAGTTCCCGGCCGGTACTGTCAAATACATGGCGGAAATTAACATTGCCACTGATATTTTTCCAGAAGTTTTTTGTGTCGTTGGTAGCATAGGTCATTGATTCTGTAACACCATTTTTGTTTTTAAGAAAAGTACTATTGGTATTGTTGAAGTCTTCAGGATCGGCAAAGCCGGATACCACTGCACCAACAGATGTTTTTTTGCTGATGCTGTAATCCACCCCCAGCCTGGCACTGCGGGATTGTGCCGTTCTGTTGATGATGGCTTGCTGGTCAAAAATACCCAGCAGTTCCTTTGTATTCTTATCCCTGAATTTACGGTTGATGGTAATGGTTTGATAATTCTCCCTGTAATTGTGATTGAGTGAACCGAACAGGTTGATGCTGTTTTTCCTGTAATTGAAATTAATGCCCTCGGTTGTTTTGGGAAAACCACCCTGCCCCAGTCCGAAACCTGCGCTGATGCTACCGTTAAAGCCGGCGATTTTTGTTTTTTTGAGCTTGATATTGATTACTCCTGAATTACCGCTGGCATCATACTTTGCCGAAGGGTTGGTCATTATTTCCACCTGGTCCATCTGGCTGGCCTGCATGTTCCTGAGCATATTGGCCAGTTCGGGCCCGGATAAAAAACTGATCTTACCATCAATAAAAACCTTCACCCCCTGCTTTCCCTTCAGGCTGATATTACCATCCTTATCTACTGAAACACCCGGTGCCTTTTCCAGTACCTCCAGGGCTGTGCTGCCTGCATTGGTGATGCCTGCATCCACATTTACAATGGTTTTATCCAGCTTATGCTCTATCAGCGGCTTTTTTGCCACCACAGTCACTCCTTTTATATCCCTGCTCTCAGGTTGCAATTGCAGTGTACCCACTGTAACAGCAGCATTTCCTGTAACCTCAACCGGCTTGCTGTACACTTTTGTATGCCCTACCGAAGTAGCCAGCACCAGGTATTTACCTTCTTTTACCTGCTCAAAACTGAAACTGCCGTCTTTTTCGGAGTAAGTGGCCTTTACCAATGACGAATCTTTAGCTTTTAACAGGGAGATGGTGGCAGCATCAATAATCTTCTGGTTGCCACCATCTTTAATCGTTCCGTTAATAACTGCATTGTTTTGAGCCAGGCTTGTAAGGGCAATACATACCCCTGCCGTAAGGCTGAATAATTTTTTCATGACTAATACTTTTAAATTTTGGCTTTACTTTCTGTAGTTATATGTTTTGATGACTACATAACAAAAGTAGGTACTTTGTTTTGCATAGTACATAGTTTAGCATTGAACGGTAAAATAAATGGATAATTGGTAAACAGCCGCCAAATTGGAGGAAAGTGGCTGAAAAAAATGAGTATCTTACAAAAAATCGTATAAAAAAAGGGGCCAAGCCCCTTTACAATATATTCGTTTGTTTACTTATTCCGCTTTTTTTGCCCGTCTGAGCTGGTACACTATCATAAGGATACCCGATATCACCAATCCTGTGGAAATCAATTCGGCCTGCGTAGGGTGAAAGCCGAAAATATTGTAGACACTGTTTACCCGTATTTTTTCAATCAGGAACCGCTCGGCGCCGTTCATAATAAGATAGATACCAAATAATACACCGGCCGTTTTTACCCGCTTTCGCAATGCCATCAATACCAAAAAGAGAATGGTGGCCATGATGGTTTCGTAAAAAGGTGTGGGGAAAACCGGTTGCGGCAGTGCCTTATTGTGCTCATCCGTATCGCCGGGGATAAAGATGCCGTCTCCATTTACATTTTTGGGGTAATTATAGGCAAACATCCACACGGGTAAAAAAGAAGGGGCTTTAACTGATTTATGACTAAGGTGATGGAGGCTGTCCGTTTGGCGCCCGGCTACTGAAATAAGTGTATCCTTATCAAAGGGCCGCACTTTTCCACTAAGAAAGTAATTTACATGCTCCTCTAAGTTTTTTTCATAATCGCCAGGTCCGGCCAAGACCACTTTGGCTGAGCTGTCGGTTACGTAAGCGCTGTTGTGTATTCCCCAATCACCATCACCCGCCACCTGGCAACCGATACGGCCCACGGCATAGGCAATCATCAAGGCAGGACCAGCTGAATCCAGCAGGTGCAGCAGCTTTACGCCTTTTTTTACGGCATACCAGCATACGCCTATTGCAGCTACTATCAATCCGCCATAAAAAGTGAGGCCTGCAGGTGCAAATAACCTGCCGATGGGATCTTTGATAAATTCATCCCAGTTTTCCAGGTTATCGAATACTTTGGCGCCCAGTATGCCCAGTACCAGTGCAATAATGGCAAAGTCTCCCACCCTGTCGTGCGGCCATATACGAACGGTACGTTTTTCCGGCGTTTTAAGCTTTTGCTTGTTTTTTTCGTATAACTTAAGTGCTACCAGCACACCTGCAAGCAGCAGGCCGCTGATAATATGCCCCTGTGCCGAAAAGATATATTCCTGCGCCGACACCCCTTCTGCCTTATCAAAAAACAAACCGCCTATTTTATACCCAAAAACAAAACCGGCCAATGCATTCATCAGCAAATCAATCATGGAGGCCGGCTTGCCAACCACTATGGTTTCTTCCCTGGGCAGTAATAACCCCTGTTTTTCACGCCGCAGCAGCTCTTTGCGCAGCACTACAGCAGCAGCTATAAATGAAAGGGCCACCATCAGGCCGAACATATTTAAAAACTCAAGTGCTTTCAGCTTTACGCCAAACCAGTCTTTAAACAGGTAATATAAATTGGGATACATGCAGTTGTGATTGATAATTGAGGGTGCAAGATATTTAATTATATCTTTTAACAGCTGCCGGCGGTAAACTTTAGCAATTTATACTGATACACCCTGTTACATACAAAAAATCCCGCCGGTAATCACCAGCGGGACATTACTTACTAACCCATCGTAAATAATACTTTTATCTAACCGTTATCAGTTGCAATGATCGTTAAATGCTCCCATAAGGTTATCTGCAATCATTTGTGCACTACGGCCCTCAATCATGTGCCTTTCGATGAAATGAACCAGTTGCCCGTCTTTAAACAGCGCTATAGAAGGAGAGGATGGAGGATAAGGCAGCAGGTGCTCCCGTATTTTCTTTACAGCGTCCACGTCAAAACCAGCAAAACTGGTAGCAATATGGTCGGGCTTTTTAGCAGCGTTTGAAACAGCCATCAGCACTCCGGGCCTTGCCGTACCTGCACTGCAGCCGCACACTGAATTGATCACCACTAATGTAGTTCCCTTATCGGTTAATGTTTTTTCCACATCATCTGCTGTTAACATTTCGGAGAAACCGTTTTCTGTTAACTCTTCCTTCATTGGTATTACAATCTCTGCTGGATACATAAATATTGATTTATTTTTTGGACTGTAAAATTACATCAGCATGGCCTTACAAAACACAAAGCAACAAGGATGGCTTAAAAAATTACCTAACTCGCAAGTATAAAATAGACAATATGTCACCTATAAAAATACAAAAACGCCAATATGGCGCATTAATTTAGTAATTCTTGCAAGTTTGGCATTAAAAAACTGCTGGAACACTATTTGAACAATGCTTATCAAACAAAAATTTTTAAAATTAAAAACTCATAGTTATGACATTCGTAAAAGTAAACAACCCGATCGTAAAAAATTTTGATGGCCTGATGAATGAACTTTTCAATGAATTTCCGGCCAATTTAGGAAAAGCTGTAAGGCAGGAAGTTTTCAGTTATCCCCCTGTAAATATTTATGATAAGGCTGAAAGCTATCACCTGGAAGTGGCAGCACCGGGCTTTGAAAAAACTGATTTTTCCATTAAGCTCGAAGACAAACTGCTCACCATCAGTGCCGAACAAAAAGTAAGGAATGCTGATGCGGCAGAAAAAGTTATCCGTTCTGAGTTCACGGGCAAAGGCTTCAAACGCAGTTTTACATTGGATGACAAGGTAGAGGCATCAGGCATCACTGCTAAATACGAAAATGGTTTGTTGTTCATTCATCTGCCTAAAAAAGCAGATTTGAAACCTGCAACAACCGCCATCACCGTACAGTAATACAATAGTTTTTCATAAACAGCATACAGTTGGTTTTTTGATTAGTGTCCGGGCTGCCTTTTCAGGTGGCCCTTTTCTATACAAATACCTGCATCATATCATTACTCACAACCCTTCTGCCTCCTGGTATCTAAAATATACTGTACTTTCCAAATGCCATTCAGCTTTGCCAACTGTATAGAATTTACCCCGCAGGAATAGAATTTCCCTTTCAGGTACAATTTAAAAGGTGCCCATACCAGGGCCATATTGCCATCAATCTTTATTGTTTCAAATTCAATTTTCTCATTTATTTCACCCTTGGGAAACTGGCTCACCTGTGTGGCGAAAGAACTCACCGTTACAGTTACTACCACCGGCTTACCGGCTTTATTGTAACCGAATGTCTGCATCAGGGCACTATCCCCAAAAGCAGTGCGGAGCCTGGCTGTATCACTGTTGTTCATCGCTTCAAACATCAGGTTTACGGCAGCCTTTACACTGTCTTCTGCTGTTTGAGATTTTACCGTACCGGCTGAGAGGGCGAATGTTAAAAAAAATAAAAAAGATTTCATAATTACAGTTTTTGTCAATTGTGGTAATATTATTGAAAGCTAAAGATAAAAACCAATCATTATGCAACAGGTAAAATTACACAAGTGGTTATCAGCAATATTGTTGATTGCTGTGGTCACCAGCTGTGCAAGAAAAAACTATCCCGAACGCAACCCATATCCCCGGGAAGAAAGAAGGGATGATGATGTGTACTATCCCGGCACAGAAAACCTGCCGCCCGGCCAGGCAAAGAAAGTATATGGGCAGCGATCGGCAAAAGTGTTTGCACCGGGCCAGCGCAAAAAAATGGAGCGCAACGAAGGATACCGGCCACCGATGGTGATCATTATCTCCGACGACAGGGCACGTACCAACCGCAATGGCGAAATGTATTATGATAATGAGTATGGCTACCGCTACTGGAGATACTGCGATGGCAAATACTATCTTGATTCAAAATACGAAATGAATGATGACAATGACAGCAGAAGCCGGGGGAAAAAATATAAAAAGGGCAAGCAAAAGAAAGAAAGAGAATATGATGACGACTGAACATGTTACAATAAAGACATTTTTTAAATGCTTTTATGGAGGCTGTCTGAAAAGGACAGCCTTTGTATTTTACCACTTCATATTACTCCCCTGATTTCCCCTTGCAAGTACAGCATCAATCCAGTCTGTCACCTGTTACGCTCCAGCACTATCCCTTCTATAAACTTTGGCTCAGGGGTGGTATTTTGGGCAATAACTGCTTGGGTTTTCTTTACCGGCACTTGCTTTTTTGGGGGTTCAGGAGCCGGTGCAACTATATGCTCAGCCCGGCTGTTTTCTGCGGAAGCGGCCGATGCGTCTTCCCGGGTATGCAGCAGTTTTTCCATTTCGCTGCGCTTATACGCCCTTCGGGTACCTGCCTTACCTTCCCTGGCCAGTTGCGCTTCATTGATGCGTTTTGCCTCCTGCTCTGTTATCTTTTTCTTTGAAAGGATGGATTTTGGCTTACTGTTTACGGCTTTTATTTGCTGTGCATGTACGGGCTGCATCAGCATTATGACCACCACCGGGAGTAAATACCTGCTGTACAAGGTTTTCATTTTTTATTACTGTTAATCCAAAACAACGGCCATACTGCATTTTAACCGGAGCTTTATTAAAGTTTTAACAATTGTACACTTATAACGCAAAATGCCCCCGCTTTGCAGCAGGGGCATTCCTTTTATCATTCAACCAGGTATTAATAATTCCTGATCTTCATTTCCACTCTCCTGTTTTTGGCACGCCCTGTTGGGGTGCTGTTGTCGGCAATGGGAGTATTCATTCCCATACCCTTAGCTGTTATCTGGCTTTCGCTTACACCCTTGCTTTTCAGGTAGTCTGCCACCACGTCAGCTCTTGCCTGTGATAATGCATCATTTTTTTCTTCGGTACCAACATTATCGGTATGTCCTTCAATATCTGCAATATAGCTTGGGTTCTCTTTCAATAATTTAACCACATTGTTTAATGAAGCTGTTGATTTGGGCAGCAGCTTATTACTTCCGGTTGCAAAGAAAACATTCTTGGCAGCCACGTTTACCTTATCAACCACATCCTGCTTAATTTCAGGGCAACCTGCATTTGATGCTACACCAAACTCAGTCGGGCATTTATCTTCCTCATCATTTACACCATCTCCATCACCATCAGGTATGGGGCAACCATTATAACGTGCAAGCCCCGGCACATTGGGGCATTTGTCACTTTCATCATTGATACCATCCTTATCAGCATCCGGTACAGGGCAACCGTTGTACTTGGCTATACCAGCCACATCGGGGCATTTGTCATCATTATCAGTAATGCCGTCATTGTCCTTATCAGGGCAGCCATTCAATGCAGCTTTACCGGCTACATCAGGGCAGGCATCCTTGTCATCTTCAATACCATCGTTATCCCTGTCTTTCTTTTCCACTACGGGTAATGGTGGCGGAGGAGGAGGTGTAATTGTTTTGGGTTCAGCAAAATTTTCTGCAATACCAAATGAATGAAAAATGTTATCTCCCAGCACTTTATCGGTTAATGCTACTTTATACTGGCTTTGCAAAAACAGGTAGGTAGTACTGTTAAGGTTACACTGTATACCAACACCCACCGGCAGGTACAATCCTAAATTGCCGGTATAAACACCACCACCAACACCTGCAGAAATAAACGGGCTGAATAAGTGATTGTCATTAAACGGGCGGAAGTTCAATGATGGTTCAATTTCGATACCTGCTTCAGTTTTACCGGTCTCACCCCTGTATATGGCACTGTAATCGTTGAACATTATATTCATCCTGGTAGAAAAGTCAATGGTTTTAGTGAGCCCTTTCCAGTAAGAAAAAGAAAAACCACCACTCATAGTAGAAACATCTTTCCAGTCTTTTTTCTTCAGTGCATCATTGAGCGTGGTTGCCTTGATAGACACCGGCGTTTTGAAATCGGCCAGGTTAAAATGAATACCAAAGAGGCTTCCTTTTTTGGCAGACGTAAACCTGTCGCTCTTTTTCATTTTCTGAGCAAAAGCACCGGTAACCAATATGGCAAGCGCTAATGTAAATGCTAGTTTTTGTTTCATGTTGTTAATTTTTGTTAATATATCCTTCTTCACAGATGATTTTGTTTGTAAAAAAGTTGCTTATTCAGGGTGACTGTCAAAATTTGCCCCACCAATCGTTCAATGTCAGTATGGTAATATCTCCTTTGTATGATTGCCGGGTTTTGAACCCGGCATCCACCCAATGTAACTTGTGCAGGCGAACCTTGTGATTTTCCTAATTTGAAAGCTACTACTTATCCTCAGCATATCGCCCATACGGCAGTGAAAAAAAAAATGTGATCCCGACACCATCCTTAAAACCCTACCCCACTCTATATATTCTGCCATCTGGCTCCACTTTGGCTTATTTTTCAGTTAAATAAAAGTTGTATCTTAGCTTCCAATTTTATCATTAAAACTCTTGTTATGTTTGTTCCTGATGTGAAAGTTCTTCAAACAATAAAACCAGTAATACAGTTCCCAACTGTTATTATTATCTGCAGGCCACGTTAAAGATTGCTTGCTCCACTTTGGCTCATTTATCAATCCTTTTTTGCTGTTACTGTATAAACAATTTTACAAGGTTCATCTACTAAAACTTCCCTTGTGCCTTCAATTACATCATCCTTTTCAATTGATGCTATAATTGTTGATTTTCCAGTTCTTAAACCATCGAACTGAGTACCTTGAAATCTCATACTACCCCCTCGAAAAATACCATCATAAGATGAAGCTGTTTCTTTATTATCTAAAACATTAATTTTTATCAAATCGCCTTCTTTGCTTATAAGCCAGGTTTCGGGTTTCATATCATCAACCTTTACCCAGTCACATGATGTTTCTGTACATTTAAGCGTAACATTCCATTTACCAATTATATCATCTACAACATACACTTTGGGCGGTTCCGGCTCCACCACTGGTGTATCATTAATTACAGGCTCTACCGGTTGAGGTGTAGATGGCGGTTGATAACTGCTCTTGTTATCGCAAGATGCAAAAACAAAAAATCCAACGAATAAAATAATATATCTCATAGTTTATATTTAAAAGCGTGGGGTTTCCCCCACGCCATTGTTAAAAAATTCCGGCATTCGCCTACTTCCTTACCTCCTGGTAAATACAGGTTGGATAATGAGAAGTGGGCGGGGCTTCTTTTGAACTCAATTTGTTTTTTACATTCAAAAGAGCAATTGTTTGTTTTGCTAGGGAAAGCTTCCCTTTTTTGGCTTCGTGTTGCATAAAAATAAATTTTAATGTAATTTTATGCAAAAAGCTCTATTTTAGCCCTGCAAAAGAGCACTAGTAATAAACAAACTGATAACACTCAACTATGCAATTTTTCCAGCTACCCAAACGATTTTTCAGGCATTTTATCGCCTGGTTATTATGTTACGCAATCAACTTGTATTTATACAGCTCCAGCCTGGCTACATACACAAAAGGTGAATGGTTATTGACTGGGTATAACCTCATTGTGTTAACCATCGTTTTTTATGTTGTTACAGCAATAATGCACAGGTACTTTTGCAGGGTAAACTGGCATAAGTACCGCTCACTGGCATTCGCTGCAAAAATTAGGTACCTGCTAAAAGTTGAGGTACTGATGGCAGTTGCAGTTGTGGCAGTGTATGTTACAGTTTCTATTTTGATGGACCGCAATTTTTCCCGCTGGCCTTACGATACCGTAAAGGAACACATAGACCAAAAATTGATAAGGGTTGCCGCTTATTTTGCTGGTGCAGTGATGTACAGCTATTACAAGAAGAAAGATAAAATGCACGAGCTTGTAATAAAAAGCATCAACAGCCGTGTAGAAAAACTACAGCAAAAAACAAACAATTTCAAAGAACTGGAAGAGCTGATAAAGCAGGAAAACTCACTTAACTAAATCGCCCGATTTAAGCCGCTCAATATTTATTCGCCTGGCTTCCGCCAATTTTTTTAACATCGATATTTCTATCGCCTGCAGTGCCACCAGCTCACGCAGCATTACAACTTTATGCTCCAGCGGTACCTCAAGCTCCATTATTTCGGCAGTGGCATCCGGGTTTAATGGCCCGGGCATATCTTCAGCCAATTCATCAATTACAGGCTCTGTTACAACACCAGAATCTTTCACCATTTTACCCCTGCCGGTGATTACCCAATCAATGTTCAACTCTGGATATCTTAAGACTATTTTATGCAAGTTTTCTGAACCAATGCTTTTTGCCTTGGTAAAGGAACCCATTGGAAGACCTACTTCCAAAAAAAATTTCCTTTCGCTAATGCGTTGATATTCAATAAATTGCCTTATTCTTTCTACTGTACTCATTTGACTTAAAGAAAAAAATCTTTAAAATTATTTGGATGCAAAGATTTTAATCTTCATTTTTACATCGCAATCATTCAAACCAATGATGGCGAAACGACAAAAAAAACAGTTCTTACTACACACAAAAAAATTGGCTAAGCCAGTAAAATAAGGTTTACCGCTTTATAATACTAAGCCGCCGCCAATCAGGTTTTTGTCGACCTGTCGCACTCATATTGGTTTGTTACTAAAAGGTTGCCGCCCGCAAGGGTGTCAGCCTTTTTTTATTTGAACTGGCAAAGTAACAACTTTTTGTTTAAAAGCAAAATACTTCAAACTGGTAAATATGAACAAGCAATCAAAAGACAAAATTGAACAGCACAGAATCCGCCAGCGGGTGCGCTGCACTTGTGGCGATACCTGCATCCTGCCGGGGCTGCTAAGCTCCACCACTGCCAACCTCATCAGGCAGGGCTACCAGCAAAAAACAGATCAGCACGGTACGTACTGGTTTAAAACAGAATTTAAAAAAGAGTGTACCTGCAGGGATCAGGCAAACTACAAAACTGCAGTACATGGATAACAGCATTCAGGCATCTTCAGATATACAGGTACCCACAGCGCTGCAACCGCTGGTACCTTACATTACGTGGTTAGTAGGCAGGATGGCCGAGGGCTTGGCCCCGGCCCCCTACTACTACCTGCAGTGTGTATCGGTAGAAGTGGCTGCCGGGCTGCTGGGTGTAAAGCCGGATACGGTACGCACAAAAATTAAATGTGGCACACTGGCTGCCACCAAAGAGGGCAAAAGCTACATCATCCGCTGTGCCGATTTACAGCAGTACCTCACCAGCCACAGCAACCAGGCAAAGCCAAAGTATGTTGGCAGGCGGCACCTGGTAATTCCCCCACGCACTGTAAAATTGAAAAAGGCATGAGTATATACTCCATTAATTATTTGACCAAATTTTATACCCGCATGGTTGAACACTACCAGGCTAAATACCTAAATGCAGTTGTACATAACAAACATGCCAAGGCAAAACTGTGTGCAAGCCTGCTGCTTAAATATCAGTACCGGTTAAACAAACTCAATTCAATCAATCAATCGCCAATAAATATTTAACTATGCCACAATTAGAACTTACTCCGGAGGAACTGATCTTGATAAAAACAAGTCTCGAAAACACTGTTGATATATGTGCAGAGGAATCTGTAAATGTGCAGAAGAATAAGAACATATATGTACGGGCTGAAACCCGTGATGCAGTTGCCGATTACTACTCAAAAAAAGAAGAGCAACTGCATCTGCTTATTAATAGAATTGATGGGGTTATTGCAGCGATGCACTAAGGTTTGTTTTGGTTAGATGAATGATAGCGGGGGGTGTCTACCCCCGGTTTTAAAAAAAAGTAACAATATGGCACGATACACAAAGACAACAAAAACAAGAGTTTCATCAGTGGAGGGAAAACTTACAGTAGGAAGGTTTGTGGCAAAAGACGATGCAAAGGCAATTAGTATAGTGATTAGCAAGGGGCCATTTTTAAAGCACTGTATATCATTGTACGATGATGAGCTTTTGGAATTATTTAAAGAACTCAATAAATGGGTTGGATAATGGGTAGCAGAAAGAAAAAAAGTGAGAGCGGTAAAAACTTATACCTGTCTCTTAATATCAATGATCGCATTGCTTTAAAGATGCATTACCAGTGTGTAGAAAGTGCCACACTGTTAGACTTGATGACTATGCGGCCATATGACAGGGAACTACGTAGTACGAATACAGTTAAAAATAACATCATGGATGGCTACAGATGGATTCATAAAAGATTATCAATTTAAAATTAAAAAACTATAAAATGAAACGTTCAAAATTATTCGAGTACATAGGCTACACGCTTATTTGGTTTCTACTGTTCTGCATCATATACATGCTGGCAGGCTGTGGGGTTACAGCCAAAGCCAGGCAATTGCCTGAAGGCACTTACACGGTTGACAGTGTGTCCACCAAAGGCCGCCACACAAAAGTATGGCTGCAGGGTGTGGAGCGGCCGGTAAAAATACCGGCAAACGATACACTCAAAGCCGGCACAAAATTTATCAGCACAAAAATGTACAGCTATGAGTGATCAATTTGATTGGTCAAAAGTAACTAGTAACGAAGAGGTTATAAGGTTAATAAAAGAGCGTGAAAAAATTGAAGCGCAGATTAGTGAGATTGAACCAAGGGCGCTTATTGAATACGAATATCAAAAACTTTTCACTCCAAATTACCCTGATGGGGTTACGAGGAAACAATTCTAAATATACAGTTATGAATAAAAGTACACTTCCTAAGGGTTACAAGCCGGTCAAATTTACAACAGCTAAAAAGGACCCTTTCAAAGGGGGAATTGCTTTGGCTGGTCAAAGGTTGAGAATTAATATTGTTGATATAGAAACTACAAACCCTGTAGTGGTTATTATATACTTACGTAAAAAGATTTTAAGTATGGCACATTCATTTTTCCCGGAAATGCCGGAGCCCATTGTTGACGCTGCAGGCAATAAACTGGTAGTTATCAAAGGTATATTAGACCCAAATGCCGATCATAACAGATTACGGATTTACATGGCCGTTGAGCAAGCAGGAACTAAAGGGGTTTATACTTTTTGGCACAGTTTATTCTGCCACTACCCTGATGAGACTTTAAAAATATCTGTAATCAAGATGTACATGAGTGGCCAAAATGCAGAGCAATTTGGTGACGGCAATACAGAAAGATTCATTTTTCCGGAGCTCTTTATATTTAACAGCTTTCTATATCCACCATTTCAAAAGTTGCAAAATGAATATTGAATCAACAGCATGTACATTTAAAAAAATCACCGTTGGCGAATTATTACCAGGTGATTTAATTTCTTTCGATGGCAAAACCTTTTTCCTGTTTAGAAGAACGGAAGTAATTGGTGCAGGGCTGGAATGCATTCGTTATTCATCAAACAAAATATGGCGCTCTTATGATAGAGTAATCAGGAGCAGTAAAAAAGTGTTTGTGGCCCCATTTGGCCGGCACTATCAATCATCATAAAAATTACACAATGTCACTTATCACAATCAAGCGTAAGGAGTACGCAAGTTTAAAACCGTATTACAGATTTGCAGGCGTAGTAATTCTGCCCAATAATGAGGAACAATGCACCTGCTATTTAGCCTGGTGTGATAGCATGCAAGATGAGGGCAGTAATCAATACAGATTTGTTAAAGGATATTTCAGTATTGAATCAATTGGTGATATCAAGTGGGAGCTGAATCGGATCATGCACAACGGCGATGCCATGGACCTCAACGAAATCACACAAATTTTTCCACAATTATTCAGATAGATAATGAATACATCAGGTATGGAGTATTTACAAACAACTTGCGCTTTATATAGAAAGAAGATTCCTGGCTATTGCATTGCAGCTATTAAAGTGAATGTACACCCGGAGGGATATCATATACTAATTGCTTGGGCGCATGAAGATGAAGCAAAAAAAGGGCGGTTCGCATTTTTTGAATCACATGATCTTTGTCCCGCTTTAACGGATATTGTTCTTGAGAGAGTTATGGAAGCAGGTAAGCCAATTCCCAAAAAACAGGTACGAAAACTTTTCCCGGAGCTCTTCTAATGAATACACCCGCCAACCATACCGCCCCACTCTCTGTACCAATACTTATTGGTGCACCGGCAGCACTGGTTGGCTGCAGGGAGCTGCGTACAAAATACATGACCAACAGGGATATTAAAACTTATGCCGCTTTCTTCCTGCTAAAAACACTCAGCACCACAGGCGTAATTCAATCGTACGAAAATCAAATGGGTGTAATACTACCACTCATCCAGTGCAATAAACAAACTGCTGCAGCCAGGGTAAAAGAAATGGCAGCCCTGGGCCTGTGCAAGCTCACCATTGTAGAAGTGAGCAATAACTGTTACTTAACTAATATCCACCTGGTAAGCTACAAAGAAGCTGCAGCCAGGCTGGGTATAAAATACAACGGACTAATAAATATTGTTTATGATAAAGAACAAAAAGGCAACCAGATTTTTCAGTACCTCATCAGGACCGTAGAGATGATGGATAACGCCGCCACTCAGCTTGAGGCTTTACATTACCGGCTCAACAAAAATCCGTTGCTCAAGAGCAACTTAATGCACCTGCTGTTGATGCAGGGGGCCGATGAAAAGAAGCTGCACACAAGCAGGCTGTATTTTCAAAAACGGTTACTGCTGCTGCAGCAGCAGGCATTTAAGGACGGGACAGAACTTGAAGCCGTAATATACGCCCTGCGGGCCGATACTAACCGCTCCGCAGGTACCATACAAAGCCATCACTGTTACAAGAGTGCAGCCAGCGTTACTTACCTTAAAAAACGAATGCAGGATTTAAAACTAATAACTGTTACGAGGATGATTACAGAAAGCGATTGCAGGCAGCGCCTGTACCGTGATGGGGGGGATGCATACAAGTGGGCAAAGGGGCGTAAAATAACCCTGATGCGCCAATGCGACCAAATTTCGGTGAAGGTGCAAACCCTCACTGCCGTTTCGCCCCCCCCATTCGTCACAAGCCAGTCAGGCCGTGGCCTGAAACCCGCCAGTGGCGTCTATTTTAAAAAATGGTAACTACAGGATTGGTAGTCAGTAGGCTATAAATCTTTTTAGTGTTATCAGTTACTCAGTGTGATTCGGTAGCTCCAGAGCGCTCTGGAGGTGTTCATAAAAACCAAAAACCCATTAAATGTTTCAAACTGACAAGCATGCCACGCAGGCTGCGTTTACTAACGAAATCAGGCTACTCCTGATTCCGTACATAATGACCAGGGCGCAAATAACCTGGCTTAACGGTAAAAAGAAAAAGTTAACCATGTATGCCAATGAGCACAGCGTTACGTATGAGCAGTGCCGGCATGGCCACGCCAAAGCAATTGTGCTGGACCGGCTGCAGGGATACACCGGTTTAATTACCTACATCGAAAAGCATTTACGAAATATCAAAAAAGCTGTCATCTACTTCCGGCCGGCTGGATCAGAAAGTTTTGACGTGGAGTGCCGCCGCTACTATGATGGCAAATTTGAACCATCAGAAGATACTGTGGAACCGGTGCTGGATGCATCGCACAACATGGTGCTGCAGTACCAGGTGATCAATAACCGGGTAGTGATTCTTCCACCCGGTACAGAGCCACCGCCACCGGTTGATGATGGAAGCAGCGGTATTGACTTTAAAAAATTGATGGAAGAACAGTTAAATAAAAAATCAGATGGACTTGCAAATTAGTTTATCGGCACACGACTGGCTTTTTTACCTGGCAACGGCCTGCCTGATTGCCACTTTCTATGTAACAAACAAAAAAGAAAAAAAGCAATGATACTACAGAACGCTTATTCCATTGTATCACAGTTGTATGATCACCTGCAGCCGCACTGCCTGAAAATTGAGATTGCCGGCAGTGTACGCAGGCAGGTGGCTGATGTAAATGATTTGGAGTTGGCATGCCTGCCAAAGTATGAAGAGCAAAAGGATCTGTTTGGCAATTTAACCGGCATCATCCGTTGTACCAGTTTCATTAATGCCCTGCCGGCAATAGGCAATCACATCAGCGGTGATTTTAGTACCGGCAGGCACTTAAAGTTTGAAGTAAATGGTGCAGGCATTAAGCTGGACTTGTTTTGCCCGCAACCGCACGACTATTACCGAATACTTGCCATCCGCACCGGGAGCCGTGATTACAGCCAGCGCATTATTGCAACCGCTTGGCTAAAAAAGGGATGGTGTGGTACACCTGATGGCCTAAGGCTGATAGAAGAAAGCGAACGCAAAATAACGGGTGGTAAAACTACGCTGATAGGAGAAGGCGAACGCAAAATATTGGGTGGTAAAACGGTATGGAGCTGCAACCACCACAACCCCACACTACCACCCGCATGGCAGAGTGAGGAAGAATTTTTTAACTGGTTAGGAATCCCATTTTTAAACCCAAAATTTAGAATTTGAAAAATAGATTACCAGATACAGAGCCTACCACTACCGACCTTTTTTGCGGATGTGGCGGCAGCAGTGAAGGTGCACAAAATGCAGGCGTAAAAGTAGAGCTTGCACTCAACCACTGGAAGTTGGCTGTGGAAACGCACAGCACCAATTTTCAAAACACCAGGCATGATTGTACAGATGTGCAGGCATGTGACCCCCGGTACTACCCTGACACTCACATACTCATTGCAAGCCCGGAGTGTACAAATCACAGTTTGGCAAAAGGTAAAAAAGCAGTAAAGCAGCAATTGGATTTGTATGCCACTGGTAAAATAGATCCGGCTGCTGAGCGCTCCCGCGCAACCATGTGGGATGTATGTCGGTTTGCAGAGGTCCATGGCTACCTGCGTATTATTGTTGAAAATGTGGTAGATGCCCGGAGCTGGTGCATGTGGGATGCCTGGCTAATGGCCATGCAAAGCCTTGGCTACCAGCATCAGTGCTGCTACCTCAACAGCATGCACTTTGCACCATGCCCCCAAAGCAGGGACAGGATGTATGTGGTGTTTTGGAAGAATGGCACACCAAAGCCCAACCTTCATTACACGCCTGCAGCTCATTGCCCTAAATGTAACGCAGATGTTGCCAGTGTACAGGTCTGGAAAAATCCGGCCAAAAAATTTGGTAAGTACCGGCGCAATTATGTATACTGCTGTCCGCTCCATGGCACTGTGGTAGAGCCTTACTATTACGCCTCATTCAATATCATTGACTGGAGCAACCCCGGGCAACGCATAGGCGACCGCAAACGGCCACCAACCGCCAATACGGTTAAGCGGATGCAGCACGGTATTGATACTTACAGCGATAGTTCATTTATTATGCATGCGGCCTACAGTGATAAAGCCCGTGGCGTTACAAGGCCGCTTAATCAGCCACTATTTACACAAACTACTTTTGAAAGCCAAGCCATTGTTCGCCCATTCATCATTAACGACCAGCATACCACAGGCACTGAATGCCGTGTACGCAGTACGGGCGATGCAATGCAAACCATTAATACAACCCCGCACTTTAAAATAATTACGCCGCCCTTCCTGCTAAAGATGGAGCATACCACATCAGCAGGCTATACAACCAGTGCAGCAAGCGCCATGGCCACACAAACAACCTGCGAAAGCGGTGCCATAGTAACGCCTCCTTTTATGGTGGAGCTTAAAGGTACCAGCACCAGCAGGCCGCTGCACAAGCCCATGGCGTGCGCCACAACGGTTAATTATCATGGCATTGTTACCACAGAATCTTACAATGCTTTTTTGCAGGTGTACAACAATGGCACACAAACCAGCCATGTAACCGATGCGATAGATACCATTACAACCCGGGACAGGCATGCCCTGGTAAGCTACACTAAACCAACAGTGGAAGATTGTTACTTCCGTATGCTGTTTAAGCATGAAATACAAAAAGGTATGGCCTTTAGGGACAGCTATATAGTATTGGGCACAAATAAGAAGGTGGTGCGTCAATTGGGCAATGCAGTAAACCCTCCGGTTATGGAATGGATTGTAAATCAATGTAAAGCAGGATTATGACAAAAAGAGAAAAGCGGTACCACAGCCGCAAAAAAATATTACGCCAAAGGCTTGGTATAGTTGCACAAACGGAAGGGAAAGTGCATTGGGCAGAGCTGGTCAATTTTATTGAGGCTGATGATGATACTGAATTAACAGAATGCCCCAACTGTGGTTCTCTTTGGGGCATTAGCAGCGAAGAATATAACTGGCAGCAGTGTGGTGCCTGTGGATGGCAGCCAGGGCAACTCACTGAAGATGAGATGGAAGATGATATTGAATATTTCCTTGATGAAAACCCCGAACAAGAAAAGTATTAATTTTTTTTCACTTAAAACTATACAAAATGAAAGTTTATTTAAAAATGATTCTCCCTGACGACTTTATAGAAAAAGCAGTTAAGGAATATTCAGCATTTAGCGGCCGTAGCGTGGAAGATCTGCTTGGTAATGCCTCTGGGAAATTTAATGATGGTGATATTTTCGATATTGATCTTATGGAAATAATAGAAAGGCGTGGTTTAAACTTCAATGATTTTATGAATCTGGCTTTTGGCTTTATGCCTCGGCCCGATACTACACCAACCCCCGTGATGCGCTTTCGTTTAGATGCTTCCAGTAAAATAGGCCCCGAACTTAGTACCCCCGGCATAATGGAAGCCTTTATGATTCAAAATGTAAACACCGGTGAGTGGATGAAGAATGCCGGTGGAGACCAGGGCATTTATTTTGAAGAAAGTACCGATATGGCAATGGTAATTTCAAAAGAGCATGTTGAAGAGGTTTTAAAACAGCTCACCAGCCAAACCCCGGAATTTGAATTTAAAGCCGTGCCGGTGCATGATGCACTTAACTTAAATGCAGAGTGATGACATTATTCCCCAATCACAGGTTTATAGATGATCTCCCACTAATGATATCATTCAGTGGTGGAAGGTCATCTGCATTAATGACTGCAGAATTGCTTAAAGCCAACAATCATAAGCAAGTAATAGTTTGTTTCGCAAATACAGGTAAGGAGGAAGCGGGTACTTTAAAATTTGTGCATGAATGCGACCAGTTATGGGGGGGCATAGTAAATTGGCTGGAGTATTGCCCTTTGTATGGTTATAGAATAGTTGATTATGATAAATCAAGCAGGAACGGTGAGCCATTTTCTGCACTGATTAATAAACGCAAATACCTGCCTAATGTGGTTACTAGATTCTGTACCCAGGAATTAAAAATAAGGCCAATAAAAAAATTCATGCTGTATTGTGGGTTTCATCACTGGGTAAATGCAGTGGGAATCAGATATGATGAGCCAAACAGAATTGCCAGGATTAAAAATACTAGTCGTAAAGAAAGATGGGAAGTTATTACACCACTAAATGATTGGAAGGTTACAAAAGCAGATGTAATTGAATATTGGCGGCAGATGCCTTTTGATTTACAAATTAAAGACCATGAGGGTAACTGTGATTTGTGCTTCCTGAAAGGTAAAAATAAAATTGCAGCTCTTATCAAAGATAAACCGCAACGGCTTACTTGGTGGTGTGATGAAGAAAGCAAAATTGGGAAAACATTCCACAAGGGTTATAGCTATCAGGAATTAGCGGCAAAAATAAAATCAAATCCAGAAGCATTTACAATTGATAATAATATAGACTGTTTTTGTAACATAGATTAAAATTGAACGTAACTAAATGGGAAAGATGATATCAAAAAGAAAATTCAAGCTGCTAAAATTTATTGTTCAGTTCTTCTTTCCAAGGCTGTACAATGCAATAGTAAAGGATTATTATACTATGATTCTAAAAGTAAAAAAAATAAATCATGAAAGTCTATCAACTAAAAGAAGGTGAAGAACTTCACACGGGTGATTCCTCTTCATGGGAACCCGTTGCCATGAACCCATTGGAGGCTATAAAACAATTGTCAGGCAAAAGAGCCCTCATGCTCATGTGGGAGGTAAATGGTCTTTTACACACAGTAACCATACGTACCCGGCATGATGATGATATTCTTGAGCGGCAGATGGAAAGAGTAATCAGGAACGTAATTAAAAGTTTAGCCAATGGCATCCGTTAAAATCCATCTCACACTGCAGCAGCTGGAAGCGCTCAATACACATTTTATGAGCTTTATCATGCATCGTAAATTAACCAGCATTGTTGATTTCCAGAGTTCGGGGCAAAAGAGCCGGGATGAGGATGGCAGGCTGAGTACTGCTTATACAAGTGCTGTAGTGATGATTGTGATGGTTGATCAGCTCAACCTGGCAGTACTGCGTACACTGCTCAACTGGCAAAGCATCAGCAAAAAAAAGGGAAACATCAAATTAAACGAAGCACAGGCAATAATTTTTTATCATGCGCTTCAAAGTGTACCGGTACCAAAAGAAAATGTTTGGCTGTGGACACTTGGTAATAACATTGTTGCACAGCTTGATCAGCAGTTAGATGTGGATGCAATGATGGCCAATTTAAAAAACGCACGTATAGAAATTCACTAAAAAGTTTTATTATTGCAATACAAAGCGGTAAACCTGGTGCAGCAATGCAGGGTAAACCGCTTTTTTTATGCTCATAAGTAACCTCACAACCCCGGTTTTACAGTTGTTCCATAGTCATGGTACTGCTCCCTTTGTTTTCTCACTGCTGCAAAGCTGTTTGCAGCATCAGCAATTTCCGCTACAAAGTTCACTACTGGCTGTATTCAGGAATATTTTCAGCCAGTTTTGCAAATCGTTTACAAACCTTGTTTTCTCACTAACCCCCAAAATATATGGCAAAACCAAAAAGCAGTATCCGGCAGGTAATTTATGTGTCGGATATCCGAATTATCACCGGTAAAAGCGAATCTACCGCCTCCCGTGAAATTGACATTGTTAAAGAAGCACTGGGTATCAAAAAACACCAGTTCCTCACCATTGAAGCATGGTGCAATTACCGTGGCCTTGATTATAAAAAAACACTGCAGCAGTTAGATTTGGCATAAAATTAAACCGTCAAATCCGTCATTTCTCCCATTTTTTGCATTTCTCCCATTTTTTGCATGCCATTCCTGAAGGGGTGGCATTTTGCATTCACAATCGTAATTGAATGAAAGATGTAAGCACCAACATTGGCGGTATCGGCGGTAGTTTATTAGCCTACTTACTCAGTGTTAATCTGTCGCAGGTAATTGAAGTAGCACTATTTGCATTTGTTGGTGCCGGTGTGGGTGAAGGGGTTAAAATGCTGGTATCATTTATTAAAAAGAAGTACGGTGGCAAATAACAAAATGTTTTGGGGGTTAGGTATTGGAGTGCTGGCATGGCTTGGTTACCGTGCATGGAATCTGAATGAGTCCATCAAGTTCTTTCAATACAGCTTCAGCGGTGTAAAATTCGCCTTCAGCGGTGCAAGCCCCATTATCACTATCGGGCTTAATGTCTACAATCCCAATCTTACCGGAGTACCCATCAATGATGTGTTTGGTGTAATTAAAGCCCCTGATGGCAGCGTACTGGCCAACTTTAAAAATGTAAGCCCCATACAGCTTGCTGGTAACGAAACCGCCACCATACAATTGCGCTGTACCGTAAATGCCTTATCCGTGGTGTTGAAGATTCTAAGAGGCACAAAAATCCCTCATGTAAATATTGAGGCCATGCTCAAAACCGGCTTGTTCGATATGCCGCTTAAATCACAAGTATCAACCATCATATAAAATGCAAAAAATGTTCAGCATAAAAAAAGAAACACACGACCCCCGGGGGCGCATCGTATTTATCTGTAAAGATGCCAATGGCTTCTTTGTATACAAGCCTGGTACAGGCTATAACAGCCGCCACTGGCAGGATAGATCGGAACCGGAGCTGCAGGCTGCCTTTTTACACCAGGAGAGCTGTGGTCACAACAATCCTTTTTATAACAATGGGCATCAACCACAACCCGGTGAGGTATATCCTGATTTTGAAAAAGTATGGCAAATACATGCCAATGTACAGGATGCCGATTTGCCGGAAACTACAGTCCTGGTAATACCTGAAGCAGGCAACAATGGTAACATAAGCGACAGTGAGTTTTATGAACCATTGCATGGTGATGCAAAAGACCTGCAGGCAGATGCTGTTGTGGATGAATACAAGCCCATTACGGCGGAAGAAGCGCTGGAAGATGCAAAGGCAGCCTTGGAGCAAAACAGTGCAGGCAATGGCACAAATAAGCAGGAATCCGTACAAAAAAACACGGATGCTGTAATAAAGCCAGCCAAACCGGTTAAGCAACCTGCAAAACGGGTAAAATCTGCTAAACCACAAGCAAAGCCAGTGAAGCCGGTAAAGCCAGCCAAACCGGTAAAAAAACCTGCTAAACCTGCAGTAAAGCCAGTGAAGCCGGCAAAGCCAGCCAAACCAGCCAAACCGGTTAAGAAGCCTGCAAAAAAAGGATGCTGATAATGCAGTATAAAATGCACCTCATCCGTGGAAGCCGCAAAATAATGGAGCTACGGCACGCAAACGGCAACACGGCAGATATTATTGAAACAGTGCTTTATGGGGATACCAAAAGCGCCTGGTATACAAAAGTGTTTGCACCCACTTTAAAAGGTGCTACAGTTCTTTCAACATGCCGCAATATCTGGCAGTTTCTAAAAACACAGGTACCGTATGTGCTGGACCCTGCTGGTGAGCAATACATCAAAGCGCCGGGGGTATTGGTAGATGATCGGGCTGGTGATTGCAAAAGCTTCAGCGTATTTGCCGGAAGCATTCTGCAGAACTTGGGCATTCCATACCGGTTCAGGTTTACCAGTTACGACCGCAACGATAGCACCAAAACGCATGTGTATGTAGTGGTTGATGGCCCAACAGAAATCATTATAGATGCTGTTTGGACTGGTCCGTTCAACACACAAAAGCCCTTCTTCTTTGTGGAAGACAAACGGGGTGGCAAAGGCCTGGTACATGGCGGCGGTATAAAAAAAGTAGCAGGCATTGGTGGAATTGGCAGCCTCATATTTAAAAACCAAATAGTAGGAGTAAGAGCATGAGCAAAATATATTATATCGGGAGTACAAACAATCAGCAACCGGTTCAACCACAGAACCAGGTGGGATTCCTTCGCATACGCCGTGCTAAAAATAAGTTCAATCCACATGCTAACCCACGCAAACGTATTCCGGGGGTGCTGTCATTACCAGCAGATATTGCTAATATGAGTGATGGGCACATGGATTTGTTGCTTGCTAAACAACGTGCCGAAATTGAAATGATGAACAGTGCTGCAGTTGCTGGCCCTGATAATTTTCAAATAGCCCATTACAAAGCTGCCATTGCAGCCATTGACCATTGCCTTGCCAATGTAAATGATGGTGATGCAATATGCGGAATCGGAGAGGAATTGATTGGCAAGGCCAGAAAGAAAGGCGGTAAAACCGGTGCCGGTAAGCTCTTGCAAAAAATTGGCAAGGGCATCAAAAAAGGCGTTAAGGCTGTTACAAAAGTGGCTACACTACCGGTTAGGATGCTGGCCAAAGGAGCCATGGAAATTTACCTGCCTAAAGCAGCACCGGCATTCCTCTACCTGTTTGCAGAGGAAAATATCCTGCCGGATAAGATGCGCATCAAACGCAAAAAATCAGAGAAGTTTAAAAATTTCGTGGTTAAAAAAATTGGCATGAAGGATAAGCACTTCATGGCCATTATCAGGAACAACCTAACCAAACGCTACGGGCAATCACCCGAAAGCTACCTGGCTGCAAGGCTAAAGCAGGCAGCAGTAAAAGGCATTGGCACCACGCATGGCGCACGTATACGGGTTAACCCGCAATGGGCTGGTGTGGGTAACGATTCCTCACAATCATTCAGGGCGGAACCAAAGTTGGCACCACGTAGCACCCCCAATGTAAATCTACCTCCACCAAGTATGCGCAAGCCGGGTGCACAAAAATTATTGGTTGCCGGTAAAAAAATTGCACAGGGCGATTTAATCGGGGCCATCATGGGTGCTATCAGCTGGCTCATCAGCAAACTGGGTGGTAAAAAAGAAGGCGTTAGCCTTGAGGCAAGCGACCTGCCGGATATTGATGCAGATAGTGGCAATGCCTTCCAGTACAGCGACCTTAAGCAAAATTACAACCAGTTGTCAGATAATCAGCAGTTGACTGTAAAAGACGTGGCTTCAGAACTCATTGAACGCAACCTGGATACCAGCAATCTGGTAAACCAAATACGGCAAAAACTGCCATTCCTTAACCAGGCACAGCAGTTTGAAATTGCAGAGGAAGTTAATGAAGGGTTTGAGCCAATCAGTGCAGGTGTAGCTGCAGAGTTGGGGCGTAAAATAAGGCAGAATGTGGTTGACCCCACAGGCGAAGATTTAAACAAGCTGGAGCGAACCGGGGGCGGTGCTACAGGCGGGTTGTGCAGTTGTTAAAGAGGCATTTATTCACCTTTATTATATCAATTTAAATTCAAAAAAAATGGCAAAACGTAAATCTGCAGGCACCAATGTTGATGCACTCCGTAAGCAAAATAAAATGCTGGGTGAGAAGATCAGGAACATGACTGCTGCAAAGAAACTCAAAGCTGAAATCGCCCGTAAGCAATCAAAAATAAGCGGCATGGGTGGTACAAGGAGCAAAAAACGCAGGTAAGCAATGGCCAGCAATGGCATTGGTTGACTGTAAATTATTACATCACACATCACACAAATTTTATGGTTAAGTTAAATATGAAAGTTATTAAGGAACGCCTCGGTAAAGCAGGCGGTCTGGTAATAGGTTCAGTAGCAAGTGGGTACGTAAATACTGCTATTGACAAATTTGGGAAGGGCAAAATAACCCCTACCTGGAACGCAGGCATCAGGATTGGCCTGGCTGCAGTATTGCCATCACTTGTTGGCGAAAAAGCAAAAGGAGGCTTTATAACCGACTTCTCTGACGGTATGATGGCATCAGCCGGATTATCCTTAGCGAAAGCAATGGGTGTACCAGGCATCACTGGTACCGACACTGGTTACCCCATTGGTTACGTGCCTGAGGATTTTATGAACGGCACAGATACCAATGGAGCCGTAAGCGGTACAGAAAGCTAATGCATAACTGCATTAGCAGTAGTAAACAATTTTTTTTATCAGAACATCAATTTTTTTTATGAAAAGTTTTCATTTTATTTTAACCGCCCTGATGGGTATCGGAATATTAAGCATGGGTTTTTCCATGAACGGGATTGACCCTGTTACCGCAAATGTAGCAGCCACCAGCATATATGCAGGTGCTGTGTATATTAAACATAATTACCCGCAATACTTTGTTGTACGCCCCGGAATCTTTGGTAATGATTACATAGCTGCAACTACCCCCGAAGGCAGGGCCGGCATACAGGTAATAACAACCGAGCGTGATAGGGCAGCTTATGTACACAATGCAACCAACCAAAAGTATGCAGGTAAAGATATGTTCAGCAGTTATTTGCGATTGGAATGCACCATTAATAACAACAAGGGTAAGCTCACATTTAAAACCTTTGATGGCGATGCAAACAGCGTATATCCTACAGAACGCAGGCTCGACAGGAATGACAGCTTCATTGTAACAGAAGGCGGATTCTTCCTGCTTAAGCAGGATGTGGCTAACCTTAAAACCAATGGCAAGCTGCTCACCTACCCCAATGCTACTGTCTTTGGAGCTGCTGCAGATGATTTGCATGCCATTTACCACAGCGGCGAATTAAAAATTGCCATAGGCAAAAAAGTAATCGTGCCGGGATTGGATTTGTTCCGCTTCCTCTGCCAGCCTATTACTATGCAAAGTGGGGCTGGTAACCTGGACAGCCGCCACCCAAAGGCGGGTATTATCAAGTTCACTCCTCAACTGGAGCTGGATGGCTCCGGCACCAATGAGATTGAAATCAACTTTACCCCCTATGCCAACTGGGCTGGTGCAAGTGCCGTAGCCGGTACAGAGCACAGGGCTGTACTCTATTTTAAAGGCTTACTGGTAACAGGCGGTTCTGCCAACACCTAAGCCGTAACCCGCAACACATGCACAAGCAGTAAGCGGCATATACATCACATTCCCCGGCAGGCTTGCACTGCCGGGGATATTTAAAAACAAGCAGCTATGCAACAAATAGAAAGGCTCTCATTTACCGAAACGCTGGAAGTGGTTATTGCCAACATCAATGCCCGGCAATATAAATTTTCGGATAATGAAAAAACGATTGATAAAGCGATTGTAACCGGCATTGCAGTAAGCACAGAGGCGCTGGGTAAATCTTTCAACAATAATGATTTGCTGAGTAATGTGGAGTTAAAAAAATGTTTTTTGAACCTGGCTACTCCCAAAAATGAACTGCCGTTCAAAAATTTTCCGCTGGAATTACTGATGAACAACAATAATGTTTTTACGTTCATCAAGCCTACGGAAATTGATTTGCGCAAATCATTTGTTGAAATACCAAACTGTCAGAACCTTGTGTTACCGGCTGCACCTAACAATCGCCTGGCAATTGTATTCACCATTACTTATCTGGAAAAAGCAGATGCAGTTAAATTAGGCTACATCGAAGAAGCATAATATCATGGCAGGCATATACGGCAAATCAAACATCATCGCACACGTTACTGCAATGGCGCTGCCATACTGGAAGCTCTATTACGATAGACAGAGTAAAGAAAGTGGCAACTGCATTGGCAGTGCCAACTTTGCTATTGATAACCTGGGTATGGTAGATAGTACCAGCGACCTGCAGCGCCTGCTGGACCGGCTTACCCCCGGGGCTTACCTGCTCACTGCTTACGAAAAGCCGGATGGCCGAAAAGGGGGCGTAAATACCCCTATCGAAATTGAGGCCAATCCCCTGCTGCAGGGCAACAATGCCGCTGTAAGTGGCACAGGTGGCCCACAGGAAGCGTATGTAGACGGCATTGGCATGGTGAGCATAAACAACATTGGAACAGCCATTGATGCTAAAATTGCCGCCATCTTCAAAGAGAAGGAAAAGGAAGAGCAGTGGAAAAAACTCGAGGAAGAAAATGCCCGGCTTAAAAAAGAACTGCAGGAATCTGAAGGTGGTATTAACCGTGGCCTGATGGCCGTAGGTTCGGTACTGTATGGCACCATGATCAAAACCGAAGCCGGCAAGGAATTTATTGGCCTGGTTAAAGATGTGCTGGTACAGTCAAAAGGGGTTAGAGCTGCCAGTACCGCTAATGCTGATCAGGGTAGCCAGGAACAACCTGCAGATACCAGTCAGGAAGAAAGAGTAATTGCCGCCATAGGTTCATTAAGCGAAGATAATGCCACTGTGGCCGAAGACCTTGAGTTACTGGTTAAACTCAAAAAGCACGACCCGGCAACGTATGCAGAGGGCGTGGATTTTATTAAATCAATGGTTCCGGAATAATAACTATATGGCATTTACAACTCCAAATTTTTTGCAGCTCCCAATTGAACAGCGGGAGAAAATTATGCAGGCTGTGGACCGGCTCTGCATCAACAATCCAAGTTTACCTGATCAGCTTACAAAAGCTGCAGATATTAAAGAGAATAGCCCGGTAAAATGGACAATGGTAGCAAACGCTTTAAAAAAGTAATTATGGCCAATTTTGAAAGTATAAAAAATCAGCTTGCTAAAATATATGCCCCCATCAATCGGAATGTGGCAGAATTTAAGCATACATATAAAGGAGTTGAATATGTGGTTGTGGCAACCGCCAATACAACAGTGAGCAATGTTTATTACTGGCCGTCCTTTGCTTCATTTTCCAAAAAAGATAAACCCGTTGGCACACTTGCAGGTGGTATCAGTCCAAACCTGTTAAAAGATGTGCCTGTGGGATTTTGGGGTGATGCCTTTGTACAGATAATGGAATACATCAAACCAGAGCTTGATAAAACGGGTGGGGTTGGAATTAACTTCAAAAAATTACCACAGTATTTTCCTAAAACCGTATCAGGCACAGGTTATGTAATATTGAGCCTTATAGAAAACGGCCAAAAGCGGGTTGTACCCCACGACCCTACTTATATGGATATGACTTTGATGATTATGACTGTGGCCGGGTTTAATAAGTACAAAGCCTACATCGCACAAATGCAAGCGATATTGAACAAAACTTTCAAGGCTTTAACCAACATTAAAAACAGGGCGGAAAAATTAAAAAAGTTCGTAGAAACGAATCCGAATAACCCCCAAAATAGCAGCCTGCGTGTACTGGCAATGAGCTTGGATGCTACAGTTAATGGTTATATGAACCAACTGCAGAAAGAAGATGGGTTCATCATCATCGCAAAAAAGAAAACTGTAACGGTAAGCGGTATTGGCGTAATACCATTAGTGGTATGGGGTATAATAGCACTGGCTGGTTTATGCTGCGTAGGCATGCTTACTATTGGATGGTACAAAGACAGGAAAGATGCACGGGAAAAAGAGCAGCAAAAATTTATGCAACTGGATGCAGATACCAGGCGCATTGACGACTTGTGGATAGAAAATGAGCTAGACCCTAATAGAACACCGGAGGAAAAAGAAGCCATTCGTAAAAGACTGCAGGAATCTGACAAAACAATTGATGAGCTTAAAAAAACCGTTATTGAAAACGGTATAGATAATCAGCCAGGCATGCTGGATAAGGTTCAAAATATAGCGTTAATTCTGGGGGCTTCTTATGTAGCAGCACAATTCATCGGAAAAAGAAATAACAATTAAAATGCACCAGCGCAAAATATCATTCGAGGTAGTTTCAACCAATATGGATTGGAATGCCAATGGCTGTGCCACATTTTCCATCCGTAACGTAGGCAACACCAATGTTACACTAGCAGGGCAATTGGTACTGGAACCCGGTATGGAGATAACAGGCCCGGCCGAACATCCGGATATACAGGACTATACCCAAATAAAGATTTTGTTCGATGTTAAGAACGACCCCACTACAATAGCCGTTGCTCCCGGTGCAGAACCCATCAACCCGCAATACAATCCTGGCGACCCGCCACCCCCTAAAGATAACAGGGTAATCATCATGCGTTCAATTTTAACTAAAGTGTAATGGCAGTATTCGAAATAACAAAACAGTTGTCCGGTAAAGAAGAGGGTGGTTTTGCCTCCCGGTCTGATGATCCGGGAGGGTACACTTATAAAGGTCTTACAAAGAAAGATAATCCCAATTTCAAAGGGTGGCCTATTGTAGCAGCGTGGGTTAAAAAGTATGGTGGTATAAAAAAGGCATACAATAAAACCTTTCCAGATCCGGCATTAGATAAACTGATTGATGATCATTATTTAAAAAATTATTGGGCAAAAAATAATATTGGTCTTATCAACGATCAGCATATTGCCAACCATGTATATGATTTCGTAATAAACAGTGGTGGAGGGCCTTCAGTAATTAATAATGCCTTTGGCTACAAAGGTGTAACATTAAGTATTGATGCAATAAAGGCAATCAATTCTTTTGAACCTGCTTTTGCGAATAAAATTATCTATGATGCAAGGTATAAGTATGTAACTACACGCATGATGGAATGGCCACAGAAGTCTGGGAAAATGGTAACTGTTGTTTCCCGTAATCGTGGGCTATTGGATAGAATAGAGCGTTATAAAGTTTGGAAAGAATACACAAAAAAAACAAACAAAAATCTTTTTCTAAATTATTTTAACTGGCAATTTTGAGTGTATTCCTCCAACTATATAACGGCGTAATAAAGCATGAGGGCGGCTATAATCCCAATGACCAGGGCGCACCGGCATACCGGGGCATTAACCGGCGTTATCATTCTTCCTGGATGGGTTGGGCACAGTTGGATAGGCTCAATCCCAAAAGAGGCAATGTTTTCCCGCAACTGGAACCATTGGTACAGGCATTTTACGCTGAGTTCTGGAAGCCGGTAAAGGTAGACCAGCTCAACAGTGTAAAAGTGGCTCAACTACTCGTAGATATGAAGACCCAGCACGGCGGATGGGCCAAAATAATCAACGCTGGTGTAAACGGTGGTGATCCTTTTAAAGTAGCTGCAAAATACGGTACAGATGAACTAAATGCCATCAACAGCAACCCGGAGCTGTACTACACCAAAATAGCACAGGCAAGGTTGTATTACTGTACTCATGTACCCCTTAAAAACGAGGCTGATCGCAAAAGCATCATCAACCGGGCAAAATCATTCCTTAATGCTGCAGTTGATTTTGTAAAGGAAAATCCTAAAACTGCTGCAGGTGGCGGTGCAGCTTTACTAATAGTTGCCGCAATTATATTTTTTAACCCCTTTAAATAAATAACAATGAGTTTCTGTGTAAGTTTCGGTCGTAAAATTAAAAAGGTACTCAACAGTGTGGATGAGTATGTGCATGAGAATGTGGATAGGGCCATCCGCATTACCAACATCATCAAAGATGCTGTTGATAGCCCGGTGGTAATGCTGTTTACAAAAATCTTCCCCGGGGAACAGGATGAAGCAATCAGGCAGGTAATTAGTAAAGCCCTTTCAGCAGCACTGGATGGATTGATGCTTACAAAGGAATGTGGCAGCAAAGCTACCCTGCAGGATAAGCTCCTATGCTTTGTTAACACACTCCGCCAGCAGCATCCGGATGTACAGGAGGCAATATTGTTTAAACTGGCAGGCCTGCTCTCCAAACACCTCACCGGCACAAAGCTTCGACAAAGCGCCATAGACCTTTTAGTACAAGCCAAATATTTTAATACAATAATCAAGTAATGGGTTTAAACGGCGGTATATCAGTTAGTAGTGACGCTTTTGGAAAATTTGCAAACGGGCTGGGTAATACCCTGGTATACGTGGGCAAAAAAAAGTTTGTTACTTCAGGCACGGTTGTGATGGTCAGGAATGTATGGTTACTATCCTGTATCATTAATGTAGACCGTGCCACTAACATAAAAATCGGCACTTCAGTAGGTGCAGATGATTTTATGGAGGAAGCTGAGTATCCCGCCGGAACTTACCCGCTATACCTGCAGGCGCATTTTGCCGCAAACACCACTTTATATATCACCGGCAGCAATGTTGGCGCACAAATATCCTTTGGGTATGTACTAGTGCCAATTGGCATGCCATAAACAAAAATCAATAATGAAAAAGTTTATTTTATCTGCTGCAGTATTTTTTGCAGTTACTCAGCTTCAAGGCCAGGTTAAAAACCCCAATGGACAATTTGGCCGCCTCATGATCAGGGACAGTGTTAAACTCCGGGGCATCTGGTACAAAGCACTCTCCGGTCAGAACCTGGCAACTGCTAACCTTAGCGCAACGGGAACCTATACCCATAATTGGAATGCATACTCATGTTATATCAATAATGTTACAGACTTTATTGTTACACGTAATTCAGGGGGAGCTATCCTTAGTTTTGGCATCCAGCCATTTTCATTTAGTGCATCAGCCGCGGCTGGGGCTGTAAATTCTCTTTTGCAAATATCACCCACAAATATTCAATTGAAATCAGACCTGCTGTATTGCCGTTTCGGAAACTTTGCAGCACAGCCGGTAAAATCAGTATTATCGCTTAAAACTCCAGCTAATGGAGAAATGGAGTGGTCAACTCCCGCTTCGATCGTAAGTTCCGGGGGTGGGGCGACGGCCGGCCAATTTTGGGCCACTGGCGGCAATGCCAGCCCCGCCACAACCGATTTCAGGCTTGGAAGCACGACGTTTGATGATGTTCAATTTATTACTAGTGGTATCGAGGTGGTACGGCTATCAAAAACCGGAGGGGTTGGGGTACGTACCACCAGTCCCAACAGCAGCTTGGACGTTGCTGGTAGCTTTGGGGCCCGGCTCACAAAAATATCCCTGTCAGATGGCGATACATACACCATTGCCCCAAGTGTAAGCGATGCCACAGGATCGCTTACCTATGTTGTTGATTTTGATGGTGGTGTTTCTGATGGTAATTTTATTTTACCCAATCCCGCAAATGCAACTAACAGGGTAGTCATAGTAAAGCGTTCAACTGTAAATTTGGGTGCGTCACTGAATTTATCAAGCGACGGCTCTGGGAATGTCGAAAATGAATCTGGTTCATTTGTGGCCTCTTATGCCATTGATCCCAATAAATGCTACTGGCTGCAATCAGATGGGTCAAACTGGCATTTAATCTTTTACAGGTAATATAAAATTAAATCTTTGCTGTAGTTTAATAGGAAAAGCACGGCCCCCCCAAAGGGCTGGAAGCAGTGTTCGAATCATTGCCAGCACCAATATATTTAACTGATGGACCTGTATTTAGATGCGGAATGGTTTATTGGCGGGGAAATCTTCCTGCTTGGCTGGAGCCGCGACAGGCGGCAGTTCGGCCAGCTGCATGACGATACACTTACTTTAGATCACTTTCAGGAATTATTGGATGATACCACAGGTATCATCTTTTTTTATGGGCCGGATATTGGTATCATAGAAAAACACTTTGGAATAGATATCCGTACCATGTACCATTGTGTAAACCTGCTCAAGGTTTTTAAAGACAATCTTCCCGGCCTGGCTAATTACAAGCTGGCAACTATAGAAAAGCTGTATGGTATAAAACGCAACCGGCAGGAGTACAAAGCCAATATCTTCAGCATCTTTAAGGATTGGCGCAACCCACAGGTAAAAAGCCTGGTACTGCAGTATAACCGGGAAGATGTAATCAACCTGGCTAAACTCAAAGCGATAATATTTGCGCACTACGATGTGGAGGAAGAATACCTGCTGCAGGTGAGGTTGGCAGGCACCGGCCCTGTGGAGCTCATCAAAAACTATGTGTATTTGCTCCCTGCAGACGTTTACAGGGGCAAATACTTTAACCGGGGCACTACAGGCCAGCCAGACAATGACCCCAATATAACGGCGCAAATGGTCATTAAAGCCAAATTTGAGGAAGACAGGGTTAGCCTGTACAGAATGGTTGTACTGATGACCGATGTAGTAAGCAAGCTCAAGTTTGATATCATCACCAGTGTAAACGGCCGGGATAGTAAATTTCACCTGGCAGGGGCGCTTGCACAGGGCATAAGCAACCGGCTAAAAACACCATACCAGGTATTACTGGGTAACAACAATACCACCTGCAGCCCGGCAGTTAAAGGTAAACGCATCCTGATAGTAGACGATGTAATATACAAAGGCCGCACTATGCAGGCAGCCATACAAGCCGCCATGTACCAGCGGCCAGAGGCCATCTATTTTTTAGCTTTTGGAAAGAGTAAGCGATTTGCTTATTAGTCGTTCTGGATTCATGTATATTATGTTGCGACTGTTTATAAATTCGTCTGCTGTTTTTGGAAATTCATGCACATTGTAAGGCGGTTCGTAACCTTCATCAGCATGAGCTTTTACTATAACAGTATGTTGTCTTATACTAATTACAAGAAAACTGCAGTTTAATAATTGGCACCACCATTGGCCACTGTTGTTGTCTGTAATTCTAAATACCGTCATATATCTCTGTTTCATTTATACATTCATAAGATGCAAATCCAAACGGTACAGTAAATTCGCAATCTCCGTTTCTGCATTCCACATACCAACTGCCGGTTGCTTCATCACCTGAACAGGCTTCATGGTAGTAAGCATAAAGTTTACTCCCACAATTCTTACAATCAATATCAAGGTCACGCACTGAATTTTCCATAAACAAATTTAATTCTTTTTTGCACAAGCATTTGTTTTTCATGGCAGCATCGTTGTGTCACTCACTTATACGGCGTACCATTGTGGGGCAATGGTGGCAAGAGCCAACTGCTTGCAGCCTGATCCGGGCCTGCGGCCACGGCCAGACATGCTTCACAGATTGGCACTTGCCACCATGAAGGAGCAGGCAGGAGGCCACAAACGCACAAAGCCTGCCGCACCGGCCACCTGCACCAAGCTACCTAAACAAAGTTCACCTGCAGCAAAACCCCTCAACAGCCAGGCGGGCAACCGGTAATCTGCTTGCATCTATGTCCGCTGTGCTGCCCGCTGGGCAGAATACGGCCACCATGCTTCACAGCTTACCCGATGCCCGCAAAGCAGCATACAGGAGGCCGCACATGCTCAAAATCCCTCCGCACCAGCCACCTGTACCCGGCGACCATCAGAGCCAGCAGCTCCAGCAACGGTAATGAGCCAGGGCAACAAAAAAAAGGCCGCAAATTTAAGTGGTTGGCACAGCCCCACCCGCTCGACCAACCAAAAGACTACGGCATAAACACAGCCCCCACGCACAACCCCATCCTTTATTCCGTTTCCTTTTGGTGTGGCCGGCCACACCACTTACGGCCATGCTTTCTTTTTATTTTTTTCCCTTTTTTCTTTTTCTTTTAAAACTGTTGGCGGAGCGAAGCGGAGCATCATTAAATGCTCAAGCTATGCCCATAATCAAATGTTACAAATTGCAACAACAGCCAGTGCCCCACAGTTTTTACATCTTTAACAAAGGGCTGAACAGCGGCAAACCGCTGGCGGAACCATGCCCAAACTGTTTTGTATGTGCCTGCAGTTCGCAGGAAGAAAAAGAATTTTACTACTGGCTTTGTTTTGGCCTGTGGCAGGCAAAGTACTGGCAGGTATTTTTATCTGGCAGCATAATTGAATTTTTGCGCATAGCAGATTTTAAAAGCGAGCTGCAGGCCCGGGCTGCACAACTGCAGAACCATGCGCCGGCATGGAAAGCAGTTTGCAAAAAAGCTGCAGCCATCAATGAGTTGCAGGCCAATTATAAAAGCCAGGTAATACAGTTGCAGCAATTAAAGGTTGCATACATCAGGCAAATGCTTAAGCCGTAGCACTACGGCCGCCCCATTTGGTAAGCTCCTTTGCTTTCAGGTCGTCAGATATTTTGGCATACACCATGGCCGTCCGCAGGTCCACACCCAGCAGCTCGGCTACCACTGCTGCAGGTATGCCCCAATACAACGATAGTGTTGCAAATGTGTGGCGGGAGCAATGAAAGGTGATTTTTTTTGCAATGCCGGATAACCTGGTAATGGCTTGCAGGTTTACATTATTCTTCTGGTTACTGATGGTATTAAAACATTTACCCACTGCTGCAACAGGCAGCAGAGCAGCAGCTTCTGGTATAAGTGGAATGCTTACCACCTTCTTTGTTTTTATCTGTACAAGGCTGATGATATTATTGCCAATGGCATCAGCTCGTAGCGCCTCGATGTCGCTGAAGCGCAACCCGGTATAACAGCCAAATAAAAACACAGTTAAAGTTTGCTGCAGGTGAACTGGTAGCCTTTTACTTTTGTGCAGCTCTTCCAGTACCTGCAGCTCTGCCGGTACCAGGTGTTGTTTGTTTCCCTTTATGGCAGTCAGCCGGATTTCTTTCAGTGGATCCATGGTAAGCAATCCAATGCGCTGTGCAAAATGCACCACGGCCTTTAACTGGTGTACTTTGGCAACAATGGTATTTTTGTTATTGCCCAATGCAGCCAGATGCTGCTGGAACCGGCGCACAAAAAGATAATCCACTTCCTGCAGTAATATAGTTGATTGAAACGCCCGGAGCTGGCTGCAGAGTGTATTGTAATGCTTAACCCGGCCCCAACTTAAATTCTCTGTGTTGCAGTACTCCCTGATCAGCGTAAAAAAACAATTGTGGTTTGCACCTGCAGGGTTTATCACTATGCGGGTAAACTCATCATTATTAAAGGGTTTTGATTCTGCAATGCGGGTATTGATGTAATGCAGAGCACGGGATTGATATCCCATGAGCAAAGCCCCATTAATATGTGCACCCGGTGAGTTTTTTTTAAAGCACTCAGCTTCCACATCCCATTCTGATGGGCTGCAGGTAATACCGGTGGAAAACCATCGCCGGCGCTTGTGTGCCAGAACAATAAAATAGATGCTGCCGGTACCTGCAGCTTTATTACTGCGTGCCGGGCGAAAGTGGACGGACAATTTTAACGACTGTTTTTTTGGCTTCATATTGGCTTGTTTTTGTACCATGATAAACGCCATCAAACAGATATATTTTGGTAACCCAGCAGGGCTGCAACCCCCGTTAATGCTGAATTTCCTTAACAAACACCATCAAACTGATGTATTTTGAGTGATCCCGACACGATTCGAACGTGTGGCCCACAGCTTAGAAGGCTGTTGCTCTATCCAACTGAGCTACGGGACCATTTTTTTGTTGTGCGGGGGCAAAAATACTTTATTTTACAGTTTTAAACAACCTTTGGAGTGCAAATGGATATAAAAATTGAAGCTTCATGGAAATCAGTGCTGAAAAACGAGTTCTCAAAACCCTACTTTCAGCAGATTGTAACTTTTATAAAAACTGAAAAAGCTGCCGGCAAACTGATTTATCCACCCGGCCAGCTCATTTTTAATGCCTTTGAACATACGCCCTTTGAGGCTGTAAGGGTAGTTATTCTTGGGCAGGACCCCTATCATGGCAGCGGCCAGGCACATGGCCTCAGCTTTTCGGTTCCGGAAAATATAGCGCCTCCACCTTCGCTTGTAAATATATTTAAGGAAATAAAGGCAGATACCGGCACTGCCATGCCTGCACGCTACGGCAATCTTACCAATTGGGCCAACCAGGGGGTATTACTGCTCAATGCGGTACTTACTGTAAGGGCCAATGAACCTGCCAGCCATGCCAAAATTGGCTGGATGGAGTTTACCGATGCGGTGATACAAAAAATTTCAGATCAAAAAACCGGTGTGGTATTTTTGCTATGGGGTAAATTTGCCCAGGAGAAGCAGGTATTGATAGATGCTACCAAACATCATATCTTAAAAGCTGCCCACCCTTCACCTTTCAGCGCCGATAAAGGTTTTTTTGGTTGCAGGCATTTTTCAAAAACCAATGAATACCTTACCCGGCAGGGGTTTCCGCCTGTGGACTGGAAGATTGACTGAGCAGGAATGAAGCAACATAATAATTTTTGATGATCAAATTGTACATGATGAAAGATGTTTTGGGTAAAATATGGGCCGTTTGGGGGATGCTGGCGTTTATCATTGTGATGCTGCTGTTCTTTCCCATTTTTGCCTGCTGCTTTTTTTGGAAAGATCCCCGGCGCAGCGTAATCGCCTACCCTTTTTTCAGGAAGTGGATGCAGGTGTACCTGCCATTGATTGGCGTGAGGGTGAGGGTTAAGGGTGAGGAATATTTTGAAAAGGGTAAAAACTATATTGTATTGTGCAACCACAATTCACTGATGGATGTACCCGTATCGAGCCCATGGATACCCGGCCCCAATAAAACCATTGCCAAAATTGAAATGAGCCGCATCCCGGTTTTTGGCATCATCTACAGAATTGGTTCCATACTGGTTGACAGAAAGGACAAGGACAGCCGCCGCAAAAGCTTTACACTGATGAAAGAGGCGCTGGATACCGGCCTGCACATGTGTATTTACCCGGAAGGCACCCGTAATAAAACCACCAACCCCCTGAAGGAATTTCATGACGGGGCTTTTAAACTGGCGGTGGACACCGGCAAACCCGTTATACCAGCGATACTTACCGGTACTAAAAAAATACTACCGAATGATAAAGGGCTGTTTTTGTGGCCCGGAACCGTTCATTTTCACTTTTTAGCCCCGGTGGAGCCGGGTACTGATGCCGAAGCGCTTAAGCAGCAAATATTTACGCTGATGTGGGAGTATTATGCGCAACGGGAAATGGCTGGTAAAAGCTGAGTGCTTACTGTTAAAAGTATGATTGCACACATAAATTACGTCTGACCGGAACAGGAGGGTGTATTCCAAATTCCCCTGGCAGCCGGCCGTGCTTCAAAACAGTTGCAACAACGGTAAGTACGAATCATTATACCTTTGGTAAAAGATGACAACTGCCCGGAAGATTTGAATTGGTAATTTGCCCTTTAGGTCTTATCGCTATGCAATTAATCCGGAATGCTCTTCCGCTTGCATTCTGTGCTTTTCCCCCGACGCTGCGGCCGGGATGTACCACTTGATGAAAAGCACCAAAAATCAAGGGCTGCGGAAAAAAAAGCTAAAAATTTCCCTGTCTGGCTAAAATGAATTGTAATCGGGCAAACAACAAGAAAAATAGATATGATTTGCCCAAATCAGTCACAGCAATGGAATAAATTTCGGCAGTGTGCGACTTACCAGCTAAGAATATGGCCTGACAGCGGTAACATTAATTTCATTTTTCACCCAGCCATGAAAATTTTCTTAACCTGCCTTTGCCGGCAGGCAGGCGCAATTTTTTACGAGGCCCGTTCCTCGAAAACACTTTCTGAATAGGAGTGAATGGGTATTTTAAGCGCATTGCACATACTGCTATTCGACTCTTCAGGAAATTGGCATACTATTGTTTATCAAAGACTCTGTCATAGGTTATACATAATTGTCGCTTGTTAGTGCCTGCTTTTGTCGGCAGGTATTCACAGGGGCGGTCAGTTCGCCAGCGGCGGTTATCCCATGCAACCACAACCCAAAAAAATGCAACAATTTGAAAACTAACCGAACAGGAATCAGCACATATGAAATGAGTGATATACCTTATTTTTGCACACTCAAATTATGCTCACAAAATTTCCTTTGAATGAAGTTAGACTTACTTGCTTTTGGCGTTCACCCCGATGATGTGGAGCTGAGCTGCGCCGGCGTGCTGATGACCGAAAAGATAAAGGGCAAAAAAACCGGTATTGCTGATCTTACCCGTGGTGAACTTGGCAGCCGCGGCTCTGCCGAAATACGCACTAATGAAGCTGCCGCTGCTGCAGCCATCATGGACACTGATGTAAGGGTTAATCTTGATATGGCCGATGGTTTCTTTAAAAATGATGAATGGCACCAGCGTAAAGTGATTGCTGCTATCAGAAAATACCGGCCGGAAATTGTATTGTGCAATGCCCCCCACGACCGCCACCCCGACCATGGACGCTCGGCTGGCCTGGTGGCAGATGCAGCTTTTTTATCAGGGTTGCTGAAGATTGAAACAATGGATGAAAATAACCAGCCACAACAGCACTGGCGGCCAAAATATGTTTTTAATTATATACAGGACAGGTTTTTACAACCCGACTTTGTGATTGACATTACACCCGTATTTGAACGAAAACTTGAAGCAATTAAGGCATATGGCACACAGTTTCATACCCCGGGAATTGATGGCCCTCAAACCTATATCTCCACCCCCGACTTCCTTGAAAGTGTGATTTACCGGCATAAATGGTTCGGAAAAATGATAGGGGTAAAGTATGCGGAGGGCTTTATCAGCGAAAAAATGATTGGTTTTGACGGTTTTGACGCATTTATCAAGGAAAATACCTGACTTGTGCACAATTATCTGCAATTTTAACAACCAACTACAGGCTTTGATGTCTATCTTTGTGCATATTCCCTCCCTGCTATTAATTAAAAAAATTATATTGAATGGTAACCCCAAAGTTTATAAACAACAACAGCAGTTTTCACCAGGAACTTAAGCAAAGGGTGAACAACTATTTTGAGCAAAAGCGGAAATCTGCAACCGGAACCACCGGCCTGCATTTCAAGGCGGTTTTGTTCTGTTCAGCCTACCTGGGTCTTTGTATCCACCTGATATTTTTTACGCCCCCCAACTGGATAGCGGTACTGGAATGTATCCTGCTGGGCTGCTTTACTGCTGCTGTAGGCTTTAATGTGATGCATGATGGATCGCATGGCAGTTTCAGTAAAAATAAAGTGGTTAACAAGCTGGCTGCTTTATCCCTTAATTTTCTTGGTGCCAGCAGCATCATGTGGGGTATGAAGCACAATATCATACACCATACCTATACGAATATTGACGGCATTGATGATGATATTGAAGCAAAACCCTTTCTGAGGCTTTGTGAAAGCCAAAAAAGGTATAAAATGCATAAGTTTCAGCATTATTACTTCTGGTTTTTGTATACCCTGCTGCACATCGTATGGATTTTTAAAACCGATTATGAAAAATACTTCAAGCGGAAGATTGGTAATGTTCCTATCAAAAAAATGAGTATCAACGAACACCTGGGATTCTGGACAGCAAAAATTTTGTATGCCCTTGCCATAGTGGTGATTCCTATCTATATACTCGGCTTTGGCAAATGGATTGTTGGCTTCCTCATCACCAGCATGACAACGGGTTTTATCATTAGCATTGTTTTTCAACTGGCGCATACAGTGGAGCATACACATTTTCCCCTGCCTGTGGCTGAAACAAATAAAATTGAGAACGAATGGGCCATACACCAGATCAACACTACGGCAAATTTTGCCACCAAAAATAAATTAATAAGCTGGTTGGTAGGCGGACTCAATTTCCAGATAGAGCATCACCTGTTCCCAAAAATTTCGCACATACACTACCCTGCCATCAGTAAAATAATTAAACAAACCTGTGCCGACTATGGGCTGGTTTACGTGGAATACCCACGGATGCGGCATGCAGTAGCATCGCATGTGGCTTACCTCCGCAAGCTGGGGCGTTCATAAGCAAGCAGGATTATCTACAATAACAAAGACAAGCAGGTTGATACATATCAGTCTGCTGTTTTTTTTACTGGCCTTACCTGTTGCCCGGCAGGCAGCGTTGCAAAGTCACTAAATAATTTCAGGCCATGCATATACAAACAAAAAATAATCACCAGGTGCTTTTATCCGGGCTGGGGTCCAATGACCTGGATGGCCTGCTGTGCTACTTAGGGCAGCTGAGTACCGAAACAAAAAACCGGTTTGGCCCGCATGGTTTTGACAGGGCTTCCGTTATTGACGTTTACAATAACCCGGCAGAACACAAGGGCTTTGCAGCCTTTGATACAGTCAGCAATACCATCATCGCCTACGCCATTATAAAAACCGGCTACCTGCAGCACGACAGCCAGCGGCTGCAATCCTATGGCATTTCTCTCAGTAATCTTACCGACTGTACTTTTGCCCCCTCAGTAGCTGATGAATGGCAGGGCCAGGGTATTGGCACCCACCTGCTGCATTTCATACTGCATGAGCTGAAGCAGAATGGCTTTAAAAGGATGATTTTGTGGGGTGGTGTGCAGGCAGATAATACCCCGGCTGTAAATTATTATGCAAAAAATGGCTTCAGCATACTGGGCCGGTTTGACTACAATGGCCCCAATTATGATATGATACTGAATTTATCCGAATCAATAATTTAACTTTTATATTGAAGCAATGATGCACTGCCACCTCCCGGGGTAATGCCGTTAAGTTATACCAATTGTAATTATAAAATTGCCCAAAGCTATTTTATAATTTTATCCCGGCATGGTGCCGGGAGTAATGCCGGTATAACAAATTAATAATACAATAAGGCGAAGCCGAGATTGGACTATATAATTTGTATAATCGGTATTATGCGAATAAAACATGTCACCCCTACGGGGTTTTGTCCCCTTATTATTGCTCTTTCTACGCACATTGCGCCCCGCTGGGGCCGACAATGCTTAATGCTCTTCGGGGTTTTGTCCCCTTATTATTGCTCTTTCTACGAACATTGCGCCCCGCTGGGGCCGACAATGCTCATGGGGGATACCGCTCTCTGGTATGGACTCTATAATTACTCCCAACGATACATGTTCAAAGTGAAGCATGGCCGGGAAGAACTCCCAACAGTACATATTCAAATTTAAAGAGGGCCTGGAGGAACTCCCGACCGTGCATATTCAAAGTGAAAGAGGGCCGGGAGGAACTCCCAACGGTACATATTCAATTTAAAGCAGGGCCGGGGGGAACTCCCAACGGTACATATTCAAAGTGAAGCAGGGGCGGGGAGAACTCCCAACGATACATATTCAAAGTGAAACAGGGCCGGGGGGAACTCCCAATGGTACATATTCAAAGTGAAACAGGGCCGGGAGCAACTCCCAACGGCATACATTCAAAATGAAACAGGGCCTGGAGCAACTGCCTCGTAACACTTTAAAAGAAATGCCAGCCTGAACCTGCAGTAAAATTTACCGGGTTCAATCAATTTGCTCTGCCTGTAATCGTAAGGGTAAATCCTGTTTTTACTGTAACTGTACTTCCGGCTGATAACCTGAGGCTGTAGCAGGAGCGGTTACTGTTTACCTGCGGATAATTACTGCCAGCAGGGATAATCACTTCCGTTTTAGCATCTGGTAATGTATTACAATCCCAGTTTGCTGCGCTTTCCCATGCGGTACCCGCTGCACCCGTCCATTGAACGGCAAAGCGCAGTACGTTTTCAGGGCTGTTGGTACTGCCATTTACCACACACCTGTAGCGGTAACCATAAAGGCTGGTTGGCGCTCCTGTAAGTTGCAGCACTGCCGTATTTACCCCACTGTAAATGCCACCATTACTCAGGTTAGTATATCCACCGCCTGTATTTACCTGCCACTGGTAAGTTGCCCCTGTAATGCCTGCCGTAAAAGAAACATTTCCCCCGGGACAAACGCCATTGTTACTGCCAATGGTTGTCTTTTCCTGGTTGGTGATTACGGGCAGGTTAAAATCGAAATAGATGGCCGCATTATTGGTAAATTCATCGCCCACTGTCAGCCCGGTTTTGGGTTTAACCCTGAACAGGATGAATCCGTGACTGTTGGGTTCATCAGTTGTGCTGTCGGGCAGGTTAATCTTTTTAAAATCCCAGGTGGCTATATTGCCATTGAGCCTGAAAACAAATGGATGACTGGCAGAAACTATTTCCAGTGTGCTGAGGTCAAACTTTTGCTGCAATGTATCTTTTACAGTAATAAAAAATGCCGTATCCGTACCTGTATTCTGAAATCGGATGAGGTACTGCAGGTATTCACCCCCGGCATATTGCGTGGTGGTTAATGTACCTCCATGCACTTCTGTTTTGTCGTTGGGGTCAAATGAGCCACGTACTATTTCCCTCAGCGATGCCATATTATTGACCGCAGAGGAGTCGTTAATGACCGGGTTGGCCGTAACTGTATTGGTGATGGTATCCCCATTATTGAGTACAGGTGGCGCATCGAGTGTATAATTGATAAATAGTGTGTCAATATCAAATGCGCTGAGGGTAAATGGGCCCCACCAAACGGAATCTGCCGCAATGCCATTTTCGGGCCTGCTGGCAAAATTATAGGTCATCCGGCTGTCGTTTTCAAAGCCCAGCACCACATTGTTGATGGTTGTGGTGCCCACATTTTTTGTGATGACCCTGTAGGTAACATCAAAGCCCGGCCTTGGGGTGCTGAGCGGCAGTAACTGCACTTCCAGGTCGTTAATATTGGGTTTGGGTGCAAGTGCAAAATCAAAACTGTCTTTCAAATCAAAATTGCTAAAACTGGAACTACGTGAAGCGGGAAAAACCGTATAGTAATTATTGGCCGGCTTATAAGTGGTTACATAATTGCCAGTATCCACATTATTAAGAAACTGCCCGCCAAAAATACGTGCTGTAATGGTATCGGTATTTTTAATGCTGGTAACCCTGCCCTGGCTGTAGTACATTTCGCCGCCATCTTTAATATGGTTGCCATTATTATCTACAAAAACCTGCCCTTTGATGTTATTGGTAATGCCCAGTTTACCTACTACCATTGATTCTTTGTAAAAATTGGTGTTAACAACAGTCTGTAGATAAAGGTCATCATCAGGGGAGTTGGAAGATCCTCCAAAAAGAACATCATCATTGCGGTCTACCTGTATTTCGTATAAATATTCTGACAACGAGCCGCCAATAGCCTTTTGCCATACTATATCTCCTGCAGTATTCAGCTTTACCACCGCCATATCCTCATAGCCATGCCTGGTTTTAATAGTGCCGTATTTATCAGCAGTTGACACACCTGTTACAAAGTTGCCGTCTTTTGTTTTGCACAGCCTGGTAGTTGCGGCATTGTAATAAGTTTCATATGGCGGAATAACATAATTGGTATCCTGGTATCCCTTATACAATTTGTGCAGTTTGCTCCATACAATATTGCCTGTATTGCTTATCTGGAGCGCCCACAAGGGTACAGACATCTCCTGGTAGTAAGGAAGATCCCCATCTTTTGAATTGGTATAGCCTGTGAGTAAAATCCCACCAGCGTTTTCAGCCGCACCTGATAAATAGCTGTCTTTTCTTCCACCATAGCACCGGTTCCAGATGATTCCACCGCTGGCATTGATGTTGAGTACCCAGGCTTCTTCCGACCAAACTGTATCTTCTCCATTGGGTGAAATGGTAAAATGCTGGTGTGCCCCTGTTACGTCACCATCATTTGAGGCGGTGGAGGCAAGTACCAGGAAAGTTCCATTCTGCAGGGCAACTATCCGGTTGGCATATTCACCTTTGCTTCCTCCATATATTTTTGTAAAAAGTATATTGCCACCGGGAGAAAATTTTGTAACAAACAAGTTACCATACAACGAATCTGTATTGGTAACGAAATCCCCGTCTTTTGAATCGGTATTTCCGGCTATGATACTGCTGCCATCCGGCAGCACCTCCAGGTTATTGGAAACACCTTCATATCCTGAACCCTGCATTTGCTTAATCCAAACGATATCGCCGGAGGCATTCAGCCTTAAAACAACAGGATCGTAGCTTGACAGATAGTTAATATCCCGAGTATTGCCCAATACGATACAACCACCATCGCTGGTATGTTTTACAGCGTTCACAATTTCTAATATATTAGTTCCGCCCGGCAGTGTATCGATGTATTTTTCCCATACCGACAGCCCATCCGGGTTCAATTTGGCAATATAAGAAAACCGTACTCCTGATGTATTAATTGGCTCCACCGTCCGCTGGCCTGTTACAAAATAACCACTACCATTCATGGCTGTATCAACAGATGTACAATAATCAAAGGCAAAGTTGTAAACAACCGGGTATTGCCTGAGCCACTTTACACCATTGGTAGGGCCAATTGGTGATGGTGCGGAACGGGTTATCTCCTGCTCATAATTGAAATTGTATTTTCTGTAAGGCTTTGTTACGGCAACAACAGGTACAAATTTTGGTTCAAAAATAAAACTTCCAATTGTGTCTCCTGTTGCAGGAAAAGAAAAAGTAAGGAGGATAGAATCTTTGGGGCGTTCATCGAACACATTGCGCTGTATACTGGCAAAGTTCCACTGTAAAAAACCACTGCCCGTAACAGATGGTGGAAAAGAGCTGCTGACAAGGCTGAGTTTTGAGCTGTGCCAGAGCTTGATTGAAGCCGGGATATTCTGGAGCAATCCATCATAACTGTATTCCAGCTTATACTGCCGGGTTCCGCCAGAAGGTGGTACAGCAAACGACACAAAACCAAAACCTGCATTTACCTGCTCAATACTATCTCTTTTCTGGTAGGCAAAATTAACAACATCTGAACCCGGCACTGTATAAATTCGCCTTTGAGAAGCCGTATCCTTATAATTTCTAAAATCAAAGGCGCCCGACATGTGTACCTGGAAAGTATCCACCGGCACAGACAAAGTATACTGCCCTGCAGCATCCGTAATAGCATTGTACACACCCCCATAGTTCTGGAAAAATACCAGGCGGTTGGCCAATACCGAATCTGTACCATCAAAGACATAATTACCATTCACATCGTAATAGCACCTGCCTGAAATATTTACTGATTGAGCACCAGCGCTTAAGCAAATAAGCGACAGCAAAAAGGGAAGAATTATTTTCATTATTGTATAGATTAAATACTGACAATAAAGTTATGACTTTCAGCGGCACACACAAAAAACGTTTTTACCCGTTTTATCCGTCCCCTTCAACCGGTAATAGTTATGTGTTTGATGAGGATACTACACCCCCGCAATAAAAAGAGCCGGTATCAACCAGCTCTTTTTAATTAATACCCTAATATTTTAAGCATACTCTGTGCCGTTTGCTCCTTTGCATACAGCCAGTCAACTAATTTGCCACTTTTATCATGCCCGATAATCACATGCTTGGGTGATGGGATAAGGCAGTGCTTGATACCGCCATAACCACTTATCTGGTCCTGATAGGCACCGGTATGAAAAAAGCCGACATACAAGGGTTCTCCCTCACCCGTTTTGGGCAGAAACACTTCATTGATATGCTCTTCGCTGTCGTAATAATCATGACTGTCGCAGGTAATGCCACCCAATACCACCCGCTGGTACTCCTGGTCCCATTTATTGATGGGCAGCATCAGGAATTTTTCGCCTATACCCCAGGTATCCGGCAATGTGGTGATAAAGGAAGAGTCAATCATGTACCATATTTCCCTGTCGTTTTGCTCTTTTTCGCCAATTACGCTGTAAATATGTGCCATACTTTCACCAACCGTGTAGCTGCCAAATTCTGTAAAAATATTGGGCATGGGTACTTTGCTGCGCTTGCAGGCATCCTTGATATTGCGCACAATTTCGTTGATCATGAACTGGTAATCGTACTCAAAACCCAGCGAATGCTTGATGGGAAAGCCACCGCCGATATTGATGGAATCCAGTTCAGGACAAATCTTTTTTAACTGGCAGTACAGGTTAATCACTTTGTTCAGTTCACTCCAGTAATAAATATCATCCTTAATCCCCTTGTTTAAGAATATATGCAGCATTTTAAGCTGAAAACGGTGCTCATTGCCTTCAATCTTATCCACATAAAATTCCAGTATGTCCTTTACACGTATGCCCAGCCTCGATGTATAAAAAGGAAAATTAGGTTCTTCTTCTGCAGCCACCCGTATGCCCAGGTTAAACGGTACTTTTACTGATTTGATGTAAGCCCTCAGTTCATCTTTATTGTCCAGTATCGGAATGACGTTTTTAAAGCCCGTATTGAGCAGGTTGGCTATGCGACTGGTATAGCTTTTTTGCTTGTAGCCATTGCATATAATGAATGTATCCTTTGTTATTTTCTTTTTGGCATACAATTTTTTTACAATCTCTATATCGTAGGCAAAAGATGTTTCGAGGTGTATGTCATGCTTCAATGCTTCTTCCACAATAAAGGAAAAGTGTGAGCTTTTGGTACAGTAGCAATAATGATATTTACCCTCGTACTTATGCTTTTTAAAGGCATTGGCAAACATGTTCTGCGCCTTCTTTATCTGCTTCCCGATTTTAGGCAGGTAAGTAAGTTTTAACGGAGTACCATACTTATCTATCAGTTCCTTAATATCAACACCATTATACTGCAGGTAATCGTCCTTAATGTTAAAATCTTCCTGTGGAAAGTTAAATGTTTGATGAACAAGGTCGGTATAACTGTTGTTCATCAGCGATTGGGTTCTTTGCATGTAATAAAAATATGTGCAAATGTAACAGATTGCAGTAAAACCGGGGGCAGAAATTTCTAACACCGGCTTTAGCCTGCAGCGGGGTTAAACCAATGCAGTTCATGCCGGTACGGTTCCGCCGGATGCGGGTACACAAAAAAGCCGGGAAAGAAATCATCTCTCCCGGCTCTTTCTATTGCTTACTGGTGAACTTACTTTACTGACTCTACCAGTTTTTTAAATGTTTCCGGCTCGTTCATGGCCAGGTCTGCAAGCACCTTACGGTTGATATCAATGTTTTTTGCAGCCAGTTTGTTGATGAACACACTGTAAATCATTCCTTCTTCCCTTACTGCTGCATTGATACGTGCAATCCACAACCTGCGGTAATCACGTTTTTTAAGTTTACGGCCAACGTATGCATACGTTAAACCTTTTTCCATTACGTTTTTGGCAACGGTATATACATTTTTACGTTTACCGTAGTAGCCTTTAGCGGCTTTCAAAACCCTTTTTCTGCGTGCCCTTGATGCAACTGCATTTACTGAACGTGGCATATCTTAATAATTTTAAATGTTAATTGTAGATGAAAATCGTTACTGTGCCATGGCACCGGCAACTTTATTTCAGGCGTAATAAACGTTTTACAAAATCAACCTGCGACTGGTGAACCATACCGTCTTTGGCCATGAAACGCTTGCGTTTGGTGGATTTTTTTGTTAAGATGTGACGTTTGAAGGGCTTTTGATACGTAATTAAACCGGTGCCGGTTACTTTAAACCTTTTTTTGGCACTTGAATTGGTTTTTACCTTTGGCATTATATAACTTTTTATCGTTACTCCCTGCTGGCGGGCCTCACCGGAGACCACTTATTGAGCCGTGTGGGAAATGTGCAAAAAAGAACTGTTTCTTTTTCGGGCGGCAAAGGTAGGGGTTTTTGCTTAAAAAATACGTTTATTGAGCAAATTATGCACAATACTCATCATTTTAGTCTAACACTAAAATGGTATTGCCCGGTTAAGGTATGCGGCCTATCTTTATGCCACATTATTAAATTACTACAAATGAAACAATTTTTTGGCACAGCACTGCTATTTTTCGCTTCGTGCCTTGCAAATGCGCAGTTTGGCAATATTTTAAACAGGGCAAAGCAAAAGGTAGATCAGAAGGTAAATCAGAAAATAGACCAGAAACTGGATAAAGCAGCTGATAAGGCTGTAGACGGAGCTGATGATGAAATAAGCGGCAAAAACAAAAACAAATCTAAGAGTAAAGATAAAAATAACGAGGCCGACGGCAATGAAGCCGGCAATGGCGGCGGCAGCAAAAGCAGTGGCACCGGCTTTAAAAGCTACAGCAAATTCGACTTCATTCCGGGTGAAAAAATCATTGCCCAGGAAGATTTTAGCCAGGATAATGTGGGCGACTTTCCAGACAAATGGAATACCAATGCCTCGGGAGAAATAGTGACGATTGATGGTACGCCCGGCAAATGGCTGGCTTTAACCAAACCGGGGGCCTATTACCCTGAGTTTATCAACAACCTGCCGGAGAATTTTACCATTGAGTATGATGTGGCAGCCAACTCAAATTACAGTTTTTACTCAGGCTGGCTCATGATGGGCATTGCCAAAGCTGCAGATGCCAGGTCTACTTTTAATGCCTGGAAACCCTTTGGCAACAGCCGTGAGGGTATTGCCATCAGGGTACACCCGCAGGCTGCCGGGGGCGGCGAAGGAATGTACAGTTATACAGTGTACGAAAAGGGGGAAGAAGTAATGAAATCCGAAGGGGGGCAATCTAATTTCTCTAATAAAAACTATACAGCGCACATTTCCATCTGGCGCCAGAAAAGCAGGATACGGGTGTATATTAACCAGGAAAAAGTGATTGACCTGCCCAAGGCCCTCAACGGTACATACAATAAGATCATTTTTACTCCCGACTACTCCTACCACCAAAAGGAAGATGTACTGCACATTGCCAACCTGCGTGTGGCAGTGGGTGCACCAGATACCCGCAACAAGCTGATTACAGAGGGCAAGTTTGTAACGCATGGTATTTTATTTGACGTAAACAGTGCCAATATTAAAGCAAACAGCTATGGTGCTTTAAAAGATATTGCCACCGTGCTGAAAGAAAATGAAGACGTAAAAGTGAAAATTGTGGGCCATACCGATGCCGATGGTGATGACAAAGCCAACCTGGAGCTTTCTAAAAAAAGAGCTGAAGCGGTGAAAACCATGCTCAGCAAGGAGTTTGGTATTGATGCCAGCCGTATGGAAACAGATGGCAAGGGCGAAAGCCAGCCCACTGATAAAAATACGAGCAGCGAAGGCAAGGCCAACAACAGGCGGGTGGAGTTTATTAAAATATAATTGGGGGTGCAGGGTTGACCACTTTTAAAAGTGGTCAACTCTGAAATGACAGTAAAGCTGTAAATCTTTCCGTATGATAAAAAAAAGGGTTCCCAGGAAACACCTGCTGCTGGCACTCTTGCTTTTACCCCCATTTTGTTTAAGGGCGCAGCTATTGATACACCCTTCAATATGGCCGGATGAATATACTATCAGGTTTCATATTGAAGGAATCAACAATATAATATACGACCCCGGCAATCTGAATTGGAAACCTGGATTGGGCCGGTATATTTCCGCAATACCAGATAATCTTTTGTATGAACCTGCAAAAGGTAAAACTTTATGTATTGAACAAATAAATACAACGTATCGTATAGATTTCACCAAAACTGATTTTTCAGCATCCTTTATTGACAGTGTTTTTGCAAAAGGTAAAAAACTGCCAGAGCAAACAAAGCTGGTATATGATTCACTCGGGTATTTAAAAAGTTTACAGCGAAAAAGCTGGCGAGCTCAGTTTTTAAAAAGCTTTGAGGCAGCAAATATTACCTATCAAAGAAAAAATGGCATCCTTACACATATTGGATGTGAGATGTATAATAAAAGTACTAACTACCCCAAAAAGCGCCTTTACAAATATACTTACAGCAGTATATATTCCGGAAATTTCACTGGCAAAGTAACACTAATAAGTTCTTCTAAAAATTCATATACCTTTAATTCCAGAGGGTCCCTGGAACAGTATGTGCGAACAGGTAAGGCAACTGCAAACGGGATTCTGGATTGTCCGCCATGTAACAATGTTAAATTAACATACAGCTGGGATGAAAAAGGCAGACCAACCGGCAACATTAATTCGCCTTTGTGCGATTCAATTGTGAACAATAATAAGCGGGAACATTATGAAAAGGCATTTGATTTGGCAAAGGAGTCGGAAAAATATCCTTTGCTGAAAATACCGGCTGTAAAAAGATGGCTGATAAAAGAATTTGATTCTTCCGGTTTACGGTTGATAACATCAGGAAAAGAAACCTATTTAATGTTCAATACTAATACACCTGTATTAAAATTGGACAGTTCAGCTTATCCTGATCAGGAAATCTATTATACCATTAAGGATTCATTCTCCGTCACGCACCTGGTGGCTTCATTCTCCAACAGGGTTAGTGAATTACCCGGCCTGTTAAATGATACCATTCCTTACGACCCGGAATTTATACCGCGGCATATAAAAACTGAATACTCACAATGCAGTATTACTAAGATTTACACAAAACCGCATGGCTTGATTCCTTCGAATCGTATTGAGGCATTTAAGCGTTCTGTATTTCCTTTAAAAAATGGCTGGAAAATAATAAGCTACAACAGGAACACCGACAGCAGTCCATATTTCGCAATCGGACATACAAAGATCAGGCTTGAAGACTATGATAGTGATACCCTTTTTGTTGATGAAAACAATTTAGTGCGCTATTTCTATTTTGGCAATACGCTCTGCAAAGTAAACTGGGATGGTTGCAAATGAGTCGCACCATTTGTAATCAGAGCTGATAAACGTTTGGAGGATTTTATAATAGGGGTGACCACTTTTTAAAAGTGGTCACCCCTGAGAAAGGAGCGGCTTGAGGCTGCTCTTTTTTTTTGCAAATGAGTGGCTAATTCCAAATTCTATTTTTCAGCAAACGAAAAGATTCAATATCAAGTTATACCATTTATAATTACTATTCCGTCCAATCTTTTCTGGTATAATGCCGACCTGCTTTTGAGTAAGCACAATTAGAATGGACTAATTAATAAGTAGCGTCGGTATTAGCCTAAGGTTCCCTGTAATGCCCCACTAACAAACCCTCTGCTATCATTGCTTCCCCTGAAAAAAGAGAGGGATTATCGTTTCTTAGCCAATTTAGAGCGTAAATTCCGACTGCATTTGCCCTCCTGCTAATTACGAGCCCTGCATTTTCTGCTGCCTCATTATTCTCAATCCATGAACTAAAATAGGTGCCGCAAAAAATATCCTCAGGAAAATCAGCATCCGGTGTAATCCGGATGGCACTTTCTGTATAAATCCTTGGCGTTCCATCATTAGAATATGTGCCTGCAATACAATTATTACCTGCATTCCTAAAGTAAAAAGTTCCTCTTACCATAGTCGTGTTTTTTCAAAATTGTTATCCCATCATCACGTCAGCACAACTTGTGCCGCCTTAGCGGCATCAGCCCATCAGCACAACTTGTGCCGCCTTAGCGGCATCATCGCATCAGCACATTACTTCAACCCCATCTCCTCCGCAATCACCTTAATCCTGTGGCTGGTCATTTTTTCAGCAGGGCCTGTTTCGGATACTGTGGTAATTTCAGCATGTACGCTGAAGTAAAATTTGATCTTTGGCTCTGTACCGCTTGGACGGGCGGATATTTTAGTGCCGTCTGCCAGCTCAAACTGCAGCACATTGCTTTTGGGCAGGTTGATGGGCCATGTTTCGCCGCTCACCAGGTTTTTGCCCACCTGCAGCTCATAATCCAGCAGTTTGGTTACAACGAGGCCGCCAAGGGTGGCAGGCGGGTTTTCCCTAAAGCCCTGCATCATAGCGGCAATTTCAGCAGCCCCATTCATGCCTTTTTTGGTAATACTCACCAGGTCTTCTTTATAAAATCCATACTGCACATACAAATCCTGCAGTTTGGCGTACAGGCTCCTCCCCTTGTTTTTTTCGTAAGCCGCCATTTCGCACAATAAAGCTACAGCGCTGATGGCATCTTTATCCCGTATCTCATCCCCAATCATCAGCCCAAAACTTTCTTCACCACCAATAAGGTATTTTTCTTTGCCTTCAGTTTCCTTTATCAAGGCGCTGATCCATTTAAAGCCGGTAAGCACACTGTAGCAGGCCACGCCATTGGCTGCCGCAATCTTATCAATCATATCCGTGGTAACAATCGTTTTTATCACCATATCGTTGGGCTGCGCAATGCCCTTGGTTTTGCGGGCCTCTATCATATAATTAAATGCCAGCACTGCCGTCTGGTTCCCGTTCATCAGTACCCATTCGCCCTTGTCGTTTTTAATGCCAATACCCACACGGTCGCTGTCGGGGTCGGTACCCAGTAAAATATCTGCATCCAGCTCCTGTGCCTTACGCAGGCCTATGCTCATGGCTTCCTTTTCCTCAGGGTTCGGATACACCACCGTAGGAAAATTCCCGTCAGGCGTTGCCTGTTCCTCCACTATATGTACATTGGTAAAGCCAAACCGCTGCAGCACCTGCGGTACCAGGGTAATACCCGTACCATGTATGGAAGTATACACAATCTTAAGGTCATTCTGTGCAGCGCATACATCCGGGTACACACTCAGGCCCTTTACCATATCCAGGTAGGCATTGTCCATATCTGCACCCAGTATAGTAATATTTTCTTCCCCACCTGTCCATTTCACATCATCCGCAGAAGCTATTTTTTCCACTTCCTTTATTACATTCTTATCATGGGGTGGCACCATTTGTGCACCATCATCCCAGTATGCCTTGTAGCCATTATATTCCTTTGGATTGTGGCTGGCAGTGCACACTACCCCACCCTTGCAACCAAGGTGACGGATGGCAAAGCTCAGCTCCGGTGTGGGACGCAGGGCTTCAAACAGGTACACTTTAATACCATTGGCGGCAAAAATATTGGCTGTTGTTTCAGCAAAAAACCGGCTGTTATTGCGGCAGTCGTGTGCTATGGCCACGCTTATATCATTGCCAAAACAAATTTTAAGGTAATTGGCATAGCCCTGTGTGGCCATACCTACCGTATATTTATTCATCCTGTTGGTACCAATACCCATTATGCCCCGCAGGCCACCCGTACCAAATTCCAGGTTTTTATAAAATGCATCGGCCAGTTCATCGGGGTTTTCTTTTTGCAGGCGGATGATTTCGTCTTTCATGCCCTGCTCAATATTCCCGTTGAGCCAATCTTCAATCTTTATTTGAATGCTGCTGTCCATAATTACTAGTTGGTTAAAAATTGAAGTTATTAAAATTTGGTTAACAGTAATGGTTGTATTTTTGTTTTTTATATGAATTTTTTTTTAAACTGGCAGCAGGTCCATTTTTCAGCACCGGTTGTCCACAGGATACTGCGGATGTCACTCACTTGTACAGCAGTAGCACTGCGGAGCATTTTTACAGCGGCTCTGACTGTACTTTCAGTTGTATCAACTGTGGCACAGGACAGTACCCTTAGCCGCCCTGACATTACTGCAACGGACAGTGCTGTGGCAGTAAAGATCCCGGAAGACAATGGCAAACGCCACATACCAGCTCCTATGCCGGGCATCAACAGCCTGAATCTGCCGGACAGACCTGCTTATCCATACAATAAAAAACGTATCCGCCTGGTTACCATTGGCAATATTGCGGGCTATGGCTCCACGCTGGTGGGCTTTTACTCAGCCTGGTACCGGCAGTACCCGCAAACGAATTTTCACAGTTTTAACGACAGCCGGGAATGGCTGCAGGTAGACAAAGTGGGGCATTTTTACGGCGCTTATATTGGCAGCTACGGCAGTACTGAAATGTGGCGCTGGACGGGACTGCCACGCAATAAACGCATCTGGATTGGCGGCCTGAGTGGTGCAGCCTATCAAACAGTAATTGAAACATTAGACGGCTTTAGTGCAGGCTGGGGATGGAGCTGGAGCGATATTGGGGCCAACCTGCTGGGCAGCGGGGCGGTTATTGCCCAGGAACTGGCCTGGGATGAGCAGCGCATCAAATTCAAATTCTCCTTTCACCAGCGCAATTATGGTGATGCGGAACTGAACCGGCGTGCTGATAAACTCTTTGGCAAAAGCCCAACAGAGCGTTTTATAAAAGATTACAATGCCCAAACCTACTGGGCAAGCATCAACCTTAAATCCTTCTTTCCAAAAAGCAAACTTCCCCGCTGGCTGAATGTGGCAGTAGGCTACGGAGCCGAAGGCCTGTTTGGTGCTGAAAACAATATTGGAAAAGATGACAATGGCAATATCAACTTTAACCGGCCGGATATAAAACGTTACCGGCAATGGTTTATCGCCCCTGATATTGACCTCACAAAAATAAAAAGCAATAAAAAAGGCATCAGGCTGATGCTGGGCATTTTAAACGCTTTTAAATTTCCTGCACCAAGCCTTGAATTCAGTAATGGAAGTTTTAAAGTGAACGGGATACATTTTTAACATCCTGTTTATTAATTCACAGGCAAGGGTAATACCAATTACACATATGAATTAGTCCAACTGTTTGTGGTATAATGCCGACCTACTTTGGATTAGCTTAGAAATGATTGGACTATTTAATAAGTAGCGTCGGTATAACTTGTATACTTACTGCAAAAAAATTGCCTTACGCTTTCCGGCTGTAAGGCAATTTTTTATACCATTTTAACTCACCCGTAATTTACGGGCAATTGCTGTAAAATCTGCACCTTGTTGGAATGGAGCAGCCAGCGAGACATTCACCTTTTGTAAAATAACAGTCGAAATAATCAGGGACACATACCCATAGCCCAACAGCTGAGGTATTCAATCCACCGGTAAGGTTTTTCATCTCTTTCCTGGATAATTGTTTGCCCACAAAGGAGGTTTTTTGTTGTTTTTTCATCATTTTTTGTTTTAGATAATAAAAAATATCAAGAAATACTGTGTATAAATATCCACCCGGGTTTCAATAACCCGGGGAAATCTGCTGTACGCCGGTTAAATCGGGTCTCCCTGATAAAACAGGCTATAAGCATAGTATAAAAAATTACAAGCAGGCATCTATCTGCCTGCAGGAGTATGGCTTAAGGCAAACTGCAGCACAAAGCGGCTTGTTGGCATAGCAACTGTACATATCAGCACTGCAGCTCCACTTACCACCAACGGCAGCGATTCCTCCGTTCAGTTTTTTCATGTCAGTTCTTGACAGTTTTTTTCCTCCGTAAGAAGATGCCCCTTTCTTATTTATAATTTTTAATTTGATGGTCACTTAAAAAGATAACCGGTAAATACAAGGCCCATAAAATACCTGGCTGGGGTGAAAAGGCTTGCGCATATACTTACCCGGCGTAAAGAAAAAAACGGTAACCTGCACACAACTCAATATGATTGAATGTTTTCTGCTGCATCTGAATGCTGCACACCATCACCTGTTCCAAATGAACAGTCAAAAGCAGCAATCCTGCAAAAAAATATTACCCGCCTTCAGGTGTACCCGCAGACAGGTAATACAATTAATCTACCGGGCCAGTCCATCCATTATGGGCATGCTCCGTACAATAAACAAACTTTGTTGGGACAATTTGAAAGACATTGAGATTTGGTGGCAAAGCAGGAATACCCATCACTCGGGCAAACCCAGGTGCCTGCCGCCGCAACACCACCGCTAAGATTTTTCATTTGTTTCCGGGACAATTGCTTTCCGTAAGGAGCTGCATTCTGTTGTTTTTTCATCGTTTTGTGTTTTATAGTTATAAAAAAAGTATTCTTCCTAAGCAATTGTAATTTACCACTAATGGCAGTTTCCGCAAAAAAAAGAGCGCATTAGTTATTCACACAAATAAAAAAAATCCTCTTTTGAAAAGAGGATCTTGTTATGCTTAATTTTTTATGACTGCTTTCATCTGCTGCTTACTTCCATTTACAAAATGGAGGTAATACATGCCCGGCTTGTAATTACTCATGTCAACCGGCATGGTAATTGTTTTGGGGCCGCCATATGTACGTTCCAGCAGGTTTGCCAGCACAAGTCCATTATGGTCCATCAGTTGCAGCATGGTATGCCCGCCGTCTGTTTTAAACTCTACAGTAGTAATGCCAATTGCAGGATTAGGATAATTGCTCACCAGGTTCTGCTCAGCATTGGTAACCCTTCCACCGGGGTTACAATCAGCATTGCTGCATACATCAATTTCGGTGTACGGCCTTACCATCACTTCAAGCAAACTTGGGGCATCCTGGCAGAGCCAGCGCTTTAATATACTCCAGTAAATATTCCTGAAATCATTTACCATGGGCAGGTTATCATTCACCCCTGCCACTGCCGGCAGCACAGGGTTGGCTCCTATGATGGCACCCGTGGCCGGAGTACCAAAAACAAACATCGGTGCACCATAACCATGATCGGTTCCTACACTGGCATTGCTCTTTATCCTGCGGCCAAATTCACTGAAAGTCATTCCCAGCACACGGCCATCCTTGCCCATCAGTTTCAGGTCGTCGTGAAATGCCTTGATACTATTAGCCAGGTTGGCCATCAGGTTGGCATGGGCTCCTGTAGACGTATCATTGGTATTTACCTGTGCGCTGTGTGTATCAAAGCCGCCGATGCTCACCACATACACCTTTGTCTTTAATCCACCGTTGATCAAACGTGCCACTATTTTCAACTGGTTACTCAGTGATGAACCTGAAGGATAGGTTGCCAGGTTACTGTTGCCCGGAAGGTTGTAAGCCGTTTTTACCACATTATAATATGCCTGCGATTGCTTGGATATCTCCCGTACATACAACAGCTTGTCATTGGCGGGCGTACCCGGCGTAATTACATCTTCACCGCCATCTGCATTATTGATAAACGCATTGGGGTCGCTGATGGTATAAGCAGTCTGGATAGTAGGTCCAAGTGTTGCAAGTGCCGTTCCTGATCCAAATTGAATACCCAGCGGATCTGGCATGGTAGCATTGGGATAACCGGTTGGAAACCCGGGGTATTCACCATTGGCATAGCGCCCCATCCAGCCGGTAGTGAGAAACTCGTTACTGTTGGATGCGGTCATCCATATATCAGTGGCACGGAAATGAGAAAAATTGGGCGTGGGATAACCCGCACTCTGCACTATACAAAGGTCGCCATTATTGTACATATCCCTGAAACCGGTAAGCGAAGGATGCAAGCCGGTTGCGATGGAACCCGTTAGCGCAAGCACCTTGTTTTGTGCAATGGCAATATTGCTTCTTGCATTAAAATAATTGCTGTACTGGTCAAGCGGAATCACCGTATTCAACCCATCATTGCCCCCGCTCATCTGCACAATTACCAATACATGATCTGTGGGCACAGTGGATGTATAGAATTTTCCCAACTCACTGTTCTCACCATGTGCGGTTATGTTAAACCCGTTTATTATACCGGGCAGGCTTACTGAACCCAGTGCAGTATTGCGGATAAATTTTCTACGTTTCATCAGTTTTTTATTTTAATATTTTTGGATTGAAACTGCCGGAAACTGCTGCTTGTTTTTTATACACCAGCTTAATGGCTGCCTCATATTCATTACAATGATTTTTTACATCAGCTGGTACTCTTCCAGCTTGCTCATAAAATAAGCCGCCAGCGTTTTTAAGCGGTTATTTACCACCGTATAATTGTTCAGGTTAGACGGGGCGTTTATATAAGCGTTCCATGCATCCGTCCAGTAGCTGTCTGTAATCTGTCCTGTAAGTAAAATATCTGTCTTAATCTGATCCCTCAGTCCCTGGCTGAGTGTGCGGCGCAGCAGGAATTTATTGAAATCAAGTATCAGCGCATTGGGGTCTGCAGGATTGGGCATCCGTTTTGCAAAATCCACAGCATTAAATTCCATTTTAAATCCACCATTGCTGTAGCCACTGTTAATCAGTGTATTCATGAGTGCCTGGCGTTTGCTGAATGTGTCGGTCGTAATCCAGGATTTGTCAAATACCGGTTCCTGGTAATAGGCAGCCCAGCCCGATACATTTGGCGGGTCGCCCAGGGTTTGCTCCTGCTGTGCCAGGAAACTTGCAGTAAGATAAGTAAGGTGCCTGTGCCTCAGTTGCGGATTGGAGGCAGGGGGAAGATTTATTTTGCATTCACGTACCAGGCCGGCTGTAAAATCAACCCCGCTCTTTATCATTGCACCAAATTGCAGTACATCAAAGAAGTGTTCACTCTTAAACAACTGGTCAAGTACCGGCTTAATATTATAGTTATTGGTGCGGAATGTATTGGCCAGCGGAATGATGACATTTGTTTCCACATCTGCAGAGATATTGCCATACACAAAGTAGCGGTAAAGCCTGCGGCAGATATACAAAGCCACTTCATTCACATTAAAAAGCATGGTCATCAGGTCGTCCAGTTCCAGCGGCCCATCAGTTGCTAATGGCCTGTTGATGACAGTATTATTGTAAAAGGCAGAAAAAACTTTTGGATTGGTATCATGCCTGCTTGAAGTAAAAAATGAAGTAGCTGTGGTGCCGTTTACCTGGTACCCGGTGAGTACTCTTGCTGCCGCTTTTACATCATTTTCGGTATAAAGGCTGCCGGAACCCTTACCCATTGTAAACAATTCCTGCAGCTCCCGGGCGTAATTCTCATCAGGAGCTGTTTTGGTATTCTGGTAACCATTCAGGTAAACCAGCATGGCAGGGTTGAGGGTAATGGCCTTGATAAAGTCTTTGAAATTACCCATTGCAAACTGGCGCAGCAGCTGCAGGTACTGGTAACAAAGTCTTGCATTATCCACGATATCAAATTCAATGGTAACATGTGTACTCCAGAAAAGGATCATCTTTTCCTCAATACTGCGTGGCTGATTGATCAATGTACTGAACCACCATGAGCGCAGCGATTCCCTGCGGTAGTAATTTACCGTACCGGAATTGGTACTGGTATTTACCCAGGTGCCACCTACCGGCACTGCCCAGTCCGGGTCATTGGGCAGGGTATCAACCGTATTGGTGGTGTATACTTTTACGGGGTTACCCAATGCTGTATTGGTATTAACGGTATTGAGCAAACTGTCTACCGCCTGCGCATAGGTCATGGTTTTAAAAAATTCAACGTCCTCCCTGGGAGCGCCAAAGCAAAGGCGTTTGAGCAGGTGAATCACTTCGTTATCCGTCCATGCACCGGCATAAGGAGCCACCCCGGATGTAATGCCCAGTGGCGAAAGCCGGGGGTCATTCTCATCAAGCGCCTTACGGGCCTCTTTTTTACTCTTAAGGCTTTGGGGTACAAGTGTGTTTAAAAAATCTTTCCTATCCATCTTAATAAGTTTTTATGTTCAGGAATACTTTGAATTGTTGTTAAACGGTTCTGTTACACAACTATTGTTACTTTATTAGTTTTTTTAATGCTTCTATTTCTGCCTGCTGCTTATCGATGAGCTGTTTCATCTCCTGCATGGCTTTAACCAGTGGCACCACCATTTCAGCATACCGGATGCCGTAGGGCGTGTTCTCATTGGCTGGCTTATCCACCCCGCTAAAGTTGTACTGTGCTGCAATAGCCGCCTGTTCCACTTCCTGTGCCAAAAAACCTGAAAAGCGGGTGCCGGCATTAGGATTGTCAGTATCTATACCAGTTTTTGCAATACCCGTTTGCAGTTTGTACAAGCCATTGTAATCGTAGTGGTAGGTAACGGGTCGCAGGCGCATGATAAAATCCAGTCCGTGTATGTCTTCCCTGATGTCTTTTTTAACCCTTTCATCGCTGAAAGTGGTCCACCCTACCTGCCCGCCGATACTGTTTACAGAGGTATTACCCACACGAACCTGGTTGCTGGCTGTTATCAGCACCCCCTGCCCCAGCCCGGTTGAGTTACTGAAGGATGAGGAAGCCGGAGCTACATCAATGGAAAAACCGATAAAAGTATTGCCGGTACCACCAACCTGTGTAAAAGCAGTTTGATACCCTACAAAAGTATTGTTGGTATTACCGCTGCCGGTATAAGCCAGGGCGGCATTGTGCCCCACAATGGTATTTTGATTGGCATTGCTGGCAGAGCTGAGGGCATAATTACCAAGCAATGTATTGTAAGAAGCTGTACCCAGGTTGGTACCTGTATTGTAGCCCAGGGCCACATTTTCCAACCCGGATATCACTGATTTGAGGGCATTGTTGCCTATAGCCAATTGTGTAAAAGTGGTTTGATTGTTCAGTAAGGCATTGGCCCCTACGGCAAGGATATTACTGCCGATATTGTTGTTACTGGCGGCCAGGTTACCAATGGCTATATTTTCAGAGGAAACTGAATTTTTGAGTGTGCCGGTGCCAATGGCAATATTACCTGTAGCTGCCACGGCTGTGTACAGGGCATCTGAGCCGATGGCAATATTATCGCTGCCGGTAGAAACATTGAACATTGCTGAATCACCCAGGGCGGCATTACTGCTTCCGGACACCAGCTTATTCAGGGCAAAAGAGCCAAAACCATTGTTGCCGGAGCCGGTTACGGTGGTGGGCATTGCACGGTTGCCCAAACTGTTGTTGCGCCTGGTGGAATCTGCGTCTATAAACCCGGAACGCTGGTTATTGGTGCGGATAACTAAAGAAACATAATCGGTTGTACCTAAAAAATTGGTGGTGGCAATAAGGCCGTTGTTACCGGTTATTGACCAGGCTCCCTGGCCGGTTACCGCAGCAAGTGTTCTTTTGCGCAGCACCCCCGTGGCATTTACGGTAACTACACTGTCGGTTGTGGCACCTGTTTGCAGCCCATCCAGGCGCAGCGGATCTGCCGGGGCATTTACATGCAACCTGTTAAGTGGCGGCGTAACGCCAATACCCACATTTTGTGAAATGGAAATTGATGAAAAACAAAATAAAAAAATTGCAAGGGAAAAATACCTCATAGCTGCTTTATATGTGATTAAATATGTTTGTTTTGCCAGCCGTAAGGGGAATATTGGAAGTATTAGGTGACAAATTAGGGAAAAAAACTGATTTCATTCTTTTTTGTGGAAAATTTTTTAACAAATCTTTAATTAGCCTTGGTTTGTTGAACTGACAATTTTTTAGCATGCTGATGTACGACCGGGTTATTTCCACAAAGTTTAAAAGAGCTTTAACAAAATCTTTATAAAAAGAACAAAACCCGGTACAATCTTGTTGCGTATCTGTTTGCATAGCGAAAACAAATGCTGAATGACTAATTTTGTATTGTAAATTTAAAATGATGAAACAAATTGTATTACTGGCCCTTATGGCAAATGTACTGATCAGTTGTGCACAGCCTGCCAAACAAACTGCTGCAGTTAAGGCCAAAACTCAGGGCATGACCAATAATCTTTATCCGGATACCAGCTGGACAACCAAAGTGGAGAAAACAAATGAAGAATGGAAGAAACTGCTTACTGCCGACCAATACCATATAACCAGGGAGCAGGGAACCGAGCGGCCTTATTCAAGTGAGTATTATGAGAATCATGAAACCGGCATCTACTACTGTGTTTCCTGTAAAAACCCATTGTTCAGTTCGGCTACTAAGTTTAACTCAGGTACCGGCTGGCCAAGTTATTATGCGCCCTACTCTTCCAAAAGTGTAAACGTATCAACCGATAACTCTGCCGGGATGACGAGGGATGAAATCAGCTGCCAGCGCTGTGATGCACACCTGGGTCATGTATTTAACGACGGCCCCAAACCAACCGGCCTTCGCTATTGTATGGATGGTGTTGCATTGCTGTTTCAAAAAGAAGACCCTGTTGCCAAGTTGAGCAAAGCGGTTTTTGCTGCCGGATGCTTTTGGTGTGAAGAGGCAGTGTTTGAAAGTGTAAAAGGTGTAAAGGAAGCCATTTCAGGCTATGCAGGTGGCACAAAAAACAATCCCACATACGAAGAAGTGGGAACTGGCAGAACAGGCCATGCCGAATCTGTTGAAGTGATATACGACCCTGCAATAGTAAGCTATGCCGACCTGGTAAAAGTATATTTTGCCTCTCAGGACCCTACACAAGTAAATGGCCAGGGGCCTGATCATGGTTCTGCTTACCGCTCCATTATTTTTTACAACAACGAAGCGGAGAAAAAAATTGCCACTGATTATATAGCCGGGTTAACAGCCTCGGGCAAATATGATAAACCCATTGCTGCTGAAGTAGTACCCTATACCATGTTCTGGAAGGCTGAGGATTACCACCAGGATTATGTGGTGAATCATCCTGAAAATCCATACGTGCAGAACGAATCCATCCCACGCCTGCGCCGCACACAAAAACAGGTAATGGAACTGATAAGGCCGGATAAAGTGATTCAGTAAATTCAAATTCATATTATTTGAAAAGGTTTCAGTTAAATGCTGGAACCTTTTTCATTTTTGTTAAATATATGGCAAGGTGTTTGAAATGCTACAGGAAGGGTTTTCATCAAGCAGCAATTTTTGGGTGTAAAGGGTCTTTACGAAAAAATGCTATGTCTTTAAAATACTTTACCCCGGTTATATTATTACTGCTTTCATTGCTTACAATGAACTTTCAATGCAGGGATAAGTTTGCAACAAAGCCATTTGAGCAGAGATTTCAAGCTGAAGTAACGATCAGCCCCCTGAAGAAAACCTACTCGCTTACTGATACTATCTGGATTGAAACGGATATACCCGGTAAATTCTTATTTGACCTGAACAGCAGCCAAAACATAAATGCCGATACCGGAACAATTGATTTTGGTGCCAGCTTTAATGAATTCGGGACTTATGTACAAAATCCCCCCAATGGTTTTTGCATTGTTATTGCACAATCCGGGGTTACTGTTGACAGGGAATTTTCTCAATGGGCTACTGGTATCAGTATTAAAAACTTCGGATGTGGACAACCGGCTTATAAAGTAAAAACTGGCATCAGGCCCAATATAAAAGGCAGTTTCTGTTTAGCACTTAACCAGGACAGGCTGATGGGCACATGCACTAATAAAGTGATTCCCTATTATGCTACAATTTCTTACAAGTATAAAAATGTTGACCTTGGGCTGGATGTGTTTAATGCGCTTTCAACAAGCGATAAAGGAGGCAATGCAGGAGATGTGTTTTACAGCAACAAAATCAGAAACAGGGAAGTATTTGTATTTAATGTGCAGTAAAAAAAAACCAGATAAAGCCCAATGTAAAACAAAAACAATACTATCAGGAATGTTTTGGCATTTTTACAAGCCTTGCCTTTTTTAAATTTGGCAAAAGCATCATTTAACTGTACTTTAATTTAAAGTTGACCTTTTAAACTTTTTACTATTCATAATTCAATATCGTTTAGTTAAGCATTTCCTCAATCCCGAAGGGATGCTATTATTATAGAAAATGAAACAAATTGAGGCAAAACCCCGAAGGGGTGACAGTATCTTACCTTAATAAAACGTTAACTAAACGACATTGTATTCATAATTTCAAAAATCCAGGTCACACCTTATACAATGCTTTCCTGGCCTGCAATATGGATCGCTGCTGCAAATACCATTATAATAAGACTTTCCATCATTACCGCTAATCCCACCATTCTCATCCAGTACCGGGAGCCCAAATACAAGCTTCCTCACTTTATCTTTCTTCTTGCATTCAGGGCAAAAATCCTGATTGGCAGTTTTATCATAAGGGCAGCTTACAGCCAGGTAAATCGGTTTAGCGACAGCTACCTGTTTATGTTTTACAAATAAAGCAGTATCACAACCTTGACGCATACCGCAGGCATTATATCTTTCAAGAAAAGGAAGGATATACTCCGCAACAAGATAGTATCTGCCTGGTTTTATTTGTTTAAAAAGATAATTGCCAGATGAATCAGTAATGACAGAATCAATAATATGATGCCTGTCGTCAATGCCAATATGATAAACAAGAAGCGTGTCGCCTGTCTTTTTTGCATCAATCAAATAAACAATGGTTCCCGGCAAAGGTTTCTTCGTATTTGTATCCAGTATCCTGCCTTTTATCAACTGGCCCTGCGTATCACATGCGGCAAATGATAAAAGAAGAACAATCATAAGTTTAAGGGAAATAATGGAAGAAGTATAAATTCGTGAGCATGATTTCATTTACCAAATATACAAATTGAAACATTCACAGGGCAAGGTTTTTGCAACCTGACAGCATTTACAGTAACTTTATTGCTAAAGTAAAATACATGCGGATATACTTCTTTCTTTTCATTGCAATATTACTGGCAGGTGCCGGCATTTACGCACAATCTGTGCCTGATGTAAAACAACTGGACTCCGCATTAACGCTGCTACATAAAACCAACCGTTTTAACGGCACTGTGCTGTATGCCGAAAAAGGCAAAGTTGTGTATAAGAAAGCATTTGGCGTGGCTGATTACAGAACCAATGCCCCACTGCAAACCAGCGCTGCCTTTAACCTGGCATCTGTAACCAAGCAGTTTATCTGTATGGGTATTTTGATGCTGCAGGAAAAAGGATTGCTTCAGTTGGATGATGACTGTAAAAAATACATCCCTGAACTGCCTTACGATGGTATCAGCATCAGTAACCTGATGACACATGTCAGCGGGATACCGGAATACTTTGATGTGTTTCAGCGGTACAAAACACCGCTGGACACGCTTACCAACGAAAAGTTGGTTACCCTGTATGCAACATACAAACCAGCACTGGATTTTGCCACAGCCACCAAGTGGACTTACTGCAATACCAATTATGTGCTGCTGGTAACCATTATCGAAAGGATAAGCAGGCAAGCGGTTGATGTATTTATAAAAGAACGCATTACAAAACCACTTGGCTTAAAGGATACTTATATATACCAGTTGCTGATGCCATCGGTACCTGCCAACCATGTGTATGGTTTTGAGGAAACCGGTGAAAAAAGAAAACTGAATGACCTTACACCTTTTGACGGCATTGTAGGCGATGGTAATTTATATTCGTCGGTGGAAGACCTGTATAAATGGGAGCAAAGCCTGGCAACGGAAAAACTGGTTAAAAAGGAAACCATGGCAGCCGTTTTTGAACCGGTTGCATTAAAGGATGGCAGTACCCACCCTTATGGTTTTGGCTGGTTTATCGAAGACAAAAAAGAACAGCAATATTCCCATTCCGGGGGCTGGGTTGGCTTTGCGAATTTGATTTACAGGGATGTAAAAAACAAAAGAACCGGCATTGTGTTAAGCAGCGGCAGCAATGGCCATGCCAACCGGGTTATCAGGAATTTTATGCAGGGAAAACCCATACCTGTCCCTGAAACGTTTTTAATCACCAATGTACAGTTGATTGATGGTACGGGCATACCTGCACGCAAAGCTGCCGTAAGGGTACAGGGCAAAAGAATCATTGCGGTGGGCAACCTCACACCCTTTGATGGAGAAGAAACCATTGACGGCCAGGGCAAAATACTGGCACCGGGATTTATTGACAGCCACAGCCATATAGCAGGTTCATTAGAAAAGCACCCCGAAGCACTGGCTGCACTCAACCAGGGCATTACCACTATTGTTGCGGGGCAGGATGGCGATGGCGACCCAATTGACAGCATCAAACTTTCCTTAATCAAAAATCCGGCAGCAGTTAATGTGGCTGCTTATACCGGCCATGCAGCTATCCGTGAAAAAATAATGGGTGCTGATAATCTTTCAAGACCTGCCACCAATGAGGAGCTTGAAAAAATAAAAGTGCTGCTCAGGGATGAGTTACAAAAGGGCTCACTGGGTCTGTCAACCGGGTTGGAGTATGAAGCTGGTTTTTACAGCAACCGGCATGAAGTGATTGAGTTGGCCAAAGTAGCTGCTGCGGAAAAGGGCAGGTATATCAGCCATTTAAGAAGTGAAGACATTAACCTGGCCGATGCCATTGATGAAATCATTACCATTGGAAGGGAAGCAAAATTACCGGTTCAGATTTCTCATATAAAAATCGCATTGAAAGATGATTGGGGTACTGCACCCAAATTATTGGCGGCCCTGCAAAATGCCCGTACAGAGGGTATTGATATTACAGCAGATTGCTATCCTTATGATTTCTGGAACAGTACGCTAAGGGTATTGTTTCCCAAAAAAGATTTCACCAGCCTGCAGGGTGCCACTTATGCCACCGATCATTTATTTGACCCGGAAGGTTCCATACTGGTAAGATTTGCACCCGACAGCAATTACAAGGGCAAAACCATTGCGGCCATAGCGAAAATGAGAAACGAAACGGCTGCCCAAACATTGCTGTACCTGGTGGCAGCCGCTGCAGACTATGCAAAACAACACCCGGATGCTGGGGGCATAGAAGCCATCATGGGCAAGTCGATGGCGGAGGAGGATGTGATGAGTTTCCTGAGCTGGCAGCATACCAATATCTGCTCAGACGGCGCTAATGGCGGGCACCCCAGGGGGTACGGAAGTTTTACAAAAATCCTCAGCAGGTATGTAAAAGAAAAAAAGATCATGAGTTGGGAAATAGCCATCAATAAAATGACTGCATTGGCGGCAGAGCATACCGGCATCAGCAACAGGGGAATCATTGCACCTGGTTATTATGCTGATCTTGTACTGATTGACCCTGAGACTGTAAAAGACAATTCCAGTGTTCAAAACCCAAAAGCATTGTCGGATGGCATTGTAAAAGTATGGGTAAACGGCGTACTGGTGTACCACGATAAAAAATCACTCCAAAAATTCCCCGGTGAATTTGCAGGGCGTTAAATTTACCTTCTTAAAAAATTTCATACATGACGGATGTAACTAAACCAAAAGCCATTGTTTTAACAGACGGTATGCTGCATGAAACAGACGCAAAAACTGCACATGGCCTGATACGTGGCACCGAAAGATATGAGATAGTTGCCGTAATTGACAGCAAACATGCCGGTAATGATGCAGGAGTGATACTGGATGGAATTCACCGCAATATACCTGTTGTTGCAAGTGTGGAAGAAGCTGTGGGCCTGATTGAAGGTATACAGTATTGCATCATCGGCATTGCAACTGTGGGAGGTAAACTGCCCGTGCATTTTATCCCTGTAATTGAGGCCTGCATCCGCAAAAAAATTAATATCGTAAACGGGCTGCACCAGTTTTTAGGCGATATACCCCAGTTGGCGGCATTGGCAAATGAATACGGGGTTGAATTGACCGATGTAAGGAAACCCAAAAACAGGGAAGACCTGCATTTTTGGGATGCCTCTGTATTTTCGGTAACAGCCCCCATCATAGCCGTAATGGGTACCGATTGTGCATTGGGAAAAAGAACCACCTGCCGCATGGTGAAGCAGGCCTGTGTGGCTGCAGGCATCAATGCACAGATGATTTACACCGGGCAAACGGGCTGGATGCAGGGCGGGCAATACGGTTTCATTTTTGACTCAACGCTCAACGATTTTATTTCGGGTGAACTGGAACATGCCATTGTAAGCTGCTGGAAGGAAACCGGTGCCGAAGTGATATTGATTGAAGGCCAGGCTGCCCTGCGCAACCCAAGCGGTCCCTGTGGTTCAGAAATGCTGGTATCGGGCAATGCAAAGCAGGTGATACTGGTACATGCCCCCAAAAGAAAATATTATGACCATATTGCAGAATGGGGAACCATCCACTCAGCAAAATCTGAAATAGAACTCATTAAACTATATGGCTCAAAAGTGATTGCCCTGGCCCTGAATACTGAGGATTGCACAACAGAAGAAGCGCTTGACTTTCAAACTGCTTATGAAGCTGCTTTGCAAATTCCGGTGCTGCTCCCCCTGCAGCAGGGTGTTGATGCTGTCATTCCCGTTATCCGGTCACTGATAAAAACTGTTGTATGAAGATAAAATCAGTAAGGGCCTGGCTGCAGCAATTGCCGCTTACAAAGCCCTATACCATTGCCTATAAAACGATTGCTGATACAGAAATAGTCTTCCTGGAAATCACTTTGGAAAATGGTATTACCGGTACCGGCGCTTCCAATCCTTTTGCAGAAGTGGTGGGCGAAACACCGGCACTTACCCTGGCCAACCTGCAGCAGGATTTTGTGCAGCAGCTTGCAGGCAGGGACATCCGCTTTTTTAACCAGTTGATTGATGAGGCCCTTGTTGCATTTCCGCACATGCCCGGTACCATTGCAGCCATTGACATTGCCCTGCATGATGCTTTTTGCCAGTTGCTGGGAATAAGGGTGGTTGATTTTTATGGTGGTAAAAAAGATGGGCTGCCCACCTCTGTCACCATTGGTATTAAAGATAGTGCAGCCATGCTGGAAGAAGCCAAAGCAAATTATGCAGCGGGTTTCAGGGTGATCAAAATAAAGACAGGATTAAATGTGGAAGAAGATATTGAAAGGGTAAGCAAACTTACAGAAGCATTTAAAAACAACATGCTGATTAGGGTGGATGCCAACCAGGGATACAACATTGACCAGTTAACCTATTTCATCAAAAAAACAAAACACCTCTCCATTGAACTGATTGAGCAGCCGCTTGCCGTGGGAAAGGAAAACGAGTTGGCAGGTTTGGATGAAACTGAGCGCTGCATTTTAGCCGCCGACGAATCGCTGCTTGATGCGGTTTCGGCCATGCAGCTATCCCACCCTCCTGCTCCTTATGGCATATTTAATATCAAGCTGATGAAATGTGGTGGCATAAGGGGTGCCAGGGAAATAGCCCTTATTGCTGAAAAAGCGAATATCAACCTGTTCTGGGGCTGCAACGACGAAAGTATTGTAAGCATTACGGCTGCCCTTCATGCGGCATATAGTTGCTGCAATACAAAGTACCTCGACCTTGATGGCAGCTTTGACCTTGGCAGCGATTATGTAACCGGGGGCTTTATTTTAAAAGACGGATTGATGTATTGTGCTGATGCGCCGGGCTTGGGAATAAAACCAAAGCCATAGTTTTTACAGAAAAGCAGGCAGGTAAATAAAGCACTTTTGTAAATGGCCATATACAGCAGGAGATAGTACTGGTTATCATATTCCGTGGGAATGGATTGCATAAGTAAAGAAAGTATTTCAACGCATTTTTTATCTTGTATTATTGACAGTTTGAACCATGGCAATGTAAAAAGCCTGCGCTGCCGCAGGCTTTTTACATTCTTTATATTTCTACTACGCCATTGGCGGTATAGCCGCAGCAGGCGCATCACCCGTGCCGTTCTTTCGCTTTGCCAGCAAATCATGATAATACTTGCGCACTGTATTTATTACGTCGAGGCATTTGTTGTACTGCTCAGTATTTTGTGCTTTTGCCATGCTTAATACATATCCTGCTGTATCCTCATATACCACCTTTATATCTTTGCGCATGGCAGCCACATCAAAGCTTTCTTTGCCCGATGCTTCCTGCGTACGGGCTGCAAACAGGGTTTTAAACGCCGCATTGTTATCAGCCACCCTGGTCACCCATGCCTGCATTTTCAGCAGCTCAACATGGGGTTTGTATTTGTCGTTCCCCAGGTCGGCCAGCAGGTTATCAATACCATTGCTTTCCTCTTCAAAATTCCATTTTTGTATACCCTTGTAAGTGTTAAAAAGCGTGTTAAGGCTTTCGTAAGCTGCTGATTCCCCTTCATTTTCAGACAGCTCATACGCAAAAAGTAAGCGGGTAAGGGCGGTAAGGGCATTGTCCCTGCGCTTATCGGCCACTATGATTTTAGCCGTTTCGTCGCTTTTGGTTACCTGCAGCATGGCTTTGTCATAACCTTCTGTTTTGGTGTGCAGTGCCTGCAGGTAGTCCAGTAAAACAGCATCGGTAACAAAGCCATTGCCCAGTAAGCTGATGTTTTGCAGGATGCTTTTAATGTGTTGCCCAAATTCCAGTACGGAAAGGCGTGCCAGGTTTACTGGTTGTAAATTCTTCATACTTTTTATTTTACAGGTCTTATAAAAACCGAAAATAAAAAAAACAACATTTCAACAAAAAGGGGTAAAATGATTTTTACAAAACTTTAGCATTTGGGCAAACTGTATGCGCTGTAATTGTAAAAAAACGGGCATGGGCAGCCACTTATATTATACCGGTTATTAATTAAGTATTGAGTAAGCAAGCCGCCCAGGTAAGTAAATGATAATCCCCAAGGGCAATGTCATTAAGTTAAGAAAATGCAAACCCACCTTAGGCAGGCAAAAGCATTAAAATATTTTTCAACAATATTTGTATTTTCAGCATACTTTTTTTCGTCAAAAAGAGCTTAATATCCCACCAGTCCTCAGCGGAGCCGCCTCATTTAGTCCGTTCCCACGCTTTAGCGGGGGATATTTGGGGCAGGGGCCCCCAAATAAGGGCTAAATGGAGCGGTGCAGCGAGGACGAAGCCCGCCGGCTTGAGGCATGCACAAGCTAACAACCGTTGAAGTGTTGTGATAAAATGGATAAATGGATCATTCCTGATTTTAATGCGTTTGCCCTGCCGCCTTAGGCGGGTGACAGAATTTGAACAAGATGTGGCTTAACTTAACAACATTGCCCCAAGTGATGGTACTAGTATAAAAAAATATACCGCAGCGTTGCCCCTAAAAGGGTAACAAATTTTAATTTCTGGAAAACGGAAGCAACAGCATTGAATAATGAATTTCATATTGTGCCATCCACACAAAATTTCCATTAGCTTAACTACCCCCTTTACGTTATGCCAACATCATTCCGCCTCTTTATTTCAAATACCGGGTATTGGGAGCCAATAGGAAAGTGCACAAATTCTGAGTATTTGAGGCAAATCCAAACAGAAACAGCCCAAATACCGGGTATTTAGGGCAAATCCAACCAGAAACAGCCGAAATACTGAGTATATAGGGCCAATCCAACCAGAAACAGCTCAAATACCGGGTACTTAGGGCAAATCCAGTAAGAAACAGCCCAAATACTGGGTATTTTAGGGAAATCCAATCAGAAACACCTCAAATACTGAGTATTTAAGGCAAATCCAAACAGAAACAGCCCATATACTGAGTATTTAGGTCCACGCCATTAAGCAACAGCCGAAATACTGAGTATTTGGGGTCAATCCAAACAGCGGCATCACAAATACTAAGTATTTCGGGCCAATCCAACCACCGGCTAGCTAAATGGCGACCATTTCGGGCCAATCCAGTCAGTGGCATAAAATGGCGGGTATTTCGCCTCATCACTGACGCTTCGGTCGGTGCTAAAAGCCCGGCCTTCTCCCCCTCAATTCTTCGGGGCAGGCTGGAGAAGGTGTTGCGAAGATTGTAGCGAAGCCTTCGGGCCGGTCTTCTTTTTGATTCCTGCCTGCCGTCAGGCAGGTTCGCTCTATCCCTTCTCCTTTTTGGGAGAAGGGATAGAGCTTGTCCCATACCCAGGTTGGGAGATGAGGCCAAAAAAACCTGCCCGAAGGCTGGCCATTACTTTAGTTAACCGTTGTGTCAAATCAGCTTGGTTGGTTTTGCGGTGGCAGCAGCCCCGGCAGCACTTCCACCAGCTCGCCTGCCAGACGGTAAAACAGCAGCATATTGCTGCGGTCGCAGGCATTCCAGTAGTCGGCACCGGTACCGCTCATACCGGCATTAAATAGTTGCCAAAGGGCTTCCTTAGCCACATCGGGCGGGTAAAATAAAGTGAAATTGCGGATGATTTCGGCAGCGTGAAGTGCTGCAGGCTCTGTGGACAAACTACTATCGTTCGTTTTGCCACTGTTTTCTTTTCTGTCAGACATTTGGAGAAAAAATTTGGTGTAAAAAAATGGGCAGGTCACCGTCTGACAGTCAAATGCATAGCATATGAAAGACCACGGAACTTGCACCCGCATGCCTACCCAAGGATTTGATTCAAGCTTTCTTTTTGGAAAACTATGCATATTAATATTCAACTATCAGACAATGTAAAAGTAAAAAAACAAAATCATTTGTGTCATTATTTGTTGATAAAAAAAGTGGGTTACATAAATAAAAGTGTAAATTGCCGTTGCTAGCGTCCGGATCAGCATTTGCGATAGCCTTAAATACCAATATTCATAATACATTTTTGGGGATTAAAAAAAGGGATTTTTCCTGTTTTTTATTTTGTGTGCATTAGGTAGGTTTGTATATGAAAGCCGTTTTTAAACGTTTACAAACGACAACAAACGTTTAAAAACGAAAGTTTCGAAATGATGCAATTAAATAAAAATCAATTAGTTAACACTCAGGAGTTGCGTATATTTCTGAGTTACCGGCAAGCATAAAAAGGACAACACATGAAGACAAAATTCCTTGTAAAATTTCTAAACAACTCTGCACATTTAGACGCAGACCTTGAATTTGTTGACATAATACAGGTGGCAGTTCAGAACAACAGACTCAATACTTCTGCATCAACTCACATATTTGATTACGTTGAACCAGACAAGCACCAAAAACTTTCAACGAGAGCTAACAGCGACCATAGTAGAAAACTTGCTGCAAACCATTTAAAGACGACAGTTAGAGCAGCATTCATAAAAAGTCTTTACGAAACGACAACAATCTATTTTCAAGACATATTGAAAGCAGCGACTAAAAAGGGACTGGACATTGACCGACTTATAGGCGAACATTCAATAAATATTTCAAGCAAGGACTTAATCAAGATTGGCAGTTTCGAGAAAATTATTGAGCGAATTTCTTCATCAATATTCCGACAACTTGAGAATGAGAAAAGCACTAAATCATTGATTGAAAAAATGGACAAGAAACTTGGACTTAATGTTGGAGAAGAGATTATACATGCTGCTCTGCCATACTTAGAAATACGACACAGATTGGTTCATGGACAGGGAAAGGCAGACAAAGAATTTTGTGAGAAATATCCATTCATTGGTGCGGAAGAAGATAAGGCAATTGAGCTTGAATATTCGTTAATTGACAATGCAAGAAAAGCGATAATAACCCTTGTTAAAGAGTTTGACAAAAAGATAGTAGCAAATGGACTTGTTGAAACGACAGAAATGCAACCATAACAGAATGCCAGCCGGTAACATCGGCTTGCCGCAATGGGGGCTGATGTGCTTCTATGAAACTTTGGTGCATAAACGAACGGCAGTGCTTCTATTGAACTTTAGTGCTAAAAATCCCCCACTGCGGCAAGCCGAAAAACGTTGCCTGCAATTTTATTGGACACATTCTAAATTTTCAAATAAACATAAACAATGAAAGCAAGATTAGTTCTAGTTTTTGGTGCATCAGGTTCAGGTAAATCAACTCTCTTGACAGAACTTAGAAACACAAGTGACATATTTTCAATTCACAAAAAAGGTTCTACTAGACCAAGAAGACAATATGATGGAGAAGAAATAACTTCTGTTAGTGACGAAGAAATAAAACGTTACGAATACAAGTATAGTAGATATGGACATACTTATGGTATTGAAAAAGCACAAATTGAAAATGCAATTAGTAAGAACAAAATCCACGTTATTATATGCAATGATGTTGAATTAATTGAAAAGATTAAATCTGACTTCCCAGCATTGGTAAGTGTAGTTTACTTACTTTTTGATGCGCCCTTAAAAGTCATAGAGGAAATTCAAAAAACAAGAAACATATCTGACGATGAAATAAAATTAAGACTTGAAAAAATTGACACCTTAAATAAGATTTTTATAGAAAATAGTTCTTTTTTTGATGGTGTTATTGTAAATAAGTTTGGTTCGCCACCTGTACTTATGGTTAATCAACTTATGAATATTTTGCAAGGAGAGACTATAAACAAAAACAATACATTTGAAACGGAAGTTATAAATGAAATTTTTGAAATTTCTAAGACAGTAGCCCAATTGAAAAGTCATTTTATCCCAGACAATTTATCAAAAGACTCTGTTTTACAAAAGGATTATTTATTCATAATTATGGCGATGAATGAATCTGAACCAATACTTGAAGATGTGTTTGATGCAATCAAAAGGGCTTCTGAAAAATTACATTTAAACGCTGAAAGAGTTGATGAAATTCCTCATAGTGGAATAATTAGTGAAAAAATTTTAAGTTCAATTAGAGTAGCTGAATTCGTAGTTGCAGATTTAACTTTTGGGAGACCAAATTGCTATTATGAATTGGGCTATGCTCACGCCTTTGGCAAGAAAACAATCTTAACTGCAAAAGAAGGAACAGAATTACATTTTGACATTAAAGGCTTTCCTGTCATTATGTATAAATCCACAAAACAGTTAGAAGAAAAATTAATTTCACACATTACAAAAATGAGATAAAATACTGTCAATATTGGGCTTGCTGCAATTTGCTAGTCCTTAATCAATGAAATTTATTTATTAATTTATTTAATCAAACTAAAGATATTATATGAATTCACTAACAACAACTCCCCCTATAATACCAATCGATAATAATTCCACTGATTCTTCATTTATGACAGATAGCATACATTTTTATTTATCATATGAATATTTACCACTAAAAAACATCTCTAATCTAATTAAAAACGTTGACGAATTATATGAGACAATTTATTTTACACTCTATAATGAAAAAGTTCCTGAACGTTATCGACTCTGCCTAAATTATGCCACAACGGGAAACTCCATTGATTGGATAGGAAAATTAATAGATGCAGTAAAGCCATCTAGAGGAGCTATGATTGCTCTATCAATTGCAGCTGCAATTATTTATACCCCAATTGGACTTGCAGACTATAAAAAGAAAGTAGCTGACATTGCAAAGACAACAGCAGAAACTAGATTGAAAAATGCAGAAGCCAAAAAAGTTGAATTAGAAAATGAAAAAACTATTTACAATAATTTGGTAGCTGAACGAAACATTGGTAATGACTTGAAAAATCGACTTTTAAATGATTCCAAAAGAAATAAAATTTTGAAAAAAAATAAGGCAATAAAAAAGATGATCATATACAAATCAATAAACAAGGTTATTGTAAACAATACAATCGTTATAAACCGAGATAAGTAATAGTAGAAAAACCGCAGGCAACATCTAAAGCTTCGTTGGGTGCGCAGCGCCGACAATGGAGCTGAGTATTTAACGAAACCGTGCCGCTTAACGGGAAACCCGGCAAATTTCCAATGTCCTCTTTTATCATGGAGTTGTCGTTCTCAAGTTGGCAGATTTTAGCTTATTGACTGGATACTGCGAAGATGTCATAATACAGGCATCCATCAGCCTTACTGGGTTATCCGCATCCACCTGGCCGTCCAGTCTGCTGAATGATGTTTGATGGCGGTTGTATCCTTGTATAAATTGCATATCTTACAGCAACAAAAATCATACAGAAATATGGCTATTCACATAATGTGTATATTTGGTGAGTGCAAGGTTTTTTTCACAAACTGACGTTAGCAGCTATTTTGGGACATTGTAAATAAATTAAGTTTTATGTTTGATTGGACAAAACGAAATCTGATTTTATCAAATCTTATACTTTTATTGACAATTAATTTACTTTTTCTTTCGACTTCTTGCAATAATGTTGACCAAAATAGTTCCAATGACAATTCTGCTTTGACACAAAATTTCGACTCTTCGTTATTGCTTCTTCAACCAATTTCTCTTGACACAACAATAGGAATGAAATGTGGGTCAGCATTTGCTCAAGACTCTACTTCTTGGACTTGGGGTGGGACTTTTTTTGAGACAGACTTTAAAGGGAATGCTTTGATTAAAATTAAAGACGCATTCGTTTATTTACGTGCGACAGATAACTTGGGCATTTACAAAAACAAGCAAAATATTTGTTCTATTTATAACGGGAATAACTATTCTATAAAAATAGAGCTTAGACAAAAAGGTAAAATAGAAAAGTTTCTTACCTCATATATTGGTAAGATTACAATTACAAAAGACAAGCATACCAAAATTTTGGACGTGTATGGAGGTATTTGGTGCGACAAATAAACAGCTGCTAACATTTAACCATATAGCCGATAAGCCCAGCCAACCAAAAAAAAATGAATAAAATAAACAAGTTAAGGCTATAAAACCCTGCCCCGAGATAAGTTTGTAGCCCCAATCTGGCGACCAGTCTGCCATTGCCAACTGGTCTGCAACCGGGTAATACCAAACTGTAAATCAGGCCGACCTGCCCTTTTTGCCGCCCGAAAACAGCAGCCTTACATAAAACCCCGGTTTGCGCAGCAGGCTTCCCCGCTTATCAAGGCTGCCCAGCGCATCAATTAACTGGTGGCGGATAAAGCTGACAGAATTTGCCCTGCGGATAATAAGCCGGGTAAGCCAGGGCCGCCTGGCAATCCTCATCAGCAACCTGCTTATCCGGAATTCGTGCCACATTTTTTCATAAATCTCTTTATCATAAGCCTTATTGAAGCTGGCAGAAAAGTCATTCACTGAAAAACAGTTCGCAATATGCTTTGCCGCTATACGCCCTGAGCGTACCGCATTGCCGATTCCTTCACCCGATAAAGGATCTATCAGCGCTGCTGCATCGCCCACCAGCAAATAATTATCACCAGAGAGCGGTCTTTTTTTACCACCCAGCGGCAACCCGTAGCCCTTTACTGTTTCCAGGGGTGTTGCATTGCGGAAACGTTCTTTTAATTGCGGATGCTCTGTAATAAGGGTTTGCATCAATTGCCGCAGGTTCAGCTTTTTCTTGGCCACTTCAGCACTGTTCATCCCGATACCCACATTGGCTCTGCCATCAGGCAGCGGAAACACCCAAAAATAGCCGGGCGCAATGTCTTTTAAAAAATGCAGCTCAATAAGATTATCATCGTGAAAACCGGTTACACCCTGGTAATACTGCCTCAGGCCTGCACTGTAATGCTGCTTTTCCACTTTTTGTCCGGCCAGTTTTTTTGCCACGATGGAATGTGCCCCATCTGCACCCACCAGCATGTTGGCCTGCATTTGCAACGGACCGGCAATAATAGTCACTTCATTATCTCCCTGTTTAATACTCTCCACCGTAGAGTTTTCAAAACACTCAATACCCTTTTGTACTTTGGCATACTGGTACATAAAGTTGTCGAACTCAAAGCGCTTCATCACATAGCCGCAGCTTTTCACTTTGTTGTGGTAGAGTGGTATGGCAAATGAATCGTACCGGTGAGAAAAAACATTGATGCCATAGGAAGCTGTTTTGGTTTGAAGTGCTGCAAATTCAGCAGCCAGTGTTCCGCCCATCAACGCCAGTTGATTCACCACATCAATATTCAGCGCATCGCCGCATATCTTGTCACGGGGAAAGGAAGCTTTATCAATAAGCGCCACTTTTAACCCGGTACCTGCCAGGCTGATGGCACAGGCGCTGCCAGCAGGCCCTGCGCCGATGATGGCCACATCAAAATATTTTTTTTCCACGGGTAAAATTAGGCATTAAAACAGTTGCTGACCATTATTGTTGCCAACTACCTGCATATTTCATCAGTTGCTGCACTATTTTAGTGGATGATTCCCATTACATTTGCGGCATGGTAATACAACTCACAGGCCTCTCTGGCGCTGGTAAAACCACACTGGCCAACAGGGTAAAGCTGTTACTGGAACAGGAGCAATTAACTGTGGAAATTATTGATGGGGATTTGTACAGGAACACCCTGTGCAAAGACCTTGGTTTTTCTAAGGAAGACCGCAGCGAAAATATCCGCAGGCTGGGTAAAGTGGCAGGCGAATTTTCTGCAGCAGGAGCTATAGCCATCATTGCTGCCATCAACCCTTTTGAAGCAATCCGCACTGAACTGGAACAAAACTACGCTGCCAGGACTATCTGGGTAAAATGCGCCCTGGATGTACTCACTCAAAGAGATACCAAGGGATTGTACAAAAGGGCTGCATTGCCTGACGGACATCCGGACAAGCTCCACAACCTGACCGGGGTGAATGATGTGTATGAAGCCCCTGCCCTGCCCCACTTAGTAATTGATACAGCCAGCGAAACAGCAGATGCTTCAGCCAAAAAAATGTTCCGCTATATCATTGGGCTTTTGTAGCAGTACGTATTTTTTCCACTGCATCATACAATTCAAATGCTTTCTCCAAATAAGCGGGTACCGGTTGCTGCATAGCTGGTTCGGCAAAAACCTGGCCCGGGAATTTTGCATGAAAACCTGCACGCTGCTGCATGGCTTCCATTTCATTGCCATTGATTTCAAGGCTGGTTGCTGCGGCAATTATCCTGACAATTTCTAATGCTCCCTGGTTATAATTAACAGGTATGGCCAGTTGATCTGTTGCTAAAATTTCAGTAAAAGCAAGCAGGTAAGTTTCTATCACCTGCGCCATGTATTCATCAAGGCTCATTTGTACTATTGCCTCCCTGTTAAAACCGAAAATTTCCGGCTCCAGCACACCCGGCACGGCCTGCATGCCCCTGTTTTTCTGCTGCGAACGCAGCACTTCATCAGGCTTGCGGTAAAGCAGGATAAATGGCACAGCAGGATATAATTGTCTCAGTTCTTTATAAAAATGAATATGCCAGCTATCGGCTTTTATAAACAGGTTGCGCTCCTGTCCGTTTCGCTTTGCTCCATACAATCCAACAGCAGCTTTTAAAATTGTCAATGTATCGTTGTTATCTTCTTTTTTGCCCCTGCGCAGCAGTTCATCAAAAAAAGGCACTTCTGATAAAACGATACTGGATGCCTGCAAAGCCAGCAACTGCGATACCAGTGTGGAACCGCAGCGTGAAATGTGAAAGATGATGGCGGTTGGGGCAACAGACTCAATTTGCACAGCCCAATCGGGCAACAGGGCCGGGCTGCTCAGGGTGCTGATGAGTTGCGAATTTTCCGGCAGGCTGCGGCAATGCGAAATGGTTTCATCAAAAAAAGGAGCGGTAAACGGCGTATCGCCCAGGTAAAGCCACCTGCAGCATTCTGCATCATTTACTGTAACAAATTTATAAGGTATCCAGTCTTTTAACGCCAGTTGTATGCTGTTGTCCATGCAATAAGGTTTTACTGCAAACATATCGGTTCTGGCTGATTTTTTGATTTATTTAACTATTTATGGGCTACTTTTATACCGGTTTTTTAAACTACAGGATATGACAAAATATATTTTCACCCTGCTGGCGATGTACAGCAGCACCTGTTTTGCACAATTGAGTGACGATGTACCCGATACCCGTACCAAAAAAGAGTCTTTTTTAAAAATAGGGCAGAAAGACATCAGGGCCGAAGTGGCTTCATTTGCCATGGGCGGTATTGAGGAAAGTGTGGGAAAATTGCCCCTGGACAAGGTTCCCTTTACTGCAAAAACAGCCAATTCAATGAAATTTGAAGGGCGCAACATCAAAGCATCCATTACCACAGCACCCTTTGAACCGGGCAAACATAAATTAGAATATGACGAAAAATACCTGGTAAAAATTGACAGGAAGACTTATTATGGTGGCTACCCCAACCTGCCCAAAACACAGATAAGCAATGTGAGTTTGATCATTGATAAGGATACAGTGGTGATTCCGGCCATTGCGTATTTTGACCTGTACAACCTTAACCTTGGTTACTTGGATAAAAAGGGTAATGAACGCTCCACCAACGGCATTTATATTTCAAAAGACAGCCATACCATCTATTTTTACCTGTTCAGTAAAGATGATACCGGCAGTTACGAAGTAACCTGGGTAATCAGGGATAAAAAGTACCTGAGAAGAGTGCTGGATTATGATATTTTATAAGTTATTAATACAATTACCCCTTCAGCAACCCTTTCTTCAACGCCTTGCCAAAAAAGTAACCGGCAATGCCTCCAATAATGGCACCAGTGATTACCCAAATTATTTTTCCGTCTGAGGCAAAGTATGCAATACCCAGCCCCACTACAGCAAACAATACTGCGGCGGCGGTAACAATCCTTTCATTGGCTTTACTGGCAGCTTTAGGCACGCTTGTGTGTGCCGCTTGTGAATGATGCTGGTGATGGTGCTGACGTTTTTTTGAAGATGGCATATCGTTATTTTTTCGAAATATACGAAAATATCAACGCATCATCAAAGACTGCCGGCCTGTATTCTATTATTGTACTATTTTGATATAAAAAGTTTGTGCGGGCAGATCAACGGCTGCACCGGAGAAATTGGCAAACCCTACTGTTACCTGGTTAACAGCACTTACATTGGCCCAGGCAATTACAATGCCCGATGGCAATGCCGCAGCAGGCGATATGGTTACCGTATTGCCAACTGCAGCACCGGTAAATGCGTAGATGACAGTACCGGTTGAGTTATCGGCTATCAGTGGCGGATCTATCAGCCCTGTGGAAGCGATTATGGGATTTTTTACATTTACCCACCCGGTTGGCGTATAGGCTTCAGGACTGCTGTTATCAGTATTATAGCGCAACATTCCGGGGTATACTATTACAGGGCGTTGTGCCGTGGTACCCACAGGAATAATCATGGCTGAAGTGGCATTTACATCCAGCACCGAACGGGGTCTTGATGAACCTCCATCAGTTACCAGCACAGAATCGCCAAAACGGCTGGGGCCCTTACTGGTGAAAATACCCCAGTTGCGCACAGAACCTACACCCGTGGCATTTACATTGCCCAGGAAAATACCATAGGCATTGCCGTCAACCTTGCCGTTCAGTGCAGTTGACATGGTGCTGAAATAGCCGTAAACGTTACCGCCAATCCTGGGTGTACCGAGCGGTGAGGTATACGTGATATTGTTCTGGATGCCATATACAAAACCAACCGTGCTTACACTATCACGGATGCTCACTGAGTTGTTAATACCATACACCAGTTCGGCATAGCCCTTGCCACGCAGCGTAACATTGCTTTGCACACCATATAAAACAGACACACTGTCGCTGCCACCATAGGCATTGATGCCACGCAGGGCTACAATCAGTCCCGGCTTTTGTGTAGCTGTTGGAAGCGTGGCCACATCGGAAGCAAGCCCTATATAATTTGCCGTAAAAGGGTTGGCTATGGCAATGGGATCATTGTCTGCTTCGTATATAAAATAGGCATTGGCGCTGTTCAGGTTTTCAATTGGCCGGGCAAACCTGGAGGCTGTCGTTTTAAAAACAAACCGGTCGCTGTTGCCCTCATCCAGGTTAAAAGTACCGCCTGAGGATGTGCGGTAAAAACGGGTATCGGCAAACATGAATTTTTTAAAATTAGGCGAATAATAAAATGAATCCCCTGCATTTAATGCACGGCGGAAGTACAGCTTGGCAGAGGATGTATCGAAGAACCATTCGCTGCTGTCGGCCACCATTGGCCTCCATTGTGCAGTTGGCTGGTAATATTGGTAAGTACTGTTGGTGGAGCTGTTGTACACCATCAGGCCATTGGGCGGCGTGGCAATAGCACTCATTTGTGCCTGCGTCATACGGGGCAGTAAAAAGCCGCGGGCGGTATCCGACAGTTCCAGCACAGCTTTCGGGTCGGGCGCACCTGCGGGGCTGCCAATTTTTACCTGTGCTGCGGAAGTTAAGGACATAACAATAAATGCAAATGCGGGGATAAGGTTTTTGAGACTCATAATAAGTAGATAGTTGGCCGTAAATGTCGGAAAAAAGGGGGGATTTGCAAAATGGAGTTTGGACGATGACGGTTGGGCGTTGGGCGTTGAAGTGCTTTCTTGTGGTCATTGGTCATCGTTCATCGCCAGCTTTCATCTGCAAATAAAGCCAGCTAAACTAACAGCACCTTACTTCTTCGCCGCCCCAAAATTCTGCAGCCACCTGTACATTCCATTATTTAACCCGCCAGCGTAGCAGGCCACATGCGTCCACTGTTTATCAAGCAGGTTGTACCGGTGCCCGTAGCCGGGTATACCACTGTCAACCAGCAACAGAATAACTATTTCCCGGGGAGAGGGCGTGGGGTAGCGGCCCGCAATATTTTCATTGCCGGTAAGCATACGTGGGGAGAACCTGGTAATCCTGTCCCATGGCATTGAACCGTCGCTGCCGGTGTGGTGCAGTGTCCAGGCATGTTTATCCTGGTCGGCGCCGAAATATTGAACGACTTTGTATATGCCGCTGTCGGGCTGCAATATGGAAAGCGGTTTCATTTTTTCCAGCTCATTTACCAGTAATTGCAATGCCTTTACCTCCTCGTCGTTGGAGTAGTGCCAGGTGGTATCAGTTTTAACTGTTTGCTTTCCACCACTGAGAGTAGTGCGGATGGTTAAAGAATAATTCCTTGACCCCTTTCCGTATTTACGCACTGTACTCAACGCTTCAGCCAGCAATGGGCGGATATACTGCAGGTAGCCTGGGGGGTTACTGCGCAGCAGGTTGATTTCCCTGATCATTTCTCTTTCCTCCGGCTTCATATACAGGCAGTTCTTAGCAGTATTGAGCGGATCAGCAGGCTGGGCATTTGCCTGAATACAACATAAGGCGAAAAAAATCAGTGGTAAACCTGTACGATATTTCATATAAAAGCATTAACAAAAAAGCTGACTGGTTATTGCACCGGAAGCAGCTTGATTAATACCTATAACAAAATTTTCACAATTTATTCTTTGAGGGATGAACGCTTAGGATTTAAACTACTTTGAATTTTAGTCACTGAAGACAAAAAAACCAACAATCATTACCTTAATTCCTTATCAGCACAACCTGACCGCCCCAATGGAATCATCGGATTAACTAATCAGCCCATTATTCAATCAGCTTAATTCCTGTTTTTTCAAAACTGATTTTTCTTTGCTTAAATAAGTTCCCCGTGGTCATCTTAAAGGTTTTTTTGCTCATGCCGAAAAATGAATAAATCTCTTCCGGCGTGCTTTTATCGTGATAAGGCAGGTAACCATCATTTTCCTGCAGCAGCCGCAATATCTTACCCGTTTCATCCTCTACCCTGCCGTAACCGGGTTTGCCTGCAGCCACATCAATTTTCCACTCCCCATCACTGCCCTCAGTTGGCGGGTATATATTTTTTACAAAGCCGGTAAAGCTGTCGCCCTCAGTAATATTGCGGTAAATTTCATTGTGGTGCAATACACCCGTGTGTTGGTGGTTGATGATGACCACATAGCCAATATCGGTACGGCGGTAAACAGTCAACTGCACAATATCCAGTTCCTTTACAGTCAGCACTTTGTTACTTAAAAAAGGGTCAATCCTTTCAGTAGCAGCCAGGCGGCCGGTTTTTTCATCTAAGTATATTTTCACCAGGTATTCGCCATTGGGCCGCATACCCAGCAGTTGCTTCGACTTTGGCACAAAAATATCCTTCATCAATCCATTGTCTAAAAATGCACCATGCGGGGTAACGGTAACCGCTTTCAGCTGTACAATTTCATCCATTATTCCTTTGGGCCTTTGCGTAGTCGCAATCAGCCTGTCTTCACCATCATGGTACAAAAACACTTCCAGCTCATCCCCCATTTTGGCACCTTCCGGTACAAAGCGTTTGGGCAGCAATATCCCTTCGCCCCCATCATCCAAAAAAAGCCCGAATGGCTGCTCACGTATCACTTTTAAGCGGTTAAACCTGCCAACTGCTATCATACTGATGATTTATTTGTGTAAAGATAGGGAATGGTAAAGGCATTGAGAGAACCCTTATTTAACCGGGTGCGTTCCTTCTTTTACTGATATAATAAAAAAGCACTCCTGAAACGGAGTGCCGGATACTAATGTGATTAAATTGTCCTTATTAACAAAACAGATTTGTATAAATCTTATTGTTTATTTACTGAAACCTGTTGCCGTATAGCTCCCGCCTGCACCTGCAGGTTGTAGCGGCCCGCAGGCAAATGAGCCGCATCAATGACAAATACCTGGTTGCCCGAATTAATTGTTACAGCCCTGCTGACAACAATACGACCCAGCATATCAGTAAGCTGTAAATACCCTTTTGATGTTGTTACAGCAGATAATTGCAGGTATATATTATTTTCCACAGGATTGGGATAGACTGCGGCAGAAAAAGCTGTTTTCCTCGAGTTTACCGCTACCACAGGGCTGTATGTATTTCGTCCATCAGCATCCACCTGGCGAATACGGTATTGTACCTTACTACCCCGAAGTAAACCACTACTATCTGTAATGAAGTATTTATTTCCTCCGCCCTGAACAGACTTTGCCATTACTTGTGCAAAAGAAACAAAACCATTGCCATTGTTGCGTTCAACCATGTAATGATGAGTATTGAACGATTCGCCCTCTACCTCCCAATTTAATTGCACAAAACCATTTCTTTCGGCAGCCGTAAAACTGGTGAATTTTACCGGCAGAAAAACTGTTTCTATATAAAGACCGGTAACAGCAATCAGGTCAATACCACCCGGGTTGCCTGTATTGGTAGGGAAAAAAGTGGCATTATTAACATTCACCAGGTCGGCCGGCGTGGCAGTTCCGGGTAAATCGTTGGCAAACAAAGAATACCCATAAATGGTAGAACCCGCTGTTATGCCAAGGTTTTGCAAGGATACAATTACCCCGCCCCTTGTTTGGCTGCCGGTGCCGGCATCAGCAAGGTTACCCGGTTGGGCAGCCTTTAAAATCCGGTAAGAAACGGCAGGCCCGGGATCTCCATAACTCGCCGTGGCTACCCTTACTATAGGGCCATAAGTGGCGGGATTACCCATGGCATCCAGCGAAGTAATGGCAGCAATGCAAAAGGGATCATGCGCTGCTGCAACGCCGCGTTCAAAAATAGCAAAGCCCAGTTTTGCCGGGGAAGCCGAACTGAAACCTGCAGACACAATCCAGTCAAGGCGCTCAATATTGTTACTGTTGGACGATGTATTGTCAAAAAAATTATCTGTGCCCTTATTGTATACCCTGTTATTAAAAAAAGGCTCCATATCACTCTGGTAATCGGGCAGCATGTTAAACGTAGTGGCAGTGCTGGTATTCGCTTCTGCCCAAATAAGGGTGAAGTTTCCACTTACACTGGCATTGTTTACCCTGCGCAGCTTTACATTACCTGTTAAAAAAGAAGCATAAGTGTAAGGCAATCCTCCGGCTGTAAACCCATCTACCAGCACCACATTGTTATTGGGAGCCAGCCCCCAATTGTAAGTATTGATAGCAATTACGTAAGATTGTGAACTTGCAGCAGATGAATTACTGGTAGTTACTGCCGTAATAGCCGTTTGAGCCTGTATTATTGTTTTAGTAAATAAAAAAACCAAAAGAAAGCAGGAGATGCGAAGCAAGTTGAAATATAAGTTTTTCATTCTGTTTGTTTATAATAGATAATCAGATTCCATTACTTATGACGCAAATACTGCGACATAAGTTGCTTATGAGGATTTATTAATATATACTGCAAGTAACAGTTGTGTGCACTAAAAATCCGGCAGATGAAAAACTTCAACTGCCGGATTAGTATAAAAAATATCAGCTTACTATGGCTTTACAAACTGCTGCACATGGGCCCGTTTGCTACCCGCCCAAACCTCAGCCACATAAGTGCCGGCTGCCCATCCAGCTATGGGTATGCGCTGGGTGGTGGCCGTAGCATTCTGCTGGTACATCTGCCTGCCGCTCATATCCGTAATTCTTATTCTGAGCACATCGTTGCTAATGTTATTTATCCTCATCAGCAGTGTGGAGGCATCCGCAGCAATGTATTCCACCAATTTACCCGATGCGGTTCTTTTCAGCAACACCACATCAGAGTAGGTGTACCTTCCGTCAAAATCAACCTGCTTCAGGCGGTACAGGGCCTGGTCAGCTGAAAGATCGAGCTTGTCATCAGTATAAGAATAGGCTTTGGGGGTGCTGCTGTTGCCACGGCCATTGATGAAGCCAATGGGTACATAGTTTAGATCGCCTTTTTGCTTTCTTTCCAAATAAAACCCTTTGTTATTGGTTTCACTGGTAACCTCCCAGTTAAGGGTATTGTATTTTTTTTCTGCCTTACCTGTAAAGCTGCTGAGTATTACCGGTATTGGACTTCCGATAATTGTTTTCCACATACCATATCCATGTGTACCTATGGCCATGGTATTGTCGTTGGCACGAAGTGCCAGCGAAGTAACTACAGCATTGCCTATATCACTGGCAGCTTCCTGCGCCCATACGGTACCTGCACCTGCAATAGCTGTGGTTGAATAAAGTCCAACAGATGTTCCAACATAATACTCAACAGTGGCCCCATTTACAACAATAGCCGATGCCCTCACGGATGGCAGTGAAATATTGCCTTCAACAGCAGTCCAGGTGGGTGTGGCGCTGTTGGCGTTGCCCGTCCACCAGATGCTGGACACTCCATAATTGGAATAAGTAATCATAACGGTATCGTCATTTCTTGGATTGACTGAGATACTGCTTACATAAGCTCCTGCAGGAAAACTGGCACTACTAATATTAACGGGTGCTGTAGCTAATGCCACACCCGTTGGGTCGTCCAGGCGGAATATCCTGTTGTTATTGGTACCAAAAAACAAGCTCGAAGTGGCAGCATTATAAGTACCACGGGTAGTGGCAATGGCAGTAATATCAAATGTTGAGCCCACCGCTGTGGCTACCCCGCTCAGGGCATTCCAGGTACCGGAAGTAACGGTGGAAGCCGCCGTGGTATAAAAGAGTTCATGGTCATTGGCGTAGTACAGCCTTTCGGTATTGTCAGGGTCCAATTTAAACAGGGTTACAAACAAGCCGCCCGTTACACCAGTAGGAACAATGTTGGCATTGATAAAGCCAAGTGCCACAGTTGATTGCCTTCTGTTGATTCTTCCGTTTTGCGAGCCCACATACTCCGTCTGCACACCAGCATTCAGATCGCTCAGCCCTACGGAAACGCCATCGCCCCCTGCAACGAGTTCAAAATCAGTGCCTGCGCCACCAATATTTCTTGTACTACCGTTATCCTGTGCGCCGCCTATCACTTTTGTATTACCAAACCGGGGGTCAATATCCACATAATAATACTGGTAAGTGCGGTAGCCTGTATTCACCTGTGTCCAGGCCACTGTTGCAGCCAGGTTGTCTGTTGTACGTTGTATACCGCCGTCATTGCCGCAAAGCATGGTGGTGCTTGTACCGGGCCTGAATACGATAGCGTGTATATCGGGATGTGAATTTGCATATAAGCCATAACTGGCCGTGCTTACATAGCCTCCCAAACGGGTATTGGTAGCAGTACTGGTAAAACCATTGGTAGAGCGGTAAATATTGGTACCACCAATAAATACGGCATCCGGATCATCAGGTTTTACTGCTACCACCAGGTCGTAACCACCCTGAACAGCAAAAGGATCATTACCATCCAGGCAGCCAGTTTCATTGGGCAGGTTGGCACTCAGATCGGTCCAGGCAGACGAACCATCATCCCACCTGAACAGTTCTGCTTCCGGCGCAGCTACGCCAAGGCAATTAGAAGTGATATTGTTGTAGTACAATGCATATACCCTTGATTCAAGGCTTGGGGCTATACCCAGTACAACACGGCCATAAGCGTTAACTGCATTCCAGCCTGCGGGGTTGGTAGCAGCGCCAGTGCCTGCAATTCTTGTCCATGAGCCGGCATCACCTGATGTGGCACCGGGTAACGAGCTCCATACCCCATCCACAGTAGAACTATTGTTTCCACCAAAAGCAGCATATAGTTTACCGGTGCTGGTTACCACTATATCAGTAAACTGGCCGCTGGTGGTTAGTGTTCCATTAATTACGGTGGTCCAGTTTGTTCCTCCATCTACCGACCGCCTGATAGTAGCTGCACAGGCAATATACACATTGCCATTGATGGGGTCCACAAGCACTTTATTGATAATATCCTGCGCTACTGAAAATGATTCCAGTGCCGTGGTATTGGAATTGACCAGCCTCACCCAGGTTTCGCCATTATCGGTAGACTTGTACACCCCGTTTCCTGTATAAAATGCCCCGGCTGCACCGGTACTGTTGCCCGATGCCTCGCCTGTTGTATAATACCAGGTATCCTGGAACCCCGGCCTGGGATCCTGTGCCAGGCTGGTACAGCTAAAATGCTCGCCTGTGGGGCTTTTGCGTACCCAGGTAGCCCCATCATCGTTTGATTTAAAAATACCACCACTTACTCCACCAGCCATAATTACCTGGTTGGAACCACCATTGTACCGCACATCATACGCTAAGGCACGGGTGCGGCCCCCAAGGTTGTTAGGCCCCTGAAAGCTGTAACTGTTCAGCACAGTGGGTGTGGTAAGACTGTTTTGTAACTGCACCTGCCGGGCCTGCTCCAGCTCCTTTTCATAAATACCTTCCGGAATGGTGTTGGTAGCAGGATCTTTGAGCATATTCAACTCATACTGTACCCTGGCCTCAATATCATTCATCCGCTCCTCAGCAGTTCTGTGCCCGGCACTGACCTTTTCAGTATTTTTTTCCTTTTTCAGCAGGCAGCCATTGGCGGCCAATACGATTACAAATAAAAGCAGGTATTTTGCCCTGCGGGTAAAGTAGAATAATTGCATATATGAGATTTGTGGTGTAAAATTAAAGATTTAGCAGGAAAAAATTACCACATGTTAATGCAGGAGGAATTTGGTGATGAGTTATAGGTAATGAGTTATAGGGATGACTTTTACCCCGCTGCAGTGCGCCTGGTTGTTACTATACGGGTGATAGGGAAGTGTTTTGTTGGTGGTGGGGAGTACTACCTATGCCTTGCCTGTGGGTGTATTGGCGGGTGGATGTTATTTGATGAGGGTGGTTTTTGTTGCTGGTGAGGAGGTGGTGGTGGAGTGAGGTTTGATTATATTCTGCCAGATTTATTAGTTGCATTGACGGGATGGTTGTAATACCTGCTGGCATCTTGCTTAACACGATTACTCGTAAATAAGGCTTGTACGGAGCAAAATAAAAAAACCAGGCAACTAATACTCAATTATCGAAGGCTATTGCAAACTGCCTCACATTTATAGCTGCGGTAAATTTCGTCCCAGGTTACTTCATAAACGGTATCGCCTTTCACAACAATCCATGTGTTGGCTGGAGAAGGAGCAGAATCAGGAAGTGCGTTTGGCGTTCCCGCCTTTGCTGTATTACTCCTTACAGCAAAGACAAAAAAAGCACAAGAAAAAATGAGCATGGCTGTAGCTGTCAATAACTTGTACCAGTTAGTCGCAATAAATTGTTTCATGATTTTTGGTTTAAATTGAAAATACTTAACAAAAGATAATGGGTTTTAAACTTAATAGTAACTATTCTTTCAACCGGTCCCAATATCCTGGCTTTAAACGCCGGCAGTGAAAATCGGGCGGTTGAGAAATTCCAAATGTAGTAACACGTTACAACCTCATCACAATTGCGGCTGATTTCACACCCGACTTTTCAAGTTTTACTGCGGTTACTTTGTGTTTCAATCTCCTGCCGCCAATAGTGATAGCTGCATTTATAAAAAGGCTATCAGTGGGTAAATTCATTTTAAATGCAGTACCATCCGAACTTGCGGTAAACTTATAGGAAGCTCCGGCACCACTAACAGCAGCACTGTCAAGATTGGCCAATAACCTGCTGGTGTATAAAAAGATGCTATCGCCAGGGATTTTACCGGGTATTAAAAGTAAGGTATCAATGCAACTTACCAAAATGGCATTTTGCTGGCTTGTATCCGGGCGTAATACAAGCTTAATATCTCCTGCTGGTTGCAGCAACTGGTTGGCTGTAAACAGGATGTTATTATCAAGTCTTATTGCTTCCCGCTTTTCAGCCCGCAAACGGTAATAGCGGCTCTCATACAGATAGTTAAATGTAAAATTGCCATCTTTATCTGATTTGCCACCAAGGAAAAAATTCCCCGCATTGATGCTGGTATCATTAAAAACCTGTATATCCTGCGTTGCTAGCAAACGGGCAGGCTGACCATCAAAAGTATTTTCAATATATATACGGCCAGCAATAGTACTTGTGCCCGATATATCATCTTTTGTCTTGTTACAGCCTGCTGTAACTATTCCACAAAGTAAAAAAGTAATTATCTGTTTCATCATTATTTCTTTATAAGATTATTAACTGCATTGATCAGAAGATTGGGGTCAATAGTAACAGCGTAGAAAAAGTGCCCACGGTAATTGATGCTTCTTTCCTTAACCTGGTTGCCCTGTATGGTATATCTGTTCTGTTGCTGCAAATGGGTGCCCACCGAAAAATTGAGTCCGGGCACTATCTCAAAACCACCGCCCAAATATATATTTTGTAAAGGCTTAGGCACACTGACGGCCACCAGCAGGCTCAATCTGTGTATCCATCGCAATTCCCTAAAGAGGCCTACCGGTTTTTTTTGATTGTATAAACCAAATGGATACCACCGCAGCCCCCCGATAAGGCGGAAATGGTCATCATCCCGGTTAATAGCAAACCCTCCATTACTTGTATCAACCGATGTAATAAAACCGGCACCAGGTGTGTAAGCAATACCCGCTGCTGTTTGCAGGTAGCGGTATTTGCCAGACTTAATATATGATTTATCAATAGTTTGCCCGGCGACTTTCAACTCATACTCCTGCTTATAAGGTGCATCAGCATCGTTTAAACCGTATTTAACCGTTTGATACAGGGGGGTGGTATCACCCCGTGCCTTCAATGGCTCATCAATAAGTGCCGGGGCACCACCTAATTGAAACAAAGCATTCATATAAGCCATGTAACATGGGCTGGTGTCGCTTGCTGCAAGTGTGCAAACCGGGTTGATAGAAGGAGTAGTAGTTGCTGTTGTAATAGATCTCCTTTTTGTAATGATGTCATTAACAAAAGAAGCTTTTTCACGTCTATTTTTTGGTACTGAAACAATAATTGGCAATGGATTACCACTATTTGTAATAGCTATACTATCTATATTCTTTTTTAACATCGCCTGTATGCTATTTTCAATTTGAATATTTGTTTTACCTTCAAAATCAACAATTGTAGTATAAGGTCTTTTTTCTGCTTTAATCCTGACCGGGTTCATTTGCTTTATGCTGTCAGGCAATCCTTGTTTAAGGGTAGCATTATTTTTAACATCCTCATATAAGGCAAGTTTCTTATCATTCTTCCCAACCACAGTTAGCTTTTCATTATTGGCAACAAGTTGCTTGAATTTTTTATTATCTGCCACTTTTTTATAATCAACTTGCTGCACACTTTCATATCCAGTGGCAGTAATACTCACCGGAACAGATGGGGTTGGTGGAGCAATTGGTGTTTTTGGATTTGTTAACTCATTAAGCAACGCCAGCGCTGCCTTTACCGGGCCGGCAACAGTTCCCAGACTGGCGTACAGGCTGGCAGCCTGCGTTACCAACTCACCCGCCGCTACAGTAAAGGCCGCAGAATCAGCAAAAGCGCTGGTTTTTTCTGTAACCGATACCGTGGTACCAGGGGGTAAATTGTGCAGCAGCAGGGTTATATTCTCATCTTCGGGATAAGTATAATGCAGTTTGTGACGTAGGGGATTGGGCATTTCATTAAGATAATAATTACGCAGCCATTGCTTATCGGGCCTGTAGGCAGGGTTGTTACGCTTCGACTGGTAAGGCACCAGCCAGCCTTTGTAATTTACCTGCGAAGTAGTAAGGAAATTCAGCAACTCCTTTTCATTTGCATCAGCAGCGGGTAAGGCCACTTTTTTAGCCTTTTGCATAATACTGTCGGCTTCATAGCTGTATTCCAGTATTTTATCGAGCAGTTTAATACTGCTGTCAATTCCAAGCCCTTTAGCTTTTAACACACTATCCTGCAAGCGCCCTAATGTTATTTTGTAAAATTCGGTCTTAATGGCCGCATTTTTCTGATCTTTTAGAGATACCTCAATGTTTCTTTTCGAGATAGCCGCGCTTTGCTGTGAAACTACATTTTTGGTGTTGGTAAATCTGAAAGGGTTAAGCCGCAGTTTGTCGCCATTGAGCCAAATTAGCCTGGCCACCCATTCCCTGAGTACTTTTGAGCATAAAAGGATATTTCCGCATTCATTCTTGCAATCAATTTTACCAAAAGCAGAATCCGATACTTTTTTGTACAGGCATATCCGCTGGCTCATCTCCGTTTCAAACTGTTTACGCAACAGGTCGGTAGTGCAAAAAACTTCCTGGGCTTTCAAACTTTCAATTCCTTCAAGCAACAATCTAAGCGTATCAAGACTAGCTTTTACCCTGTTTTCAAAAAACTGCAGCCCCAGAATGTCGGCTTTTTTATCTTTCAGCAGATTATTGTACCATTTAATAGCCACTTCCTTCATGGTAAATTTCCGTATCAGTTGAAAGGAATCCACCGTAATATCAGTGAGTAAAAGGCCCGGGGGAACATGAAATCTGAGTACTACATACTGCTGTTCCGGTTTTACACATTGACAGGGATCTTTTGCACTATTCCCCAATTCAAATTCAATACAGGTATCCGCAATCTGCAATCCCTTTACCTTGAGGCGAAAAGGAGCATACCCCTTATAATCACTATTATTCAGTTGAGTAATTGCGGCAGTAACCACATCTTTGCTTTTATTTTTTAAATCTCCAAAAGCCCTAATAAAAAAAGCATAGCCAGGCAACTCTTTGGGTATTATTATATCATCACCCTTCCATTGGCTTACGTACCCATCTTTAAGGATGGCTTCTTGAGCATTAACTAGTACACTACCCTCCTTACAATTCAATATCTTGTAAATTATATTATCCTTGTCATACACTGCCCTTTGGGCTCCGGCAGCCATGCTGTCAATCTCCGCCTTTGTACTATCGAAATAATCCAGCGGAATAAGTACCCTTACTGATAATGAATTATCACTTGCACACTTCTTTTTTTGTTTTGAAGGCCTGTACCTAGGCAGAAAACCACCCAATAGCTTTCCTTCAGCATTAAAAGTAAGGTGCAAGGATTCGTCTTTATCAATTTTTTTTTGCTGCGCCTGTACGGAGCTAATTGAAAATATACAGATTGTCAGAATCAAAGCTGTTATCCTGCGACCAAGGTTTTGATTAAAAGGCTTCATACTTAAACATTAATTGTATTTAATAAAGATGCAGCAGCTTATTTTACCGCACCTGCAAATATTCCAAAATAAACCTATGAAGCAAAACCGCATAATAACGGTAAATCCCGGGGGTGAAAACACGGTTCCCACCTATTACTAAAGAATATACACTTTGATGACTAATTGGCCCCAATACTTTAAATTTACCCAAACATTTAACCAGCAACCCGGCATACCTTCAACAGCAATAACTTATATTACTACATATTTATGCTGATCGTGGAGATGGCAAGGGCTACAGCTTTCTGGCCACTGATACCCAGCCTGATTACTTAGATACTTACCCCCTACCACCCACAGGCCAAGCTACCTTGTGGAAATATAAAGCCATTTATATTAACAGCGACGAGGAAACCGGCCAGATGAGCGATGAATTGGTGGTGGGTGTAAGTGGGAAGTTGTAATGCTGATTCGTTTTTTTTCATATGTTAAGCCCCCTGCTTTTGCGGGGGGCTTTGCTTTGCCAATGTTTAGGGCAGGGAAAGCTGCTATCCGCAGAGTTTTGAAGAAACTGCATCACCGGCTGCGATTACGATGCCGATGGCTGCTTTGGCGATAGGGTTTTTAACGATGCCCTGCAATAACTCCAGTGCTTTCTTTGCGCCGGGCCATATTTCGCAGAATCTGTTTTGCCCCGCATCTTTGGGCATTACTAAACTGATGTCTTTTGCATTGCTGGTAATTGTTTTTGCATTAAATGCTGCCATTGTAGTATATTTATTGGTGAAAAGATGGTGTAAAATAATTGTAATGGATAAAACAGAGCAAGGGTGAAATAACGGGAAATAAAGGGGTGAAAAGACTGTGAAAGAAAGGCGAATTCAGTATAAAAGACTATCTAGGTTAAATGTATTTTAGCCTTTTAATAAATTCAAATAAAACAAATGAAAAAATTATTACTCTTAAACATTCTAATCTGTTCAGCAACCCTTTTTATAACAGTTATTGCTTATAATGGCTGCGGCGAGAATAAAAAAAACTATAGAAAATTACTTGTCAAAGATTCAACACTCACTAAACTCATAAAACAAGATATAGATGAGGGAGTAATTAATCTTGACACGTCTCTATTTAAATTAACAATGAGCAGTGACTCATTTTTTATTTTCAATTTATTTTCCAGCAGACCACATCCCGAACCTATTGCTGATTTTATTGCTTCAAGGGAAAATTACGAAACCACGGAAACTGCTTTTGCTTCTAAAATAAAGCACGTAAACCTTACAATAGAAGACATTGTTGAATATGGAAGCAAAGCCCAGTCCGAAGCAAACAATTCAATTCCAAGGAAAACAATAACTGGATTTCGGTTAATTTTAATTAAATATAAATCTGCACCAATAATACCAGCCATTAACCCATTAACTACAACGGACTCATATAAAAATAAAATCACTATCGCACTTGTAGCCTTAGCCGATAACAAAGAATTTATAACCACAACTCTTTTACCAAGAAATCTCGGTACAATTTGCCCCACAGATTGCAATTAAATAATAAATTATGAAACAGAAGATTAAACACACTCTAGTATTTGCAGCAGGTATGGTTATTGGGTTGCTATCTTATCACTTTTTCCTTAAAAGGGATTCGAACAATTTTATAGTTAATAACCAAGACCTATCTTGGATTTTTAACAAAAAAAATAAAATAACAATTGGTGAAAATTTTTTGTATGCATCAAAAACAAATCAAACCCCAGCTATAGTAAAGGGTGGTGTTAATTCTCAAGATGGGTTCAACGCAATAAAATATTTTAGAATTTACACCGATACATGTAAAAGATTTAAAGCTAATCCAACTTTCTCAATTAGCTATTCTAAAAATGAAATCTTAAAATATTTTAGCAATATAGAATCTTTAACAGAAATAGACTCTGTAAGGATTTACTTTGGAATGTATCCGGCCAATCACCGTATACATCCGAACAGGTTAACAGGATTTCTTGTTGCCGTAGGACTGGATAAAAAGGAAAAATATTTGGATAACAATCCTGGGTTGCAAATAATTAATCTTGGAACATTATGCCCAACAGATTGCCCTCCGGCCAATACAATTGACCCAAATTCATTATATGAAAAAGCAGGACGTCCTAAATAAAAATGCCTTAATATGAATCTACATTTTTTTCAATATTGTGAATTAATGTGCTTGCTGGCAAGTATAATTCTGTACAGAAGGTTACACAAAACAGTTTATGTATTAGCTATCCCATATCTATTAATCGTAGTATTTGTAGATGTTATTGCCAGCCATGTAAAATTTTTCTATATAAACAATAGCAATCAATGGCTTTTTAATTTATACTTACCTTTTCAGCACTTTTTTTTCTCTTTAATATTCAGAAATATTTTTACTAGTATTTTACTGAAACGAACTGTTGATATTACAATTATATTTTTCTCTTTATTTTATCTTTTGAATATTTTTTTCATACAGGGTTTTTTTCAATTGAATAATTATACTTTTATTTTTACAGCAATTTTGATGATTTTTTATTCCGGCATGTATTTTCTGGAGTTAATGAAGAAAGATAGTCAATATAATTTTCTCAAAGATTCTGCATTTTGGATGTCAACAGCGGCACTTATTTTTTTCACTGGATTTTCAGTATTTTTTGCAGTTTTTTTCTATTATAAAGATTCACCACATGATTATCAAGAACATCTTATTATTTATAAATTTATCAGAAAATATATAATTACACTTCATTATCTATTATTTTTGATTTCATTATTAACAGTCAGAAGTCGTCAATATGTTTAAGGCAATAATTGTAGCAACTTCTATCCTTTTGCTGCTAACAATGTTTATAATACTTTTTTTATTGGAATATTACAGAAAAAGGAAGCATCACATTAAAGAAAAGCAACTATTAACTTACCAGCACACCCAAGCCCTCCTCCAAACCCAGCTCGAAATACAGGAGCAAACCCTCGCCACTATCAGCCAGGAAATACACGATAATATCGGGCAGGTACTCAGCCTTGCCAAGCTAAACCTGAATACAATGCCTGTACAGGCTGAAGGCAAACCCAAATTAGACAGTACAGTGCAATTGGTAGGCAAGGCCATCAGCGACCTGCGTGACCTCAGCCGCAGCATGCATGGCGACCGCATTGCCGAACTGGGACTGCACGAAGCCATTACAGCCGAAATGAAGATTGTGCAAAATACCGGGCAGTTTACCACTGATATGCAAACCACCGGCAGCATTTACAGGCTGGAGCAGCAGCAGGAAATGGTACTCTTCCGCATGGTGCAGGAAGCGCTGCACAATGCCATTAAACACAGCCTTGCGGCCAATATCAGTATATATATGGATTACCAGCCCGAGCTGCTCACCCTTACGGTAAGCGACAACGGCAAAGGCTTTTCCCCGGAACAACTGCAGGCTGCAGAAAAAGGCGTCGGCCTTAAAAGCATGGAGAACCGGGCGGCGCTGATTGGCGCAACATTTTCCATCACTTCCCCTGCGGCTAGTGGCACCACCATCACCATACGGCTGAATACCGGCAGCCACTCACCCACCAACACTGCCGCTTAGCCTAAATTCATTATTTAACTTTTAATTTAGCCAAAAATCACTATTTTAACGCTGAATTTACCAAAACCGGCTAAGATGACATCCATAGCACTTGTTGACGACCACTCCCTGCTGCGCAACGGCCTTGCACAACTGGTGGAAAGCCTTGGCCACAAAGTATTGTTTGAGGCCGACAATGGACAGCATTTTCAGCAGCAATTAAATGGCAGTAATCACCCGGACATTGTACTGATGGATATTAACATGCAGCCCATGGACGGTTTTGAAACCACCCAGTGGCTGAAGGAAACCCACCCGCAGGTGAGTGTGCTGGCACTGAGCATGTACGACAACGAGGCCAGCATCATCCGCATGCTCAAATGCGGGGCAAAGGGCTATATATTAAAAGACAGCGATCCCACGGAACTGCAAATGGCCATCAACTCTGTGATCACCAAGGGCTATTATTACAGCGACCTGGTTAGCGGCAAACTCATCCACGCCATCAACAAAATTGATGATAATGGCAGCGATATCAATACCCTTACCAGCCTCAGCGAAAGGGAAATCGACTTTTTAAAATATACCTGTACCGAGTTTACCTATAAAGAAATTGCAGAGAAAATGTTTGTGAGCCCCCGTACCATTGATGGCTACCGGGACGACCTGTTTGACAAACTTAAAGTGAAAACCCGTGTAGGACTGGTGATGTATGCCATAAAAAACGGTGTGGTGATAGTGTAGGCAACAGCCCCCCATCTCACCACACCGCATCGTTTGAGTTGAGAATTCTTAATAGAAAAACTGCTCTTTTACTATCTTACCGTCGCTCACTTCGTAAACAGCAATTTCTTCCATATTCATACGGCCCATGCCCTTCATGGTTATGTCCATACCCATGGCCACACTGAAAAATTTGCCGCCGACTACCGGTTCGGTACAATAACCTCCGTGCATTTCTTCAACCATAGATTGAAACATTTGCCCTTTTTGCTTAATGGCTGCAAGCCCTTCTACCGACTGAAGGCCCTGTGAATGGGGCGGTTCGATACTCACTGCGTTTTCGGCATAGAGTTCATCCTGTACTTTGTCCCATTGATTGCTTTGCGCCAGTTCGTTGTAACGGGCAGCTACTTCCTGAATTGTCATAATAATATTTTTAAAGATTTGCGAAAATCTAAAGTAAAATTATCCCGCTGCAATGTCAATACCGCTTATCAAATTAATAAAGAAATAATATTCCATCTCTTCATGCAGAGATGTCTGAAATATTTCTGTTTAAACACAATTCGCTTCAATCTCCGGGGGTCCTCCTCCTTTGGATAAGGGTTAGAATGCGGTCTGAATAATCATATTTTCCGCAAATAAAATCTGTGTTGTAAAAACCCGGGATTACCATTTACGATGCTGCATACTCATTTATTTTTTTGCAGCCGCCAGCGCTTTTTTAAATGCCTCCACCACAAAAGCGGCATCACGGTAAAGCAGGGTTTCGTTTATGGTTAAATGGCTTTTACGCTCCGCATCGGGCCGGGGAAAACGAATATTGAAATCGTCCCTTAATGCAGCATGAAAACTGTTACCATCAATTGCTTTACCCAGCTCCAGGGCATATATATTGGTTCCCCCGGGCAGGCTGCTGATGCTGATACCGGGCAGCTTATTGATGGTTACCATTAACTCAGCAAAACGCTCTTTTGCCGCTTTCAGTCTTTCTTCCAACCCCTCCAGGCGGTGAAGTGCCATGGCTGCATTGGCCCAGTTGCCATACATGCTGCCACCATGAATTTTCACCAGGTGCGGCATTTTGTCAATAACGGCCTTATCACCGCAAAGCATGGCCCCAGCTGCTGCGCCAAGGTACTTGTACAGGGAAATATATACCGTATCAAACAGCGAAGCATATTCCTTAACACTCACCCCCGACCAGGCTGCTGCCATATAAATGCGGGCACCATCCAGGTGCAGCTTAATATGCTGACTGCGGCAGTAGCTGCTTATTTTCCTCAGTTCTTCAATGGGTACCATCCGGCCATCGGTACGCCGCACCGGGTTTTCGATGGATACAGCACCAACCCCGCTTTCGAACACTTCCTCCTCTCCCAGCCCTTCTACAGCCTGCTGCAATGCTGCTGCAGTAAAAAAAGTTTCCCCCTTTGCCAGCGGCATCAGTCTTTTACCAAAAACGGATTGTGCCGCATCAGCCTCATCCCGGTACACATGGCTGGTTTCCTGCACAAACACTTTGGTATTGGCACCACTCAGCACAGCAATGGCCATTTGGTTGGCCATGGTACCACTGGGCATAAAAACCGCTTTTTCCTTTCCAGTAATCTCCATAAACTTTTTTTCCAGTGCTGCCACTGCACCACCACTGCCATAGCGGTCTGCTCCTATCGGCTCATCCTTATGGATCAGCTGCAATTGCTCCATATAGGCTGCGGGTTCAAACATTTCACCATCGCCATAAAATTTTATCATAGGCCCGGTGGCGGGCAGTTTTCCCGGGGTGCCCTGTGCCGCAAAAGCGGGAATTGCCGGCAACAGTACAGGTAATACACTCAGGCCTGATGCCCTTAAAAAATTTCTCCTGGAAAACTCAGCCATTATAATCAGTTTAAGGAATTAAAAATACGGAATTAAAAAAGGAAGACCGTTGAAATATTTACTACCGCAGCTTCCCGCCTTTTCAGTATTTTTGATACTTCATGTCATTATTTATTACTTCTTTAAATTCAGGCAGCAACGGCAATTGTTATTATGTGGGAAATGCTGCCGAAGCCGTATTGATTGATGCCGGTATTTCCTGCCGGGAAACGGAGAGAAGGATGCGGCAACTCGGCCTGCTGATGACATCGGTAAAAGCCATTTTTGTATCTCACGAACATGCTGACCATATTACAGGTGTACCGGGTATTTCAAAAAAATACCAGCTGCCGGTATACATCAGCCCTTCAACACTCACTGCTGCAAACATCCCTGTTGCGCCGGAACTGGTCAATCACTTCAATGCGCATATGCCGGTAGCCATTGGCGGGCTGGCTGTTACTGCATTTCCCAAGCAGCACGATGCTGCTGACCCGTACAGCTTTATAGTATCGGGCAGTGGTATAAATATTGGCGTCTTTACCGACATCGGTGTTCCCTGTACGCAGGTAAAAAAATATTTCAGTCTTTGCAATGCTGCTTTTCTTGAGGCCAATTACTGTGATGATATGCTGAGCAGGGGTGGTTACCCGGCTTTTTTGAAACAACGCATCAGCGGAAATGACGGTCACCTCTCCAACCTGCAGGCATTGGAACTTTTTTGTACACACAGGGGGCCGCAGCTCAGCCGGCTCATCCTGTCGCATTTATCAAAAAATAATAATTCACCCGAACTGGCAGAGAAAATGTTTACAGCTGCTGCCGGCAACACAGCTATTACCGTAGCATCAAGGTATGGAGCCACACCTGTTTTCTGTATTGAAAAAAATATGGGATCAACTGCCGTAAAAAACATGATTGCACAAAAAAAAGGAAAGAATGAAGCACAATTGTCCCTTTTTTAAACAGCGAAATCATTGATAACTCTTCACTTCTTCCAGCAGGTCGCTGGGTAAAAAGCCAAAATCCCTTTTAAAAGCCTGGGTAAAATTGGTAATACCTGTATACCCTAATTTGCTGGCAACATCAGTTACAGAATATTTGCCCGACTTGAGCATATCATAGGCAATGCGCAGCCGCTTCTTCTGGTAATACTCAAAAGAGGACACCCCGTACACCTTTTGAAAAAGATTGATGAATTTTGTACGTGACATACAACACAACCTGCTCAGTTTATCCACACCGCCAAAGGAATTCATCACATTATCTGAAATATCTTTTTCGGCAATCTGTATCATCCTGATATCTTCATCGCTGCAGAAAATATAATTATCAGCCGGTTCTTCCTTCATCAGCACATCACTCAAAAAACTTTCCAGCAGGTTGAGTACCCTGCTTTCATAATAAAGATTCTCCAGGATGCTCACAGGTGGTTGCTTATCCAGTATTTCGCAAAAAAGTTTTTGCTGCTCCACCGAAAGGTATTCCTTGCGCAGGTTGGCATTCTGGTTCACCAGGTATTTATAAAATTTATCCTTGCCGCTGTTGTCTTTTATCACATTATCCAGCCAGTTTTCCCGCAGCAGTACCACTATCACCCTTACTTCAAGCCCTGGTTCTATCACCACCGTTTCGGCCAGCCGGGTATTCTTGCATTGTATGGAACCGATCTTATTGTTGGTGAGTATTATTTCATTGCATTGAAAATCATGCTGGGTACATTTTGAAAAGGAAAAGTCCTGGAAAGTGATAACGACATGATTACCCTGGCCTGTAACACGCCGGAAAATCATTTTTTCTGTTGCTGTATAATGCACAATCTGGAATGAGACATAATCGTTGATACAGAAAAACTTTGAACTGCCCAGGGCTATCTCCTCCGGGTATTTTAATACATTATTCACAACAGGAATATTAAAAGCACCGGACAGCCTGTTGCGGTACTCAAACAGATCATTTAACTCATACTCAAATAAAAACGGACTCTTCATTGGTTTTTACTGTTGTTTGTTCTTACTGTTCAATTCAGCTATTTCCATATCAAAAATCAGGTTGGAAAAAGCCGGTATATAGTCGCCTACCCTCTGTGCACCATAAGCTAATGAAGCCGGCACATACACCCTTGCCTTATCTCCTATTGACAGGCTGGCTACTGCAATATCAAATCCCCTTGAAGCCTCACCAATACCCGCATGAATAACAAAAGGATCCTCCTTAGTCTTCTCTTCAAAAATCTTACCGTTTATCAGCATCCCCTTGTATATAACGGCCACCGGCTGTCCTTTTTGTATTTTACTGCCAGCACCCTTTTCTGTTATGCTTACATATACACCCTCCTCCAGCTTAACTGGTGCTGCTGGTAAAGAGCGTATCAGGCTGTCGAAAGATTTTGATGCATTACTCAGTCCCGTTTTTTCATCCATACCGGTCAATCCCACCAGGCTGTTCTGCGTTTTCTCCTGGTCAAACATCGCTTCTGCCTCCGATGAAAACTTAGCCATTATCCTGAAATGTACTTTTACCTGCTTGCGGTTTTCCAGCATCTTGGGCACTTTTGCATCCTTACCTGCCCGTTTCATAATATCTTTTACTTCAAAAAAACAAACCGCACTGTCATTCACCCTCATTTGAGAAAGCAATTCGGTATAGTCAAATTCCCTCAGCTCATTGTTTATTTCCACATACTGGGGCATTTTACCCACTGTGCTGGTAAGCAATGTATCATCGGCATACTGGTACAGCTGTATTTTCACCACATCACGTTTTTTGATGGAATCGCCGGGTTTGGCCGAAGGAAATATCTGGTACTCAAAACCCGATGCAGTCCGCTTTAACCCGCTGCTGCATGAAAATAAGACGGAACAATAAACAATCGCTAGCAATTTTAATTTCATATAATTCAATTTGTAATGATGATTTTCCCTGTTTCTGAAATACTTGTTTTTTTATCTGTTAACCGGTAAAAATAAAGCCCGGCCTGCATTCCGTAAGTTTTTAAAGTGCCCGCTATGGTTAGCGCCTGGCTTAACACGATTCTGCCCTGTGTATCCATCAACTGTAATTGCCAATCGGCAGAAATATCCTTCAGCTGGTAACTGAGTGCCCCGCCGGATTGTACCGGGTTGGGATAAATCAGCATATACCTGCTGCCGGTAGTAAGTACCGTAACAGTTTCTGTATAAGATGACCTGCTGTTTTTATAAATTATACGAACCCTGTAGGTATTGGGCCCGGGCGCAGGATCAGCGTCTATGGCTGCGTAGCTTAATTGTCCCGCAATCACCTGCTGCCTGCTTTGTATCCGTATTACGGTGTTGCCTGAACCCAATTTTTCAAATACCACACTGTCTACCGTTTTGGTTGTGCTGAGTTCCAGCAGCAAATCAATTTTCCCTGCATTGTTCAATGCCTGAAATGCGGTGTAGAAACAATTGATTCCCTGTTTGCGTGTATCCGTAGCCGGGCTTCTTACGGCAGGTAACCCATTTGATAAAACCGGCTGTACAGCATAAGTACCATAATTGTACAAGCTGTGCAAAAGCGAAACGCTGGTGTCGGTGGTAACCAACAGTGGCCGCATATACGCTGTATCATCTGCCAGTGCAAATACCCGGTAGGCTGATGCATAGCGGTGCTTTTTCCAGGTAATACCCGTTGAATCAGGGCAAACAAAATCCACCTCTATGCTTGTAACCGGGGATATGATAAAATCGCCGGTGAAAAAACTGCCAAAGGAACAATCCATCCGCAGCCGGGCAGTACTTGCGGTATCTTTAACCTGCCATTTATACTGCTGTCGTGCAAGCTTGATACCGGCACCAATCGGTTGCCAGGCTGCCCCGCTGTTGTAGCTGATGAACAGGTTGCCTGTTGCATTGTTATCTGCAACTGCTGTTTTCCATTTTATGGTAAGCAGCGGGCTTTCTTCAAGACTTATATCCTCTGCATGCAACGGATTGGTAAACACAAAAGTATTGAGTGTATCCCATCCCCAGGATATATCAAAAGCCTGTGCAGCATTTGTTTGAATGGCTGTACCCCTTACCCTTACCTGCCACTGGCCTGCGCCGGGCAAGTCAATTGAAACCTGCTCTGCGGTATTGAGTGAATCTCTTTTACGCACCGGCAATTTTTTAAGTGAATCAATATTGGGTGCCGAACTGAGTACCCATGGCCTGTACACTGTACCACTTCCGGTTTCAACCAGCTCAAGGTCAATATCATTCACCAATGCTTTATTATTATTCACCAGGCTGGCAGTATCCGTCCAGCAGAGCGTTACCCGCAGGTTGGCTGCCTGCGCAGGAAGGGTGATATTTTTTATCCAGACCTGTGCCTGCGCCACCTGCCCTCCGTCATATTTTTTTTGCAGCATGGCAGTCACCGCATTGTATACATTTAAAGCCCCGAATCCGCTCCGGTAATCCAGCCCGGCAGCACCCACATCATCCGTGGTGTTGAAAAGCACCGCTTTAACCAGTGATGCAGGTGGTATTGCCTGTATGTTGCTGTCTTTATATACCTGGTGCAGCAAGGCAGCAGTACCCGATATCAGTGCTGCAGCATCTGATGTGCCGTTTAATCCAAAAGCAGCAATTTGAGGTGCCAGCCTGCCATCGTACAGCGGCCCCGACGAACTGAATGCAGCAATATTACCGCTGGTATCCAGCGCTCCGGCGGTTATGACATTTTTAGCATTTTTAAAATTACCGGTAAGATTGGCAAAGCCTGCCAGGTTGCTGTAAGTACCAGTTGAGGCAGCTTCCGTACCCCTGTTACCGGATGAGAATACATGCAGCAGCTGTTTATTTGCCCGGGTTTGCACATCGTAGGCCACCGCCTCAGCTCCGTAAAATTGCTGGTTAATTGTACCGTATGAGTGGTTCTGTATATTGATGCTGTTTTGTATGAGCAGACCGGTACTGTCGGGAAAAAGATTCAGGAAAGAACTTGAGAAAAACCTGCACTGAGGGGCTATGCCCCTGCCAGTGTAAAAACTATTGCCTGCACCACCAATCATGGTAGCAATAGAGGTTGCATGGGGCTCTGTTTCGGCTGCAGCGATAGGTGAGGTCAGTATTCTTTTCTGCAGGTCCATATCGTTCACATCCATTTTGCGTTCCTTAATGCCGGCGGTAACGCCCCTGCCGTTGGCAAGGGAAAATAAGTGCCCTGCCTGGTTAATGCTGTTATTGCTCTTATCAAAGCCATTTAAAAGCACTTCCGGCTGAGCTTCATAATAGCTGTCGGCAAATACAATGATGCTGTCATTGAGAATGTTTTGCCATAAATACTCCCTGCTGCATTCAATCACAGCACTGCCGGCAGCCGGATAAATATTAACAGCCCTGCAGTATTGCTGTATAAAATGACTGCTGGCAAGAAAACTTTGTAAGTTGGTGGCGGTAACGGTGTACAGCAACCTATTATTTCTGTTGCCTTTTGCAGTATTCCATTCTGCTTCAAGCAGTGGTGATAATTTCCAGAGATTATTGGCGGGCTCTATCCTGGCAATACAGTCTTCTTTTCCGGGTAATGGGGTTGCGCCCACCTGTCTTGCAATCACAATTCCAGCAGCAAGGGTTCTTACCGCCTGCAGGTAAGGCGGCAGCGTGCATTGCTGGTTCAATTGTACAATATAATACCCAGCTGCCGCCACATTGCCTGTCACAGCATATTTTTCAAAAAGGTTTGCAGCACCGGTTTGTGTTTGTGTTTGCGCAAGCACTGCCAGCTTACTCAAAACCAGCAGTAAAGTCAGAAAAAAATATTTCATATCAGCCTTCAGAAATTATTCTGTAAATTAATACATTGAGCTTTCTTACAATTATACAGGCAAAAAAAAGCGGAAAATTACACCTTCTTTTTACCGGATGGAGTATAGCTAATACTGCATCAAATAACAACAAAACAATGATTTGTAAATAATAGGAAAAGATTATTCCGCGGTCAGCAATGAAAAAATCTTCCTATGTAAATATAAGCATGGTCAGCGAAAAAAAACATTTCTGTGGAGAAGATTGTTAGCAACAACGTTTCAAATATTGAACAACCCAGGTGCTCACTATGCAATGGGCAGAGTGATGGTTGTAAAAAAAGTAGTCAGTAAACCAAAAGCTTACTGACTACCTGAAAAATTATTTAACTGGATTTTGTGCTGATTAACAGACACAAACTGCTTAATACAGGTTCAGCAATGCTGTAACGTCGGATGAAACAAACGGACGGTTGCCACCGCATGAATAGCAGGCCAGCATCCATGAACCAGCTACAACTGTAGAAGGAGTACCAGGAATCAGCACAGCGCCAACACCAGTTGTTTGCTGTCCTTCAGAACCACCTGTACCGCATGAATATGCACGGTTGAACCAGTCAGTATGACGGAAACCGATGCAATGGCCCATTTCGTGTGCCATAACAGTAGTGGCTGTGTTTGTACCGCAGCTTTCAATGCCTGTACCCATGCTGATAGAACCAAATGGGTTACCACCTGATGGGAAGCCTGCTGAACCGCCTGTGCCTGATATTGCAGAAACAGTGATATTAGCAGCAGAAGTAGTAGCTACTTTTGTGAATGTAAGCCTGAAACCAGATCCCAATGCATTGTAACGGTTTACTGCATTTTGCAGCACAGTGTTCCAGAATGCAGTGTTAAGGTTAGAAGCCAGGCGGATAGTGATGTTACGTGAAGCACCAGGTACTGATACCACGTTGAAAGTGCGCCATTGCTCTTCTGCTGGTACACCGGCAGTATTTGCACCATTGCGTACATTCTCGTCAGTAAGGAAGATATCCCCTTCAACGATATAACCGCCATCAACTTTTTGCAGGTCAGATGCATCAAAGCTTAAAGCCCTTACAGCAGCCCTGTCTGCAGCAAGTGGATCTGCTTTAGTTTCTGAACTTTTTTTACAGGAAACCATGGTTAGTGATGCTAAGGCGATCAGCCCGCATGAAAACAAAACTTTTTTCATAATTCTTACATTTTTGGTTAGAAAATTATTTAATGAGATAAAACTAAAGCAACAATTTTTGCCAGTTGCATTACATAGTTCATTGTTATCATATGAATAGTACATTTTAACATATATAATAATAAATTATACATTAAAGTATGATTTACATATTATTAAAATGCAAAAAAAGGCATTTGTTAAAGCAATTGGTAGTTTTTCGTGACAGTAAAAATACTAATCGAATCTGCTAAATGCATTCATCTGGCGGGTATTTCGGCCAGGTATTCAAAAAAATGGGGGACTGTTACACTAAAATATACTCTCAACAAACAAGAATAAAAATACCACCCTGATAGTTTACTGCTGGAAAAACTTACTCTTAAAGCTTCATATACAGCGTTTTGCATACCCGGTATGCAGCCAGCTGTAAAAAAGTAAATTACCTTAGCAAAAACAGCTCAATAAAAAATAACATTATGGTGGGAGAAAAAGATTTGCCAACGCTGCTGAAATCAATGAAACCAGTGCTTCATGCTGGTGATTTTGTCTTTTGCACAGCAGAAGATACAGCTACCATCAGCCTGCAGGATATTACCATGCTTTTTAAGGAGGAAGAAGGGTTCACACTGATACTTACAAAAGAACTGGCAGATCTTTACCAGCTTGCTTATTCGTTTGTGGCCGCCTGGATCACTTTATCGGTTCACTCGTCATTAGAAGCGGCGGGGCTTACAGCAGCATTTTCTACTGCACTTGCAAAAGAAGGCATCAGCTGTAATGTGGTGGCAGCTTATTACCACGACCATATTTTTGTTGGCAAAGAGGATGCTGCCAGCGCCATGGCCGTGCTGAACAGCTTTGCCGCATAAAAAACCCGCAGTGTATTCAACTGCGGGCTATTGATAATGATAATTGTATTAATTACTCACCCCTTTTGTGCTGGGGCTTAATTCTTCCTTGTTTCCCTCTCCTTTGTCATCACTTATTTCGGTTGTTGCTGTGCTGGATGGGGTAAATAAGTCATTCGCAGGGGCTTCCGTTACTACAGGCATTGCTGTTTCAACTGGAGCAACCGGAGCAGCTGGTACGGGCTTTGCCATTCTCCTGATGGCTTTAGGAGCCACTTTTTTAACTGCTTTTACCACCGCCTTTGCTGCTGCTTTTTGGGGAGCAACTTTAGCCGGTGCTGCTTTCTTTACAGGTTTTGTCACCTTTTGGGGTGCAGCTTTTTTAGCAGGCTTTACCGCTGCTTTTTTAGGAGCGGCTTTAGCTGGCGCTGCTTTCTTTACAGGCTTTGCCGCCTTTTTGGGGGAGGCTTTAGCTGGCGCTGCTTTCCTTACGGGCTTGACCGCCTTTTTGGGTGCAGCTTTTTTGGCAGGTTTTACTGCTGCTTTTTTGGGGGCGGCTTTAGCAGGCGCAGCTTTCTTTACGGGTTTGGCCGCCTTTTTGGGTGCGGCTTTTTTAGCTGCCTTTACAGCTCCCTTTTTTACTGCTTTTTTAGCAGGGGCGGCGGGAACTGCTTTTTTTGCCCCTTTTTTTACAAGCTTGGCTGGTGCAGCTTTTTTTACAGTTTTCTTAGCCGCTTTAGGGGCTGCCTTTTTTACTATTTTCTTTTTTGTTGCCATAATGGGTTATTTTTTTAAGCCGTTAAGTTAGTGAATTACAGTCAAAACAGACCCGGCAACACGGTTATTATTACGAATATTTTTGCATAAAAAGCTGCGAATAAAACTGCCAGGTTAATATCGGGCTAAAAGATGCGGTTTTCACGCAGAATGATCAACAGCAGCCTCAATCAAATGCAGGAAAATCGTTCACCTGTTTACAAGGTTTGAACCTGGAAAGAGGCCTTATCTGCCATCATTGCCTTGTACGTTCATGCCGCATAAAAAAACCGGGCATTGCCCGGCCTTATTTATTACGAATGCTCAATACATAGGGATAATATGTTTATTTCTCTACAAGCCACCGCTGGTTGGCTGCCGCAGTATTGTCCATCTGCCCCAATGGCGAAAAATCTGTCACTGCGGCATTATATACTTCCATCACTTTACCCGACATACGGTTGCGCATGAGGTAGCTGCCATCACAGTAACGGATAAAGCCCCACTGCTGGGCCTCACTGGTGTTGGGTGTATAAGTAACAATATTGGCGCCATTGCCATTGCTGTTGTTCAGCACCCCCACATTCATATTGCTGTACACACTGGTGATATAAAAATACTGGTCGTTGGCCTTGCGGATGCGCCACTGCTGGCTGTTGAGGCCTTTAGGCTGGTACAATACAATATAAGTGCCATCAACTCTGCCACCATTCATGATGTCGGCTACTTTATCTGCTGCATATACATTGCGGAATGTATAGCCTGCCAGCGGATCAAATGCATCGGTAGTGGTTACATTTACCTGGTTCACCTGCCCTGCATCCGTTACCTTTTCAAAAGATACATACAGCGTATAGTCGCCCTTCCATTCATCCTGGTCTTTAAAACGGATGGGGACAATGCCCCGGCCATAACCAAAATCGGCCTGGCTCAGTTGGTTGATGCCATTATTATCCAGCCGCAACTGCAAAGGGTTGTAAAAAGGCTTGCCTCCCTGGTAGGTAAGTCCCACTGGCCGGTCGCCGGGTCTGCCGGGGTCAGCATTAAAACTGCTGTATTCAGGCAGCGAAAGGTTTTGCCCCTGCAGGTTGAGCTGAAAAAACTGGTTGGGGTAATTTTGCGCCACAGTGGGTGCGGGGTGAATGCCTGGCTCATCATCGTTATAGCTTCCGCCACGCCCAATACCGGTAATGGATGAAAACAATCCCACCGGAATAAAAGTGGCGGCTTTGGCTATGGCTACAATTCCGCTCCTGTCCCAAATTTGCGTGAGCACATCATCAGGTCCATCGTACTCAAACAGCGTGGGATAGATCACCACCTGGTCGCCGCCCGCAGGCAACTGGCCTTCCCACAAAATATAGGGCAGCAGGTCGCCTTTGGCAGGCAGGTTGTTGCGCCAGGGTTCCACAGTCGGTACCTGGTCGCCGGTTTGTATACCGCCCAGGTTGCCAAATGCCGAACCCGCCATGCAGCGCCGCTCTTCTTTGGCCCGGTTGTTAACATCACCCATAGTGCGGCTGCGGCGTTTCAGCAAGGTTCGGGGAATGGTTTGCCCCTGCGCCGAAAGCATGTAACTGATACTGCTGATATACACTTCATCCCGCTTGCCATCCCTTTCCAGCATATCATCCGAGGTTTCCCGGTTGCAAGTAAAGCCTTTTACCACCACCCTGAAATAATTGTCTTTTGCCTGCATCACTTTGGCATCCGCCGACATCATGGTAGCTACCTGGGCCTGGCTGAAGGCCGATAAAAGCAATCCTGATATTGCTATGCTGATTCTTTTCATTGTTGTTTGTATTACTGTGATTAATTAATATTTATCGCTGTACAGTATTATTTTTAAATTAGAAAAAACGCCGTTTTCAATTTTCACATCCGGTGCATCAAATAAGCCTTTAAGGGTGCCGCTGAGTGTACCGCTTGCAACAATTTCGGTAGCAGTGGTTATTTTCCAGTCGGAAATTGTAATACTGAAGTCTGTTGCCTGGGCAGGTATTTTATGCCCCTGTAATTCTGATTTTTTTGCATCGCCTGTGGAAGATCCGCTCAGCAGCACTTCTACTTTCTCTTTATTATACACACCGGTTTTACCTGGAAAGTTTTTGAAAGCAATGGTCAGTTGCCGGTTATCCGGAGCATCTGCAGCTGTAAAAGCCAAGCTCATATAAGGCAGCCCGCCATACATTCCGGTAATGCCCTTGGCATAATAGAGTTGCCCTCCGGCACCTGCAACAGCTTTCCAGTCTTTGCCGTTGAGCTTGCAGGTGAGTTCGCCCATTTTTGCAACTGCAGGCGATGCCGGGGTTGTTACAGTTGAAGCAGTTTTCGTTGTTGTATCGCTACCAGATGGATTGGTGGTGCTGTTGTTGCCGCAGGACAAGAACAGGGTTGCTGCTGCTAAAAATGCTGTTACGTATTTCATGTTGTTATTTTTAAATAATAAAATTGCGCTGTTGTTTTTAAGCTACTTATTGTTTAATCACCATTACATTAAATTTGGCATTCACTGGTATGATACCAAAATCCTGTCGGAAAATGCGCCAGGTGCCGCTGGTTGCTTCAAAATATACCCCGATGGCTGCATTTAGATAAACCCCATCCCAGAATGGTGTTACAATCAGCAGATCAGTAGCACTATTGGCCAATGTGGTATTGGGGATGATGGTTTCGTTGGTGTTGATATTGGCCGCAGTGGCAATATGGCGGAAAACGGTACGGTTGGTGCCAGATACTTTAATGGCACCATTCTCCAGTTCCAGGCCAATTTTGGAAGATCCGGCATCTGAAACAGATTTGATGGTTGGCCCTGTACTGGCGGGGCTGGCATAGCCCAGCAGGCCCGCTGCACCATTTTCGGTATAGCCTACCGTTCCGGCCCCTGATGTACCGCTGGAGGTTCCGATAACGCCATAGGTAAAGGCTGCCGAAGAAAAATTAATGCCCACTACGGCGGCTTCACGTATTTGCGATGAGGGCGAATTGCTGATACCCAGCACACCATACCCACCAGCGGGGTTACGGCATTCGCCTATGAGGCCGTAAGTGGTGGTGGGCGACAAGCTGATGGCGCTGCCAGAGCCGGAAACAGCATGCACACCGATTGTATAATTACCGGGCTCACTGTGGTTTACATTATTATTTATAAAAATGCCCCTGTTGCTGGTGCCGCCCCCTGTTGCATTTATCTCCAAACCGCTGGAACTGCTGCCGGTTTGGTTGATATTTACGGCCCTGCTGCTGCTATTGGCATCAATATCCAACAGGTAAGCAGGATTAAGGTTATTGATGCCGATATTGCCGTTGGGCAAAATCATCAGCCTTTGATTGAAATTGGTGGACAAACTTAATTTACCGGTAGGTTCATTGTTAATGATGCCCAAATCGTAAGCATTCATCCTTAAACGGGCGCCACGGCCATTGGCATCGGTAGTAAACCCATTGGTAATGCCAATGCTTACATCACCACCGCTAAGCGGTTCGTTGCTGTGTAAATGCAAATTATTCTGGATAGAAGGTGTGGATGTACCAATACCCACCTTGCCACCGCCGGTGATGCGCATACGCTCCCCTGTACCGGTTGCAAACAGCAGTGGTGAAACTCCATCACCCGCACCAACCACTAAGGCCCCTCCGTTACCACCGGTTGACAATACGGAAAGATTGTCTTTGGGCATACCAGCAAATGTACCCACTGCACCAGGTGCATATTTAATGAGCTGTAAAAAATTAAACGGATTGGTACCCGAAGTCAATTCTAAGCGGGTTTCGCTGGTGGCAAGAGTAGGGGCATGCAACCATAACCGCAGTATTTGGTTGGACGAATCTACTACATGCAAACGGGCATTGGGAGTACTTGTTCCAATACCTACATTTTGTGCTGCTGCAAATAAAGGAGCAAAAACTGCTATAAAGAATAACTTGCTGTACATACTATTTTAGTTTAGTACTGTAAACTTCAGCAATGCGTGGCAGATAATATTACAGTTTTGAGTAACGTGCAGGATTGGTTAGTAATGTGCGGGTTTAATGATGTGATGATGTGATGATGTGATGATGTGATGATGTGATGATGTGATGATGTGATGATGTGATGATATGCTAATTTAACGTGAGTTTTGTGTCTTGTCTTTAAAAAATGGACGGCAACCTGTCTAAAAAAGTATAGCTGCACAGCCCTGCATATAAATTAACCAACGCATTGATTGGACTTCTGTGCCTTGTATGCTCAATGTCACAGACAGT
>JANMIG010000085.1:0-38157 GCA_031375675.1 Chitinophagales bacterium
CAATGTCATTTAGTTAAGGATTAAATAGCTCTTCGATAGTTTGTAAAGGTTTGATATTTGCCTCGTTTTCTTTTAGGCAAAGGTCTTTGTACATTTCTTTCAGGCCTTACTGGTTCTACATTTCTTGCAAATAGACATTCCAGCTCCATCAGTTTTATAAAACTACTACTGGGGTCAAGAAATAATTTAACTATCCTGTTTTTCAAATAAGCCCAGCTTATGTTGCGGTTTATTTTATATTCGTAATATCTGGACGCTGCAATTTCATTTAATACCGGTTCACATTGTTTTTCAATAATATTTTGCAGGTTGGATACAAACAACCCTGCGGCATAATCCTGTTCAATACACACTACCCTGTGACCACTGAATATTTCCATTTGCAACTGATTCTTTTGTTTGCTGTAAGTGGTTTCAATCTTCCAGCGCATAAAGTACAGGGCACTTAATTTTTTTAAGGTGAATATTTTGCCGGCATAAAGATTTGTCAACAATACTTCTATCTCTCCATCGGGCAGCCTTATTTTCACCATCCTGATTAACATCCCGGTTCCCTTTGTTACAATGTACCCTTGCTCCCTAAGCCTTTCTATTGATTCTGCTGAAGGATATATGACTGTTGTTATATCAGCTTTGTTACTGCTCATAAATTGCTTTACCTCATTGCAGAAAGTAGTTTTACAGCGCATCAGGAAATGCCTGGGGCTTTCTTCATTAACAAGCTGGTAAATCAAACTATAGCTCGGATAACCCCGGTCAAATAATGTAAGACTATCTGGCGGAAGATGCTTGATATTATTAGCAATAATTGTATTCTCACTAAAACTTCTCGGGAAAATATCTCCCCAAACAGTAAGGTCATTGAGCACGTCATGCACCTGCATCACCCTTGCCATTGGTACCCCACCAAACTGATTGTCGGCAGATCCAAAGTATTGTAAAACCTCTGGCACATTCATTACACTGGTATTGGAACCGTCTACCGCCAGAAGCCTGAACCCTTCCCATCGTTTTACTTCGTTTCCATAGAAATTGTAAAAACTTTTTACTAAAAAATCATTCCAAAGCTTAAAGAATAGTGGTTTCAATTTGCTTCGCTGTAAACTGAATGCTCCTTTGGTACAGCAGATATCTGCTTGATTAAGACTTTCAAAAAACGAGTGTAATTCAATGCTGAGGCTTCTTTTGGGCAGATTAATCAGCATCCCAATAATTTTCTTCAGTGGTAGCTTCCGTTCTCTGGTAAAGTCTGAAGGCGAGTTGGTAAAATGTTTTCTGATATCGGGGTTATCAGCTATTATATTTAAAAATGATTTTAATACTTCGATAATTTTTACATTTGCGCTAACCATTGAGTTTGTTTTTAGTCGAACACAAAGAACTGAAACTATTTTCAGTTCTTAACTCAATGGTTTTCATTTCTTTATGGCTTAACTTAATGACATTGGGCTGCCGCCTGTGGCGGACACCCCTCCAATCCCTCACGCTGCTGCGCTGCCAACTGGCAGTCGTTAACATTTATAACTGTAACCGCCCCAAAAATAAATCCGTATACAGGCTTCCAGCATCAACAAGGTTTTACTACCACATATGGTACGCCGGGATAATCGTTTCAGGTGTGTCCGCAGATTCAGGTTATTCCGTTCTATGTGATTGGTATTATAAGCAGCACTGATATGTATGGTTGGTGGTATAAGCGACTGGTAAATATTCAGTTTGTCTGTCTTAATAAAATGTACTCCACTCAGCAGCAGTGTGTTTACCACCTGCCGCAATACCCGTTTGTTTCTTTTACCCACCACAAAATCTATCACTGCTTTGCTTTGCGGGCAAATGGCATAAGCTATCCAATATTCATTGCCCTTGTATTTTACATGAGTGCGTACTTCATCCAGTTCAAAAGCAGCACGGTTCTTTGGCACCGGAGGTTTATCAGTAACCGCAGCAATAAACTTTATCTTACGCAATACCGTAGTTGTGGATATACCAAGCACACGGCCAATACTGCGTATACCCACGCTTTCACAAACAAGTACAGCTATTTGCCTGCCAATACTTTTTAGGCAGCCATTATTTTTATACACAGCCTGTTGTGTCTTTTTACAATCCTTACAATACCAGCGCTGACAGCCGCTTTTTTGCCGCCCCCATTTCTGGCAGGGTTTATCACAAGTTTTGCACTCCATAAAAAACCAACTATTTTGATACAGCAATACTAAAAAGCACTGTTTTCAAGGCTTCCAGAACATCAAAAAAGGGCAGTAAAGCCCTAAAACTAAAAAACAGGCGGCCAAAACGACCGCCTGTAAACAATTTTTTAAAGCTGAAAAATCAAAACCAACTAAAATGATACACTACCAAAATAAACTCCTGTAAACGATTTCTTTAAGTTGAAATATCAAAACCAACTAAAATGATACAGTACCACCGAGCCAACTACCAATCCTTAACCCATTTGTATCCATAAATATCCTTTGCTAAAATTTCTTCAATATTATCAAAGGAATATGCCCCTTTATCACCATCATTAAAAAATAGAAAATTGTTTGTACTTGTACTAATTTTAAAGTAATAGAGAACGTTATCTCTTTTATCAAGCGTCTGACCTATCCCAAATTGAACATCAGTAATTTCGCTATTTATCAAAATTGCTAACTCATCAACATTATCAGTTATTTTCATTACGGTATAAATTTCAGAAGCAATATCACTCACAGACTTCATTCCATCGCTTTGACTAAAATGAATTGTTTCTCCGTCTTCACTAATAAAAAGACAAAATGACATTTCTTCTTTAGATTGTCTGATATTAAAATACAGCTCCAAAAGAGTATTCTCGTAAACCACTTTTATAACTTCAATTATTGTAAATCCGTTTATCTTACGCATAATCATTTTTTCCATATAGTTAACGCATTATTGAAGTGCTTATTTCCCATCGCATTCCTTAAAATAGTAATCATATTCCCATTCGACTCTGAGATAATCAGATGTTTACCGTTCGAATAGAATAGCGCATTACTGAATCCCCCTGCTGAAGGGTTACCCCAAATTCCTTGCTTAATAGTGGTAGCATTTTTGTAGATATGATTAGCTAAATTTCTCATTTTTCCAAGTTGTTCAGCTGTAAGTGATGAACCTTTTTGTGATATTCCCCATTGAGGGGCATGTTGAACCAATTTATTGTCTGCAATTTTTAATCCAGGACCTAAAAGTTTCGTCGCACCTTTTGCGCCAATCATCAATTCAGTCTGCACAGCCTTTTTCTCAGCAGCACTTACAAACAAATTAACAGCAGTGCGACTAAAAAGACCCGCCCCCTTCCTAAAAAGACCTGCTCCTAAAAAATAATCAACCGGCCCCAATCCATCACTTTCTATCCCTTCAAAAGAATAACCTATCCGGGTTTGATTTGCTCCCAGCTGCCTGTTAGTATATTCAGTTAAGCCACCAACTGAAAAACTATAATCAGGATTGCCTGCCGGGTTTTCTCCAGAAGATATAGTTCCGCTACCCATTGAGTATTCATTCCCTCCGTAGCCGCCCAGTAAACTATAATTAACGCCATGTTCATGCAAGCCAATCCGCACACTTTTTCCTCCACCGCTAAGTTCCGATGGTGAATTATAGCTGATTGTACCACCACTCTTACCACCAGTTCTGTTACCATCCAAATCAAAATAAGGAATAAAGTAAGAATTAAAATTAGCAGTAAGGCCATTGGTAGTAATAGACCCGCCAGCCACACTACCCTCCGGTGTACTTCCGTCCTTATTAAATCCAACCCATGTATAATCAGTAACTGTTTTGCCATCTTCACCACCCATAACTGGTTTCCATTCTCCCCCATCTAAATCAATACCATCTATCGGCCTATTCATTGCAAATGGATAAGGGCTCCAACTTGGATAATCATCTGTCAAAGGGTCAACTGACAAAAACCTACCCAACCTCGGGTCGTAAATTCTTAATCCATAATCCTGCTGGCCACCTTCAACCGCTTTTACATCGTTGTCATTCTCCTTCCCATTGAAGCCGTACCGATAGTCTTTTCTATTTTGGGCATTATAATTTCGCCCCGGCATCATCATTCCAAATGGATAATAATCATTCGCCGTCACCACATCTGCCGTATAATAATCTACTACAACATTATTAGCCGTATGCTGTATCTTTTTATCAGAGATAGTAACCAGCACATTCTGTAAATGATTGCTTAACTCAAAGAACTGTTCGCCTCTGGTAAAGATAGTATTTCCTGTATTACCCACCAAGAGGTTACCGCTTTGTACATTTACGCTGGTATTGAGTATGCCCAACCGGCTGCTGCCATAGAGGTGCACCTCCGTTTGTGTAAGGTTGCCGCCGGTGCTGCTGCCGCTTTCGTACACGGCCATCACATTGCCGCTGGCATCCCTTACATAATACGTGGTAGTGCTGCCAATACCCCCAAGGGTGCTGCTCACCGTTTTACTAATGCGGTTGCCACCGGCATCGTAAGTATAGGCAATGCTGCTGCCATCGGTCTTTTGTATGCTGCTTATTTTGCCGTAAACCGTCCAGTTGATATTGCTCAGGCCCTCTTTTGCATCATTATAAATCCCAGTCCAAATATTGGGACGGTATATTGTAGAAAGGTTGTAGAAGTTGCAGGGTGATGGATGTTAAACTGCCTTACAACCATAGCTATGCCACACAATTGCAAAAGGCCACCGAAATAAGGAAAATTGAGAATAAAAAGACAAAATGCCTGCCAAGCGGTACGAATGGCTGCGGCTTCAGCTTCTGAAATCAGCAAACGGCCAACCAATTTATAAAAGCTGATTCTGTAAAATGAAAAAGCCCTCCCAAAATTGCTTTGAGAGGGCTTGGAAATTTGCTTTGCCATCCATAAATGCCTGTCCAAATATTGGGACGGTATGTTGTAGAAAGGTTGTAGAGGTTGCAGGGTTTTCTTGCAGACACTATTTAAGGACTTTGACACAGTTTATTTTACAGTCACAACGAGATTACAGTGCAAATTCTGCTTCGATAATTTCCTTGGAATGTTTTTTCCCAAACTCTCTTATTTTATTAAATAAAGTTCTTACTCTATCATTAGAAAGATAACTCTGATCTTGATAAGCATTAACAATTGCATAAATCAATTCACAAGTAGTGCTGTCGTCTTTATCCATATAAATTTCTATTGCGCTACAAATTGCTTCCTCAATAGATTGGTCAAAGAATACTTTCAAGCACTTTGCTGTTAATAGAGAACGATCCGGGAAATTCAGCAATAAATATATCAAGAAATATTTTATTAAATCTATTTCCCTTTGAGAAATAGAGTACTCTATCAATTCCTTTTTGAAAAATAATTGCTCATATTCTTTACGATCTTCAGCTCCATGCCTATTCATTGTCTCCCTCTCAATCAAAAATCTTAAATCTGACAAGGCTTTATCAAATACATCCTCATTGCCACACTGTGCTTCTTCCAACAAAAGACTAATTACATGGTTCATTATTTTTATTTTTTGAAATTATGCCCTCGTATTACTTCAACATCAATTCTATATTTTTTCCCCTTATGCTTAAATAACTCTTGCAATGTCGTTTGATTTACTCCTTTAGACATTCCACCTTTTATTAATTTGATTTTATTACTAATCTTTATCACAGCAGCTCTGAAGTCTTTATTATCTTCGAGCGAAGGGTCCTTATTGATAGCCCCGTTATAAATCGTAGCTAGAGCAAGATATCCTTGCATTTTTAAAACTCCAATTTCTGATTTATTTGTTGCAGTAGTACTATTAATATTTTCTTTTCCTGTTTGCACTTGAAATCTAACGCTTGCAAAGTCATCAAATGTTTTTACCAATGGGGTTGCCTTCTCTGTATTAATGCTATTCTTAACCTGCATTAAATTTTGCGCCTGGGCTACATTTGCTTTTGCCTTTTCGGCAACGGCTGACTGTTCCTTTATTAACTCAACTATATTAATGACTCGATGAACTGTATAAAGCTTGTTTTCATATTTCTTTCCATTAGATTCACGTCCCCAAATAATCGGTCCAATCCCATCATTTCCATAGTTTGTTGTTTGCGCCCTATACGGAACATGAGACATTATATTTTTAGGGTCTTCATATTCCAATCGATATTTACCACCATTGAATGTTGTGTATGTCGGCATTGCGCCAGAAGGAATAGGAGCAGTTGGGAGATATGGTATATTACCACTGCCAGCAGACAAAGTAGTCAGATTCCCCTGTGGCTGTATTGTATTATAAACATTAGCACTTGGTACAGTGTTTACGTATGTGGGGCCGACCAAAGGAACAACCTGCCCCATAGGATTGCCCTTACCACCACAATCCCCGTTAATATCAGAATAATCTATAGGATCTCCATTAAAGCATAAATATGAACTTTGATCTTCCTGTGGCACCGGGTCAACATTCCACCGCCTCGCTATCCTGCTATCATACTCCCAATGAAGTGCCGTTGTAATATTTTCATTCAACTCAATGTCTTTCTCCTGCCCATTTATTGAGAATCTATACTTTGAAGATACAGTAGCCTGGTATTTCCTACCCGGCATAGCCATCCCAAACGGATACATGTCGCCAGCGGTCACGACATCCGCAATAAAATAATCTACGGCAGCATTGTTAGATGTATGCTGCAGCTTTTTATCGCTGATAGTTGCATATATGTTGGAGCGATGATTGCTTAACTCAAAGAACTGTTCACCTCTGGTAAAGATAGTATTTCCTGTATTACCCACCAACAGGTTGCCGCTTTGTACATTTACGCTGGTATTGAGTATCCCCAGCCTGCTGCTGCCATATAGGTGTACTTCTGTTTGTGTAAGGTTGCCGCCCGTAGCCTGTCCGCTTTCGTACACGGCCATCACATTGCCGCTGGCATCCCGTACATAATATGTGGTGGTGCTGCCAATACCGCCAAGGGTGCTGCTCACCGTTTTGCTGATACGGTTGCCACCGGCATCGTAAGTATAGGCAATGCTGCTGCCATCGGCCTTTTGTATGCTGCTTATTTTGCCGTAAACCGTCCAGTTAATATTGCTTAACCCCTCTTTTGTGTCACTTATCAAATTACCAATGTCATCGTATTGGTAGTTACCCGCTGCCTGGCCTTGTTTTATATCATTGTACTGGCTGTAATTGGCAGTAGCATCGCTTGCTATATCCACCACCCTGTCCAACTGGTTTTTGCCACTTTTGTAATGGTAAGTCATATTATCCATAGCGGTTCTGGCCGCATCACCATTGCGCAGGTAGCTGCCTATATTGCCATTGGCATCGTAGCTGATGCGCTCTTTATAGTTGGCAGTAGCAGTGGCTGCAAATGTATTGTTCGCACTGTTCAGCCCGGTAAATGCATCCATACTTACAATACGGTTGAGCTGGTCGTATTTATAGCCATACAATTGCGCTGCCCCAAGCGTGGGTATATTCACCAGCATACTGGCAATATTGCCGTTAAAGAGTGGTGATGCTATGGTTTGCCCATCGCTGTTTACAAGACTGTGCATACTGCCCGCAGCCCATGCATTTGCAGCGCTGCCGATGCTTTTGTAATCGTTGTTATAATAATTAAGGCTAAAACTGTACGCATCCCTTGCCACCAGTGCATGAGGGCTGCCCGGCTTACCATCCTGCCCCATATCGTACTGCCCATCACCTACACTGCTGCTGTTTACCCCCTTTAGCCAGCCCTGCAGGGTATAGGCATAGTCCACCCCCTGCACCTGCAACTGCCCCAGCGTTACCCGGCTCAGCGGGCCATGCCGGTAATAATTATATGCAGCCTGCCGCTCCCAGTACAGGGCATCCCGGCTGGTATAAACTTCGGTGAGTTTGTTTTCGGCATCATAGTCATAGCGGTGGTAATAGCCGTCTATCATGCCGGGCTGGTAAGCTACTTCATTTACCTTGCCGCTGATGAGGTCGTACCGGTATTCCATCCGCTTCCAGCGGTTGCCGCCTACCTGGCCCATGCCGCTGCGGTAGTCCTGCACTAACTGGTCAACGTTTCCATGTATATCATAGCTGTACAGCGTGGCGGCCTGCCAGGGTATGCGGGTGGGTGTTTGGTCGGCCTCATCATCTAATGTATATGTATAGCTTACCCGGTTGCGCAGGTTGCGCTGCTGCAGCACCTGGCTTTGAAAATTAGCCACTGTATAAGTCTCATCGTACACCGTTCTTGTCAACTGCTTTTTGCTGCTGCCACCTGCCAGCCAGGCACTCAACTGGCTTTCGTTTTGGCTGATGCCCTGTGTCATATCTGTGGGTTGCATTTTTTCCCCTACTTCACTGATGCGCCCCAGGACATCATACTGTGTAAAGCTGTACAGCTTGCTGCCATTGGCGGCCTGCTTGGCATTCTGGCTCACCACCAGCCGCCCCAGCCGGTCGTACCAAAACTGGCTCTTGCCACCATCGGGGCTGTACTGTGCTATCACCTGCCCCAGCGTATTGTAGCGGTACTGGGTGGCAAGGGTATGTGCAGGGGGGCCATAAAGAGCAGGATAACCGGTGCCATTTTTCCGGGCGGTTGCAACGGCAGTCAAATAGTTATCATCAAAATCAGGCTTAGCTCCCGCAGGTGGCACTGTTTTTACCAAACTGCCTGCCTGGTCGTAATAATACAGAGTATAATGGTATTCCGCCACAGGCGCATCCACGGTGAAATGCTCCAGACCTTCTGTTTGCAGGCATTTGTTTACATACGCCTTATCAAACTGGTTGTACTGCTGGGTAAGATAAGCCTTGTACTGCTCAGTGGCCATGCGCAGCGCCATGCCCTTTAAATAATCGCAGGGGCCGGGCACGGGTGGTACAATCACTGCCGGGGCTTCATTGCGGCCGCAAAGTTTTACCTGAAGCAGAGATTGTGGGCTGGCGCCACTGTTCAATAATACACCTCCTGTTTCACCAGCCAGTATGGGATTATAGTCGCTGATGCCGCAGGTTACAGCAAAGCCCATAATGGTCGCATAACTATGGTTAGTATTAAAATACAGGTTAAAAAAGGCAGCAAATGCAGCTTCGGCGGCACTGTTGTCTGAGTTACCATTGCCGGGTTCGCCATCTAACCCTGCCCCGCCGCCATTGGCCCCCATGGAACCCGAACTTCCCGACATGTACATGGCCTGGTAAGCCAGTTTTACACCGGCCAGTTTGCTGCAGGTAAACTGCCCCGTACTGTCGGCATTGTAAATGGGCAGGGCCATGCCTGCGGCGGCATAAATATGCTGTATATCTAACCAGGTATGCGGCTGCACTGGCGCAAACTGCCGGTTGTACAATACGGTAAACAGGTCTTTGGTGAGCTGCTGCGGCATGGGGTACATCAGCCAGTTGCCCCGGAAATCATCCCTGAAGCTGCGCAGCGAAGCGGTATCACCGGCATCGCAAACGGTAAGGGGGCTGGCCAGCAGGCTCAGGTAAAAATTATTGATTTCTGCAAAACTGTAATTGCTGCTGAAGCGCTGGTTGAAAAAATTAGCAAAACCCTGCTGGCAACCAGCCCCAAAATATCCTGCCGGGTTGGGGTACAATTCCATAAACTGTTTAAGCAAATCATCCAATTGATCGCCATTGGTAACAGCTACCTGCTCACAAAATGGCGGCTCCTGGCCGCAATGTGCCTGGTAGGCTGCGGTTATCTGTATAAAGCTGTATTGCGTACCATAATGCTGGTTAAACTTTTCCCTGAAAAAACTATGGCAGTTGGCACTGCTGATGCTGTCAGCATAATCATTAATAAAATCACTGTAAAATGCGGAGAGTTCCTCACAACTGAAACTGTTTTGGCAGATGCCGAAATCATTGTTGAGCGATGAAGTATTGCAGGCCCGCTGGCGCAGCAGCATCAGTTGCCCGTAGGTATAATTGATGTGCAATTGGGTATTGATAAATTGTGTGTAGCAGGCTTCGCAATAATTGGGAGTTGCCGGGTCCACAGATGCACAGGCTGCTCCGCCCTGGTTATTGTAACTGTTGGTGAGCTGCTCCAGCACCTGGCAACTGGCTGGCGGGGCACACACCATCAATGGCACAACCTGGCGCTCATAATGGTCGGCAATACCAACCCAATCGAGGCTTGTCTGCTGCTGCGCATTGAAATAGCTGGTAAACGAAGCTTCGCAATTGCTGTTCATCCAGCCCAGGCTGAAGGTAGCTGCCCGGTATGCACTGTCCAGCGCATACAATCTTGCAAAGGAGTTGGCATCGCATACCTTAAAGTTTTCACCACACAGGCTCTGCACCACCGCAAAAACATCCTGCTGGCTGTAGTTTACACCAAACTCAGTATTAAACATATCTGTAAAAGTCTGCTGCCAGGTACCGTCCTGCTGCCAGTAATTGGCACCATACTGGTGGTACATGCGCAGGCTCAGTTGCTCAATGGCGCTGCGCCCGGCAATTTTACGGCAGGGTTGCAGCCGCATACCGCAGTAAGAAAGATAGATATCCCTTATTTGCGCATAGCTGTAATTGGTGCCATAAATGCCATTGAAATAATCGGCAAATGCCTGTTCGCAGGCTGGCCCGCCCTGCGGGCTGGATGACGAGAGATAATTATTGGCCTTTTTTTCAAGGTCATCGCAATCCCAGGTAATGGTTTGTGCCTGGCAGGTATTTTCAAATGCCAGGTATTCCTGCCAGCGTTTGTTAAAGCCTGTTACATTGTTCATATAGGCAGCAAAGGCTTCGTTTTGCTGTATCTCCGCCGGTGTTTGCGGGTTGATTACCGGCACGGCATCAAATACGGGTGAGTAGGTTTCACGGAAATATTTTTTGTAGTCTTTGTATTGCAGGCAACTGACGCAATTATCCGTAAGTGGCTTGCAATCCGTTAAAAAACCCGGTATTACCAGCGGCGGCCGGTTGGCATTGCAATTGGCAGGCTGTCCATTGCAGCCATCAAGCAGTGTGGATAGTAAAGCCGGTGCTACAGTATAGCCATAAGTAATGCGCAGGTAAGTTGCCATATTATCCGGCAAAAATGCAGGGTCAAGCGAATACAGCCCGGCCATGGCAGCTTTTATATCCGTCAGTTTGGTGCAAAGGCAGTCATCCTTTTTATCCACCAGCAGCATATCGTTTAAAGGGGGTTGCTGGCTGTATGGGCGGGGGTAGTCAATCATGTAGGGATGGCACAGGGCCGACACTGTTATCTGGTATTTATCCAGTATATTTTTTATAGCAAGCGGAAAATTGGCAGGGTCCAGTACAGTGCCTGGTTTTACCGATGAGGAACCCATTGGGTGGGATGCATCGCTGCCTGCCACGCAAATGCCTTTTAAGGTATTGGTCAGTTCCGTGAGCAGTTGCGCTTTTAGCGGATGATTGCTGATGGCATCACATTTTTCCAGTTCATTTTTCCAGTAAGCAATATAGTTTTCGCAATTATCCACGTATTGAGCCTGTAGTGTTCCGGAAACAATGTTCTCAATAGCCGGTGTATTGGGAGGTTGCTGGTTGATATTATCCAGCAGGTTACTCACCAAGGCGTCCTGGCTAAGGTAATCTTCAACACTGCCAAAGCGGCGCTGGTACTGGTAATTCTTAAGGTTGGCATAAATATCAGGATGCACCAGCCCGGCAGTAAGCGCATTTACAAAATCATTTTTTACAGCTATATACAATCCCCTGAATAACTGCCACATATAATCCCTGTCGGCCGTACACCGGTCGGTAAAAAGGCCACTGGTGGGACTGGTTGGTGCACCGTTTGCGCAGGTACTGCTGCTTGCCGGTTCATTGGCGCAGGCAATACCGGTATAAGCTACCTGCCAGAAATTTTTCCCTTCTTTCCAGGCAGTGGTGATATAGTTGATCATGGTTTGCCGGTAAGGCAGGCCCACCCCGTTAAAAAAGGGATCGCTGTTGACAATAGCTGCCGCGTTGGTGCCGCAATAACCAAGGCTCTGTGCCTGTGCCCAGCTATCCACCTCATCCAGCGCAGCATCAAAAGCATAGGCGGAGTTCAGGTTGGTTTCAGCATATTTTAACCTGGCATATTCCGGGTGATAAGGCAACAAAGCCTCAGCCCATTTTTCGGCAAAAGCACTGGCAAATGCATCGGGCGAAGCCAGCACAGATACCCCGTTAGCCTCATAAGCCAATGGATCTTTTTGCCCGTTTTCCTGCTGGTACATGCCCGCCTGCCCTGTTGCCTTCAGTGGTGTTTTATAGTAGGGAGCAGTGGTTACTCCAAAAGGCAATGGTGCCGGGTAACCCGAATTGTTCAGCACGTTGTAAGGCCTTGCCATACCGTTTTCCTCCACCTGGTTGGGCGGCGTACCTATGCTGCCGCCAATTGTACCATCCTTGTCAAGATCAATATTGGTACGGGCATACTGCCCCATGGGCGGTATCATGTCTTCCAGCATCTGCCTGCGGATAATGTCTAACTGTGTTTCTTTTTTATTGCAGATAAGGTTGCAGTTGGCAAGCGCTGCCGTCCAGGATGCTTTCAGTTCCTGCAACAATCCGGGCAACGGGTTGGAGATACCTGCCTGTTGTAAAAAACGGTTGATATAAGTAGTCTCAGTGCCCACTGCAGTGGTGCAGGTGGCACAGGTCATGGTGGCACAGTCGTTGGTGGACAGCAATGCCTGGTACACCTGGTTGTAAAAATCATCTAAGCTGGAGCAGATGTTTTTATCCTTAAAAATATTATCCCGGTACCAGTCCTGTGCATCCTTGCGCACCGTAAGTGTCTTTATTACATTGTACTCCCCTTCGGCAAGTGTATGTGCAAAACTGAAGCTGATGCCCGGCACCGCATTGCCACAGGTAATATCATAGGTACCCAGGGTAAAATTGGTTTTATTCTGCTGCGCCACCACTGCACCGCAGGCATCCACAATCCGGATGTCCAGGTCGTAGTAGCAATCGTAGCACACGGTTTGCCCTGCCGGGTTGCAGGCAATTATATCCGCACTCTGCGGCGTAAAACTGTAATTGAAAGTATGCAGGCCCTGCTTCGTTACCAATAAGCTTGTGGCTGATACCACGCTCCTGCCCTGCACTATATTGTTTTCGGGCGTAAGCAGGTCTTTCTTGATATTTTGCACCCCGGCTGTATAAGAAGGTAATGCGGCAAGATTGTCCGGTGGGTTGCCTGCAAGTGCCGTAGCCACTGTACGGCCATGCATATCGGTGTAGCTTACACTGTACTGGCCATTGGCATCCCTCACCATGTTTTTAAAGTAATGGCTGGCATTGCCTGCTTCCAGCCCAAAAAGCGCATCCAGTTCTTTCTGGTCGGGTGTGCCGTAATAGTATGTTGTTTGATGCCCGCCTACCCCCAGCTGGTGGTTGGCCCCCACGCCCGATTGTTCGGCAATACGGCCTGTGGCATCCGGTGTGTACCTTGTTTCGGTATAGGGAAAGCCCTGTGCATCCGGAATATAACTATCCTGCGGATTGGCAGGTACAGCAGTAAGCAATGGATTGGCGGGTGAGTAATACCTGGCTGCGCCAGTTGCATTATCCAGTGCAGGGGTATTGCTGGTACATACGGATACTCCCTGTGACAGGAGGTCGTAATTATCCTTGGGATAAGCTGCACTGTTCAAAAACCGGTTGAAATTACGGGCATAGCCAATAACCGTGTTAAGCGTGGGTGCCGGTAATATATTGATGGCCGGCCGGCCCTGGTAATCGTAATAGGTTTCGGCAACAATGGTATTCACATCGGGGGTACTGTTGTCCTTGGTTACCGTTTGCCGGGTGCGCAGGGTACCATCAAAATACTGCACCACAGTTTTGCGTTTTCCTTCTTCGGCAAAACTGGTGCTTGCCTGCCAGTTCAACTGGTTGTCTTCATGGCCATTAAATGCATAATAATCAGCCGCACTCACAGCAGCGGTTACATTCCATACACCCGTGTACACATCCCCGTTCTCCCGGTACTGCATGGGCCGTATGCGGTAATACAGTTTACCAGGGCCATCATACAGCAGTGGTATGGTGCAACTGCTGGTACCTTTACCAAGGCTTACCCTGGTGGCATTGCGTTTAAAAATCAGTCTTGCATCGGGCTGCAGGGTTCCGTTGATACTGGTTGTATACTTCTCCGCAGCAAAATCATCTATCCAGGCCCACTCCACATCAAAATGGGTGGCACCACCCGCAGCAGCATAGGTCCAGTTGATTGTTACTTCATCAGGCTTAGCCGTAAGCTGGTTAAACACTGCGGCCTGCTGGGCAAGGAATTTATAATCACGGGTAGCCTGCAGCCGGTTTTCAATGCGCAGCACATCGGTTACATTCCAGCTGGCCCCATGCATATTTACACCGGTTATCACCACTTTTGCCTCCCGTGCATTATTGAAATAATAATAATTACGGGCATTGTATTGTACCCCCTGCGCCTTTGTATAGTTTACTTCAAGCGTAATGGGTATGGTGGCAGAGGCGTTGCCGTTTACATCCGTATAAGTGAGGTTCATGGTTACAGTGCAGGTAAAATCGGTGGCTATCCAGCTGCTGGTTTCTTCCTTTACAAAAAGCGCAATTACATTCTTATACCTGTCTTTTGTTACATCTTCAATATTGGCCTGCAATTGAGGGTTATAAAATACAGGATCCTTTGTTTCGGCAAAATTACCTGTGGCAATACCACTGCCTTCCAGCCAGGTAAAAGCTTCAGGGTCTTTGGCAGCATGTGCCATAAAGGGCAACAAAGCAACAAGCAAACAATATAAAGGATAAAGCACCCCCTTCTTACAAGTTGATTTTTTTCTGCTTATCGCTTGCTTACTGTAGTGATGTGTAATATATGAAGCCATAACGTGGGTATAAAAATGAATAGTGTATTTGCTTACTGTGCCTGTTCGCCGAGCCTGCCCGGGCTGTATTCCGCATCCGCCTCTTCAATGCCTGCCAGTACCAGCTTGTAATATTTATACTGTTCAGCCGGGCTGTACCGCCTGGTAGTATTATTATACACAAAATAATTGGCCGCATCAAAAATTTGTGTACCCGGCAAAGCCCTGAAACCTGAAAACCCAATGTGCATAAATTGCCTGAGCGGTGCCGGCTGAACCATGGTACTGCCCGGAGGCAGGTTCAGGGGCAGCACTTTTGTTAATTCAATATCCATTGATTCGGGATAATTGGTGGCTGTATCGTACAGCAGCGAAAACCGCTTGTATGCCGGTGGCACAGCAGGGTTGCCGGTAAGTTCAAAAGTTATACGCCGCAGGTTACTGTCAACGTATTTAAGGCCGATGGTGTATGCGGTTGCATACAAGTCCACGGCATTATCAATAAAATCTTTCAGCAGCACCGCACCCGGCGGGGATGCTGCTTTTTTTGATACCAGCATGACTTTTTCAGTATGGTCAATACTCACAGCAAAGGAACTGTTCTGCATGTATTCCATTTCATCTTCCCGGTAAAAAAAATTACTGTTGTTCAGGTAATACACACCGTTCCTTTCATACCGGTTAAATTTCCCTGCCGAGGTATCGGTATAGTAACGCACCTGCATATCAAAACCAAGATAGGCAGATGAATCAAACAGCTTGTTGATGGCCAGCAGTTCCTGTTTAGCGCTGTCTCTTACAGCGGTTGACTGTGCGCTTGCCGTTATACAGGCGGTAATGATCAATACAGGTATGATACAATATTTCTTAACCATATTATTTTACATTTACAGTTATAGTCCTGTGATTTTACTTTGTATGGAGCTTCTCGTTTCTTTAATGGTTTTTATGCCGTCCCTGGTTTCTTTTTTCACCCTTACCAGTGTACCCTCATCATCGTATTCATAAAAACTGGCATAATTGTTTTCATCCAGTTCACTGGTAAGCCACAGTGTTTGCGGATCAAATACAAAACTCTTCATATTGGCATTAAAAGGATGAATGCGCAGGTCGTCTAAATAAAATTGCGCACCTGCTGATACAGTTGCTTCCAGGCTCAGCATACTGGTGTTTTGCGGCACTGTAAATTCTCCTTCAAACAATTGCCAGCCTTCAATCATTTTTCCGGTTGGCAGCAGGGCTCCAATGGACAGGCTATTATTTTCTACAATTATGCTGATATCTGTGTAACTGCTGCAATTGCAGGGCGGTCCGTCTTTTTTAACCCATATACTTACAACCATACGTTTATCAGCCACCAGGCTGAAGCCATCCACCAGCGCATCTGTAGCTTTTACTTCCTTTGGGGTGTAACAGGGTACTGTACCATAAACAGGAGCAGGTGGAGTTACATTATCAGGATACAGGTACACGGTGGGCAGCAGTTCCGAAAAAACCTCACAGGGCCGCAGCCAGGATATGGAGAAAGCCCCCTGCGAACTTCTTACATTGGTGTATTTTGCTTCCACCATATATACTGTTCCTTTTACCAGCAGCTTATCATAATACAATATTTTGTTACTGGCAGTAAGCCCGGTGCAGCCTTCATTCCGGGCAGCTTTGGAGCCATCCCGCAAAATCACCTCACCATCTATGGCAAGGCTGCCAAAATCTCTGTATGCACCCAGTACAAAGCGGTACCAGCCACTTTTATCCACCTGCAATTTTCCTGAGTAAGTGGCACTGGCTTTTTGTCTTGGATTCTGATAACCATTAAACTGAAAAGCCTCATTTCCAAGAGCATTTTCTGAAGTGAAATAGTGATCAAGCTGTGGTGAAACAGTTTGCTTATACGGCACTCCTTCCCAGCACTTATTATCAAAATAGCGGGCAGTAAGTCCGCTACCTGCAGGCACCAGCAGGGTATCATTGAAAGAGTTTTGCAGTACATCAATACGTAATGACGGATCCTGAAATACAGCAGCAGCGGCAACGGGCAAATTGATCGTAGTGGCATTGCCGGGTACAGCTTTAAGGCTGTAGCGGCCGGTATGCGACTCAATACTGTCAAGTGCAGTCATGTTTACCCCTGTTTCAAAATGCCTGCGGGCAGGTTTGCAGTAAGGCTCACAGGGGTCGTCCTGGTAACCATAATCTTCAAAGCCATCATAAGCACTCATCCTTACCGGGCTGTTGCTCACGGTAGCAATGGGCAGGGTTTCCTGGTAGCCGTATATGGCAGCATTAAAGCGGTTCAGCGGGTCGTGGTCTTCAAGTTGTGCGCCTTTACGGTTATACTGCAGTACCTCGCTGTTCCAAACCCATTTGCTGCTGCTGCCGGGCTGCATTTTTGCGGCCGCAGTGGCGGGCAGCATCCAGTAAGGTTCAAACTGGCTGATCACACCATCTTTACGGATATTGGTTTGCGCCAGCGGGTCTGTTTGCCTGCGCTCACCATAATATACATAACTGCGCCAGGGCCGCCAGTTGCCCAGTATGCCCTGCACGTAGGGATTGATGAATTTTTTGGTAAAAACAGAAAGACAAACCTTATCGGCGGCCGCAGTATTTTCGCATTCCGCTACTTCCACTCCTGCAGGTGGTGTTGCGGGGTTGCCCGGTAAACCATACGCTTCAGAGCAGACAATGTATTTCAATTTAAGATGGGTCCTGGTCAGTCCAAGCTGCTCTTCTCCCGGCAAGGGATCAGGCGGCAGCGGCACATTGCTTTCTGTGGAAAAACAAAAGCGGCTGTTATCAGTTTTTGCAGTTGTGCGGTTACTGTGCCAGATGGAAAATGCGGTAGCATAATTCTTTGTATAATAATCCGAGAGCATATCGTTGAGCATCGGCCTTACATTTACATTAAAAGGAGATGCGGATATAAAATCGCTTCCTTCCGGCATCCAGCTGGCCAATGTGGCACTGGCAGTGGAAGAGGCCGGAGATAGCTGGTTAAAGACAGTATTGTTCCAGGTTGCTTCTGGTGTATTCCATGCAGCCATCAGCCTGCCAATATGCAGGTTCATGGTCATGGTGTTTTCAAAGCCGTTGCGGCGGTGTGGATTGAGGCTGTTGTGCAGGATACCCTCTGTATGCCCCGACCCATCTGCAATAGAATGATGTGCATTAAGGTAAAGATTGCCATACACAAACTGGCTGCCCTGCGGAATTGCCGACATATTAAATTTCATCCAGGATTTCACTTCTGTATTATTACTATGGCTGCTTACAAAATACTTGCGATGCACATCATTGGTAAAACTTACATCATTCGGGTTGGCAGGGTTGGTGTACTTTGAAGTTACATGGTCATCAACCGGAAAGAGTGTAAGCTTATGTACCGGTGCAAACAATTTCACCTGCTTCCCATCGTCTTTCAGGTAAAACATATCCTGTGTTTTCCAGCGCTCTTTAAACAGCCCGGCTGAAGCTGCAATAATATTCCTGTTATCTTCTACTACCAGTTTGTTCACCCCGTTGATATTTACTACCGGGTTATTTTGGGTGGTTACAGCACCAAGTGATATACCTGCCATATTTCGCCTGCCGCTGCGGATGATACGCATGTACACATCACCGCCATTGTAGGGGTTGCCATACCTGTCTAAAAAGATAAAATCACGTACGGTATTGGCAGGATCTTTCCTGAAGTCAAGCGCCCATATACGGTGCTCCCCGCTTTTGGGAAGTTTCTCACAGGGGTCAGCACCGGGGTTGTTGCAGCCCCTTGCCCATACTGAACCATTTTTGGCATTGTCTATCACCAGTAACTCATCCCCGCTTTCAAAAAGATTCATGTCAACTGTGGCTGTTTCTAGCCGCCCGTTTCTGAACACTACATGATCATAGGTAACATCTATATTTTTATACGCCGGTTCCATACCAGTTTCTGCCCAGTGTGCCGGGTAGCTGATATTGTACACAGGATCTTTAAATTCATTGTTCGTTTTTGTTACCAGCACGCTGCCTGTTTCAGCATCGTACACCATATTCTCCGTACTTACGATACTGCCCTTATCATTATTGACCACTTTTTCCAGTATGCCAAACTCATTCACCACTTTAAGCGTGGTAAAAGAGCGGTACAGCGATTCATCCCTGAACATCATCCTGAATATGCTGGGTATCAGAAAGGGTATATTGCCTGCAGTAAACATATCCAGGTTTAAGGGCAGCTGACCGGCATAGGTATAGCTGTAATGCTCCCGGGAATCATTCATCACTTCCACATCCTTGCCAACGAGTTTTTCTGTTACCACACCTGTGGCATCAGCTATAACAGGCAGCATATTATTGAGCTGGTATTTGTTTTCTCCTGCTTTGGTAGTGCGGTAAAAGTACTGTGTACTGTTAATGGCTGCCTTATCCTCCCCTTCCGGATAGCTGTAACTGGCTTTGGGCTTGCCATTCATATCATTCAATACCACCCTCACCCCCTGTGTAAGTGTCAACAGATTTTTGTTGCTATACCTGAATAGTTCTTCAATGATGTTGGGCTTGTAGCTGCGTAAGCTCTGGTTGTCGAAGGAAGTAAAATCGGTAATTACCGGAAAATCCCTGCTGGTATAAAACTCACTTACCTGCTTGCCCACACCCGATTTGATGTTTTTATTGCTGCGGTTGTGTATGCTGCGCACAGTAACCTTGCTGTAGCCAACCATGGGCGAAGGAAAAAAAGTTTCAGCCAGCGGCATTTCAATTACTTCCGGCCTGGTGGGCCCCAGTGGCTGGTTTTCATAATAGCGCAGTGCCTCCCTGAATGGATTTTCTTCGTTACCAGTGCCGGGCTCATAGCTGGCCACCCCGCTGCTGATGGTGATATCCTCCCCTCCTGATTTTTCTGTGGTGGTATAATCATACTCCTGCCCGTACCAGGATGCCTGTTCCACCTTATTGGTACCCAGTTTAGAAAGTTCATCCCAGTTATCGGTAATAAGGATTCTCTTTACCCGGTGGCCACCACCTCTTTTACCAAAGCCAGGTGCATCCAGCCTTGCCATGCTGCGCTGCAGGTCCGCATTTATACAAAATCCGTTCATCTTAAAATTAACCTCGAAGCCTTTTACAGCCTTACGCACCTGGTCAACCATGCCCACAAGCACTTTTGCCATTTTTTCTATATCGTTTCCCTCTTTGTTTTTGTAACCGGGATATACTTTTGAAGTAAGCTGACGGCGCATGAAATCCACCACAGTTTCCACGATGGGGCTGCCACCGTAAGCCGTGGGGGTAAGCTCTGCATAAAAACGGTTATTGTTACCGGGTACCACATTAAAATCCCTGATGCCAGCATATACCATCACCGGTTCATAACCGCTGCCATATAGGTCACCCGGCACCTGTACCCAAAGTTTCAGCAGCAACTGGTTTATGTCCTGCAGGTATTTGCCGGCTATTTCGGTTTTGCCACCGGTAATAGGTTGCTGTACATCAAAAAACACAAAACGGTTATCCCATAAAGCACAGTTACTGCTGTTAACAGTAAACGCTGCGGGTGCCGGTGGCACTGTATATATCTGGTTGGTTGGTGTACTGTTCGACAATTTACCAAAACCTGCTATTTTAGTAGCAATAGTAGCCCTCCTGTTTTGTACAAAAGCATACTCATCGGCTTCATATTCCACATTAATGACAGAGCCACCCGGCAGCAGTACTTTTTCAAGTCCCCAGGCAGAGGCATAAGCATCAGCCTGCTGCCTGTTTTGTATAACATATGGATAATCTTCGTTGGCTATATTACCAGGGTTGCCAGCAGCTGGTTTATAATTGCCCCAGCGGTCGTTCTCGGTTGGGTTATAATCAGGATTGGTATTGATGCCATTTTTAAGGCTGCTGTACCCAAATACATACAGGCCGCTCTTTTTATTGCTGCCGTTGTAGGTAAACCATATTTTTTTAAGCGTTAGTTTTCCCTGGCCTGCATTACCATTCAGGCTGTAATTTTTACAAAGTTCATAGCTGTATTCAAAATGTACTGTTTTTACCGGTGTGGCATTGGCCCCTTTCCGCACATAATCAGCCTTTGTGTACAGGTCAATACGGTCAAGCCGGCGTTGACTCACTATATTATTCACTCCTCCGTTTTCATCAGCAGTTTGCTGCCCGTCAGCCCTTTTTGACACAGTAAAAGCAGCCACCATGTTTTTCGACTCCAGCGAATGCAGGTACCACAGCTCTTTTGAGCCAAAAATGTAGTTGGCCTTATTATCTGTTTTATCCGTTTTTAGCCCCCTGTTAAAATTGGCTTTGGGATGCTGCGGATCCGCAGAGTAAGGCACCCGCCATTTATAATCCTCTGTGTACACTGCGGTATTGCCATTATAGGATAAATTGGCACAGGAGTAGTTGAATTTTACTGCGGTTCCCAAATCGTCGTCGGTAACCCCATCACCTGTTACATCCATGTAATCCGGCGACAATATGGCCGTAAGCAGAAAATTATGTGCAAAATTTTCCAATTGCTGGCTCTGGAAAAATTGCTCATCACCCTGTGTGTTCAAAATACTGTTATCCAGATCGGGAGTGTACACCACCTCATTCCTGCCATCCGGTTCAGCCGCAATACTGAATGTAACTTCTTTCTGTTGCTTGGTATAAACAGGTAACCCATATATATAGCGCCTGGCATCACCTTCCAGTACGGTTATTTCAGAAAGATGGTGCGATTTGCGGGGATTGGTACCATTGTTCTTATCATCCCAGCGGGGAAATGCGGCTACAAAATTTTTATCCCGGCAGGAACCCGGCAAAAAAGTATTTTCCTTCCAGGCCCATATTTGCTTATCCAGGCCTGCAAGGCTGGCTTCTGCTGCAGTAAGGTAGGATATAACCTGGTTGCGTTTGTCCCTGTGAGTACGCACCATGCTGTTACCTGTTACAGGCAGATCGCTTTCCTTTTTTAATGCAGCATCAAATACTTCATATTGCGAAGCAAGACCCGGCGAGGGCGAATAAATCGTGGCTGCACCCTGCCCATCAGGCATCAGTACCGGGCGTATCAGTTTATCCTTACCCACTGCATTGTAATAGGCCTCATCAATGATTGCCTTTTCACCCGGATTTTTAAAATAGAAATCCTCCCTGGCCCCACCCGATTGGCCGAACTGTATATTTTCTTTAAGCGCATTGTTGCTGCTCCACTCATCTACGCTGGTTTGGCTGTAAGCTCCCCCAACAGTTATGCCCGTTTTAAGCGTACTTTCACCACCCAAATCAAAATTCAGGCTGCCTTTCCCCAATTTTGAAACAGTGCGGTAATCCTTTACATAGCCTGTGCTGCCCCGGTAACCCCGGAATGAGCCACCGGTACCCTCGCCGGAAATGGTAAACACATCATAGGTGTACACTGGTATAGAAATTACCGGTGTTTTAGCGGTATATACGCCATCATTCAGCCGGTTAAAATCCATCATCACATCCCTGTTATCCCTGGCTTTTTCATAATACATAAATCCAACAGCCGGTTTGCTCAGTACCTTATCTTCCAATTTTATAAACTGGTCACTCAGCGATGCCCCCAGCTCCCCGTTTTTAAAAAACACTTTCTTTTCCTTACCCAGTTTTATCCCCAGCAGGGCATTAAAAGTGGTAGTGGTCATGCGCATCGTTGGCATAAAGGAGGAGCGGGCAAAGGTCATGCTGCCGCTCGGGGTAACCCCATACCAGTCTTTTAAACTGCCAGAATAATTCTTTAATTCTCCTGATAATCGCAGGTCACCCAACCCCTGCATGGAATTGTAATTTATGTCCGTTGACAATCCAGCACGGTTTTTTTTGTATTCATCAGTAATTTGTACACCCAATCCAAAGCTGGTGGTAATTCCATCCATTGAACTCAGGTTCAGCGATGCATTTACTGTACCTGAAAGATTATAAAAATAAGATGTATCAAATGCACAAGTTTTTTGGTCCTGATTTATTTTAGATATCTGTTTGTGCATACTAAACTGCCCGCCACCGCCAATAGCAAGACCCGTACCACGTTTGCTGTTCCAGGTTATACCGGTATTGATATTTGCTGATGAAGATATACCAGTGCCTGTTTGCGGCACACCGGTTATTTCCATAGTAGTAGAAGCATTTACCCCCACCGTTATATCAGGAGCAATTGACATTTGCTTTACCACCCTGTCTTCTCCGTTAAAATCATCCGGCAGGCCACGCATATTGCGGCTGATACTGCCGGGGTTCAGGTTCCAGCCCAGTCCCACCCAGCTTGCTTCCTGTTCCATGGTAATGCCCGCATTGTAAAAAATATTTACAGGGTAACCACCCACATCCAGCAGGGGGATATTGTACGAAAAGTCACCGGTAAAGGGGCTCACCATATTGTCGGCACCAATGCTTTTAAAGGTTGCCATTTCAGGCTGACCGGGGCCACCTATACTGTTTGTAAAAGGGGCCTGCAATACTTTCATACTGCCAGTTTGCTGCCGTACAGCCTGCCGCATATTTTTGTCAGCAACCATTGCCTTATGAAGAAGAGCAGGGTTTTTATATTTTTTTTCTACAGCAGGTAAATACCTGCCTGCATCTCCATTGCCCCCGGTTACATGCGTGTACAAGTACACTCCATGCCGGGTACGGTTAGTAAAACCTGCAAGGGCAAATTCTGCGTAAAACAACAGGAATAAAAACCAGGCAATTGCTTTTTGCCTTTTAACAAGAGATGGAATGAACATCATTACTTTATTTTGCTGCATCATAAATGGTGGATTAGCGGTAATATTTTGGTTGAAACTTCATGAAATATTTTTGCCCGGCACTGTTCACCAGCATGGCTTCGTACACTACCTGCTCCTGCAGCCGCAGTTTACTGCCAAGGTCGTATTGCAGGTAATTCTGTCCCGGCTTTACCGCCAGGCTTATCTGCTTGCCGTCAGTTTTATATGCTGTCCTGTCCCTGCTGTCGTACACCCATACCTGCACCACCGAATCAGCCAGGTAATTGTAATATTCCATTTTAAGCATGCCCTGCTGCACCGTGGTAATTGCTCCCGGTTTTTCAGCAAGTTTTATATATGGTGCCATATGTATAATCGCAGCAACAGTATCTTTTACCAGGCCAAACACCCACACTTCCGACTTGCCGGCAAAGTTGCTGTTGTCCCTCGCCGTTACCTGCCAGGCGTACCATTTGCCGGTTTCCAGCTTTGCTGCGCTTGCCCTGTAGCCAAGCGTATTACTCAGCAGGTTGGCTTCACTGTACAGTGGTAAATTGTCCTGTATGGCTTCGGCTGCTTGCTGGCCCTCCCTTACTTCGGTCAGCACCATTTCATACTGCAGGTTATTGAACATACCAGCAGGCATGGGCGGCAGCCAGCTAAACTGTGCCGGGGCTGTTTCCAGTGCAGCACTGTCTGCCGGAAAACTCAGCATCGGCGGGCTGAGCGGCTCCGCATCAAAGGGCACACATTCTTCGGCTAAGGCATTCTCTTTTATATTTACAGCCCATAAACTGTAGCAGGCGGTATAAGTACCCACCGGCAGCAGCCCCTGCAAATGTCCGCCGCTAAAGCCATTCAGGTAATTGTACTGTACCGGTGTAAGCAGGCTGGCATTCAGTTGTTTGGCACCCGGCGCAAGGGTGAACTGGCCTGTGGTGGCCGCCATCACTTCCTGCCCCGTGGCACGGTCACGCAGCACCATTTCAAAGCGGCAGTCGAAGCTGCGGGTGCTGCTGTTTACCACCAGCAGGTTCCATAATTGTGCCTTCTGTATCATACCGGCAGCAGGTACCGTTACTTGCAGGGTTACCTGTGCGGTAATGCTGTACGCACTGCCCAGTAATACCAGCACTATGGCCATTTTTTTTATCATACCATCAGTTTTAAAATTCCCTGTAAAACGTGGCCCTGCCCATATCCACGGGCAGCAGTTGCCGGTTGTAACCAGGTAAATAAATTTTATCGTAATTCAGTTGTATTGTTCCAATTTTCTTTATGCTCAACTGCAACCCTGCCGTGCCTCCAATAAGGCTTTCGCTGTGGTTAAGGCGGCTGTGGCGCAGGCCGGCCTGCAGGCTTAGCCAGTTCTTTAATTGATATTGCAGGCCCTGCTCCAGGGTAAACAGGTACAAATCACTTTGGTCGGTAATGGCCATGCTGCTTTGCAGAGTGAGTTTATCCAGCAGTATGCTGTGGTTCACCGTCCAGTTAGCCGCATTGTAATAAATAAAACCACTATCGCTGCTGCTGTTGTAAAATTTTGTAAACACTGCATTGGTATTCATGGCCGTTTTGCGGATAGTATAGCTGTGGCTCACAATCACATTCAGGGTATTGTACTGGCTTTCGGTAAGTACATTGTTATTACTGATCGATAATTGTGAGCTGGGGTAATAGCCTAATGATACAAAAGGATAGCGGGGCACACGCAGCGTAACCTGCAGCGATTTGAAAATATTTTTACTGGCAAAGGAGGGTGCTGCCAGCGGGCTGACAAAATCGTTTTTTCTTATTGCTGCATCAACTGTTAACTTTCTTTTCCAGAAAGACTGTGTTACCCTTGCCATCCAGGCTTCCTGGTTGCTGCCGGTTGGGTACAGGTTAAAGGACTGGAAATCTTCTCCCGTTTTGCGGTAATAAGCGTTGATGCGGGTATCGGTTTGCGGATACCGGCTGAAGAGTTTGATGCTGTAGGCTTCGTTGCTGCGGGTTTTAAAGTTAAATGCCTTATCCAGCAAAGCTGCCTGAGATGGCTGCGGGTTGCGGGTGCCGCCATAAGATGATTTGGCTATTTCTGCAATGATATAATTGTTATCGTTCAGTGCCAGCCTTGTTTCTGCCGATACGCCCAGTACCCGCTGCAGGTAAGCAGGCGAACCGCTTGCCGTAGCGCTCAACACTTCCTTTTTGCCGTTGTAAAAAGTAAAAATAAGGTTGTTCCTTTCCTTTTGCCCCATGCCTGCCCGCAGCAGGTACAGCGATTGGCTGGGCAGGGCCTTGTTGTCTTTTACAATAAAATCCCTGAAGCGGTAATTGAGTTTGCCTGCTGCTGCGGCAAAATAAAAAGGTGCCGGGTTCAGCTCAATATTTACACCGGTAAGCGACAGATTTTTTACCGTCAGTTCCGAATAATCAATCCAACTGCGGCCAATACCAATTTTGTTAATGGACAGCAACAGGCGCTGCCCCCTGGTAAGTTTGTCTTTGCTGATGCCATGCCGCTTCATAAAAGCATACAGCCCTGCACCGCTGCCGAGGCTGTTGATTTCCTGTTTAATATGTGCCACCGAATCCTGTACATTTTTCTTTGCCTGTTTCAGTTTGGCAGCTGTTTCTTTAAGCGCCGCCTGTTTTTGTGCAAATGCTTCCTTTTTTGCTGCAAACTTTTCAGCAAGGCTGCTGTCTTTTAAAGCAGGTTTATTTTTTGCCATCAGTGCTTTTGCACTGTCTGTTGCAGCATTTGTTAAAGAGTCGGCTGCTGCCGCTGAATATTTTTTTGCTTTACCCATCCATTTACCGGTAAGCCCGGTAATATTGGGCATTGTTAAATTGCCTGTGCCGGCTTTGTCTGCCAGGGCATTTACAGCCGTTGCGGCATCGGGCATTTGCGGCACTGCAGGAATACTGCCACGCAGTTCCCTTTCTTTTTCTTCCACCAGTTCCTGCGCACGGGCGGGACTGCTGAGCCAGCTTTGCAGTTGCTGCACTTCTGCTAATTTGTTGTTGTACAGTGCTTCAGTGTTTTGCAGATAATCAGTATGCACCAGTGCGGTGGCTTTGCTGCGCAGGTCGGCTTTTATATTATCAAGCAACTGGCTCCGGTTAAACTGCAGGTTTACATCCGTGGCATTTTTAAACCAGGGCGAATTACTGCTGCGGTTGCTCAGTGTCATGCGCAGGGGATACTTTCCCTTTATCAAAAAATTCAGGTTGGTTTGCACTAAGTGCTGCATTACATCCTGCTGTGCAAAGGGCGTATCAATATAGCTGCGGTATGTAAAGTTGTACAGCACATTGCCATGCACCTGCAAAAAAGGAACTGGCTTTTCCTTTGGAGAAATTGTTACCGGCAGGGTTTTTACGGGCTCACAAGTTTCAGCAGGTGTATATAGGGCAAATAGATTTTTGCAGGCACCCTGCATAAAAAAAATGGAAGCAGGTGCTGCATGATAACCAGGCCCGCATGGTACAATACTATCCTCACCCGCCTGCCCGTAAGCCGGGCAAAGCAGGCAGCCGGTGCATAGCATGGCCAGGAAGTATTTGACATAATACGGACAGTACAGCCTCATGGGTTGTTGCTGGGTTTACCAGTTAAATAATATTTTTCAACTTTTTTTAAAAACAGGGGCTGAAACTAAAGTGTCATCACATAATCATTAAGGGTGCCATGTCTTCAAAATCTGTTTTCTCAAGGATGCTGAAATGTGTTTGTTACACAATGATACTTACTTTTTTTATTCGGTAATTAAAATAATTATTCACACAGTATTCATAACCATAAAAGCGTGTAAGCTAATTACTCCTGATGTTAAACATAACAACACTCAACGTTTAAATCCTTCTCTGAAACAAAACTAAAAGAAGGAAACAATAAAAAAACAGGAAATCACCCTGCTTTTTTTACTTTTTTTCCTAAATTTTACAGGTTTTTTCCTAAAGCAAGTCTGTTACTTAATCCCTGGTAATTACAAATTATACCATTTATAATTACTATTCCGTCCAATCTTTTCTGGTACTGACGCTTACGGTCAGTATTGTAAATATAATGTGATGAGGAAGCAGAACTTGTCACACCAAGACCGGAGCGTCTTGGCTGACCTGCTTTTAGTAAACACAATCAGATTGGACTAATTAATAAGTAGCGTCGGTATTATTGCGGCACTGCACTTGAAGTGTTGCCGGGCATTTGAATTTCACCAAAAAAAAACACACCAAATAATTTTTACTATATTGCCCGGCAAATTGCAAACATCAACCCAAAAACCAATCAACATGATTACACGCAAAATGATCCGCTGCCAGTTAAAAAAAGACCTGATAGGCAAAGATGTTTACAGGGGTACCACACAAACCTATACCCTGCTCGCCAATCAATTTGGTCATTTTGCTCTTGGCTTCATACCCGCCACTATTTTCTGGGTAATCATACATTGCTTTACGCTTAGTAAGCCCTTTCTTCATCTCTCATGGATTTTATCTGCATGTATATGGACAGCCTTTGAAATCGTACATTTTCAGCATTCTGTGGTGGCCCACCGTAAAAAAGAAAAGAAAAAAGAAGAAAAGGGTCTTCAGCAGTTTCCTTTTAAACCCTCCTGGGGTAATATCCGGAATGATACATTAACCGATATTACTTTTTTTTGTGCCGGTGCATTTGCAGCGGGATGTTTGCTCGTTTTTACTGCCTGGCTCTTACTTTTATTCCTGCTTACATTTACCATCGCCATCTATCTTTTCCGCCGATGGTATATAACTAAAATGTACCTGCAGGAAGCTATATTTCCTTTTCACTACCGCTTAAGCCAATGGGTTGTAAGCATCAGTGAAGAAAATGCTGCAACTGCCAATCAATTCCTGATAACCGAGAAAAAAGGGCAGCATTTGCTCATATTTGGTGAAAGTATCCCCGAAAAAACCAGCCTCAGCATTGGCATTGCAACTGAATTGGCTTTTACCAAACAAAAAAGCTGTCTGTACCTTACGGCAACAAAATTATTTACCATGTTTACCCTGGAAGATATGGACAGCAACCCTTCTTTGGAATTGGAGAGCCTGTGGAGCTGGCGAAAAACAGCCCTGCTGGTAATTGATGATATTAACCCAAGCCACAGCAATGGCAACAGACTATTGTCGGCCAGGGAATTTTGCGATAATATCAACCATGCAGTACATGGTAAACTGAATAAGGAAACATTAAGCAACAACAATGTTATCTGGGTGCTGGGCAACGACAATACCGGTTGTGAAAAGCAAAAGGAATGGGAAGATATGCTGATTGATATTGGTATAGAAAAAACAAATATTTCCACGATTCACCTGTAGTTGCATCAGGTATGACATTGATTTTCAGGCTGCTTATCAGGGCAAAATATGATTATCGTAAGCAAAGCTCACCAGGTGCGGCAGGCTTTTTACTTCAAACCGCTTGTACAGCGGTATGATGCGTTTTTCTACTGCAGACACAGAAATATTCAGTTTACCAGCTATCTCTTTAAATGAATTGCCTGCAGCAGCCAGTGCCAGGGCCTCTTTTTCCTTATCAGAAATTGCAGGAACTGAAAAAAGGGTTTTGTTCAATTCCTCTTCAAACTCATCTTTTTGGGGGCCGTAAGCTGCATAGCGCATCACGTTGCCAAAGTTAAGGCTGTGGTTCACCCTGAAGTTGCCAATAATGGCAGTAACCCTGCCCTCCTCTGCGGCAAACACCCCCACCCTGGCCACAATGGGTACTTCAGTGCCATTTTTGTGAATCTTTTTAAGCTCGATGCTGAAACTGTATTGCAGCAGGTTTTCCCGCTTACCCAGCAAAAACTGTATGGCCTTATCATTCAGTTCGTTGGAAAAGGGCGCAAACCTGGGGGCCGACATGTCTACTATCGCCAGCATATTGATCTCATTATCCTTATAGCCCAGTATATCCTCCCATCCATCCGCATACAGCATCCTGCCTTCCTTAAAAGAGTAGATATATACAGCCTCATCAGGAAAGCGGGGAATCGTTGCTTTAAAATGAGCAGCAGCAGGGCTGTTAAGGTCAGCCGGCAAATCTGTAATCAGCGATTTCGAGAACTGTCCAAATTCCATAGCAGTGTTCATTGTATATGCAGGTTTGGGTTTTTTACCAATGCTAAACTGTGTATTTACGCAGTTGACTCAGCCATGCATACCGGTTATATTTGCCCTGTCTGAGTTTTTATAAGCAATCAATACCAGCATCAAATATAATACAATGCTGTCAATGAGCAGCTACCCTGTCAAATGGGTTTTAATCCGTACCCTCAATTACAATTTGGAAAACCCTCCACAGGCAGGCATGCACCTGCTTATGGAAGATTTTTCAATTACTGCCCCGGCGCATAAAGTATAGCCACAGGGCGCTAACCTTTAAAAACCTGAGCAGGGCCGTTGCAGGGAAAACCCGGTATAAAAAACAAGGTTTTTCCTGTTTTTTAAGAATTTAATTGTGTATAGCTTGGCGGCTGTAAGCAAATGACACATCCAATACTAGCGAATTGCCGGGAGGATGACTATTGATAGATATTATACGGATTAATGAAATAATAAACCGGGCTTGTTAATTAAGCAGACCTGAATATTTAATTTTTAAAGGAATATACGTTGAACTACCTGGTAAAAACTGAAATAAACGGCATACAGGACTTTATTTTTAACATTAAAAGTAAAGGTGCTGCAAAAGCATTAAAAGCACGTTCCTTCTTTATAGATGGCATCAGCCAGTTAATTGCACATACTATTACCGATACATTTAAAGGCAGCCGCATCATATTTAGCGGTGGTGGTAATGTGTATGCCAAAATCCCACAAGCCGAATGGAATGATGCCGAATGGGTAAGCATCAAAAAAACAACCCAGGATGCCTTGCAACCACTTCATCTTTACTGTGTTTTCTCCAGTTATGAATGGAAAGCTGGCAGCTATGCCGAAGCCATGATCGAATTAAATAAAAATCTTCAAAAGCAAAAACTTCAATTTGGTACGGACCAACCGGATTTTTTTGCACCCTTCGACGCTTCGGTAAATGAGCAGACACCATTTATTGATTTTTCCTCTGCTTATTCAAAAAGCAATGCTTATACAATTTATCCTGCTGATAACAGCAACCGCAAATTGCTGACTGACGACAGCATACAACTGGGCAATTTCAGCCTGCGCCTGCAAAAAGATAACGGCACGCCTCTGATACCCCTACCCGTATGGACTGATGAATTGCTGGCAAAATATAAAAATATTGAACCAGGTGAAAAGCGGGATGAGGAAGAACAGGATATCCCGGGCAAAGGAAACATCATCAGCTTTAAATGGCTGGCATATTTTGCCAAAGAAAGAACCGGAACGGGAAAACTGGCTGTATTAAAACTCGATATTGATAATCTTGGAAAAATCTTTCAGCAATTAGATACAGAGGAAGCCAATAACAAACTATCTGAAGCATTAACCGGTTTTTTCACCAATGGATTTATTAAAATACTCAACGAAACATTTGGGCACACTAAAAGGACAATGCGCAATGGAGCAGCCGCTAAAAAAACAGTAGAAGCCACGCTGGACAATAAAAGAACCAGGCTGGACAAATATGTTACTGAAAATGAACAGCATGTTTTTAAACACAATATATATACAGTGTACGCCGGTGGCGATGATTGTTTTGTAATTGGCGCCTGGGATGCGGTTGTAAACTTTGCCATTGCCCTGCAAACAAAATTTGATGCCTTCCAGGCAGATTTTGTAAAAAAACAGCAGCTACTGAGCCGCCCAATTACCTTATCTGCCGCCATACTGCTTATTGACCAGCATTTTCCTGTAGTACGCTTTGCAGAACTGGCTGAGGATGCACTTGACAATGCCAAGAGAGGCAACTATAATGCAGCACTTACCGATGCTGCCGGTTTGCCCATGAAATCATGCATCAGCTTTATGGGCCATGTATTTAACTGGCAAACATTTACTGAACTGATCAGTGTAAAAAGCACTTTCAACGAAATGGTGCTGGCTTGGAATGCTCCCCGCGCCTTTCTGCAGCGCATCATACTTTCCTTTGAAAGTGAAGATAATTTTTACTGGCACAACTGCTCCCCTAAAAAGCCTTTTCACCCGGCGCTGCTGTGGCGCTTTATGTACAGTTTCAGGGATATACGCCACGAACCGTTTTTTCAGGCGATGTATTACAATACCTTTTTTGGCGATGAAGGGTATGAGCAATTATATGTATGGAACAATTTTAACGAAAATAAAACACTGTCGCTGGTGCTGCCTGTTGCGGCCCGCTGGACAGAATTACTCACAAAAAACTAAACATTTAAAATATGGCTACATCACAATACCGTGACAACCGCAACCAGGGCGACCGCCGCAACTTCCAGCAAAGGGAGTCAATTGCCGATAGGGCTGAAAAATTCATCCCGCCAATAAAGGCCATGCTATCGCTTGAAAAAGCCAGCGCAGCAGAAATAAAAAACGGGATAAGCACCATCAACGATATGCTGCTGAAAAACAAAACGGTAACCGCCCACCAGGTACGTAATATCTTCAGCCTTATCAATGAAATTGACCCTGATAATATGAACAACGAAAGCATGAAAAAGCTGAACATGCTGCGCCCACGCCTGGCATATATCGGTGCAAGGCAAACCAATGATGACGGCAAAATCATTGTGCAGGTATTGGATCAGCTTATTATCAGTTTTACCGACGAACCCAACACCAGCATTGTAAAAGAAAAAATAGCAGGCCTGCGTTACATTATGGAAAGCATTGTGGCCTATCATAAATTTCATTCTAAAAACTAAACCATTCAATTATGAAACTGATACAGAAAATATTTATCGAAGGCATTATCAAAGCTGAAACCGGCCTGCGCATAGGCGGCAACAAATCATCACTCGAAATTGGCGGGGTTGACATCAACATTATCAAATCAGCTTCCGGCGAACCATATATACCCGGCAGTTCGCTCAAGGGTAAAATGCGTACCCTCATAGGAGCAAAATTGCATGGGGTGTTAAAGGCTGACGACGATAAAAAAGAAGTGCAGCAGTTATTTGGCAGCAGTGGCGGTAAAGAAGGAGGTAATTACACCCGCCTGATTGTAAGGGATTCGCCGATTGATAAAGAATCATTCCTTAATGATTTTCCCGACCCGGGCAAAAGGGATTTTGAATACAGTGAAATTAAAACAGAAAACAGGATAGACCGCAGTTCGGGCAAAGCCGAGCATCCCCGGCAGATAGAAAGGGTACCCGCAGGCACCAGGTTTCATTTTAAACTGCTGCTGGATATTTATGAGGGCGACGAACCCGCTAAGTTTATAAAGATGATTGCCGATAGTTTTGAGCTGATGCAGTTGGATTACCTGGGCGGGCATGGCAGCAGGGGCAGCGGCAAGGTTACTATCATCATCAATAATATCAGCGGCAAAAGCATCAATGCCGAAACAGGCATACAACCCCTTACTACCATTGATGGTGCTGCTCATTTAGAACAATTCATGTTACAAACCCCCGCCTGATGAAAGCTATTATACTGCATTGTAAACCCAGCAGCCGTTTTCACCTGGGTAAATATGCGCCCGACAGGGATTCGGATACCGCACTTGCCGATACGGATGAAATCATTCACTCCGATACGCTGTTTGCTGCACTCGCCAATAACTGGAACGATAGTATTGGCAATGCTGATGAACTGGTGGCATTGTTCAGCAGCGGGCAACTGTCCATATCCTCCGGCTATCACTGTATTGAATCGCCCACCGGGGTGTTTACATGGTTCCTGCCCAAGCCCATCAGCTTTAACCTGTTTCAGCCCGAAGGCGGGGCCGATTATAAGCATTTCCGCAAAATAAGTTATATCTCGGCAGGCATCTGGCAGCAGATTGCCAGCCCCGGCAGCATTACCGCACAGCAGGATATCATTATAATTGACAAACGATTTGCCCTGCTGGCAAGCGAAGTAAAACCGCTTGAAGATACACCGGCCACAATGCGGCAGGAGCTGGCCGAAAAATTAAAAATATGCAGTACCGCTACCCTGCCAAAAGTAGAAGTAAGAAACGATTTGCCAGACAGCAGGATTTACCAGTTTTCAGTAACCGAAATTGCTGACAATGCAAAGTACCTGCCCGGACTTAAGGTTCATTATTATTTTCTGCTGCAAACCAATGGGGATTTACCTGCGGAAACACGGCAAAAGATTGACCTGGCCATTAACCTGCTGCAATACAATGGCATTGGTGCCGAACGCAGCACCATCGGTCATTTTGAAAATATAAGCACAGTACAAAACTGGACACTGCAGATGAAAAGCCCCCACCCCACCATGGCCTGCAGCATTGGCCTGTTTAATCCGCAGCAAGCCACTGATATTTACCTGGGCAAACCCATACTAAGAGGTGGGCGCAGGCTGGGGGCACAGGGCAGGCAATGGCTCAAAACAGTACGCATGGTGCAGGAAGGCGCCATCATCGGCAATAATGCCACCGGCATGCTTGCTTCAGTAAAACCCGACGATAAAAATGCAGGCCCCTTCCTGCGCAACGGCACCGCATTTACACTACCTGTTCACCAAAACTGGATACCATAATATGAGCCTTCAATCAACTTTGGGTATTTCATTCCCGGTAAAAATAAAACTGCTCACACCGGTACATATAGGTAATGGCGATACGCTTTCGCCCTATGCCGATTACGTGCTGGATGGCAAAAAAAATGTATGCCTTATTAATGCCGATATACTTGCCGGTGAATTGTATGAAAAGCAACAGATAAACACATATGTAAAAACAGTGATTGCTACTGAAAAAGATAGTAAGGAACTGGTGCTTTCCCGCTTTGTGCAGCACAATATGGGCAGCGATATCAACTATTTTATGACGGGCGAAATACTGCCAGGACATGGCATTGAAAACCCCATCCTGATTGACCGCTGTATCACCACCGATGGCGATGCCTACATCCCTGCCAGCAGTATCAAAGGAGCCATACGCTCTGCATTGCTGCACAACTGGCTTTGCTCGGGAAGTGCCGACAGTAAAAATGCCCTCAAATCATTTATACAGTCGCTGCAGGAATTTACCCGGCGGAGCGACTACAGCACCTCCAAAAAAATTACAGAAATTGAAAAGAAATTCGGCTTGCTGGTTGAAGATATATTTTTTGGCAGTATCAAACAAAAAGAGCGGCTGCCCATGTCCTGCTTCCGGCTGGTGGACACTGGCACCTGCACCTTTGCGCAAAGGGCGGCTTACCAGGCGGAGCGTATCAACCTTGTAACGGGCGAAAGCAGCAAATACAATATAAAAGAGTGCATCAGCCCCGGCACAGATTTTACCACCACCATCAGTATTGATTTTTACAGGGCGCAGCAATACCATCCAGTGCTGGAGGCTGTAAACAGCAAAGCGGGGCTTTTTAATATTTTATACCAGTACAGCCTAGATAACCTTGAGCATGAGTGGATGCTGCTGGGCATGATACCCGAGGCCATACAGCAAAAAGCAGTAAAGCCTTATGATACTTTTGTAAGCAGCCTGAAACAGCAGGTAGAAAGCGCTGATGAATCAACCAGTTTTCTCCGCCTTGGTGCAGGTAAAATGCAACTGTACCAAACAATTGGCAATGCCCTGTACAAATATACCGGCAACGACGACAACCATCCCGACTGGTGCCTGTATTTGGATTACCTGGCAAAGTTTAACGAGGTGGACAGAACAGTTTACCCCGTTACCAGGATATTTTGCGCCGGTACACAAATGCCTTTTGGCTGGGCAGAACTAAGTTAAAAAAATACAGCAGCATGAAGCCAGTATCAAAAATTGCAGTCATTATCATTATCCTCACCTGCTTTGCCTTAGAAGTTTGGCTGATGCGTACCTATAAGGCTGATATGATGCCCTTTGCGGTGGTGAGTGCGCTTATTGCAGCCTTTTTTTTATCAGTGGTTTGGTGCGTAGATAAGCAGCACTTGCTTTTTGCAACTATTTTTAATGCTTTTAAAGCAGGGCTGGCCAGTATACTGGGTTTACTGCTGATTATATATACTGCGCTGCATATTGGCTGGTTGGGTACCTGCATTACCAATTATACAGATGGCAATGGCAGTTTGTACGAAGCATTATTTGTTTTAACCATTTTTTGTATTCCTTTTTTTATAATGCCGCTTTTTTACCCAAGAGAAAGAGAAGAAGAGGAAGTACCACCCGAAGTACTGATAAGCAGCCTGAGTAAAAACGAAAAAGAAACCATACAGGAGTTTATCGGCACGGGTAAATTACCCTGGAACTGGCAACCATCCGTAAATGTATTAAAAAGCAATAGTAGTATACACACCATGTACCTGCTAGCAAGCGAAGGCACAGCAGCAGCATTTGAAGGGCTGCAGACTGATGGATACAGGGAATTAGAACTGTACCGGCAGATGCTGCAACAACAGGGCTTGCAGCATGTAAACCTTACCATTTTAAAAGTAATTAACCCCAACAACCTGGTTGATTATAAAAGAGACCTTGAAAATAAGTTAGCTGGTGTTTTAAACAATAAGCAATACCCCGATGAAAAGCTGCTGTTCGACATTACAGGCGGCACGGTAATAGCTTCGGTGGTTATGATTCTGCTTGCGTATAAAGGGAAACGCAGGGCTATATACCAGCAGCAGGACGGGAATAAACAATTAGAGATAATAAACCCCGATACACAGAATTTTAAGGAACTGTGGCAGCAAATACTCGAAGGTTTATAAACAAATACAACAGTTAATTAAAAAATAAGCAACATGGCCACACTAACAAAATCAGCAGTAAAAAAGTCAATAAAAATCTCCGCCAAAAGCAGGCCTACCCGCAGGCCCGCGGCCAGCGTAAAGGTAAGTACCTGCCAACTCGTTTTTCCCTTCAGCATCAGCCAGGGCGAACTGGCAGGATTCAGGGGGGCCATTTTGCACGCAGTAACTGAGCTGAAAGAAGTATTTATACGGGCAGGTATAGCAACCGATCTGTTTCACAATCATGACGAAACAGAGGAAAACCGCCAGTTGATAAGGCAACCGCTGGTGGCTTATCAATTGCAGCGGCAGGGAGTAAATGGCAGGGGCTTTCCCTGTCTTTCAGGAGCCGGGGCCGGTGCAAATGCAATAGCCCTGTTGGCCGCTTGTATGCCCGGGCAGTTGCGCATATACAACCGGCACTTTGATACCATGGGTTTCACCCTTGAGCAGCAGCAGTTGCCGGTGGAGCCGCAAAAAATATGGGTCGATTATGCACTGCACCAATGGCTGGCACTTAATCCTGATAACTATACAAGGTATAAAAACGACCTGCGCTTTACGGCAAGGGTGCAGATGCTTAATGGGATTTTGAAGAAAAACATACGTGGCTGGTATGAGGCGGCCAGTCATCCTATACCCGAAAAAAAGCTGCAGGTATTTATTACAGAAATAACCGCTATTACACACGACGGGGCGGAGCATAATGGCCGCCGCATGTTTATGTTCGACTGTACCTTTGCTACCAATATGGCCCTGCCGCCTTGCATGGCACTGGGCAATGGTGCCGCCTGGGGTTTTGGCAAAGTTCTGCCACTCAAATCCACTGCTGCACATATTGCAGCCCTGCAGCACACCGCCGCAGTTCTTTGACATATTGGCCCCGGTCTGTAAGTGGCCCCCGACCTAAGGTTAGGGTCAGACCGGGAAAAGTTGAGGATCATCACACAGGGGGCAACCTGCCGTGCATGAAGGAGTATGCACGGCAGGGCTTGGTTTTTATAAAATATGCAGTATTAAACATGTTCTTTTACTTTTGAAATGGAGCATAGAAACAACCCGCTTACAACCTTGGAAAACTCCAAAATAAGCAACATCAGCTCGCCCTTATGCGGTGTTGAATTAATATTTAAACGCTTTAACAATTGGTGGGGTGAAAGTTACAGCAGTTCCAAACCAAGCAAGCGCTTAAGTCCCGGCCTTAGCGTCGGGATTGAATTACAATTGAAACACGGCATCCGCTTCGCTAATGTCCTGCAGCCGCAACGGGTCCCAAACCAGGCAAAGCCTGCCCCGCCTTAAGCGGGGTTTAATCACTATTGACCCCAACCGCAGGTCGGGACCAAACCAGGCAAGTTGAATCTTTATTGAAACTTGAACTTGTAATGTATTGCCTCAAGCTGAGTGGGTTCCAAACCAAGCAAGTTGAATCATTACTGAAACGATACGCCACCTGTTTGCACTTTAACCCATTCATAGTTCCAAACCAAGCCCCGCTAGGCATGCACATTAGCCCACAGCTGGGGAGCCAAGTTGAATCATTATTGAAACGGCATGTACCGATGCTCCTGGTAATTGTTTTGAAAGTTCCATACCCAAGCAAGTTGAATTACAATTGAAACCCCTCATAGAAAGAGTTATTGTAAGCCATACCCAGTTCCAAACCAAGCAAGTTGAATCATTATTGAAACTTCATAAAAACTTCAGAATAATTTGTTCTGTCATTGTTCCAAACTAGTGTTAAGTTAAGTTTGTAATGACGTATAATATTGTATATTTGTAAAACCCCATTACAAATGATACTATATACCATTAAACTAACAAAGACAGAAGTTGAAGAACTTAAACTGATTATTAGCAAAGGCTCCCACACTT
>JANMIG010000104.1:0-9223 GCA_031375675.1 Chitinophagales bacterium
AAACCATTGTTTGTTGACCGGAATGGACATTTTGTGGGTAGGTAAATACGTGTCAAATGCACGCCCGCCACCAGATTCCTGCTTGTGGTCTTCAGCAAGAAACTTCAACACGCGGTTGATATCCATTTCTTTTTCACCACCTGGGGCGAAATAGGGCGTTTGTACCCGTTTGAAACCACGTAGCTGTTCCGCAGGAATACTCATCTCAATGGCAGGAGAGTTGTTTACTGCTCTGCGGAGTTGATCAATATACCAGTCTACCGCAATGAGGGAGAGGTTTACCACGCGCACATCGGTACGGATGCCTTCCACTTCCTGGCAATACCAGAGCGGATAAGTATCGTTGTCGCCATAGGTAAATATAATGGCATCTGGCGCACAAGAATTCAGGAAATTGCTGGCATAGTCGCGGCTGGCAAAGTGGTGGGCGCGGCTGTGATCGTCCCAGTTTTGGGTTACCATCAGGAGTGGTGCAGAAAGCGCGAGGATCGTGGCCACGGGTGCTGCGGCTCCTTTCAGGCTTTTGTTCAGCATATCCCAAAGCGCAACCACGCTCAGGCCTATCCAGATACAGAAGGTGAAAAACGAGCCAGCCAATACATAATCACGCTCCCTTGGTTCGTTGGGCGGCTGATTGGAATACACGATGATACCAATACCTGTGATGATAAACAAGGCCATAATGGCCGCAAAATCACGCGGACGTTTACGGTAATGGAAGAACATTCCGAATAAACCGAGCAGGAATGGAATCATGAAATATTTGTTCCTGCCCTGATTGTTCTTCTGAAAATCGGGCAAAGCCTCTTGATTTCCGATTTTACCTGCATCTATGGCGTCAATTCCGGTAATCCAGTTGCCGGCAGTTGGATCCCAGGCATAATAGCCTTGATCGCCATTCTGTCGGCCAGAAAAATTCCACATAAAATAGCGCCAGTACATCCAGTTAACCTGGTAGCTCATAAAAAAGCCTACGTTTTCGGCCATGGATGGCGGGCGTTCGTATCCGCCCTGTTTATCTTTTCCAATGCCCATCCAGCTGGCATAGTAATCAGCATGCCCCTGGTCGTTGCTCTGGTCCCACATGCGTGGAAAGAAATGCTTGTCAGCCGCATCATATACATATTCCACCTTGCGGCCGGTTTTTTCATATTTTGTTTTGCCCTTCACATATGTTTCCTGCACATCGGTATCAATGGGCTGGGCAGTAAAATCCTGTCCGTATAAAATGGGCCAGTCGCCATACTGCTCACGGCTTAAATAGCCCACCAGGTTTACCGGGTTATCCACATTAAACATATCTACCGAAGGGTTGGCATTGGAGCGCACCAGGGTAGTAAAGTAAGTGGAGTAGCCCATCATCATAAAGATAATGCTCCACAGGCCCAGCTTTAAAAAGTTCCAGTTATTTTTATTGGCGAGCCGTATGGCAAAAAACAATACCACGCCAAGCAATATAAAAAAGAAGGCAAACCCGCTGAAGAATGGCATGCCAAAGCTGTTTACAAATAAAATGTCCATTGCCCCGGCACCCTTGATGCTCCATACAATTACTGCTTTTTGCACAATACCGGTAATGAGGCATCCTATTAAAAAAGCAAGGATAGTGCCCGACATGGTAGCTTTGTAGCGCTTGAAATAGTAAATGATAACGATGGCGGGGATGGTGAGCAAGTTCAGTAAGTGAACACCAATAGACAGTCCCATCAGGTAAAATATCAGGATAATCCAGCGGTCGGCACGGGTAAAATTGCCCCTGATGCCTTCGGCCTGTTCTTCATCCACAGCCTGCTCCCATTTAAGCATGGCCCAGAATACCACAGCGGTAAAGAAAGAAGACAGGGCATACACCTCACCTTCAACGGCGCTGTACCAGAATGAATCAGAAAATGTATAGGCCAGTGCGCCCACCACACCTGCAGCCATAACGCCAAAGATTTTTTCGCCGTTCATGGCAGTGGCATCTTTCATTACAATTTTACGGGCAAAATGTGTAATGCTCCAGAAAAGAAACAATATGGTAAACCCGCTTGCCAGTGCGCTCATCAGGTTTACGCCTGTGGCAGCATGTTTGGGGTCGAAGGGAATGGTGAAGATACGGCCCATCAGCACAAAGAGCGGGGCACCCGGCGGGTGCGGTATCTGCAGTTTATAACAACTGGAAACAAACTCACCGCAGTCCCAGAAACTGCCGGTGGCCTCCATAGTCATGATATACACCGTACAGGCAATTAGGCAAACAATCCAGCCCGTAATGTTGTTGATCCGTTTAAAATTCATACAGTCGTATTTATAAGAGGGGCAAATATAACCATGTTTAGTGATTAACGGGTTCCACTGGTAATTTTTTTGGGAAGTGTAAAAATTGGGTATTGGGTATTGGGTATTTGGTATTGGGTATTTGGTATTGGTATCAGCGGGATAGTACTGGTGCAAAAAAAAGCCCCGGTATAAAAATACCGCGACTTTCGGTTATAATGGTTCTGATTAGAAAACTTAAATTCGTTAATTAATGTTCCACGAATATAGAAATTTCATCAGTAAAAGAAAATTTATTTTTTAGTAACCCTAACGTCCACACGCCGGTTTTGTGCTTTGCACTCCGGGCTGTCGTTGGCGGGGCATACCGGGTGTTCGGCACCGTAACCTTCAGAATCAAGCCTGGCAGCAGGAACGCCCATTTTTACCAGTTCGTCCATGGCTGCTCTTGCCCTTTCAGAAGAAAGCCTTTTGTTGGTTTCCAGTGAACCTGAATTATCAGTGTAGCCACCCATTTTGATATTAATGTTCGGATATGCTTCCAGGATGGTTTTAAGATCTTTCAGCTGCTCCATGGAAGACTGCTTTAATACTGATTTGCCGTTTTCAAAATACAGCCTGTCCATCGTAAACCAGGTTGTTTTACTTACGGTATCCTTTCCTGCTATAAAGGCAACCAGCTTGCTTTCAAAGCTGTTGCTGCCGGCTTTTAAAATTGTACCATTGGCTAACTTCACATCACCGGGAGCACCCAGGTCGTATTGGTATTCGCCATCAGCATTAAGGCCGGCTTTGACAGTAACATCATCAGTAACAGGAGTAACAACCTTGTTATCAGCCGGAACTTCTTTTTTAATTCCTTCCGGGCCATCTACGTTCTTTTTAACATGCATTGAGGCAAGAGTAGGGGCTATTACCAGCGAAACAATACTCATCAGTTTGATGAGGATGTTCATGGACGGACCTGATGTATCTTTGAAAGGATCACCAACGGTATCGCCGGTAACGGAGGCTTTGTGCGGCTCAGATTTTTTATAGAACATTTCTTTTTTGCCGTTCACCTCAATTTCAACACCTTTTTCAAATGATTTTTTAGCGTTGTCCCATGCACCACCAGCATTGTTCTGGAACATGCCCATCAGTACACCACTTACCGTAGCACCTGCAAGAAAACCTCCCAGTGCTTCGGGGCCGAATGCAAAGCCGATAATCAATGGAGAAAGAATGGCGATGGCACCTGGCAGCATCATTTTTTTGATAGAAGCTTCGGTAGAAATGGCAACACACTTATCGTACTCAGGCTTGCCGGTACCTTCCATAATACCGGGTATGGTTCTGAACTGGCGGCGAACTTCTTCCACCATTGCCATGGCAGCTTCACCCACGGCACGTATGGCCAGTGATGAAAAGATAAATGGTATCATACCGCCTACAAAAAGGCAGGCCAGTACATCGGCTTTGTAAATATCGATGTGCTGATTCTCCGGCATGGCCACACCCACAAAGGCTGCAAACAATGCCAGGGCTGTTAATGCGGCTGAGGCAATGGCAAATCCCTTACCGCTGGCGGCTGTGGTATTACCTACTGCATCTAAAATATCTGTTTTTTCACGTACTTCTTTTGGCAGTTCGCACATTTCGGCAATGCCACCCGCATTGTCAGCAATCGGGCCAAAAGCATCAATGGCCAGTTGCATACCCGTGGTAGCCATCATACCTGCGGCGGCAATGGCCACACCGTATAAACCTGCACAGGCAAATGAACCATAAATACCCGCTGCAAGTACCAATATGGGCAGTAAGGTACTTTCCATACCTACAGCCAAACCTCCAATTACGTTGGTAGCATGGCCTGTAGCGCTCTGGCGGATAATGCTCAGCACAGGGCGTTTGCCCATTGCAGTATAGTATTCTGTAATAATGCTCATTAAAACACCCACTCCAAGGCCAACAAGAATGGCACCCATTACACCATTGCGGGTAAATTCATGCTCACGCAGTACCATTGTTTCAGGTAAAATATAATATACCAGTCCGGCACAGGCAAAGGCGGTAAGTACCATGGAACCCCAGTTGCCCATGTTCAGCGCTTTTTGAACAGTGGCCGTGTTGAGACCTGCATTTTCGCCAATGCGTACAAACAGCGTACCTACTATGGATAAGAGAATACCCACACCAGCTATCAGCATGGGAAGCAGTATGGGAGAAAGACCACCAAAGGCATCTCCTTTTGCTATGGTTTCCTGTCCAAGCACCATGGTAGCCAGTACAGTAGCCACATAAGAGCCAGACAAATCGGCACCCATACCTGCCACATCACCTACATTGTCACCTACGTTGTCGGCAATGGTAGCGGGGTTACGTGGATCATCTTCCGGAATGCCTGCTTCTACTTTGCCTACAAGGTCAGCTCCCACATCGGCAGCTTTTGTATAAATACCACCACCCACACGGGCAAAGAGGGCAATACTTTCTGCACCAAGGCTGAAACCTGTAAGCACTTCAATGGTGCGCAGCATTTCATCAGAATTGGCCACTGCATCGCCGGGAGCAAAAAAATGTTTGAGTATTAAAAACAATCCACCGAGACCCAGTACTGCCAGGCCGGAAACACCCAGCCCCATTACAGCACCGCCGGTAAAGGAAACATTGAGGGCTTTTGCCAGGCTTGTACGGGCTGCCTGTGTGGTACGCACATTGGCTTTGGTAGCCGCCCTCATACCAATATAACCTGCCAGTGCACTGCTCACTGCACCTGCAATAAAGGCAAGGGCAATGCTCCAGTGTGAGTTGGCATTACTCTGGCTCATAAAGCCCAGCAGTATGGCAACAATCACTACAAAATAGGCCAGTATTTTCCATTCGGCTTTTAAAAAAGCCATCGCACCCTCAGCAATGTATGTACTGATTTCTTTCATCCGGTCGTTACCGGCATCCTGCTTTCCAACCCAGTTAAATTTCACTAATGTGTAAAGAAGACCAATGATCCCCATCGCCGGAACGGCATAAAATAACATCTTATCCATAAGTAGTTTTGTCTGTCAGATTTAAAATTGGTCGGCAAAAATAGGGTAAATGGGTCAAAAAAGGGTGGCAATTATGAGATTATTACCCCCAGTTATGCCCCAAAACGCCGGGCAGCCTGCTTTGTGTGCCCAACCATTCCTGTAAAAAATTAGTTACAGACTGTATAAACCCGTATATTTAGTGATAATTTTTGATATAGAAAGAACTTTATTCATTCACTGCTCATACCGGTCACTTCAATATGAAGTTGTGCTGCTTTTTTAAAATAATCCATTTATCTGCTGCCCTTTTTTCAGCAGTAACTGTGGCTGCGCAGAATGTATGCCCGGATAATATTGATTTTGAAGCTGGCAATTTTAATGGCTGGTCTTGTTTTACCGGCACAGCCGGCAATTTGAACGGGCAAAATATCATTACGCTGAATCCGGGCCCCCCTGTTAATAACCGGCATACCATACAATCAATCATACCGGGCGACGGGATGGATGTGTATGGAAATTTCCCCAAGAATTGTCCTAACGGCAGCGGCCATTCCATTAAGCTGGGTAATGATCATGTGGATGCTGAAGCGGATGCTGTTTCCTATATTTTTAATATCCCGGCCAATGCCAACTTTTACAGTATCGTGTACAATTATGCACTGGTGCTGGAAGATACCCGCAACAGCCACCCTGTTGAGGCCAGGCCCAGGATGGAAACCAGGGTGACCAATCTTACGGATAACAACCAGCTCATCACCTGCTCCTCCCTTACCTTTATCGGCGACAGCAGTATTGCGGGCTTTTATCCTTCTGAAATAAGGGAGGGCATTGTATGCAAAGACTGGTCGGCCATCACCATTAACCTGAATGGCTATGCCGGTAAGACGATTGAACTTAAATTCATTTCTGCTGATTGCACTTTCGGTGCCCATTTTGGCTATGCTTATATTGATGTGAATACAGGCTGCGGCAACCCTGTTTATGGTACTGTACACTGCGCCGGTGTGGATACCCTGCAACTGAGGGCTCCTGTGGGTTTTATGGATTATACCTGGTACAACAGCAATTTTACACAGGTACTGGGCTATGGCGAAGATCTTTTTTTATCGCCTGTACCCACGGATGGCACGGGCATTAATGTAGTAGTAACACCTTTCAGCAATTATGGTTGTCCTGATACCCTGTTCAATACCATTTTAACAGACACCGTTGGGGTGACAGCTGATGCAGGCCCGGATAAAGTGAGCTGCAACCAGCAGCCTGTTCAGCTGGGGGGGGCTTCATCCCCCGGATATTCCTATTACTGGGTTCCTGCTGCGGGATTAAGCAGTACCACGGCTGCTAATCCCATAGCCACGCCTGCATTGACTACCACATACATACTTACAGCTTTTACGGATGGGGCAGGGTGTGTAGGAAAGGATACCGTGGTGGTACAGGGCTCGCTGATTAATGTTGATTTTTCCATTAAAAATACCTGTGTTAATATTGCAGTGCCCATTATCAATAATTCTTCGGTGGCGGGTAACCAGCCCGTAAGCTATTTGTGGGATTTTGGGAACGGGCAGACATCGGCAGAAAAGATCCCGGCAGTAAAGTACACACAGCCCGGTAATTACCCGGTAAAGCTTACAGTTACCACTCCGCAATGTACTGCAAGCCCGGTTACCAAAACTATAAACCTGCTGGTTGACAGGCCACGTACCGGTACAACTTATCCTTTTGTGCGTACACCCATCAACTTTTCCATACCACTGCAGGCAAAGGCACCGGGAGCCAGTTTTCTATGGAAGCCTTCTCTTTACCTCAGTAATGCAACTGCTGAAAATCCCATCTTTAAGGGACTGGCAGATCAGTTGTACACAGTAGAAATTACCACTGCCAGCGGCTGTAAAACGGTGGATACACAGCTGGTGAAAATTTACAAGAAGATTGATGTATATGTGCCAACCGCTTTTACTCCTGATAAGAACGGGGTGAATGATGTACTGAGACCGGTGCTGCTGGGCATAAAGGAACTCAAATTCTTCAGGATTTACAACCGCTGGGGCCAGCTTGTTTTTGAAACCAAAAGCGAGCAAAAGGGTTGGGATGGTTTATACCAGGGAAAACTGCAGCCCATGCAGGGCTATACCTGGATGCTTGAAGCCGTGGATGTGGATGGCTTTGCCGTAAGCAGGAAGGGGAGCACCCTGCTGCTGCGGTAAAGGGTCTCCAGGCTGTTGAAGCTCTTTTTTACTGATTGATTATTGATTATTTATTATTGAGCGCCAGGCTGCACCGAGATGGTGGATGATGTCGCCAGCCTTCATGCCCTGTTGTGTGCAGTCAATTGCTGCACAATCGCCTGCAAGACCATGCAGGTACACCCCCAAAACGGCTGCATCTTTGCTGCTGTAACCTTGTGCCAGCAATCCTGTAATGATGCCGGTAAGCACATCACCACTGCCGCCTGTTGCCATACCGGGATTGCCTGTGCTGTTGAAGTGTAGATGCCCATCTGGCACAACCACTGCTGTATAATGCCCCTTGAGTACGATTACAATATTGAATTGCATGGCATTTTGTATGGCCAGCTGCAGCCTGTCAAAATCATTATTACTGCTGCCGAAGAGCCGGTCAAATTCTTTTGGGTGAGGGGTGAGGATGCTGTTAACCGGTAGTTTTGATAACCAATTTTTATTCAATGCAAGGCAGTTCAATGCATCGGCATCCAGCACAAGCGGTTGGCGAAATTGTTCCAGTATATTTTTCAATGCTTCCTGTGTTGTGGCTGAAGTACCCCAGCCAGGTCCGGCACCGATAGCGGTAAACTGCTGCAGCAATGCGGCTTCCGGTATTGCAGTAATGGTCATTGCTTCGGGTACGGCTATTTGCAATATGTTATCTCCGTGTGCAGGTACAGCAACCGTGAGCAGGCCAACACCACTGCGCAGGCAGGCACCCGCACTCAGCACCATTGCACCCATTTTTCCCGTGCTGCCACCCGCAATCAGTGCCTTGCCAAAATTCCCCTTGTGAGATTGTTTATTTCTTGGCAGCACCATCGGGGATATATCTTTTTTTTCTGTATACTCATATGCAGTGCTTTCTGCTGCTGCAAAGTTTTTTGAAAGGCCAATATCCAGTATTTGTACCTCGCCGGTAAAGGGCTCATTTTCTGCCATTAAAAAAGCCAGTTTGTAACAGCCAAAGCTTATAGTATGTGCTGCTTTTACAATAGTATTACCCAGGCTGCTTTTGTCGGCATATAAGCCTGCGGGCATATCAATGGCAATCACTTTGCCATCAGCTTTGTTGATGTGATCAATTGCTGCGGCATGTATGCCGGTAACAGGGCGGCTGATGCCTGTACCAAATATTGCTTCTATGATAACGGTTCCCGTTTCAGCAACAGGCAATTGATCTTCGGTACTGATAAAGCTGATGGCAGTAGTGATGGCCTGCAGCCGCTCCAGATTGGTGGTAAAATCCGGGGCAGGCGAACCATGGTTGATGATATATGTGTGAACCGGGCATCCTTTGCTGATAAGGAGCCTCGCAATGGCCAGCCCGTCGCCACCATTGTTGCCCGTGCCGCAAAAAGCGGTGAATTTTTTTTGCGTGCCAAAGCGGGTGGTGAGCCAGTTGCAGCAGGCCGCCGCAGCATTTTCCATCAGGTCGATTGACAGGATGGGGGTATTCCTGATGGTATAAGCATCCCATTGCCTGATTTGTGCTGCTGAAAATATTTTCACATGTAAATGTAAAAACAAAAGATGACAGTTTATGTTGTTTACCGGGTGCATTCCAAATTGTCGCTGGTGAGTGAGGACACTCACCAGAGCAGTGAAAATAAAAGACGACAGTTTATGTTGTTTACCGGGTGCGTTCCAAATTGTCGCTGGTGAGTGAGGACACTCACCAGGGCAGTGAAAATAAAAGACGACAGTTTATGTTGTTTACCGGGTGCATTC
>JANMIG010000026.1:0-3530 GCA_031375675.1 Chitinophagales bacterium
CCCTAATAGCCTAATACACAGAGTTTTCTACATATGTTAATATCGTCTAATGCAAGAGGTCTAATACTAAAAAACACTGTTTTCAAGGCTTCCAGAACATCAAAAAAGGGCAGTAAAGCCCTAAAACTAAAAAACAGGCGGCCAAAACGACCACCTGTATACATTTTTTTGAAGGATGAAATTTAAAACCAACTATTTTGATACACTACTCATTAACTGTTTCCCCTAATTTTCTTTAGAAGCTTCAATGGAGCTTCAATATCAGAATCTTCAACTATATGCATATTGATTATATAATTAAAAGATTCGTCAGGGAAAAATGCTTCCCAAATCCATATAAAAAATAAATAAGAATCCTTCGGTGTTTCAAATGGTGGTAAAATAGAATTATAAATAGCTTCAAAATTCACTTTAGGATATACCAAGTAGTATGCAAGTGAATTTTTTATTGTTTCCTTAAATACCGGATATTTAGAAGCAAATTCAGGATACAAAATATCTTTTGCTAACCTTTTAACATCTACTTCACTTTCTATATTAAACAAACCGAAATTGGCAAAATCATCTTCCCTATCTGCACCACCTACCAAGGGAGCCAATACTTCTTCTATAAAACATGGGTTAACTGTTATCATGGTCCTAATTTTGGAAAAATTGTAAATAATTTACCGTCTTTAAAGAAAGCCTGCGCCAATTGTGATGTCCTATAACTACCAACTCCACCTCCCTTCAAGAATCCTTCCCCTACAAGCTTACCCATATCAACCGTAATATTTGAGCTACCAGTGGCCAAAAATTGTGCCTCAGCTTTTTTTATAGCCTCAAGTTGAAGTTTGTTAGAAAAAATCTTGACGAATTAACTGCATCCAAAACTACTCCCTCCGGCGTCAACCCCGATATTGCTCTCATATATTGTGAACTCAACGAAGTTCCTGCACCATGCCTAGCAAGAAAATGGGCACCTTGTGTTGCAGCCTCTTTTGCAGCTAAAGCACTTCCCGCAGCAGCTTCTATTGCAGCTGGTAGCCTTGCCATGGCATACTCCCAACCTACAACTAAAAGAACACCTTTTACTAATCCATAAAAGGTTTCCGTTTCTTTATCTTGCTTATGCCGAAATTCATTTGCCTTTATGGCTTCCCCCCAAAATTGTGCATTTGTCGCTTGCTGAGACTGGCTAGTGCCTTTTGTATGAACTTCTTGCCAATTCGCCTGTTTTTTTAATTCGGGGAAAATATCTATGTATTTCTGAAGTGTTACATAATCCTCGTCCTTGACATCCTTTACACCAAAAAATTTCCAATAAGTCAAACCGGACTTACTTCCTTTTAAGCCCGGATAGAATTCTGTCGGCTTATGTGTAACTGTACGGTCCCCTTTACTATCAAAACTTTCATTAATTCTATGATGAACAAATCTAAGAGGTCCGTTGTCTTTTAATATTATGACATTGGCCGTTGTGCTGCCTTTGGGCATGCCATTAATTGAATATGTTGTTACATAGAAAAAGAAATGTATTTCATCATTTCCATCAGGGTCAATGAGATTTGTAGGGCTATTTGAACAATACTGATAAGGGCTTATCCATGCTTTTGTTTGTCGGTCAGTAGCAAACCATCTACCTAATCTTGCATCATATATCCTTGCTCCAAAATCATAATCACCACTATTGATTTCAGCGGACTTTTCCTTACCATTAAAACCGTAGCGGTAAGATGCAGAACCAGAGGCGTATTTTCTTCCGGGTTGCGACATCCCACCACTGTAATAATCATTAGCCGTAATCACATCCGCCGTATAATAATCCACCTTCCCATCCGGCGTACTGTTCACCTTCGTGTAAACTCCCAGTGTATTTACTGTGTATGTGCCATCATCCACTGGCGTTCGCTTATCACCGACAGTAACCAGCACATTCCCTAAATGATTGCTTAACTCAAAGAACTTGTTTCCTCTGGTAAAAGTAACCATTCCGGGGTTAGTAAAAGCAGTTTTTACAGAAATATTTCTGTTGAGCACACCCAGCCGGCTGCTGCCATACAGGTGCTGCTCAGTAAGGTTGAGCGTGTAGCCTGCGCTGGAAATATTGCCCGCTCCCGTACTGTTGTACACTGCCATTACATTGCCGCTGGCATCCCGTACATACCAGGTGTATTCCACCGTGCTGGTACCCGTTTTGGCTACCTTCTTGCTGATGCGGTTGCCCGCAGCATCGTAGGTGTATTGTATATTGGTAACCGGCCGGGCTGCACTTGCCGTGCGCTGTATCTCGGTTATTTTACCATATACATTCCATTTTATCAGCGAAATACTGTCTTTTGCATCGCTGGTAAGGTTGCCAATGGGGTCGTAGGTATAGTTACCGGCTGTTGACTGGTCGTCAATATCATCAGCATATACCGCATCGGTAACACTATCCTGCACATACTTCAACTGGTTGGTACCGGCTATATAATTGTACGTAAGCTTATCCATACTGGTACTGGTGTTGCTTACCCCATTGCGCAAATAAGTTAAAATATTGCCATTGGCATCGTAACTCACCCATTCTTTGTAATCGGTGATACTGGCCATAGCAGCCCAACTGTTCGTAGTTTCGTTCAGCCCCCGGTACACATCCATACCGGTAATGCGGTTGAGCTGGTCGTAACTGTAATTGTACAACTGCGGTGCCTGCTCAGCCGTAGCATTGGGGAAAGCGATATTCACTGCCATACTGCTGATATTGCCATTGTACAGCGGCTTGTACTGCCCCGCTGGCAGGTAGGCCCTATGGCCGGGGAAGGGGCTCACCGCAGTGTTGATGGGCTGGTACTCCCCTGCAAAATAATTGAGCGCAAAACCCAGGGCATCCCTGGCCGTGTACTGGTTGGTTACGCCGGGCTTGCCATCGCCACCCATATCGTTTGCACCGTCCTGAAGGGCAGTGCTATTGACACCTTTGAGCCAGCCCTGCAAGGTATAAGCATAATCCATCCCCTGCACCAACTGCTCACCCAGCACCATCCTGGCCAGCGGCCCATGTTTGTAATACTCATAGCGGCTGTCCTTCTCCCATATCACACTGTCAGTACTGGTTTCTGCCAGCGTAAGCCTGTTTTCTGCATCATAGCTATACCGGTGATACAACATATCAGGATAATGCATGGTTTCCCTCGGCGGTTGATAGGCCACATGGTTTACCTTGCCGCTGATAAGGTCATATTGATACACCATCCGTTTCCAGCGGTTGGCATTGGTGGTTGTTGAAAAAAGTGTTTTGTTTTTTGAGCGTGTCCCCAACCAGCCAAAATGGGCTGTATAAACCCTTTGCAGCCGTATAGCTGGCCGGGGCCGGGCTTTGCAGGGCTCCGCTTCGCTGTGGCCACGCTTTGGGCGTGGCTGCCGCCCAATGTCATTTAGTTAAGGATTAAATAGCTCTTCGATAGTTTGTAAAGGTTTGATATTTGCCTCGTTTTCTTTTAGGCAAAGGTCTTTGTACATTTCTTTCAGGCCTTACTGGTTCTACATTTCTTGCAAATAGACATTCC
>JANMIG010000036.1:0-22153 GCA_031375675.1 Chitinophagales bacterium
CAATGGGAAAGGTGTACTATTACACCCTCACCGCAACGGACGGGGCGGGCAACGCCACGACCGCCCACAGCGGCGAAGTGGACTATGAAACGGGATTGCGCAAGGCAGTAACAGACTTTAAGGCCGAGGTAAACACCAAGCTGCGGACAGTTACCATCAGGTGGAACTACCCCGGCAAGGTGGAAACCTATATCCTGTACCGCTGCAAGAAGGGCGAGCCGATGGCGATATACCAAACGCTGGAGGGCAACGTAACGCAGTGGGTGGAAAAGGGATTGTCCATAGGGTTTGTATATGCGTACCAGCTAAAGGCCGCATTGGCGGGCGACCTGCAAACGGAAATAAGTAGGGAACTGGAGGTCAAATATTAGTTTAAGGTGTACGGCATGGAAGCGGGCGACCGGCAAGTTTACACTCATGTTTGTTTTGTGCCGGTCGGGGGGTGTTGCGAAAGCAGCACCACTTTTTGTTGCATTAAATAGTGCAAGGGTTGCATCAAATGGTGCAACCCTTGCACTACTTCTTGGGCATGTGTTCTTTATTGCTGAAAATTACAGCATGAAAAGAATCAATTACAAAAGAGACCGTTTAGAGATTAGTGGAACAGACTTGACTGTGAAGATATTGGCAGTTATGGATTTGTTTTTTTATTATCTTATGAAAATATCGGCTTTTTTACTCTTGAGCGATTTACTCAATAAATAGCATATTCTTTACTGATTGCATAACACTTGCTAAAAGTGTTGCTATATCTACAAGAAGGTTATCCAAAAACTTTAGTTGTCAGGTTCCTGTGAGTATATTTTATATAGCTCATTTGAAAGTACAGGCATTTTCAATGAGGATGTCTTCAGGTCATACCTAAAAGTCAATAGCAACTCATCTGCAATTGATTTTTCAGAGACAGACCAGTGACTTTCAGCTATTGAATCTTTAATCATTTGATACTCGGCATTTATTTTTTCAAGTAGTTGTTCCAACTTGAATTGCTTACAAATTGTGAAGGAATACTTAACCAATAATAAACCCTCACATGCAATTTTCAATCTGTTAAGATACCGGAAAGAATAATAAGCAAGATTAAAGCCTGTATCAATACATCGTTCTATGAGAAAAGTTTCGGTTTCAGTGACTTCATGCCCATTCGGTACCGACAAATATGTTGAAGCAAGGTCGTTGATACCGGAAGCGATGTTCAAAGGCATCTCGCTCCGTGTCCAATTTGAAATCCTGTATAAATACTCTATTACAGTCATACTGACCTCTGAACTGTTATTATTGCAAAAAGCATACATTTCAGAAATGGCAGTTTCAACCTGCTTCCAGTCACGCTTGTCGTACTTGTGAATTATTTTCTCGATTTCAACTACAATTACAGCGGCCTTGATGCTCCTGAAAAAATCTTCTCTTACTTGTACCGGCAGTTTACTATTACTGGTCGGTTGATGCTGGGGGTTTTGGCTTTGGTATTCTTTGTACGACTTAGGGAAATACTGTCGGAAAAGATGTGTCATTTTGGGGTTATTAATTATTTCATATTCAATTTTTTTGCAGTCAAATAGTATAAATTTATGTTTATTGCTCATTCTATGCAATTTATCTGACAAGGATGCACCAGCAATTACTGAATACATGCCAATGTAGCCTATACAGTTGAAAGAGTTGATCCGGTCAGATAAATCTGCTTCGTCTTTAGCTGATATAGAATTTCCTGAATGGGCAGTATGCTTACAGCTAACAAGCCAGTTGACCGGTTCCGAATAGATAATACCGGTTAAAGTTTCACTCACTATCATGTCTTTACCCCCGTCTGCGCCACGGCTTGGGTGCTGAATGATTTTGTATCCCATACATTGAAGAAAATCACGGCAGAACAGTTCAAAAGTATCCTGTAAGCCGGAGCCTATATTGGCTTGCGGTATTTCTTTAAAATCTATAATGGGCATACAATAATTTATTTATTTACTCAATCTGTTGGGATACCTGTTAGGCATAGAGGCTCTCAATGGACATAGTTATTGGAGGTTACTCAAAATAGGTTCTTTTTAAATATCCAGCCTGTTTGACACATGCCATCCAAAGGAGTGGTGTAACTGATATAGGCCCATTTATGGGCCTTGCATATAATTACCACCCTGCACCCTGGGTCTAAACGTCCGATTATCAGAGATTTGTTTTTGGGTTTGAAGAACACTCGGCAAGCGGTCTTAATATAGCCAACGTTACTGCTTTCTTCAAGGGCTTCAACAAATTGCTCTTGCATCCGGGTACCGAATTCCCTTAAATCCTCCTTGGTGATAGTTTCAGGCTTGGGCTGCCAAGACATTATCTCACTTTTGACCGCAAGTATAAAGCTAATGATTGCCATAAGGAGTATAGGCATTGACTGTACGCTCTTTTTGACGCTTTTGAGTTGTACAAATATTTCGTCCAGTTTTGCCTTAAGTTCAACCAAAGCAGGTCTTGAAATGACCCCAGATAATTCCATTTCCTCGACAATGTAAGTATAGCTTTCATCTTCCTCTGTTACCGGCTCTTCACTTCCCTTCATTGTTGGGCCTTCGGCCAGTGATTTCAGCAGGGAGTTCACATAAGGCAAAACAGATACATATTCACGTAATGTCAGCTCTTTGATTTGGCTTTGCATGGCCACTATCTCTTTGAAAGGGTTTGACCAAGACATAAGTTTCTTGGGGAACACCATTTCCTCCAAGGCCGGGTTGTAGCCTAATTTGGCGGCGGCTTTGTAAGGCATATATGCTTCCAGCTTTGAAGAAAGTTCAATAAAGTTCCTTACCGGTTCCGGCAGGTCAAATACGGCCATGTACGGGCGAAGCAGTTCTTTTTGCTTTAGGGCGTCTGCAATAAGGGTTGTCGGGCCGGTTATTGATTTTAGCATTTTTCGTGTTTCCATCAACTCCGACAGTTTATTGTTTATATACATATTCTTGATTTGCCGAGCGAATTTAAGTGTTTAATAAATAATTTTGTTATCTCTTGATTGCATAGTTGACTTTCGGTTACCGGAAGCCTGCGGAATTGATGAAAAAATATAACATGAAATTGAATTTTTTGACCAATGAAAATAAAAACTTGGAAACCAAGATGCGGTTTTTTGCTGATTATTTTTTATTTGCCAATAAATATATGGGAAGATTACCGGGTTTGAACTTTGAAAACCCGGTTTCACTTCTCGACAAAATCGCATTCCAACTGGAAAAAAACTTTGAGCGATGTCCGAAAAGCATAAGCATGTACATGCGGATGCTGGATGCCTACCCCCACGATTTCATGGACAAACTATTGGCAGAATACGGCCCTTTCTTCCGGGAGTTCAAAAGGAATTGGCAAGGGCTTGGGAGCGAAAAGAAACAAAAGGAATGGTTGTCAAAGGAAGTATCCTTGCAGGGCCAGGTTCAATCTTTAAGGGATGAGATTGACACTATTATTTTTGATTATGCACACGGTTCGCTTTATAGAATGATTCAGTGTGAACACCCTTTAACAGAACACTCCGATGCCATAAAATTCCATACAAACATATTAGTATCCGTTTATAAATTTAAAGGGTTTGGCAAAAGTCAGATTGAAAAGTTTATAAGACGGATTGTATCAAAAAATAAATATGATTTCCCTCTACCGATTTCTATTTTGAAGGCAGATGATGCAGACTTGTTCGATGAACAATGTAAAGATTTTTTTAAAAATATGGGATTCAAGTGCCAATTCGATGGATTGAAAAATATTCTTGATGCGTACAAGCACAACACTGGTTATTTTATCTTCCCTGTTTCAGGTATATTGCTTAGGCAGGATGTTGGCAAGGAGTTTATGGTAATGTTTGAAGAAGTATCCTTTTTAAGCACGGGGCATCCAAAATTGAAGAAGCTGAAAGCCCGTGTAAAGAGAAAAGATAAAGAGAACAAGCCATTGAACATCGGCAATATTTTTTTCAAAAAAGGTGGCGTGGTCGGGATTGTCAAGTTAAATTATGAAAGATTGGAGGAAGCCGCAAGAATTGGCCGCTCAAAAGTGATGGATGAATTGAAGTACCTCACTCCTTATCTTAATTCAGTGAGTATCGCTGTTCAAAACGACGATTTTTTATACTCCACAAGTCTTGATGGCGAAGATTGGCACGCAAAAGTAGCGGCAATTAGAAAATACGCCCATGTGCATCTTGCAACTGAAACGGAATTGAACGATATAGGTTTGAGCCCTTTTGAGGTATTGAAACAAAACAATGGGAAAGCTACGGCTGACATATTGTACAATGAGCGGGTATTCACAACGGCCTACAATAAGGATGATGTTTCTGCTTATTGGCTATACATAGAGATATTGTTTTGGAAAAACAATATTGGGAAAAGGGAAGTTAGGGAAAAGTTCAAAAGGCTTACAGGCAAAGTACTTCCAGAAATTTTGGGTGAACTGTCATCTACAATTGCGTTTTTGTTCAATACTTTTCATGTGCCAGACCCGAAGAAAATGATTGGTATAGGGAAAGACGAAGCAATCAAGATAAGCAAAGATTTGGCCCAATATAGTGTGAGCATAAATTTTGACTGGAAAAAAATCCTTCCCGGAGTGACCCATTTTTTTCTATATGATATTATCTCCCATTATCTTCAGCTCAAATCGGATAGAACGGCATGGGATGTATATTTCTCCGACCTTGTGCAAGAACTATCGGATTACAGGAACGCCGAACTACATACAGGGGCAACCAATTCTTACAGCCGGGTGAAATTGAAGGAGTGCTTGAAGTACACCATGAGTTTTATTAGGTGGCATATAATCCGGTATGCCCAACAACGGCCAGAAGCGGATTTGAGCAAATTAATTGATGAGTTGACCAGTTGATTGCCATAAAACGCTACACACGGTTGGATATAAACAGCATTCTTTTACGCTATGCGTATCTCTTTGATTGTTTGAATGATATTACGAAGGCCCTTCTGTATGTTGCCGCTCGTTTCCCAGCCATACCCAATCCTCATATACCTGTCATCCTCATCAAACCAGCCGCCTCGGCCTACGTAGGTGCCATATTTTTTCAGCAGCACGTCATAAAAGTCGCTGATGTTTATACTTACGCCCTCTTTTATCCTTGGAAAGCAGACACAACCGCCCTGCGGCTCTACCCATTCCAGCAGGTTTTGCCCCTGCATAAAACTTTTGAGTACCCCAAAGTTATTCAGGATGGTTGCCCGGACTGGGGCGAACAGCTTTTCTTTGTTGAGCAGGTATTGAAAGGCCACTTCTTCATCAAGCACCGAATTGGTAATAAATATCTGTTCCTTGGCCGCAAGCAAGGTTTCCATCAGCTTTTTGTTTCGGCAAATTAGCCAGCCAGTGCGTATGCCCGGCAGCCCATAAGACTTTGACATGGAAGATATGCTGATTACATTATCTGAAAGCGAGGCCGCAACGGGCAACTGTGGCACAAAACACATATCCCTGTAAGTTTCATCTATGAGCAAATAACTCCCGTTCCGCTCAACCAACCGTATTACCTGTAAAAGCGTATCCAAGTCTATCATTACGCCCGTGGGGTTATGGGGATAGGTAAGGCTCACCAATTTGGTCTGAGGAGCAAGCTGCGAGGCCAGTTCATCAATGTTAAGACTATATCCATCCCCGAAACCGAGGTTTAAATAGGAAATATTGGCCCCAATGGCCAGTGGGGTTTCAATATTGGTGGCATAGTTTGGCTTGGCCACAATGATTTTATCGCCCTTATCCAGCAGCGAGGTGGTCAAAATAAACAGGGCTGCGGCGGCACCGGGGGTTACCAACACATCATCAGGCATAAAATCGCCAGTATCTGCTATCAGTTCCCTCAAGGCCGCTTTACCTTTATGGTCACCATAGTGGAGCAAAAGGTTGTCAAGTGACAGCCCAAGACCCTCAAGGCGTTGGTCGGTATAGGAGCTTTCAGATAGGTTACACGCAATGTTTTCATACCCTATCCCCTCCGGGGCTTCTATCTCAATCGGCATCCTGCGGTATTGCATATTCTCAAGTTTTGGTGGCTGAAATTAGCACATATCTATATTATCGCCTATGTGATTTTGTCTTTACTGACTTGAGCTGCCCCATAAATATGGCCCCCAGCCATTTGCTGAGAGCCATATTTAGCCTCAAAAATGGACTATTTTCCGCCCGTCAGTAGCTGAAAAATACTATTCAGTAGCATCAAAGCCTCCCTGTCAAGGTTCGGAATTAATCCCATTAGGGGTACCAAAAACCAAAAAACCCCCGAATTTCGGGGGCTTTTTTATGCTTTCAAATACCTTTTATCCCTGCATTTCTGCAAAATGCTTGTGAAAATAGGGGATGGTTTCAATGCCCTTGTAAAAATTAAATACATCGTACTTCTCGTTGGGGCTGTGCAGGTTATCACTGTCAAGCCCAAAGCCCATAAATACGATTTTTATACCCAGTTCCTTTTCAAACAATGCGCATATGGGTATGCTGCCACCACCACGCACCGGTATGGCATCCTTGCCAAAAGTATCCTTAATGGCTGCTGCTGCTGCTTTGTAGGCTACACTGTCAACAGGTGTCATATATGGCTCGCCACCATGGTGGTTTTCAGCCTTTACCTCCACACCTGCCGGGGCAACACTTCTGAAATAGTTCAGCAGTTTTTCTGTAATCACTTCGCTGCTTTGGTTGGGTACCAGCCTGGCCGATATTTTTGCATAAGCCTTGGAGGGAAGCACCGTTTTGGCACCCTCACCCGTATAACCACCCCAGATGCCGTTCAGCTCCAGCGTGGGCCGTATACCGGTGCGCTCATTGGTACTGTAGCCCTTTTCGCCCCACAGGCTGTTTACGCCCAGGTCTGCGGCATATTCCTTTTCATCAAAAGGAGCCTTGGCCATCATGGCCCTTTCTTCCGTAGTGGATTCCACCACATCATCATACAATCCCGGGATGGTAATATGGTTGTTCTCATCGTGGCAGCCTGCAATCATCTTTGCCAGCATGGTAATGGGGTTGGCCACTGCACCACCATACACGCCGCTGTGCAGGTCCCGGTTAGGGCCGGTAACTTCCACCTGTATATAGCTTAACCCACGTACTCCAATATCGATACTTGGGTTTTCCATACTCAGCATCGCTGTATCACTTATCAGTATTACATCGGCTTTAAGCAGCTCCTTATTGGCAGCTACAAATTTGGCTAAGTTGGGCGATCCTACTTCCTCCTCACCTTCAATACAAAACTTGATATTGGTACTGAGGGTATTGGTTTGCACCATGGTTTCCAGCGCCTTCACGTGCATGTAAAACTGGCCCTTATCATCACAACTGCCACGGGCAAATATTTTTCCGTCCTTAATCACCGGGTCAAAAGGCCCGCTGTGCCATAGCTCCAGGGGGTCGGCCGGTTGTACATCATAATGCCCGTATACCAGTACTGTTGGTTTGGCAGGGTCAATGATTTTTTCACCATATACAACGGGGTGCCCCGCTGTGGGATAGATGTCCACCCTGTCAGCCCCGGCCTCCAGCAATCGCTGCTTTACGGCATCGGCGCATTTCACCATATCGTCCTTATGTTCAGTTTTGGCACTTACGCTGGGAATGCGCAGCAGGTCGAGCAATTCATTCAAAAAACGGTCTTTGTGCTGATCCTGGTAATCCTTCCACACTTGCATATTGTATGTTTTTTAGTGATAATTTATTGGCAAACGAAAGTAAGGGTTTTGAGTACAAAAAAGAAATTGAAGCCCCACTTTGGTATCGCCCGTTAGTTCAAAGTTGAAAGATAAAAGTTCAAGGTTCAAAGTTTCAAGGTTGGATTCCTTTGGTATAAACCAACTTTAAACCTTGAACTTTTTCACGTTTTGTTAAATCTTTAAAAAAATAGTTGAGCGGTATTTGGAAAAATGAATCATATCTCTATTTTTGCGTCAGATTGCTTGTCAGTTTATCAGCCTTTGTTCATTTGTGCCAGTCAACGGGTACTTTTGTTCAAAGGCTGAGCCAATTACAGGAGGATACGGTTTTTTCTGAGCTTTTTTATCCCGCAAACGTTTGGAAACCGCTTTCCTCCCTTACTCCAATAAAAAATAAAAAAAATCCCTGCAAACAACGTAGTTTTGCCCCGCAAAAAAGTTTAATAAATAAACAATCAATAAGCTATGGGTACAGTAAAAGTTGCCATTAATGGTTTTGGGCGTATTGGCCGCCTGGTGTTTCGCCAGATTCATAATATGGAAGGCATTGATGTGGTAGCCATCAACGACCTCACAAGTCCTGCTGTACTGGCACATTTACTGAAGTACGACAGTGCCCAGGGCCGCTTTGGGCAGGAAGTTACCAGTACAGACAGCTCAATCGTAGTAAATGGTCACGATGTAAAAATATACGCACAAAAAGATCCGGCCCAGATTCCATGGGGCAGCCACGATGTGGATGTGGTGATTGAAAGCACCGGCTTTTTTACCGATAAGGATAAGGCCGCAGCACATATTACCGCGGGTGCCAAAAGGGTAGTTATTTCTGCTCCGGCCACAGGCGACCTTAAAACTATTGTGTACAATGTAAACCACAGCATACTGGATGGTACTGAAACCATCATCAGCTGTGCCAGTTGCACTACCAACTGCCTGGCGCCAATGGCCAAAACACTCAACGACAGCTTTGGTATTGTTACCGGCATCATGAGTACAATACATGCTTATACCAACGATCAAAATACGCTGGATGCACCACATCCAAAAGGTGACCTCCGCAGGGCAAGGGCTGCTGCAGCCAATATTGTTCCCAATAGCACTGGTGCGGCAAAAGCCATTGGTTTGGTATTGCCGGAACTAAAAGGCAAACTGGATGGTGGCGCACAAAGGGTGCCGGTTATTACAGGCTCTGTTACCGAACTGTATTCCATCCTGGAAAAAACAGTGACTGTTGAAGAAGTGAATGCGGCCATGAAAGCATCCAGCAACGAAAGTTTTGGCTACAACGAAGATGAAATTGTAAGCAGCGATATCATCGGTATCAACTTTGGCAGCCTGTTTGATGCTACGCAAACCAAGGTAATGACCATGGGCGATAAGCAAATGGTGAAAACTGTAAGCTGGTACGATAATGAAATGAGCTATGTAAGCCAGCTGGTGCGTACTGTGCATCATTTTGCAGGATTGATAGGCAAATAAAAAAAACATTATATTAATGCTCCTCAGGAGTAATAAAAGACATTCTGTAAAAAGGATGTCTTTTTTATTTCAGTATTAAAGATTTACAGCATTTATAGTAAATTTGTGCTATGCAAACAAGTAAATTGCTTGAAAGGATTACGCATAATCCAGGAATTATGGGGGGGAAGCCCATCATCAGGGGTATGCGTTTTGGCGTGCATGATGTATTGGGTTATTTAGCAGGTGGTATGACTGTAGATGAATTGCTGGAAGATTTCCCTTACCTGGAAAGGGAAGACATTCAGGCATGCCTGGTATTTGCGGCTAACATTATCAACCACCAGGTAATACATATTAATACAGATGCAGCCTGAGGAACTTGAATTCTGGATTGACTTAAACCTGCCTCCAGTGATGGCATTGTGGATTCAGGAAATCAGTGTTTGCAGGGCAAAGTCATTTAAAGCGCTGGGCTTTGATGCCGAAACTGATGTTGCTGTGTTTAAATTGGCAAAGGAAAATCCTGCAACAGTCATTATTACTACTAAGGATATTGATTTTCTTTACATTCAAAAGTCCATAGGCCCGCCACCCAATATCCTGTACATCAATATTGGTAATACCAGCAATGCAGAACTGAAAAAAATCATAACTGCACAATTTGGTAAAATAATCACTTACTTTACCAGAACAAACAGCCATTTTTTAGAAATAACCAGATAAAGAATATGTCAAAATTTTCTTCACTCAACTTTGCCGGGCAAAAAGTACTGGTACGTGTAGATTTTAATGTGCCGCTCAATGATGCCTTTGAAATTACCGATGATACCCGCATCACTGCGGCCATCCCCACTATTAAAAAAATTATTGCCGATGGTGGCAAAGTGATATTGATGAGCCATTTTGGCCGCCCCAAGGATGGCCCGGAGGAAAAGTATTCACTAAAGCATTTGGTAAAGCATTTGTTCGATTTGCTCAATGCTGGCAAATCCGCAGACGAACCAACCAATGTATTTTTTGCTGAAGATTGTATAGGGGAGCAGGCATACATGACTGCAGGCATGCTGCGCAAAGGCGAAGTGCTGCTGCTGGAAAACCTTCGTTTTTACAAGGAAGAAGAAAAAGGGGATGAGGCATTTGCAGAAAAATTAAGCAAATTGGGCGATGTGTATGTAAACGATGCATTTGGCACAGCCCACAGGGCACATGCCAGTACTGCAGTGATTGCAAAATTTTTTCCGGGCGATAAAAAGATGTTCGGACTGCTGATGGAGGCCGAAGTGGCCAGCGCCGAAAAAGTATTACACCAGTCAGAAAAGCCCTTTACAGCCATCATCGGCGGAGCCAAGGTTTCTGATAAGATACTCATCATAGAAAACCTGCTCGAAAGGGCAACCGACATCATCATTGGTGGTGGCATGGCTTATACATTCATGAAAGCAAGGGGTGGTAAAATTGGTAATTCACTTTGCGAAGAAGACCGCTTGCAAACAGCCCTGGAGCTGCTGCAGAAAGCCACTGCAAAAGGTGTGAGCATCCACCTGCCCGAAGATTCGGTGATTGCAGATAAGTTTGATGCCAACGCCAATACGCAAACCTGCCCCAGCGATGCCATACCAGATGGATGGCTTGGCCTGGATATAGGACCCAAAGCCGTGGGTATTTTCTCAGAAGTGATCCGCCGCTCAAAAACCATTCTGTGGAATGGCCCTATGGGCGTGTTTGAAATGGAAAAGTTTCAGGCAGGTACCAAAGCAATCGCACAGGCAGTGGCCGATGCTACAGCTGCCGGTGCTTTTTCACTGGTGGGCGGGGGCGACAGTGTGTCGGCAGTAAACGAGTTTGGCTTTACTGATAAGGTAAGTTATATCTCAACAGGTGGTGGCGCCATGCTGGAATACTTTGAAGGAAAAGTGCTGCCAGGCATTGCTGCCATACAGTCGTAGCAGCATACCATATTCTGGTGAAAGCTTTGCAGCCAGCCATTTTAGTATTTACATTTGCGGTAAACTATATTATGATGAAAAAAATAGTATTAATCCTTCCAATCGCATTTGCACTGAATGCCGCTGCACAGAAAATAGTGAAAGTAGAATACAAGGGCAAAAAATACGAAGTACTTGATATGACAACCGCAGGAAAAACAACCTGGGGCGGATATGATGAAATTGGTGATTTGGTTCGCAGTGATGATAATGGAGCAGCCAATACAAAAGCCATTGTAGCCGCTGTAGGCGAAAACAAAGGGTTTGAAGGAAAGCCTTACGCAGCCAAACTGTGTGCACAGGCAAAAGACGGCGGTAAAGCAGACTGGTACCTGCCAGCCAAAAACGAAACTGAACTCATCATCGACAATAAGGAGAAATTTGCTTTTGACGAAAGAGCTACCCTGTGGACATCAACCGAGGCCAACGGCACACAGGCTGTAACAAAATACGTATATACAGGTGCTTTTTACAACAGCCAGAAAGTAGACCAGTACAATTTTGTATGTATTCGGAAAGCAGATTAAACAACTGCTTACCTGGGTGAGATAACAACCAGCTTGTCATCATTGCTGCCATTGCTGGTGCATACATATACATGCCCGTCGGGTGATACGCATACATCACGCAGGCGGCCGTATTTTTCATCCAGAAATGTGAAGGTGGCTTTTATTGTTGTATACGTTTCATCTAACTGCAATTGGTACAGTCTTTCATTTTTGAGCGTAGCCATCAGCAGCGAGTTTTTCCAGCCGGGTATCAGGTCGCTGTTGTAATAATCAATACCGCATACTGCAATGGTGGGCGTCCATGCATAAACAGGCTCCTTAACTCCATTGCTGCTGCAAAACTTTTTTTCTCCCGGTTCATTGCAAAATCCTTTTACATCAGGCCAGCCATAATTTCCACCCTTTGTTACAATGCTCACTTCATCATCCTTATCCGGCCCGTGTTCAGAGATATACAGGCGGTCTTTTACAAATACCATCCCCTGTGCATTGCGATGCCCGTAGCTCCATACAGGGTTACCCGCAAATGGATTGTCTGTGGGAATAGTGCCATCTAAGTTCAGCCTGAGTATCTTACCATTTACTGCATTTTTATCCTGCGGAAGACTTTGGTCAGAAGCATCACCCGTGCTCACCAGCAGTTTTCTGTCGGCAGTTATCAGCAGTCTGCATCCATTATGAACATACGAAGCCTTAATGTTATCAAAAATAACCAACGGGCTGGTAAGGGTATTGCCATCGTACTGGTAGCGCACAATTTTCTCCCTGTATTCACCACCGGCCTCATAGTTGTGTGCAACATATACATAAGGGTTTACTGAAAAATCCGGGTGAAGCACCATACCAAGCAAACCGCCCTCGCCCCTTGCCACCACTCCCGGAATCTGTAGCAGCCTGGTCACCATTCCCGTAGCCGGGTTCACCCTGCTGATGCTGCCGCCCCGCTCCGTCATCCAGATAGTATTGTCCGGCCCCCACAATATTTCCCAGGGAAAGTTAAGGCCGCCGGCCAAAACGGAATCCTTCACAGCACTGCCGTTTCCCTTTACTGATTTGTAGGCAGGCCCGCTGCAGCTGAAAGCCAGTAGTGCGTAAAAAAGAATTCCCGGTAAAATGAGTCTCATACAGTAAAATTATCTGATAAATTGGCAGAAGCAACACTAATCTACAGCATTTTGATTCAAAAAAATGAATACAGACTAATACGTTAGCCCAAACAGTGAATATTAACAAAACGTAAACAGTAATCAGGTTCAGGCGCAGGTTACCTTTTATATTTATTAGAATTATAGAGTATTGAATAAAAAAGAGTATTTTTATCATAACAACATTAAAAACAAAAATTATGAAACGTACAGGTCTGTTAATTCTTATAGGAGTTCTTGTAATCCTTGGATTTTGGGGTTGCAATGGCTACAATGGGTTGGTAAAGCAGGATGAAAATGTAAAAAAGGCATGGAATAATGTTCAAACTGAATACCAGAACCGCTCCGACCTTGTTGGCAACCTTGTTAATACAGTAAAGGGAGCTGCCAATTTTGAGCAGAATACCCTTACCCAACTGGTGGAAGCAAGATCAAAAGCAACATCTGTAAATATCAAGGCAGACGAACTGACACCGGAAAATATTGCAAAATTTCAGGCAGCACAGGGGCAGATGTCTGGTGCATTAAGCCGTTTACTGGCTGTGGTTGAAAATTATCCTGACTTGAAAGCCACACAAAACTTCACACAATTGCAGGGACAGTTGGAATCAATTGAAAACAAGATCAAAAACTCAAGAAAAGAGTTTAACGAAACCATCAATGTATACAATACCAAAGTGAGGTCGTTTCCCATGAATATCCTGGGTGGATTGTTTGGTTTTAAAGCCAAAGAGGGCTTTGCAGCCGATGCAGGTGCTGAGAAGAAAGTAGATGTGAACTTTGATGACCTGAAGAAATAATACGGGTACTTTCCGGGAGAAATCTGCATGAATAAAAAAAAATATACAGGCTTTATTGTTGCTGGTGTACTGGTAGTAATCGGGATTTATCTCATTACCACCTATAATGCCCTTGTCAATAAGGATGAAAAAGTAAAGCTGCAGTGGAATGAGGTTGAAAATGCGTACCAGCGCAGGTTGAGCCTCATTCCTAATCTTGTAAATGTGGTAAAGGGGCAGGCTGATTTTGAGCAAACCACATTGCAGAAGATAGCAGAAGCAAGAAGTAAGGCAGCTGGTATTAACCTTAGCGGTGAAGTTTCGGCTGATAAGTTTGCACAGCACAATGCAGCCCAGAATGAACTGGCAGCTGCTGCCAATAACCTTATCATCAGCATTGAAAAGTATCCCACATTAAAGGGTACAGCAGCATTTGCAGGGTTGCAGACACAACTGGAGGGTACAGAAAACCGCATCAAAATTGCCCGTAAGGATTTTAATGAGGCAATTGCTGTTTATAATAATGCATCCAGGCAGTTTCCAGCCAGTATGGTGGCAGGGTTGTTCGGTTTTAAAGCCAGGGAAGGTTTTCAGGCAGATACCGGTTCAGATAAATCAATAGTAATAAAATTCTAATGGGTCTTTTTCCTTTTTTTAAAAAGAAAGCTTTTTTTACGGCAGATGAGCAGTTGCGCATTGTGGATGCCATACGCTCCTGCGAAAAGCAGACCAGCGGTGAAATCAGGGTTTTTGTTGAAAGTAAAAACCCCCTGATGGATCCCGTGGAGCGGGCAAAGGAAGTTTTCTTCAATTTAAAAATGCAGGAAACCGAGCACCGCAATGGTGTGCTGCTCTATATGGCCACCAAGCATAAGGAAGTAGCATTGTTCGGCGATGAAGGCATATACAAAGCAGCAGGAGCTGACTACTGGAACAGCGAAGTACGCAGGATGATCAGTCGTTTTAAGAATGAGCAGATTGTGGACGGAGTGGTGAAATGTGTAAGAGAAGTAGGCGAAACATTGAAGGAAAAATTTCCATATATTCCAACAGAAGATAAAAATGAACTGCCCGACGATATCGTTTTTGGGAAATAGGAATACAAAATTTGTAAATGAGGCTTGTAAAAAATATTGTTTTAATTGGTTTGCTGCTGATGAACATTTCAATGTTCGCACAAAAAGTGCCGGCAAGGCCAAGTCCGCCAAGGCTGGTAAATGATTATACCGGAACCCTCACGCCTGACCAGGCGGCGCACCTTGAGCAAAAGCTGGTAGCTTACGATGATTCCACTTCTACCCAGATAGCCGTTGTGATAGTTGCTTCCACAGATGGTTCTGAAATATCAGACTACAATGTGGCATTGGGCAGGGCATGGGGGGTAGGAGGTAAGGAGTTTAACAATGGGGTAGTGCTGCTGGTGAGTAAAAACGACCGCAAACTTAATATTGCAACAGGCTATGGAGCAGAAGGTGCCTTGCCTGATATTACCTGCAAACACATAATAGATGATGTAATTGTTCCCCGTTTTAAAGGCAATGATTATTTCGGAGGCATCAACAGTGGCACAGATGCCATAATGAAAGCCCTCCAGGGTGAGTATAAAGCGCCACCCGGCTACCGCAAAAAAAAGAGCGGAAGTGCGGGCCGTATCATTCTCATCATTATCGTCATCATTATTTTCCTTGCCATGTCATCAGGCGGTGGCGGCACAGGCGGCACATTTATGAGCAGGCGGGGATACCGTGGCATTTCCAACCCCGTTTGGTGGATTGGCGGCGGCGGAGGTTCTGGCGGTGGTGGCGGCGGAGGATCTGGTGGCGGCTTTGGTGGTTTTGGAGGGGGCAGTTTTGGTGGTGGCGGTGCCAGTGGCAGTTGGTGATGTATAAATACCTGCTTTGAAACATATTCTGTCCATCTTACTCCTTGTGTTCAATTGCGGCACAGTCAGGGCCCAGGCGGTGAGCAGCAAATCCTTTTATAAGCCACGTCCCGCAAAACCTGCTGCCGTAAATGATTTTGCAGGTATGCTCACCTTGCCTCAAAAGAAATCACTCGAAAGCAAACTCAGGGGTTTTAATGACAGCACTGGCTATGCACTGGTGATCATTACACATGTATCATTAAAAGATGCCCCATCAGGTAAATTGTACACAGTAGAGGAAGCCGCATTGCACTACGCCAATAGCTGGGGTATAGGAGATAAAAAGAAAAATAATGGGGTACTGATCTTTCTTGCTAAAAACGACAGGAAAGTAAGGATTGCTACAGGGAAGGGCGTTACTGAAATATTAACAGATGAAGAGTGCCAGCATATTATAGATGACGATATTGTACCGGCATTTAAAGCAGGAGACTATTACAGGGGATTAGACGATGCGTCAACTGCCATCATGGTGGAGTTGTCGCCAGGAACATACAGCCGGGAAAATGAAACAAATCCCGTTCAGTATGCTGGCAGCAATACAGGAAGTATTACTGAGTACAGTATGAAGCCGGAGCCGGATTACAGTAATGCAGTTATGCCGGTATTATTGGTCGGTATGGGAGCCTTGTTGCTGTATGGAATTTTCCGCAGGATGGTCTTTGGGCGGGCAAATTTCAGTTCAGGCATTTACAGCAGAAGCGGGTACCATAATTACAACCAGCACCATCACCCAAACGATACATGGTCAACCCCGGGATCTTCATCATCCGATACCTCATCTCACAGTTCATTTTCTTCCGATTCCGCCTCATCAGGCGACAGCTCATCCTCCGGCAGTTCCTCATCAAGCAGCAGCGATGGTGGTGGTGCCAGCGGCAGCTGGTAAAAAATAAGAGCCTGCAATTGCTTGCAGGCCCTTATCAGAAATGTTATACCGGTATTATTTATTATTGCCCGGAAATTTTCGATTTCACATAATCAATTTGTTCCTGAAGGCCGGCATTGGCCCCGGACTTAAGTGCCGCTTCTTTTTTCTTTACTATGCCAGCAAGAACTACCCCGTTTAAATAGGGGTCTGTTTGCTCACGGTAATTTTTGGGTACCGATTCCCTGAATGCAACAATCAGGTCAACGGCCTTTTTTACTTTTGCTGTATTGTTAATTTTCCCAGCCATTTCAGCAAGCGGTGTGCAAAGGCCGAATTTTGCCTCTGATAAGCCCATTTTTTCAAACTTCTCAAGGGCAATATCAAAAGTTTCCTCGCTCCCGGTTGATGTCAGTACATCCATTATTTTATCGTTAAGCACCCCTTTGGCCGGTTGTTTTACCATGCGTTTTGCTGCTGTAAGGGCCGCTAAACTGTCTAAGCCCTGCAGAGCCGAAAGCGAATAGCCGGCAACGGTATACGACAGATCATTTATTCCCTTTTCAAAAATCGGCTTGTACTCAGCTTTTTTGTATTTGGCCAGCTGGTTGATAGCGTTACCCCTTACTGTGGCCTCTTTGTCATTCTTTGCAAGATTTAACAGAATCGGCTCTGCCGCAGCTTTAACGGATTCTTTTTTCATATCAAGCTTCGTCAGTATAAAATTCCTCAATTTGTAAAACTTATCAGTCAGCCCCATTTTAACGATTTCAAGGGCCTTAGGGTCATCCTGCTTTTTACTGCAAAAGTCAAGTGCTTCACGCCTGTCCATGTAGTTTCCGGCAAACTTGTACTGGTGTACATAATTTTCCAGTGTCTTATTATCCTTTTTCTCAGCCAGTAAAATCTTGTCTCCGTCCACATTGATAAGATCAGGCCTGCTGGTGTAATTAAATACAAAAGTGTCAGCCCTGTTCATGGCCCAAACCTGGTGGCGCACTTTAGACGCACCATTATAAACATCAATTGCAAAAGGCAACTTGAAAATTTTATCGCCCTTTTGCGTTTGTTTTACAATTACACTTGCCTTTCCAGCCGCATCATCATACAGGTAGCTGATATCCAGCCTGGGGTGTCCGCTGCCATAATACCATTGGTTAAAGAACCAGTTCAGGTCACGGCCGGTTACTTCCTCAAAGGCGAGCCTCAGTTGATGCGCTTCAGCCGATTTAAACTTATTGGTGGTAAGGTACACATTCAGCGATTTAAAAAATGCACTGTCGCCAACATAATTACGCAGCATGTGCAATATCCTGCCACCCTTGCTGTAGCTTACACCATCAAACATGTCTTCCCGGTCTTTGTAGTAAAAACGCACCAGGTCTTTCTTTTCATTACCGCCGTTTAAATAGCCCTGAAGTCCCTGGTAGTTTTCTGCATCACCTGCATCCTTACCATATTTGTATTCATCCCAAAGTGTCTGGCTGTAATCAGCAAAAGACTCATTCAGGGTAAGGTTGGTCCAGTTTTCACAGGTAACATAATCGCCAAACCACTGGTGAAACAGCTCATGCGCAATAGTTGCCTCCCAGTTGTTGCCATCAGCCAGTTCACGGGCATCCTGCTGTGCAGTTTCCTGGTGAATGGTGGCTGTGGTGTTCTCCATAGCGCCTGCTACATAATCCCTGCCCGTGATCTGGGAGTATTTTATCCAGGGAAATTCAACACCAGTAATTTTTGAAAAATAGCCCATCATCTCAGGAGTGTTGCCAAAAATTTTCTTAGCCACATCGCCATATTCTTTTTCTACATAGTAATTTACTTCCTTACCCTTATAACTGTCTTTTGTCACCGAGTATTCTCCCACACCCAAAAAGAAAAGGTAAGGGGCGTGCGGAAGATCCATCTTCCAGTAATCAGACCGGGTGCCGTCAGCGTTCTTTTTCTGGCTCATTAATTTGCCGTTAGACAGGGTTACATATTTGTTGTCAACGGTAACGGTTAATTCCTCGGTCGTTTTCTGGTTGGTACGGTCAATGGTGGGGAACCAGCCGCTGCTGCTTTGCGTTTCCCCCTGTGTCCATATTTGTGTGGGCTTGTCTTTATCCTTCCCAAGCGGATTAATAAAGTACATACCCTTGGTACCAAGCATCGCATCCGAATCATACTTTTTCTCAAACTCATCAGGGCGGGCTGTGTAATCAATATATACAGTATACTTTTCCCCCATCTTATAGGTTCTGTCAAGCTGAATCTTTAATTCAAACTCGGTGTTTTCATATTTTAGGGGAATTTCCTGCTGGCCTTTAAGCATCACCAGTTTTTTAATGTCAAAATACTTGGCATCCAGCGTAAGGGAGTCAGTTGGATAAAAATGAGGCTGCAGGGTGATCCATGCCTTGCCATACAGGTAGCTCTTGCTAAAGTCGGGCCTTACCTCCAGTTTGGTATGTATAAGGTCATTAATTTTAGCAGGGGTTTCTCTGTAAAATGTTTTCCAGCTTGTATCCGCAGGATTGTTGTTCTCTTGTGCGGCTGCCGTAAAGCAACAAAAAAGTACGGCTGATAGAATCAAATTTCTTTTCATAAAAAACTATTATTTGCTGTAAAATTAGCCGCTGCCATATTAAAACAATGCAATTTTATATATAAGTGGCAAATTCATGGTATTAATAGTAATTTTGCTTACAAAGATTGTATAATGGCCAGATTCTTATTTTGGTGTTTATTTTTTTCAGCACCCCTTATTGCAATAGCACAGCAAAACCGCTTTATTTATATCCAGACGGAAAACAGGCAGGCATTTTATGTTAAAATAGATAAGAAAGTATATAGTTCTGCAGCTTCAGGCTACGTAATCATCCCGCAATTAAAAGAAGGCAGTTACAATCTTTCAGTAGGCTTTCCCAAAAATGAATGGCCGGAGCAGGCCATAAATTGTAAAGTGGGCAAAACCGATCAGGGTTATATGCTGAAAAACTTCATGGAGAAAGGCTGGGGGCTTTTTAACCTGCAAACAATGGACATATTAATGCCGGGAACGGTCACTGCCACAACCGCCAGTACAGAAAACAAAAAGGATGAGTTCTCAAATATGCTCGCCAATGCTGTAAATGACTCAAGTATCCGTAAAACAGAAGTAGCAAAACAAGTACAAAAAAAGGAGGAGCCTGCACAGCCAGTCACTCAAATAAAGAACGAGCAGCCGGTACAATCAAGTGCAAAATCCATAAGCAGGCTGCTTTATCTGAATGGAAAAGAAGGTGTTCAGATGGTTTTTTCAGATATGATTGATGGAAAAACTGATACTATCCGTTTGCTGATACCTGCTGAAAAAAACAATAAGGTGGCTGCCACACCCTCAAAAGAAGACATAGTAACAGCAGAACCGGTAAAGAAAGAAGAAATAAACACGGTAGTTAAAGCGCCTGAGTCGCCGGCAAAGGAAAAGTTTATTGATATTGAATTGCCTAATCCCAATGCGAAACAGCCAAATAAGCCTGTAACAGCCGGCGAGCCTGCAACCACGGTTGTTGCAGACAATCCCCAACCAGTCGCGCCAGCACCCACCGAAGTTAAAAAGGTAACAATGATCAACTCCAATTGCAAAAATTATGCAGTTGAAGAAGATTTCCTGAAACTGCGCAAGAAAATGGCAGCAGAAGAAAATGAGGATGATATGGTAGCAATAGCAAAGAAAACATTTAAAACAAAATGCTTTAATGTGGATCAGATAAAAAATCTGGCAGTACTTTTTTTAAAAGACGAAGGCAGGTATAAGTTTTTTGATGCAGCTTATCCTTTTGTATCCGACTCTGAAAATTTCAGTTCATTGCGGGGGCAACTCACTGATGAATACTACATAAGCAGGTTTAATGCCATGGTAAGGCATTAACCGGACGAAGTGCGCCAAAAAAGTGCCATCACCCGTTCAAACCCAGCCCCATAACTCTTTAAACGTATTCAATGCAGCGTTATTTTATTGAGGTTACCTATAAGGGCACAAACTATAGCGGCTTCCAGGTGCAGCAGAACGCAAATTCTGTACAGGGAGAAGTGGAGAAGGCGCTGAACACTTTTTACAGGGTAAGCAGGGTATTAAAAACTACAGAAGAAGACAAGACAGGTATCAATGCGAATGCAATCAACAGCGGGGCAACCCATCGGGAAGTATTACCCGCAATGCGAATCAGTCTTACCGGTTCATCACGTACTGATGCTGGCGTGCATGCCCTGCAGAATTATTTCCACCTGGATCTTCCTCCTAATCTTGTAAGCAATACCCAAAAGGATATATATCACCTGAATGCAATCCTGCCCGGAGACATCGTAATAAAGAATATGATACCAGTGGCCCCGGAAGCTCATTGCCGCTTTGATGCGCTCAGCAGGGAGTATCATTATCATATTTATCAGCAAAAAAACCCTTTCCTGGCACACTCCGCCTATTATTATCCATACCAGCTCGATCTTACGCTGATGCAGGAAGCTGCTGCTGAGCTAATGCTTCACAAGGATTTCACAAGTTTCAGTAAAAGAAACAGCCAGGTACACTCGTTTATATGCACTTTATTGCAAAGCAGCTGGCAAAAAGAAGGAGATAGTCTGATTTACAAGGTAAAAGCCAACCGGTTCTTAAGAGGAATGGTAAGAGGTTTAACAGGCACAATGCTGCTGGTGGGGCGAAAAAAAATAAGTGCAGACCAGTTTAAGAAGATAATTCAGCAAAAAGATTGTTCCGGTGCTGATTTCTCAGTACCAGGGCATGGGCTTTTCCTGGTAAAAGTGGAATATCCAGCAGGATTTCTGAACAGGTAAACCGCATTTCACCACTTTCCCGGCATAATTTAAACAGCAACCGTTTCCTTAGTGAGGTTAATGAGCGGTACAAGCCATTGGCAGCTTCCCAATAAACAGCCTGCTCAAACCCTTGTTTTCAACTTATTTACGTTCAAAAGACCTTTTTTTTAAAAAAAATTTAAAAAAAAATAATGCTCTTAAATGCAGTACAGCACTGCCTTATCCAATAATTGTTAATAACAAAACAGGGTTTTTGGCAAAATAAAAGCAAAATAATTTTGGTGGGAACTCATCCTCCCCTATCTTTGCAATCCGCTTTTGAAAAAAGGCACAAGTTCTTCAAAAAAATTCGCTCCAAATCAAGCAGCAGTAAGGCTTTCAGCAATTTAAAGATGGTTTTTAAGCATCAAAAAAAAGTTGAAAAAAAGTAAAGAAAAATTTGGTAGTAAAATAAAAGCGCTTACCTTTGCACTCCCAATCAAAAAGGGGGCGCAAAAGTAAAGCCAAAAGTTCTTTGAAAGTTAGGAAACAACAGCACAGAATTTAACATTCTACAAGGTAATGTTAGCGTAACAAATTAGATTAGACGTTAATTTCCGATAAAGAGATTATCAGTCAGATCAAAACTTCTTTACAATGGAGAGTTTGATCCTGGCTCAGGATGAACGCTAGCGGCAGGCTTAATACATGCAAGTCGAGGGGTAACAGGGGTAGCAATACCTGCTGACGACCGGCAAACGGGTGCGGAACACGTACGCAACCTTCCCAAAACTGGTGAATAGCCTTCCGAAAGGAAGATTAATACACCGTAACTTAACGAAGAGGCATCTCTTTGTTAATATAGCTCCGGCGGTTTTGGATGGGCGTGCGCCTGATTAGGTAGTTGGCGGGGTAACGGCCCACCAAGCCTGCGATCAGTAACTGGTGTGAGAGCACGACCAGTCACACGGGCACTGAGACACGGGCCCGACTCCTACGGGAGGCAGCAGTA
>JANMIG010000040.1:0-33910 GCA_031375675.1 Chitinophagales bacterium
CAATGGGAAAGGTGTACTATTACACCCTCACCGCAACGGACGGGGCGGGCAACGCCACGACCGCCCACAGCGGCGAAGTGGACTATGAAACGGGATTGCGCAAGGCAGTAACAGACTTTAAGGCCGAGGTAAACACCAAGCAGCGTACAGTTACCATCAGGTGGAACTACCCCGGCAAGGTGGAAACATATATCCTGTACCGCTGCAAGAAGGGCGAGCCGATGGCGATATACCAAACGCTGGAGGGCAACGTAACGCAGTGGGTGGAAAAGGGATTATCCATAGGGTTTGTCTATGTGTACCAGCTAAAGGCCGCATTGGCGGGCGACCTGCAAACGGAAATAAGCAGGGAACTGGAGGTCAAATATTAGTTTAAGGTTGGGTGTTTTTTTTACAACGGCAATACCGGACAGGCACTCTCACCTTCCGGTGTGGAGGGGGCATGAAAATGCCCCTTTTTTGTTCCACGGCACTGTCATACTCTTTCCTGAACATAAAAACTCCTGACCCCATATACTATTTATCAAGTCTGAGATGGGCTACGAAGACAGCTATATTGGTATCATGTCGTTCATTTACACTATTTGGTCAGTCCAACAGTTTTTTTGTTTCTATATCAATTTTATCAATCAATTCGACTGTTTTCCTTTTTGCGCTTTCAAAATCAAGCCGGGTACTCTGTTTGGAGTTTAAATTAATATCGGCAAACAATTTGCCTTTATTATCTTCAATTGTTTGGAAATATATTCTTAAATACGGATAACCAAAAAATCCATTGACCCGTTCTTCAATAGCAAGGTAACCATTGTTATACTCATTTAGTGTAACAACATAGTGATAATAGTAGTTTCCAATTTTTAATCTTGCGGCAATAAAATCTTTTTCCTGTTCAATTTTTACATCCCTATAATTGACGAGGTACCTATCTCTATAAGAATAGTCTTCTTCCTTATAAGGTTTACCTTTTAACACCATTTGGCAGGTGCGCTGATAAAGTTCAGACATTTTTTGGAGTATCGGACTTGAAAACAACTTATCACATTGATTGGGATAAATCTGATTGGAATCAATATTTTTCTGAGTGTTTGCTGTTTTAGTTTCATTAATGGTTGAGTCTTCAGGTGTTTTTTGATTTGTCTTCCCATTTTGTAAAGCAGCTTCTTTTTTACTGCCAAACAGTTCACCTTTATGTTCAATTAAGAGCAATATCACTCCGCCGCATACGGTAACAATAAGTGGATAAATCAGTAGATGCCTTAGATTGTCTTTTGTCATTTAAAATGAAAAGTAGTAATGGTTTTATTGCTTTTATATCTAATTCTTTCCAATAGCAGCACTTGTGGTTGGAAGCAAATTTGAAAACTGTCTGCTGTAACCGTTGTCTAATCAAAACTGATGATAAAGATAATAACAAAAGCACAATTGAAAAACTCCAGCCTGAATTATAGCCCATTTGCGAAATAATGAACATTGTCATTACTTTTCTAAAAAACATAAATCTCTTAATATTCGCAGGGAGTTCGCCGGTTCACAAGAGATTGTAAGGTTACATTTATATTACGACAGTCCAGCTTACCGGTAGCACATTTTACGTAAAAGGTGTATTTATTTACATAAAAAATGGTTGGAACAAAGATATACCCTATTGTTTGTCAAGTGTAAGGTGGGCTACGAAGACAGCCATATTGGTATCATGTTCTTCCTGTTCCGTTTGGAGGTTTATCGTATTGGAAAGTCCTACCTGCCGCAGCAGGGTGCGGGTGAACGTTGAAAGGTCATTGTCGTGCAGGCTGCCCAAAGCGGAAGATGTCTCGCCTATGTTGAAGTATGTCCAGTTGCGGACAAATTTATATATGTTGTGCGAAGCCCTGCTGTTGTTCATAAACGGAAGGTCGGCAAAGGGCAGCCTGTATTTTTTCATGTGCCACTTTTCCATGTCCGCAAAAAACAGGAGGTCGCCCAAAGGGAAATTGTGGCCATCGCCCCAATTGTTCCCTGATTCCGGGAAACCCTTTATGCCGCCAAGGGATATGCAATCCCCCTGCTGGAGCTTGTATATCGTTTTGGCATTGGCCAATACCATCTCCCCCGGTTTGCTGAAAAGCCCGTAATTGCCCAAACAACCCGAATGGTTCAGGAAAGCTATTTCATCGGAATAGTTTTTCTTGAAAATGCCCCTGTTGCCCCTGAAGGTGGGGAAGTTTTGGAGCAGGAAAAGCTGGTCTTGGTCTATTCGCCAGTTAAGGGAAGTATCTTCCTTTTTGTTCTGTACAAAGGCGGTTTTCTCGAAAATGATTTGCCGGTTCTCCGTTACCACCGAGATAATGGCCATGTCGGCAAGTTCTTTTGTAACGGGTTTGTCCCCATTGCTGAACTCTACGTAGGAACGGCTCCCGTGTATTTTTTTTGCATGGAAGAAGAACCCGTCATATTCCCGTCCGTTAACCGCACCGCACATATCGGTAACCATTTTTATCTCGCCGTCCGAATTGGAATAACATTGCCCCAGCGTGTCATAAATTGACTTGGAAAGCCCGTTTTGAAATTTTCTGAAATCGGGGCTGGTGCAAAGGCCCGAAAGTTTCCTGAAAAGCCTGTCCATAGTTTGGCCGTTTTATGGTTTATCATGCAATATAACCTAAAAAAATAAGGGATGGGCAGTATGCCCGTCCCTTATTTGGCATTGTTTGGGAGCAATCCGTGGCTGTGCTTTGGCTCAAAAAAGGGGTACTTCAAAATACTCTTATGGCCGGTTTTTAGGGCAGTGGGAGTAGTTCCAATGCCCCTTTTTACCCTCCGGGAAACCCTGCATTTTGTCGCATATCGCCTTTATTGGGTTAGATTAACCATTAACTGAACTAATGGGCTTATTGCCGGAACAATAGCCCATTAGCCTTTATGGGAGCTAAGATATAGCTGTTAATAGCTGAAAAACCGTACTTAGCCGTAGCAAATCCTCCCTGTCAAGGTTCGGAATTAATCCCATCAGGGGTACGATTCAGCCGATCAGTGTGATCGGCTTTTTTATTGTATGACACACCCGGGCTGCCATACCCGGCCTAATGACTTTATCAGCATAGCCCCCGGCACTTCAAACTACCTGAAACCATTACGGTTTACCATAAATTTTTTCCCGGAACTCACATAACAGTAGCTTCATTCCATGCGGGCTTTGAGCACATAACATACTGTAATTCATGGCAAAACACCTGTAACCTGTTTACTCAGCAGCATAAAAAAAGTAAAAGGCTTTCAGTAATACCAGTTACCGGCTGGTAAATTATTTTTTTTCTCTTACCGTTTATCATATCTTCATATCGCAGTAAATGATATGCAATAAAACATACAAGTTTTTTTCGTTGGTGGTACCCACCACAGTCATTACTATTACATCTGCCATTAAAACCCGGTAAGGGTTACACATTCACATACAAACAACCGGGCAAGAGCTTAAGTTTACCATCATGGTTTGCAAACATGCATTATATAAAATAAACTATAAAACATACAGATGAAAGTTTTAAAATTCGGCGGCACTTCTGTTGGCACTGCTGCAAGTATCAAACAGGTGATAAAAATTTCCGGCCAGCAGCCGAAACCGCTGATTGTGGTGGTTAGTGCCATGTCGGGGGTAACAGACATCCTGCTTAATTGCGGTCAAATGGCTGCCGGTGGCGATGAATCCTATAAAGAAACCCTGCTTAAGGCGGAGCAAAAGCATATACAGGCCGTAAAGGAACTTATACCGGTACAGGAGCAAAGCAGCCTGCTCAGCCTGGTGAAGAAACACTGTAATGACATTGAAGATATTTGCAAGGGCATTTTCCTGCTTGGTGAACTTTCTGCAAGAACCAGGGACAAGCTGCTGAGCTATGGCGAACTGCTTTCTGCACAAATCATCGTTGCTGCCATGCTGGCCTCAGGATTGAAAGCCGGTTATAAGGATTCAAGACAGGTGATAAAAACCAACAGTAATTTTGGCAATGCTGCAGTAGATTTTCCCGTTACCAATGCAGCTATTGCCCAATGGCTGCGGGAAGCGTATGAAAACATCTGGGTAGTACCCGGTTTTATTGCTTCAGACGCACAGCAGGTAACCACTACACTCGGCAGGGGCGGATCTGATTACACTGCAGCAGTAATTGCTGCAGCCGTGAATGCCAGCTCACTGGAAATATGGACCGATGTGCCGGGGATGATGACGGCAGACCCAAGATGGGTGCAGCATGCAAAAGTAATTCCGCAGATATCTTACCAGGAGGCGATGGAACTGTCTCATTTCGGCGCTAAAGTTATTTACCCGCCCACCATACAGCCGGTAATGAAAAAAAATATCCCTGTATGGGTAAAAAATACTTTTGACCCGGCCATGGAAGGTACCGTTATACAAAATGAAGTAAAAACTTTAAGCAGCAGCATACGGGGTATTTCCAGTATGAACAATATTTGCCTATTAAGTCTTGAAGGCAGTGGCATGGTGGGTATCCCGGGTTTTTCCAAACGCCTCTTTGAAGCATTGAGCAATGAAAGCATCAATGTAATCCTCATCACCCAGAGTTCATCAGAACATTCTATTTGTGTGGCCATTGACAGCGCATTTGCTGCAACTGCCAAATGGGTGGTTGACAAAGCTTTTGCAACTGAGATAAGCAATGGCAGTCTTGAACCCCTGATCATGGAAGATGATCTTGCTGTAGTGGCACTGGTGGGCGACAATATGAAAAATCACAGTGGCATCAGCGGTAAAATGTTTGTAACGCTGGGCCGCAATGGTGTGAATATAAGAGCCATCGCCCAGGGATCATCAGAAAAAAATATCTCTGCCGTTATCAGTGGAAGAGATGCACGTAAGGCAATCAATGTGCTGCATGAGGCATTTTTTGAAACATCCTATAAACAGGTTAATATTTTCATTGCCGGTGTGGGTAATGTAGGCAGCAAATTGCTTAAGCAGCTGCAGCTGCAGCAGTCGTGGATGATGGAGCAACTAAGGGTACAGCTGAATGTGATTGGCATCGCCAACAGTAAAAAAGCGGTTTTTGCCGACAGCGGCATTAACCTGGGCAAGTGGCAGACTTTATTTGAAACTGCTCCTGATACTGACATAGAGTCCTTTACCGATGATATTATCCAGCGCAACCTGCGGAATACCATTTTTGCAGACATCACCGCAAATGATACTGTTGCAGGCGTGTACAGTAAACTGCTAGAAAAAAGTATTGCCGTAGTGGCCTGTAATAAAGTAGCGGCATCATCCCGCTACCTTAATTATAAAAAACTGAAAAACCTTTCTGCAAAACACAATGCCCCGTTTCTGTTTGAAACCAATGTAGGCGCAGGCTTACCTATCATTGGCACACTGGGTGATTTGCTGCGTACCGGCGATATTGTTCACCGGATGGAAGCCGTACTGAGCGGCACCCTTAATTATGTATTTAACAACTATGATGGCAGCAAGCCATTTGCAGCTGTGGTAAAACAGGCACAGGAAGAGGGCTATACAGAACCCGACCCACGCCTTGACCTCGGTGGTACAGATGTGATGAGAAAGATAATGATACTGGCCAGGGAAACCGGGGTGCAGCTTGAAATGGTGGATATCAGCAACGATACTTTTTTGCCCGATGAATGCATGGAAGGTACTGTGGATGATTTTTACGCTGCCATGGAAAGACATGAAGCCCATTTTTACAATTTGTATAAAGCGGCACAGGATAATGACTGCAAACTTAAATTTGTTGCCACTTTTGCCGAGGGTAAGGCTACTGTGGGATTGCAGCATATCCCTCCCCAGCATAACCTGTACCATTTATACGGAAAAGATAATGTGGTGCTTTTTTATACCGACCGCTATAAAGAACAACCACTGGTAATAAAGGGTGCCGGTGCTGGTGCAGAGGTAACTGCTTCGGGTGTATTTGCCGATATCATGCGTGCTGCCGGCATTTAAAAAAACAACAATGAAGAAAATTACGATACAGGTCCCGGCCACCATTGCCAACTTGGTTTGCGGGTTTGACATACTTGGCCTTGCCCTGCATGAACCACTGGACATTATGCAGATGACATTATCCGGAGAGCCCGGCATCCGCATTCAACATATTGACGACTATTCACTGCCGGAAGCACCGGAACAGAATGTGGCAGGTGCAGCATTGCTGGCATTGCTGGATGCATACCAACTGCCCGTTGGCTTCGACCTGGTGATTGACAAACAGATAAAACCGGGCAGCGGCCTTGGCTCAAGTGCAGCCAGTGCTGCAGGAGCGGTTGCAGGAGCAAACTACCTTCTTGATAATTTTTTCAGCAAGGAGGAACTGGTGCAGTTTGCCATGTTTGGCGAAAAATTGGCCAGTGGGGTAAAACATGCTGACAATATAGCGCCCTGTATTTATGGCGGCGTTACACTCATCCGGTCCATACATCCGCTGGACATCATTGCATTGGCTGCGCCTGACCTGTACGTTACAGCCGTACATCCGCAGATAGAAGTGCGTACCAGCGATGCCCGGCAGATACTGCGGCAGGAAGTATTACTGAAGGATGCCATCAAACAATGGGGTAATATTGCAGGCCTGGTAGCAGGCTTTTTACAAAAAGATTATGAATTGATTGGCCGTTCGCTGGAAGATGTGATTATCGAACCGGTACGAAGCATCCTGATACCCGGCTTTGATGAGGTGAAAAAACGCTGTAAAGATGCTGGTGCATTAGGCGGAGGCATTTCGGGGTCTGGCCCATCCGTTTTTATGCTGAGCAAAGAAGCAACAACCGCACACAGGGTGAAAGAAGTGATGGAAGAAATTTACAGCTCACTGGGTATTGATTTTAAAATATATGTGACCACGCTGAACAAAAGCGGCGTAATAATAAACGAAGCGTAACCATGCAGTATTACAGTTTAAACAGGCAATCGCCACCGGTTGATTTTAAACAGGCAACCATACTCGGCCAGGCACCGGATGGTGGCTTGTATTTCCCGGAAACCATTCCGCAGTTTGATCCTGCATTGATAAAAAATATAGAAAGCATTTCTAATGCTGATATTGCCTTTTCAATCATACAGCCTTATGTGGGCGAATCAATACCCGAAACGGCATTGCATACGATTGTAAGTGAAACAGTAAACTTCGATATCCCTTTAGTAAAAGTGTCGGATGATGTTTATTCACTGGAATTATTCCATGGCCCCACCCTTGCCTTTAAAGATATTGGTGCCAGGTTTATGAGCCGCTGCCTTGGTTATTTTGTAAGGGAAAGAAGCGGAAAAGTAGTGGTACTGGTAGCTACTTCCGGCGATACGGGTGGCGCTGTGGCCAATGGCTTTTATGATGTGCCCGGGGTGGAAGTGGTAATTTTATATCCTTCCGGCAGAGTAAGCGATGTACAGGAAAAGCAACTGACCACACTGGGCAAAAATATTCATGCACTGGAAATTGAAGGCTCCTTTGACGATTGCCAGCAAATAGTAAAGAGGGCATTTACTGATACAACCCTTACAGAAAATATTTTTCTTACTTCGGCCAATTCCATCAATGCGGCAAGATGGCTGCCCCAGCAGTTTTATTATGCGCTTGCGTACAAGCAATGGACAGATAAGGACAACCCACCTGTTATCAGTGTACCCAGCGGTAATTTTGGCAATATTTGCGCAGGATTACTGGCCCGCCATTCCGGCCTGCCCGTACAACAATTTATTGCAGCCTGCAATGCCAATAAGGTGGTAACCGATTATCTTTCCACGGCAAGTTATCAGCCTCAAAATGCAGTGGCAACCCTCTCCAATGCAATGGATGTGGGCAACCCCAGTAATTTTGTACGCATACTGGAAATATTCAACCAGCAGTTTACTGATTTGTCTGCCGTATTGAGCAGCTATTCCATTAGTGATGCAACTACGGTGGAAACCATCAAAAAACTGCATGACCAGTACAACTACCTTGCCGACCCGCATGGAGCCGTTGGCTATGCAGCACTGGAACAATACCTGCAGCAGCATCCAGGTTCAAAAGGAATCTTTTTAGAAACAGCCCACCCGGTAAAATTTATTGATACAGTGGAAAATAGCATTGGCAGTAAAATAGCATTGCCCGGGCATATCGAAAAGCTTGTACAGCAGGAAAAAGTAAGTACCCTGTTGCCGGTAAGTTACGAAGCTGTAAAAGACTTTCTGCTTTCACTTAAATAATTGAGGTTGATACAGTTTTATTTGCGCCTGTTTTTGTAGCTTACGCTCCAAAAAATATACCATGGCTTTTGAATGGAAAGGCGTAATGCCTGCACTCACTACAAAATTTACTGAAGACGACCAATTGGACCTGCCGCTGTTTGAGCAAAACCTGCAACTGCAGTTAGACTCAGGCGTATCAGGCATCATACTCGGCGGTACACTGGGCGAAGCAAGTGTACTCACCACTGATGAAAAGGAAAAACTGGTGAAATTTGCCATAGAAAAAGTAATGGGCAGGGTACCTGTTATTCTCAATATTGCAGAGGGCTCCACAAGAGATGCTTTGCAGCAGGCAGCTTACGCAAAAGCCTGGGGAGCACAGGGGTTGATGATGCTGCCACCCATGCGTTATAAGACCGATCACCGGGAAACGGTGCAGTATTTTACAACTGTAGCCAATGCCACCGAACTGCCCATCATGATCTACAACAACCCCGTGGATTATAAAACAGAAGTAACCCTGGACATGTTTGCAGAGTTGATCAAATGTGACAATATACAAGCAGTAAAAGAATCCACAAGAGATGTGACCAATGTTACCAGAATGATCAACCGCTTTGGCAACAGGCTGAAAATACTTTGTGGTGTGGATACTCTGGCCATGGAAGAACTCTGCGCCGGGGCTGATGGCTGGGTGGCAGGATTGGTTTGTGCATTTCCTGCTGAAACGGTGGCCATTTACAATTTGGTAAAAGCAGGCAACATAGCAGCAGCGGCAACAATCTACCGCTGGTTTATGCCGCTGCTGGAGCTGGACATTCACCCCAAACTGGTGCAATACATCAAACTGGCTGAAACAAGGGCCGGTATTGGCAGCGAATATGTAAGAGGCCCCAGGCTTACGCTGGTGGGTGAAGAAAGAGAAAGGATTTTGAAAATTATTGATGACGGACTGGCAGCAAGGCCAAAATTAGAAAAGTAAATTACTCCTGAATGAAGAAACTGCTTTTTTTCTTCTTAACTGTTGTGTCATGCAACTGTATTTCAGGTCAAAGGGTATTTGATGGTATATATGCAGGACTGGAGAAGATTTGCTGGAAAACTTCAAAGACTGGAGAATGTAACAATGATGACAATGAAAGACCGGGTGGAAAATGGTATCATCTTAACTTGTTAAAAATTAACGGGGACAGTTGTTTTCTTGATCAGAGCCCGGTGATTATCCATAAAAAGGATACTGTTTATTCAGCATCAGATGGTGGTTTCATGTATTACACCGGTAAGGTGATAAGAACTGATTCGACAATCACCTTCAATTTGACAGAATTGTTTTGCCACTATTGCGGTGAGTTACGGCAAAAGCAGGCAGATGGAACTTACAAAAGAATAAAAAGAACAAAATCATATACAGGAAAACTGACAGATAGCGGAATAGTAATCAACAATTCATTATATACAAAGGCTGATTACAATGAATACCTGGTAAGTGAACGCCCTCCTGCTGCTTACCTGGTTGATGAAGCTCCTTATCAACCTGTAAAACTGATTCGGCCTAAACATGGAAAACGCTCAAAAAAAAGGAATAAAAAATCATGATGTTTAACGACGCAACAATCAACGAAATAAATGAAGTGATGCAGCATGCAACTGCTGCATTTACCTGGTACCGCAAAATCAGCAGGGAACAAAAAGCTGTTTTTTTAGACAATATTGCCAGTGAAATAGAAGCGCTGGGCGATACCCTGATTGAAACAGCATCGGCAGAAACCAACCTGCCTGCTGCAAGGCTGCAGGGCGAAAGAGCCAGAACTACCGGGCAATTAAGAATGTTTGCAGCCATGGTAAGAGAGGGCAAATGGGTGGAAGCCAATATTGACAGGGCCATACCCGACCGCACACCTTTACCCAAAGCTGACATCAGGAAAATGCTCATTCCGCTTGGTCCGGTGGTGGTTTTTGGTGCCAGTAATTTTCCCTTCGCTTATTCCACTGCAGGTGGTGATACGGCCAGTGCATTAGCTGCCGGATGCCCCGTGGTGGTAAAAGCACATCCGGCGCATCCGCAAACGGGCGAACTGGTTTTCAGCGCCATCAGGAAGGCAATTGGCAAAAGCCAGATGCACCCCAAAGTTTTTCAGCAGGTGCATGGCAGTTCATTTGAAGTGGGCAAGGCCCTGGTACAGCATCCGGCTACTGCCGCAGTTGGCTTTACAGGATCTTCTGCAGGTGGCCGGGCATTGTTTGACTATGCCCTGGAAAGATTACATCCAATTCCTGTTTTTGCCGAAATGGGCAGCGTAAACCCGGTAGTATTATTGCCGGATACCATTGATAAAAATGCGGCTTCATTAGCCAAACAATATGCTGGTTCCATCACCCTCGGCATGGGCCAGTTTTGCACCAAGCCTGGCATTTTACTGGCACTGGATACACCAGGCCTTACAGGTTTTGTACAGCAGCTCACAGAAGCATTTGAATACATTGAACCGGCCAAAATGCTGCATAGCGGCATCCATTCGGCCTATGCAGAAAAAATGCACAAGGCGGCAGATCAAACCGGCGTAGCTGTTATCAGTCAGTCTGTAGTAGAGCCGGAAGTGCTTGAACCACTGCCAACACTGGCAACTGTAAACGGCAGCACATTTTTGCAAAACCCATTGCTGCACGAAGAAGTATTTGGCCCCTATGCACTGCTGGTACAATGCAGCGATAAAAAAGAACTGGTTGCGGCCCTTAAATGCATGGGTGGTCAGCTTACCGCATCCCTGATGGGTACCGATTCCGATTTTGAAACCCATGCCGACCTGGTGGATACAGCCGCACAAATGGCTGGCCGTGTAGTATTCAACGGCGTGCCCACCGGCGTGGAAGTCTGCACATCCATGGTGCATGGCGGCCCTTCACCTGCCACTACCGACAGCCGCTTTACCGCAGTAGGCATAGATGCTGTAAAACGCTGGGCAAGGCCGGTTTGCTTTCAAAATTGTCCGCAGCATTTACTGCCCGAGGAGTTGAGGGATTAAATGTAATTTCTTTTGCATCCTTCTAATTTACCTGTATAAAAATATCATCCTTTAATGGATAAAGAGTAAATTTTAATCGTCGCTGTTGAGTGAGGACACTCACCAGGGCAGTGGTATAGATGCTGCAAAGCGCTGGGCAAGGCCGGTTTGCTTTCAAAACTGTCCGCAGCATTTATTGCCGGAGGAGTTGAGGGATTAAAAATAATTTCATTTGCGTCCCTCTGTAATTTACCTGTATAAAAATATCATCCTTTAATGCATAAAGGGGGATTTTAATCGTTGCTGTTGAGTGTCCTCATTCAACAGGGCTGTGGGATTTCGCCGCCGCCTGCGTCTTTGACCAGCGGCGAACGGATTTTCTATAATGCTGATTATCAATTTTTAAGGGATGGGTCATATATAAATGTCGCTGTTGCGTGGGTACCTGCCTTTGCCGGCAGGCAGGACACTCACAAGGGCTGTGAGGATTGATATATCGTGTCGTTCAATGCAACCAGTTTCATTTTTTGCCACACAAATGCTGCCAAAGTACACTTCTGCGTATTCATTATCATTTCTTTAACTTTTTACAAACAATCTCCCTTGCACAAGTGCGTTAATACACAAAGTACAGTATCCCGTTCTATGTAAACTATTACCAAATACTGCTTTCGGTTAAAAAACTATTTCACTTTTAAAAAACAGTTTTAATGAAAGCAATCGCAAGAATCGTTGACAGTACTATTGTGCTTATTTTAATCAGCACCACTGCAGGTGCACAGTTTTACAAAGACATGAGTGTGGGCATTAATGGCGGTGTATTTATTTACCAGGGCGATCTTACACCCGAGCGTACAGGCTCATGGAAAACGCCCACATTCGGATTGAGCCTGTTTGCAAAAAAGCCCATCAACCAATTCCTGGCAGCACGCATTAATATTAGTTTTGCACGGTTGAAGGGAGATGAATCAAAGTACAGCAGTCCCGACTGGCGCAAACAAAGAAATTTCATGTTCAGCTCACCGCTTAAAGAATTTACAGGCCAGCTGGTTTGGAATATCCGTGGCAGAAATTATGATGATTACGGAATCATGCCATACATTTTTGCCGGTGCTGGTGTTTCTTTCATCAAAGTAAAGCCCGATTACAGCAGGATGAACACCACCATTTTTGGTGATGGCTCTGATGTGGCTGCCGGACTTATTGCAGATGTGGCGCAGGGCACACCAAGGGCTATTGCAGTGGTGCCGGTGGGCATTGGAGCAGAATATCCCATCTCCAGCCGCTTTTCCCTGAATCTTGAAACGGCCTACCGCTTTACATTTACCGATTACCTGGATGGATTCAGCCAGGCAGCCAATCCAAAAAAAGATGACCGCTACCACAGTACTTCGGTGGGACTGGTGTATAAATTTGGCAATAAGTCAAATGCCAGGGGAACGGGCTGCCCGGTAATGAAGTACTAGTTATCCCTGCTGAAAAGTAAAGGACGCAGACTGGCTGTCTTCCCGGTGATGCTTCAGCACAAACCATCCCGTAACCATGGTGGCTATTACAAAGTAGCCTGACACGATATAAGGTGCAGGAGCAAAAAACTGGCTGATACCAAACCAGTCGCCGGTTTTAAAAATGATCACCAGCCCGTAGATATTTTTTGCCGCCTCCCAAAAAATAGCATAGGGATTGCGGTCCATCAGTTCAGTATAAGCATACACACCGGCAAATACAAAGCCGCCGTAGTAAAATATGGCAGGGCTGCCGATGCTGGCAAGGTTGCCAAACAGGAAACTGATAAAGAGCAGCATCGTCAGTATCTGCACCCAGCTCCAGGTATTTAATGCAGCAGACGCTTTGGGCCTGTATTTGTCAAAATGGTACACGTCCTCAATTTTATTTACCGGAAATTTTACAGCCACATCAGCGGGTCTCCATCCGGTGGGTTTGTACCAGATACGGAACTTGTCTGCAATGCTGTTGGTGCGCCAGGCATCTTTTATCAGCAGCCACAGGTGCATGAAGTTGATTTTTACCGGGTTCCAGGTACGCACAGGGCGTGTGATACCGTATACAGGCGGTACTTCGGGCAATTCTTCCTGGAAGGTTCCAAACAGCTTGTCCCAGATGATGAATATCTGCCCCAGGTTTTTATCCAGGTACTCTTTATTAACGGCATGGTGTACACGATGATGCGAAGGGGTCACCAGTATCTTTTCCAAAAAACCCATTTTACCGATATGCTGTGTGTGGTACCAAAACTGTGCAAACAGGTGCAGCGGGGCCACTATGGCAATAACAGATTCCGGTACCCCCACCAATGCAGCCGGTATCAGCAAAAAAGTAAAGGGATTGGCAACAGTGGAAATACTCTGGCGCAATGCGCAGGCCAGGTTAAACTCCTCACTGCTGTGATGAATGATGTGATAGTTCCAGAAAAAATTAATATGATGGCTCCAGCGATGCATCCAGTAACCTGCAAAATCAAGTACGATAAAAGCCACCACAAACATCCATATTTTGGATTCAATGTGAAAGATGGCTACCCGGTTAACAAACCAGGCATATGCCAGTATGGTGATGCTCAGGCCCAGTACCTCTTTGGTAACATTGGTGATGCCGCTGCTGAGGCTGCTGATCATATCCATATTGTGTACTGTGTCTTTCCCTTTCCTCCAGCCGTACCATTTTTCAAACAGTACAAAAAACAGGAAGAAAGGCATGGCGATCAAAATTATTTTGCCGTAGGTTTCCATTTGCAATCATATTAGGTTAACAAAGATAATTAAATTGTTTTATGGGCTTAATACCCATTTAATGTGAGCAAATCTGTTGTATTTTAGCTTTTTATACCGCTAAATAGTAATTCTACTGTTTTGTATAACAATTTTTAACAAATTATGTTGCGGCATTTTTGCCAGAAAATATGATACATACATTCAGCTGTACAGATGCCCATACCTGCGGCAACCCCGTACGCCTGGTTAAAACAGGCGGCCCTTTATTGCAGGGCAGCAACATGAGCGAAAAACGACAGCATTTTTTAAAAGAGTACGATTGGATACGCACCGGGTTGATGTTTGAACCAAGGGGCCACGACATGATGAGCGGCAGTATCTTGTATCCGCCACACGACCCTGCCAATGATGTGGCCGTATTGTTTATTGAAACAAGCGGTTGCCTGCCCATGTGCGGCCATGGTACCATTGGCACTATCACCATTGCTATTGAAGAAGGATTGATTACACCAAAAACTCCCGGCATCGTTCGCATGGAAGCGCCTGCAGGCCTGATACACATTACCTACACACAGGAAGGCAGTAAAGTAAAGTCAGTAAAACTCACCAATGTAGCTTCGTTCCTCCATTCAGAAAACCTGGCAGTAGATTGCCCCGGCCTGGGTATGCTGCAGGTGGATGTAAGCTATGGAGGTAATTTTTATGCCATTGTAGATGTACAGGCCAATTTTCCCGGACTGGAGCATTTTACAGCCATGCAGCTGATTGCATGGGCAAAGGAGCTGCGCAGCAGGATCAACGAAAAACATACTTTCATACACCCTGAGAACCCTACAATACAAGGCTGCAGTCATATTTTATGGACAGGCGCTGTGCTGGATGAAAGTTCCACCGCACGCAATGCAGTATTTTATGGCGATAAAGCGATTGACAGAAGCCCCTGCGGCACCGGCACTTCGGCACGCATGGCACAATGGTACGCCAAAGGCAAGCTGAAAAAAGGCGACCTCTTCATCCACGAAAGCATTATCGGCAGCAAATTTACCGGGCGCATCGAGGAAGAAAGCACACTGGATGGTAAACCCTGCATCCGGTCATCTGTTGAGGGCTGGGCCAAAATTTATGGCCATAATACCATCACCATTGATACAGAGGATGACCCTTATGCAAAAGGATTCCAGGTGATATAGCAGGGTACCGGCAGTAGTTTTCCATAGCATCATCGTTGTGTCACTCACTTCACCGGCATACCATTAAGCATCATTGCCCGCATAAATTGCAATAATGGCATCAGATAATTTCAACTGAAACATTCAATGCAACAATTGCCGATATTTGCAGCCTGATTACAAAACAACTTTACATGCAGGTAACAATTATTGGCGGCGGTATCATCGGATTAAGCTGTGCTTATTATTTACAAAAGGAAGGATATGATGTAACCGTAATTGAACGGGGTGATATTACCAACAGTTGTTCTTTTGGCAATATGGGATATATTTCGCCCAGTCATTTTGTTCCGCTTGCATCACCCGGTATTATCAAAGAAGGTCTGCGGCACATGATGAGCAGCAGCAGTCCTTTTTATGTAAAACCAAGGCTCAGCCTCGATTTGCTGCAATGGGGCATCCAATTCTGGAAGAACAGCAACGCTGCCACGGTTAAAAAAAATGCCCCGCATCTTAATAACATCCTCCAACTGAGCAGGCAACTGATGAGCGACCTTAAGAATGACCTGGGCGACAGTTTTGAGATGGAAGAAATCGGCTGCTTTATGATGTACAAGGGAGCTGCTACCGAAGAACATGAGATGCACCTGGCAGATGATGCTGAAAAATTCGGACTGAAGGTGGAACGGCTGGACGCTGCCGGTGTACAGGCGCTGGAACCCGAGGTGGAAGTGAATGTTCGTGGCGGTGTATTGTATAAAGATGATTGCCATTTTAACCCCGGCAAATTAATGCCTGCCCTAAAAAATTACCTGGCTGATAAAGGTGTACATTTTGAACTGAACACCACTGTTACCGGATTTGAAAAAAGCAATGAAAAAATCACTTCGATTATTACAAATAAAGGAAAGTTTGACTGCGGCGAAGTAATAGTAGCTGCCGGTAGCTGGTTGCCGGTTGTAAGCAAGATGATGGGCGTAAAACTGCTGCTGCAGCCGGGCAAGGGATACAGCTACACCTACCCGCAGGTGGAAAAAAACCTGCACTACCCTGCGATACTGGTAGACGGGCGCTGTGCCATTACACCCTGGGGCCGCAAGCTGCGTATTGGCGGCACCATGGAAATCAGCGGCATTAATGACAGGATACTTGTAAAAAGAATGCAGGGCATTTATAAGTCAGCGCTTGACTTTTATCCCGGGCTCAACATTGACCTGCCGCCAGCTGATAAAATATGGCATGGACTGCGACCCGTAACACCTGATGGCCTGCCCTATATCGGCAGGCACAGCGCTTTCGCTAATCTTACTATTGCTGGTGGTCATGCAATGCTGGGTATTTCACAGGCAACCGGTACGGGAAAAATTGTGAGTGAAATTTTAATGGGCAAAAAAACGGCTGTAAATATTGAAGCATTTAAGGCGGAGCGGTTTGACTAGGCCCTTGTAACAGCGCAATCAATCAAGCCCGGTTTCATAATGCATATCCGGCACTTCCACATCCTTAAATCCTTTGCGCAGCAGCCGTTGTTTAAAATCCAGCTGCACCTCATACTCACCATGCACCAAAAAAAGTCTTTTTACCTGCTTAGGATCCTGGCAGGCCAAAAACTGGCACAAATCATCATAGTCGCCATGGGCACTCATGCTGCGCATCTCTGCTATTTCAGCATTTACTTCATGAGGCTGGCCAAAAATGGTCACTTCCCTGGGCTTGAGCTTAAGCCGCCCACCCAGTGAACGTGGTTCGCAATAACCGGTCAATAAAATCGTATTGCGGCTGTTTTCAATATTGTTGCTGATATGGTGCTTTACCCTGCCCGCTTCGGCCATACCACTTGCCGAAATGATGATACAGGGATCCCTGCGGAAATTGAGCAGCTTGCTTTCATCTACTGTTGAAACAAACCTGAGGCCAGGAAAATCAAACGGGTCATCATCATGCTGCAGTACTTTTTGAATACGGTTGTTAAAATACTGCGGATAACTTTTGATCACATGGGTGGCTTCACCACTAAGCGGACTGTCTACAAAATAGTCAAAATGCGGCAACCTGTTTTCATTCGACAGCTGGTTGAGTGCATACAATATTTCCTGTGTGCGGCCCACACTAAAAGCTGGTATGATGAGCTTTCCTTTTTTCTCCGCACAGGTATGCAGTATCCATTTTAATAAAGTATCAGGCGTGGGGTGAAACTCATCGTGCAGGCTGTTGCCATAAGTTGACTCAAGCAGGATATAATCTGCCTGTGGAAAGGTATCCGGGGATTTAAGGATGATATCCCTGTAACGGCCCACATCACCACTGAAGGTAAGCCTCGTGGTTGTACCATCTTCTTTAATCTTTACATGCACACAGGCACTGCCAATAATATGCCCTGCATCAGTATAGCAAAATTCAATTCCGTCCTCTATGGTAAACCATTCGCCATATTCCACCACTTCAAACAGGTCCATTGCAATAGACACATCCTCTTCAGTGTAGAGCGGCTCCAGGTATATCTGACCCGCAGCGGCCCTTTGCTTGTTGATAAATTTTACATCGCTCTGCTGTATGCCAGCACTATCTTCCAGCATAATGGCAGCAAGGTCTTTGGTAGCCGGTGTGGCAAAAATCCTGCCCCTGAAACCGTCTTTTACCAGTTTGGGAATCAGCCCGCTGTGATCGATATGTGCATGCGAAAGGATGAGGTAATCCACTTTTTCTGCATCAAACCCAAAATGGCGGTTAAGCGCATCCGTTTCTTTTCCCATACCCTGAAACATACCGCAATCCAGCAATATGGTACGTCCGTTCTTTAATGTAAGCAGGTGCTTGCTGCCGGTAACGGTTCGGGCTGCCCCGTGAAAAGCTATTTTCATCTTATTTTTTTTGTCTTTTTATGTTGTCTGAATATCTGCGAAAGAGGATGCACCCAACCAGGCCATCATACCCATCCCTATCTCTATTGCATCCTCATCAATATTAAAGGTAGGCGTATGTACATTGGAAACAATACCTTTTGCCGTATTACCTGCCCCCAGCCTGAAGAAACAACCGGGCACCTGGTGGGAATAATAACCGAAATCCTCCGCACCCATGCGCAGCTCCGTTGTCTCTACATTTTCTGCACCCAGGTACTCCTCTCCTTTCTGACGTGCAGCAGCATTCAGCGCCTCGTTGTTGAGCACAAAGGGATAACCCACATCAATATGTATCAGGGCTTCGGCACCCATGGCCTGTACCAGTTCAATTGTTTGCTTTTTGATGAGCTCATGCGCCTTAAAGCGCCACTCCTCGTTCATCGCCCTGAATGTGCCCATCAGCTTTACTTCCGATGGTATTACATTGGTGGTATTACCTCCCTGCACTGAAGTGATAGACAGTACAGAAGGATTGAAAGGGTTGTTGTTCCGACTGATGATCTGCTGCAGGCTGATGATAAGGTGCGACGCAATCAGTATCGTATCAACCGTTAAGTGTGGCGCTGCCGCATGACCTCCCTTGCCCTTTATGGAAATATAAATTTCATCGGCACTGGCCATTACCATGCCACCCCTGTAGCTAAGCTTGCCCACTGGCAGGCCCGGGTGTACATGCAATGCAAAAATATTTTGCGGACGGGGATTTTCCAGTACCCCTTCCTTTATCAGCAGGCTGGCACCGCCAGGGTTTTTTTCTTCTCCCGGCTGAAAAATCAGTTTCACTGTTCCTTCCCAGTAATCCTTTGTTTCGTTTAATATTTTAGCAGCCCCCAGCAAACAGGTGGTATGCACATCATGCCCGCAGGCATGCATGATACCCGGCCTGGTTGATTTATAGGCTACTTCATTTTCCTCCATTATGGGCAGGGCATCCATATCAGCCCGCAGGGCCGTTATTTTACTTTCCGGATTCCGGCCTTTTATCAAACCCACAACACCTGTTGCAGCTTTTACTTCAAACGGTATATTTAAAGCCGTTAATTTATCCTGTACAAATGCTGATGTTTCAAACTCCTGGTAACTCAACTCCGGATGGGCATGAAGGTGATGCCTTACAGCCACAAACTCGGCTTTATAAGTGGCAGCCAGTTCCTTTATTTTATCCTTAATCATTGCGGTAATTTCGTACAATATCCCAAAACAAAAAAGAGTTTCTTTGCGAAACTCTTTGTAAATATCATAGCAGGATAATCTTCCTGTTATCCATCTTTATCTTTTTCCTTATCCTTGTCTGTTTCTTTGGTTGGCTTTACCTCCACAATTTCGGGTACTGCATACACATTGGTAGTAACAATTCCCCCTTTACGCACCAGTGTTTTGTAGCGGTCGGCCTCGCCTTTTTCCACAAAATTGCCAAACTTGATCTGTATATAGGGAGGCTTAAAAAGCATATACACTTTCTGCTCCGGAAAGCGCTGCAGCAGTTGCGACCTTACCTTCATCGCAAGGTCCCTGTCGTTGGTATTGATAATCATCAGGCGGTAACCTTTGGCTGCCCTGGGGCCGTTTGATGTACCGGTTGCAGCGCCCGCTTGTTTACCTGCCAGCAATTCAATCCGGCTGTCTTTAATCACCGTTACTTTACCGGTAACGCTGTCGGCAGGTACAATATCCTGTGCTCCTGCGCAAAACATTAAAAAAAACGATAATACAATTAAAAATCCCTGTTTCATATTGCACTGTTTGTCAAAAATCATTCCATTAATCAACTGGCTGCTCCTGCGCTCTTTTCTTCTGCTACCAGTTGTATACTGCTGCTGCACCCCAGCCTGTCGGCACCGGCAGCAATCAGTTGCCTGGCAAAAGTATAATTTTTAATACCACCCGATGCTTTAATTTTTACCGCATCAGCCAGGTGCCTGCGCATCAGCTTTACCGCCTCCACCGTAGCACCGGTTTGCGCATAGCCTGTGCTGGTTTTCATAAAATCAACCCCTGCGGCACCATACAAGTCGCAGCATTGGATAATTTCGTTGTCAGTAAGTACCCCGCTTTCAATAATAATCTTAATCACTTTATTTTTCTGGCGGATAACAGGCAGCAGGGTATTGATTTCACTGGCCAGAAACTGCCAGTCGTTATTTTTAATGGCGCTGATATTGATTACCACGTCCAGTTCATCTGCCCCGTCCACTATGGCCAGTAGTGTTTCTGCCAGCTTGGCCTCAATGGCCGAATACCCAAAGGGAAAACCTATGACAGTAGCCACTTTAACCCCGCTTTCCCTCACCAGTTCCACCGCCTTTTTTACAAATAATGGTGGTACGCAAACGGCGGCAAAGCCATATGCTTTGGCCTCTGCACAAAGTTGTTCCACATCGGCCACCGTGGTGGTGGGCTTTAAAAAAGTATGGTCAATGTATTTTGCTATCATGCTGCAAAAGTACCCAAAGCTGCAAAAAAATGATAAACGGCAGCTGTTTTATTATCATTATACCGTTGAAAGGGGCTAAATTTAAACCTGCATTATCAAAACAAATTGCAACATGAGAAAATTAAATTGGCTTTTTTCGTTATTTATGATGCTGCCGGCCTGCATGTATGCGCAGGTTACACAACCTGTAAATGGTGTGGCAGATAACCGCCAGGGATGCTATGCATTTACCAATGCCACCATTGTAAAAGATGCACAGAATACCATTAAAAACGGCACGATGATCATCAGGGATGGCCGTATCGTTTCCATTGGTACCGCTGCTGCCCTGCCGGCCGATGCCATAACCATTGATTGCAGCGGCAAATTTATTTACCCTTCGTTTATTGACCTGTACAGCGATTATGGCATGAGCCTGCCACAACGTGCACCCGGTGGTTTTAACTTTAATGCCCCCGCACAGCTCACCAGCAATACAAAGGGAGCCTATGGCTGGAACCAGGCCATCAAAGCAGATGTGGATGCTGCTGCCCTTTTTAACGGAGATGATGGCAAAGCAAAGCCTTACCGTGAAATCGGGTTTGGCACGGTGCTTACCCACCAGAAAGATGGTATTGCCCGGGGTACAGGCGCTGTGGTTACCCTGGCCAATAAAAAAGAAAACATGGTAATCATAAAAGAAAAAGCTGCCGCTTTTTACTCCTTATCAAAAGGCACATCCACCCAAAGCTATCCCGGCTCAGTAATGGGCAGTATTGCTTTGCTGCGGCAAACTTATATGGATGGCCGCTGGTACAAAAACAAACCAGCTGCCGAGGGCGTAAACCTGAGCCTGCAGGCATGGAACGACAACCAGGCATTACCACAGATTTTTGATGGCGGCGATAAATGGAGTGATGTGCGTGCCGACCGCATTGGTGATGAATTTGGTGTGCAGTACATCATTAAAGGTGGTGGCAACGAATACCAGCGCATCAGCGATATTGCAGCCACCAAAGCAAGCTATATAGTGCCGCTCAATTTTCCGCAGGCAATGGATGTGGAAGATCCCAATGATGCAAGATTTGTATCGCTTGCCGACATGAAGCATTGGGAAATGGCGGTTACCAACCCGGCGGCATTCGAAAAAGCGGGCATCAATTTCTGCCTTACACCGGCAGATTTAAAAGATGTAAAACAGTTTATGGCCAACCTGCGCAAGGCGATGGAGAATGGCCTGAGTGAAACAAAGGCACTGGAAGCTCTCACAAAAAATCCGGCCCAGTTGCTGAATATCTACAACGAAACCGGCAGCCTGGATGCTGGTAAGATGGCCAACTTCCTGATCACTACAGGCCCGGTTTTTGGTGAAAAGACAGTGCTTTTACAAAACTGGATACAGGGCGAAAAATATGGGGTGAAAGAAGAGGAATGGAGTAATAAAGGCGGCATGTATGCTTTAAAACTGGGCCAGGATGGCAAGACCAGCAATTATACCCTGGAAGTAAAAAACAACAGCAGCGCCACCGCTTATGGCAACAACGATACACTGACTGCAAAATTCAGCAACGATGGTAAGCAGGTGAAATTCTCTTTTCCTGCTGCAAAAAACTCCAAAAACACCATCCGCTTCAGCGGCTTTGCCAGTGGCAGCAACTGGAACGGTATGGCAGAGGATAGCGAAGGAAAAAAATATACCTGGATGGCAGCTTACACCGGCGAGGTAAAAGAAAAACCCAAAACTGACAGCGCCAAAAAAGACATGGCAAAGGGCGACAGCACAAAAAAGAAACCCGCTGCTACCATGGGCAAACTACTCTACCCCAATACATCATACGGCTTTGAGAAAATGCCGGAGCAGGAAACCATGCTGATAAAAAATGCCACAGTATGGACAAGCGATGCAGCGGGCATCCTCAGCAATACGGATGTGCTGGTTAAAAACGGAAAAATAGCACAGGTTGGCAAAAACATTACTGAGGCAGGTGCCAGGGTGATTGATGGTACGGGCAAACACCTTACTGCTGGTATTATTGATGAGCATTCGCATATTGCCGCAGCATCCATCAACGAGGGCGGGCAGTCAGTTACTTCCGAAGTACGCATTGGCGATAACCTTGACCCGGATGATGTGGACATTTACCGGCAACTGAGCGGCGGTGTTACCACATCACATATCCTGCATGGCAGTGCCAACACCATTGGCGGCCAAACACAACTGATAAAACTGCGCTGGGGTGCCAACGACAATCAATTAAAATTCGCCAACAGCGATCCATTTATAAAATTTGCCCTGGGTGAAAACGTAAAGCGTACCACATCGCAAAACAACAACCGCTTTCCTGATACCCGTATGGGTGTGGACCAGGTGTTGACGGATGCCTTTACCCGTGCCAAAGATTACGAAGCGGCACTGAAGGGACCAGATGCGGCCAAAGTAAGGAGAGACCTTGAACTGGATGCCCTGGTGGAGATCATGAACAAAAAGAGATTCATCACCTGCCACAGTTATGTACAAAGCGAAATCATAGATATGATGCGGGTGGCCGAAAAGTTTGGCTTTACACTCAATACTTTTACGCATATACTGGAAGGGTATAAAGTGGCTGACAAAATGAAGGCTCATGGTGCCAATGCCTCCACCTTCAGCGACTGGTGGGCGTATAAAATGGAAGTGCAGGATGCCATTGCTTACAATGCTACCATTATGCACAATGTGGGCGTAAATGTGGCCATCAACAGTGATGATGCAGAAATGGCCCGCCGCCTTAACCAGGAAGCAGCCAAGAGTGTAAAATATGGCGGCATGAGTGAGGAAGATGCGCTGAAAATGGTGACCATCAATCCTGCAAAGATGCTGCATGTAGACGGTACCGTAGGCAGTATCAAAGCTGGTAAGGATGCCGACCTGGTTTTGTGGAGCGATAATCCATTAAGCATTTATGCCAAAGCAGAAAAAACAATCGTGGATGGCATTGTGTACTTTGACAGGGAAAAAGATAAGGAGCTGCGCAAGCAGGTAGCTGCGGAACGCACAAGGCTGATACAAAAAATGCTGAATGAGAAAAAAGGTGGCGGCAATATGGGACCGGCTATGCCGAGTGTGAAGAAGATGAATACTTGCAGCGATCATTTGCATAGTCATGGTTTGCTGGTGGTGGATGGAGATTAGTTGATAGTGGAGAATTGATAGTTGATTGTGGGGAGTGGAGAGTTTGAAATACATAGTTCAAAGTTTAAAGTTCAAAGTTGTATGGACAGTTTTAAGAAATTCGAAGACATTCTTTCATGGCAGCAGGCAAGGATTTTATGTAATAAGATAGGCGTACTGATTGACGAAGAGCGTTTTAAAAAGAATTTCAGGCTGATTTACCAGATAGAAGGCTCTACCGGCTCTATTATGGACAACATCGCAGAAGGATTTGAAAGAGGTGGCAACAAAGAGTTTATACAATATCTCAGCATTGCAAAAGCCTCCTGCGGCGAAACCCGTTCACAACTGTACAGGGCTTTAGACAGAAATTATATCACCCAGGATGAATTTCAGGAACTGTATGACATGGTTATTTCCATCAGTAACTTAATTCAAAAATTAATGACTTATTTAAGTACTTCAGAGTTAAAAGGGGTTAAATACAAGAACAGGACTACAAACGCTGAGTCCTGAACTTTGAACCTTGAACTTTAAAACAATAAAACTATTTAAAAATGAAAAAGAATTTAATAATATACTTGCTGACAATTTTAGCGGTAAGCACAAACGCACAGGAGAACATTTATCCGGCAAAAGCGCAAAGCCAGAAAATAATTATCAATGGCGGCACAGTGCATGTGGGCAATGGCAAAGTGATAGAAAATAATGGTGCTATTGTAATTGAAAATGGCAAGATTGTTTCTGTTGGTACGGCAGCGGCAGCCAACGGCGGCACCATTATTGATGCTGCAGGCAAGCATATTTACCCCGGCCTCATCCTCAGCAGCACCAACCTTGGCCTGCAGGAAATAGGCAGCGGGGTGCGTGGCAGCAATGATGTGAACGAGCTGGGAGAACTGAATCCCAATGTGCGCAGCATTGTGGCGTACAACAGCGATTCAAAAATCATCAATACCCTTCGCAGCAACGGCATTTTGCTGGCCAATGTGGTGCCGCAGGGTTCGCTGGTGGGCGGCAGTTCCTCCACCGTGCAGTTAGATGCATGGACATGGGAGGATGCAGCTTACAATAAAGACTACGGTATGCACTTTTATATGCCATCACTGTTCAACAGGCCCAACCGCTTTGCCGCATTGTTTGGCATACAGCAACCTGCCGACCCGGTAAAACAGGGATTGGAGCAGATTGAAAAAGTGAAAGGTTTTTTCAGGGAAGCAAAATCGTACCTGCAGCAAAGCAGCAAAACAACCACCAACTTAAAATTTGAAGCCGTAAAAGGTTTGTTTGAAAAAAAGCAGCGGCTGTTCATCCACTGCAGTATTGTAAAAGAAATGCTGGTAGCCATAGATTTTGTAAAGGAATTTGGTTTTGATGTAACGCTGGTGGGCGCAAGCGAATGCTGGCAGGTGGCAGACATCCTGAAACAAAATAATATTTCGGTGATACTGCAGCAACTGCACAACCTGCCCACATCCGATGATGATGATGTGGACCAGCCATTTAAAACACCGGCGGCTTTACAAAAAGCAGGTGTACTGTTTGCCATTACAGATGAGGATGGGCAAACCCGTGGCCGCAACCTGTCCTTTAATGCAGGCACCGCAGCCGCTTATGGCCTCAGCAAAGAAGAAGCCCTGAGCGCCATCACCTTGAATGCCGCCACTATCCTCGGCATATCCGGCAGAACAGGCAGCATTGAAGCAGGCAAGGATGCCAATATCATCATCAGCGAAGGAGATATACTGGATATGCGTACCAGCAAGGTTGTAAAAGCATTTATCCAGGGCCGTGATATTGATTTGAACGATAAGCACAAACAACTGAACGAAAGGTATAAGCAGAAGTATGGGATAAAGTAGGTGAGCTAAAAAACTAATCATATTTACCGGGATGTTTCGCATCCCGGTTTTTTTTGTGCCCTGCCCGCCCGTAAAATCCTGCTCCCATAAACCCGGGGGAACCCCTTATCCGCCCCCCGCAATGCCCCTTTGCTATAATAGAGAAGGCCTTATGTATAATAAGATTCCCTCAAAAAAAGACGGCCGGTAATTTGCAGCATGAAAAAATTAGTAATGAACGCACTGTTACTGGCGGTAAGCTGTATAGCAGCAGGGCAGGAAAGCAAAACCGGCACCCTGCTTACACAAAAAATAAAGGGATTGCTGATAGATGCAGACTCAAAAAAGCCGCTACCCAACGCCACCGTACTGCTGCTGAATACAGGCAGGCAAACCATTTCGGACAGTACCGGTAATTTTTCATTTGCACAAGTGGCCATAGGCAGGCAGGCACTGGAAATTACAATGACAGGTTACGAAAATAAGCAGGTAGCCGAAATTGTAGTAAACTCAGGCAAGGAAGTCTTCCTCACCATTGCCCTTACTGAAAAAATAAGCCGGCTGAGCGAAGTAACGGTTAGAGCAACTAAAAACAGGATTAAGCCCAATAATGAGTTCGCCACGGCAAGTGCCCGGTCTTTTTCAGTGGAAGATACCAGGCGGTACCCTGCCGCAGCCTTTGACCCGGCGAGGATGGCGCAGAATTTTGCAGGGGTATCCAACAACGGTGATGGCAGTAATGAAATAGTGGTAAGGGGTAATTCGCCCAAGGGTGTTTTATGGCGGCTGGAAGGCGTTGAAATACCCAGTCCCAATCATTTTGGCAGTCTCGGCAATTCGGGCGGTGCTATCAGCATGCTGAGCAGCAGCACATTGGGAAGTTCCGATTTTTATACCGGTGCCTTCCCGGCCGAATTCGGTAATGCTACGGCGGGTGTTTTCGACCTCAATTTCAGGAACGGTAATAAAGATAAAAGGGAGTACGCTTTTATGGTTGGTCTGCTGGGTGTGGAAGCCGCTGCTGAGGGGCCTTTTAAAAAAGGAGGGCAATCATCTTACCTTATTAATTACCGCTACTCAACCGTTTCGCTGGTAAAAGGTTTTCTCGACTTGGGGGGTGTTTCACCAGACTACCAGGATCTGTCGTTTAAGCTCAACTTTCCTACCAAAAAGGCGGGTACTTTCGGCCTGTTCGGGCTGGGTGGCCTTAACAAAAGTGTAAAAGACCCTGTTAAAGACAGCACGAAATGGACGGATGATGACCCCAATTTTGTGCTGGAGGCCCCCGGCAAACTGGGTATTGCCGGCATTACGCACCAAATCTTCCTGAATAAACATTCCTTTATCAAAACAGTGGTTTCCGTTTCCGGCCAATCGGCCAAAGCCCTTATTGATACGCTGAATCCATCTGCTAAATATACCAAAGTGCCGGTGGGCAACGAAAAAAATATTGACATTACTTACCGTGCCTCGGTACTGTACAATAATAAATTCAATGGCAGAAGTACGTTGCGGATAGGTGTAATTGGCAGCAGGCTCAGCTTTGACTACGCCAACAGCTATTACGATGACGTGGACAAAACATGGAAAAAGAGCCTGGCCGCCAAAGGTAACGGCGGGTATTACCAGGCTTATGCACAGTGGAAGTACCGGCTGAGCAATACACTTACCCTTAATACCGGGCTCCACAGCTCTTACCTTGAACTCAATAAAACTTACAGTATTGAGCCGCGGGTGGCCCTCACGTATAAAATGCCCAATAGCCAAACCATTACCCTGGCCGCCGGATTGCATGCCAAACCCGAACATTTGTCCACTTACTATTTTGAAAACACCGGCCCCAACAATGTTCGGAGCCTGCCCAATAAAAACCTGCGCATGAGCAAGGCGCTGCATGGGGTGCTGGGTTACGATAAAACTTTCTCCAACAGCATGCGCTTTAAAACTGAATTATATTACCAGTACCTGTATGATGTGCCGGTAGAACAGAAAAACTACAGTTATTTTTCTATACTCAACAGTTCCAGCTTTTATGATTTAGACGGCATAGGGCCGCTGGTGAGTAAAGGCACTGGCAATAACTATGGCATAGATGTAAGTGTTGAAAAACCGTTTAACAAAAACTATTACTTCCTGGCTACCGGCTCGCTGTTTGCATCCAACTATACCAACTACGACAATAAAACATTCAATACCCGGTATAACCGCAATTACCAGGCAAACCTGGTGGCCGGCAAAGAATGGAAACGAAAAAAGAACGGTAATACAACCTGGGGGCTTAATGCCAAAGTATTAACCAGTGGCGGCTTAAGAGATGCTGAGATTGACCTGCCCGCATCCAGGGCCAGGGGAAGAGCCATGTATATAACCGACCGGTACTACACACAAAAAGGTACTCCTTATTTCAGGTTTGATGCCGGCATCAGTTTCCGGAAAAACCGCAGGCACAGTACCCGTACATTGCAACTGGACATACAAAATGTAACCAGTAATATCAATACTTATTCCACGTACTATGACAGTAATTCCGGAACCATTAAAAAAACAAAGCAACTGGGTCTTTTTCCCTTCCTCAATTACAGGATAGAATTTTAAGTAAATAAATAATTTAAAAAAAATGAAAAGAATAAAAATGCTGGCGGGCCTGGCAATAGCGGCCATCAGCTTCGCAGCATGTAAAAAAGAAATCAATCCTGATTTAACCAGGGAATTTGTAAACGCCCCGCTGTCTGTGCCATACGCCAGCCGCCTGCAAACCGTGCTGGACAGCGTAAGCCGCAAGCTTAACCTCAAAGGTGTTTCAGCGGCCGTACTCATACCCAATACAGGCATATGGAAAGGGGTGTATGGAGAATCTCATGCAGGTGTGCCTATTCAAGCCGATATGAGCTTTACCATTGGCAGTAATACCAAAACCTATATTGCTACCCTGATGCTGAAGCTACAGGAAAAAGGTATCTTAAACATCAGCGATACCATTGGTAAATGGATTGTGAACAAGCCTTACACCAATGGAAAAGTTACTATTAAACAATTGCTGAACCATACGAGCGGCTTCGGCGATTTTAGTTATAATCCGTTGTTTATTGACGCCATTAAGTCCGATTTCAACAGGGTATGGCAGCCCGAAGAAATATATCCTTTTTTTACACCGCCCGTATTTACGCCTGCGGGCAGCGGCTACCAGTACTCTGACCAGAATACTTTACTTGCGGGTATCATCATCGAAAAGGCAACCGGGCAGCCGCTGAAAAAAAGCTTGCGTGAATTGGTTCTGGATCCAGCCAAATTAACCAACACGGTGTATTATCCTTTTGAAACCTCTCCACTCACCATCCCCCACTCCTGGTCGGCCGATTATGGCAGCGGGCAACTGGAAGACCTGGATGCCATGTATGGCTATTCGAGGGTAGCCTTTTGCAGTGCGGATAATGCGGCGGGTGGTATGATGAGCACTGCGGAAGAAAACGCCCGTTTCTGGAACAGTTTAATGGCGGGAAAAATTATTAACCAGAATTCGCTGGAGCTGATGAAACAGTTTGTTGCCACCAGTGCGCTCAATAATGGCTACGGGCTTTGCCTGGAGCAAAGGGTTAATGCATTGAATGGCCGCACGGTTTACGCCCACAATGGCTATGTGCCCGGCAGCGTGAATGACAATGCGTACGATGCGGCATCTGGTGCCTGCATCACCGTGCTCACCAACCAGGATAAAGTGCTGGATTTAAGCCCCTTATTGCAGGCCCTGCATAAAGTAACACTGCAATACAGCAAATAGCTTTTTTTAAAGGAAAAACCAGTATAGCCATGTTGCAAAGCCAGTCACTGAAGATTGGCTTTGTTTTTTCAGGTTAAGGTTCTTATAAAAAACGATAAAGTACGGTTTGGTATAAGGAAGCCCGTGCTTGCTATAATTCTTTAAAATATCAGATACAAAAAAGACAGCTTGCAGCATCATTTAATTAAAACACATGAAACAGATTATTACTACCCTCACGTTGCTCTTATACATCTTTACCGCTATGGCGCAGGTAAGCATTACCGGTAAAGTAACGGATGAGCAACAAGCACCGGTTAAAGCGGCAACAGCGCTGTTACTGCAGCACAAGGATTCCCTGCTGCTTTCATCTGCTTTAACAGATGACAAAGGGGGGTACCAGTTTACCAATATACTACCGGGCAAATACATTATCAGCATCTCAGCAATTGGTTATACCATGGCCATGGTGCCTGCTGAGGTTGATGCAGCGGCTCTTTTTATCAACAATATTCAATTAAAACCGGCTGCTACTACGATGGCAGGTGTTGTGGTGGTTTCAAAAAAACCATATTTAGAACAACGGCCCGATAAACTGCTGGTAAATGTGGAAAACAGCGCCACAGCGGCAGGCTCCAATGCCCTGGAAATACTAAAAAAAGTACCCGGCGTTATTATCAGAAACGATAAAGTGAGCATCAGTGGCAAAAGCAATGTACTGATTATGATTGAGGGCAGGAGCAGCCAGTACACAGACATTAACCAGGTACTGAAGGATATACCGGCTGCCAATATTTCAAAAATAGAAGTTATCAGTAATCCGGGGGCAAAGTATGATGCCGCAGGGGGAGCCGTCATCAACATAATTTTAAAAAGAAATACGGCCAAAGGCACCAACGGAGCGGTAACAGTATCGGGTGGTGCAGGGCTATATGATAACCGGAAAGAAGGCTTTAACAGAAATTTTTACCGTTACAGCCCCGGTATCAGCTTCAATCACCGGAAAGGCAGGATGAACCTGTTTGGCAACTACAGTTACAATCACCGCAACTGGTTTGAATTCAATGAATTTGACAGGGTAGTTCAAACAGAACGGTATTTTCAAACCAACCTCTTTTATTACCGGGTAAACAGCCATAATTACCGGCTGGGGCTCGACTTTTATGCGGATAAAAAGAATACCCTTGGTTTTTTAGTCAGCGGTTTTAACAGGGATGGCGGCAGTAATATGACCAATAAAACAAATCAAACCCTGGTGGCATCGGGCCAGGACATCAGCAATTTTCAAACACTAAATTCCATTGTACTGCAACGGAACAACTACGCCGCTAACATTAACTGGAAACACGTTTTTGACAGCAGTGGAAAACAACTGAACGCAGATGCTGACTACTCCTCATTTGGTTTAAAGAACAACAGTAACATTATTAACAATGCAGCCGGCATTAATAAATCTTCCAGCAATCAACTGGTGAACAACCCGGTAAAGTTCGGAGTGTTAAAAATTGATTATACCAATCCCTTTAAAAAAGCGGCCACACTGGAAGCCGGGGTTAAACTTGCTTATGCGTCTATTGATAATTTTTTGACTTTTTCACAAAATGGTGTACGTGATACGGCCAGGAGTACCGAATTTCTGTACACTGAAAACATTAATGCAGCATACATTAATTACAGTCAAACAGTTAAAAAATGGCAACTTACGGGCGGACTGAGAACTGAACAGACGGTGGCAAAAGGAAAGTCGTACAACCAAAGCGTACTGAGCAGAAATTATTGGCAGTTATTTCCATCTCTGTTTATCAGCCGTGAACTTACCACGCATTTTGCAGCTACAGCACAATACAGCCGCCGGGTTGACAGGCCCAGCTACCAGCAGCAGAACCCCTTTGTATTATTTTTAGATTCACTCACTTTTACAAGGGGCAATCCCACCATTAAGCCACAACTTACAGACGCTTATAAATTTTCCATAACGTATGATAAACAGCCTTTTTTTGCAGTAAGCTACAATAAAACAACAGATGTGATTTTTAATGATGCACCCAGGCAGGAAGGAAACAAAACATTTACCACACCCGAGAACCTGGCCCGGTTTGAAAACATTACTTTTGAACTGAACTTTCCCATACAACTGGGTAAAAAAATAAGTGGGTTCGCCGGTAACCAGGCAATCCTCAATCATTATAAGGCTAACTACCTTGGCGGCACTTACAATGGCAAAAAATGGAACTGGCTGGCTTACTGGCAGGTTGATTATAAGCCGGCTAATAGCTGGAATATTGAGGTATCAGGATATTATATTACCAATTTTCTCTCTGAATTTTTCACGCTGCAGCAACAGGGTGCTTTAAACATTGCCGTGCAAAAAACTATACTGGACAAACGGGGCAAATTTACGCTGTCTGTTAACGATGTACTGTTTTCTGAAAAAACAAGGGGCCGCATACTGTACCAGGACATTAATGTAAAATTCAGGCAGTGGGAAGACACCCGCAATGTAAGGCTTTCGTTTACCTGCTCATTGGGCAACCAAAAAATAAAAGCAGTCAGGAGCCGTAAAGCAGCTTCTGACGAAGAAAGCAACCGGGTAAAAACAAAATAATCCTGCAAAAACCGGCTTCAACAAAAGCTCAGTCTATTCACTTTATTATTATCTTTCGCCAGCGGCGGTAATGGGCAAAAGCAATAAAAACGGCATAAGTGTACAGCCACAGTGCAGCATAAAATAAGCAATATGTCAACAGAAATAAAGCAGCAAACCTTACTGCTTAAATTTTTAATGAATAAAAGATGGAGTTTCATCAGGCATTTCATGCTGCTGATTCCGTTAGCCTCTGTTTTTATACCCAACAGCAATTCCGAAGCTGAAAAGGCCATTGAAAACTATGACGGAGTGATGGCGGCCGTTTACAATCATGGTATTTTTATGTTTTTTCTGGCCGTACTCATCATCTACTTTAACCTGCTTGTTTTACTGCCCAGGCTGCTTTTTAAAAACCGCTACCTGCTGTACACCCTGGCCTGTATGGGGCTTGGGGTGGTTTACTTTTCGGGCGAATACCTGCATGGCAATTATGTGTACAGGGGATTTGAAAAATATATTGAACTGCCCCGGCTCTCCATCAAAAACTTTATTGACAATATTCTGCTGCCGTTAATTTTTTTGGGTGCCACCGCCGGGTATAAGGTATTTAAAAAATGGGTGATTGATACACAAAGGCTGAACGATTTGCAAAAAGCACAATTACAGGAAGAACTGATTCATTTAAAAAACCAGGTAAACCCGCATTTTTTGTTCAATACGCTTAACAACCTGCAAACGCTTGTTAAAACGGATGCAGAAAAGGCGTCGCAGGTAATACTGGGTTTGTCGGATGTGCTGCGCTACCAGATTTATGACAGCACCAAAGAATATGTATTGCTGAGCAATGATATTGAAATGATTTCCTACTACCTGCTGCTTGAAAAAATCAGGCGGGAAAATTTCCGGTACGAAATAAAGATAAACGGTGACATCAGCGGGCTGCTCATCCCTCCCCTGCTTTTCATCAATTTTATTGAAAATGCGCTCAAGCACGGGGCCGACAGCCGGGAAGCTTCTTTTCTGCTGATTGAACTGTTGTATACTGAAAAAAACAAACTTCAGTTCATCGCTAAAAACTCTAAGCCCTCTGTTATTACTATTAAGCCGGAAGGTGGCCTGGGTATTAAGAATATCGCCCGCAGGCTGGAGCTGCTGTACGGCAAAAAATACCAGCTTGACATCAAAGACGAAACCAATTTATTTACCGTTCACTTAACCATTCCTTTATGACTTGTATTATTGCAGATGATGAGCCCCTGGCCCGGCAGGGCATGGAAATACTGCTGCGGCAAATACCCGGATTAGAATTGCTGGGCGATTTCGGAAGCGCCATGGAGGCCAATATTTTTTTACAACAGGCGAAGGTGGATCTTATTTTTATGGACATCAATATGCCGGGGCTGAACGGACTGGATTACATCAGGAGCCTGGTTGTAAAACCGCTGGTTGTTTTTGTAACGGCCTATCCGCAATACGCATTGGACAGTTATGAACTGGATGCAGTGGATTACCTGGTAAAGCCCGTTCGCATTGAGCGCCTGCTGAAGGCGGTTAACAAAGCCGAAACCTATTTAAAGTTATTACAGCCGGCAGAGCATATCAGCCAGGTGGACAGTATTGATGAGGACTATATTTTCATTAAATCAGAAAGGCGTTTTTTTAAACTATTTTTTAAAGAAATCCTGTTTATTGAAGGGTTAAAAGACTATGTGGTGATACAGTTGGCAGACAGGAAAATATTAACGGCCATGAACATCAAAACAATCGACGCCAAATTGCCCAACAGCATCTTCGCCCGCATCAGTAAATCGTTTATCGTTAATATTACCCATATCATTTCATTTGACACATTTAACGTTTACCTTAAAAACGAAGAATTACCCATTGGCAGTAATTATAAAGACGCATTCTTCGAAAATTATGTGAATGGGAAATTATTGAAACGTTGATTGAAATCAGTTTAACCGGGGCAAGTATATCTGCCCCAAAATAATGCAGGGTCAGCAATATACCGGTGATGGGCTGCATCTTTAAACACAGGTTTGAATCGAGTAGGAAGTAGGGGATTATTTCCCCTACTGTCCTCTCACACCACCGTACGTGCCGTTCGGCATACGGCGGTTTGTCAGAATAATGATGTCTGCTTTTCTGTACGCCAATAGTATGTTTGGTAAAATCCCCGGTA
>JANMIG010000049.1:0-88828 GCA_031375675.1 Chitinophagales bacterium
AATCTCAATTCCTTAACACTTTCTTTGACGGGGGTAACTAATGCGTATGCCATAATAATGATATATATTACAGACCAAAACTAAACAAAAAAAAGCAAACCACCAAATCGGTCTGCCATATTTTTCATTTTGGTATTACCAGCTTAATTCAACGGATTCAGCCACTTACACTTTTGCCAATCTTTTTGGCGCATGGGACCCCTGTGCGGTGGCAGCAGGTACCTGTACGCCCGGGCAAACCCCATTGGCGGTGTCAAATTTCAATGGTGTTAAGGGAGGAAGTTCCTCAGCCTTCAACTGGAACCTTAGCTGGCCATTGGCAGGCGTTCAGTACGAACTTTTCCGCAGCAGCGATAATATCAACTTTAGTTCCATTTATACTACAACCGGTATTACTGACAGTGTTATCAATTTTTCTTATACGGATAACACACTGCCTGCATCAGGTACAGCATATTATTATTACCTGGCAGCTTCTGCCGCAGGCTATCCAACTCATATTACGGATACACTGAAAATTTCAAACGAAGCACAAATAGCAGTCAACGCTTCCGCAGCGCTCAATCTTTGCGGTTTCAGCCAGGCAGTGGGTACTCCTTCTGCAGCCCAAACCTATACAGTTTCTGCATCCAACCTCACTAGCAACCTGGTGATAACCCCACCGGTAAATTTTGAAGTATCGGCCAACAACAGCACCTGGTTTACCAATGCGGCACCTTTAAGCATTACGCCCGGTTCTGGCGCAGTGCCGCTAACTACTATTTATATCCGATTAAATGCTGCCACTGCCGGTAATTATTCCGGTAATGTAATCAATGCAAGCACAGGGGCAGTTACTGTACCGGTAGTCGTAAGCGGAACTGCTTCAGCACCGCCAACATCTGTACTGCTGCAGCAATGGCCATTAACCATCAACAACAATGATAGTGGTGCAGTACGCTCTGCTGCTGTAACAGCCAGTGCAGCCACGCTGAACAATTTGTTTACCTCAGATGGAAGTGCTGCTTCGGTTTCTATCCCATCCTTTTCAGGGCAATATGGCCAGGCGCTTGGTGCCAATGCAGCAGGTAACAACTGGAGTATTGTAGGTGGTACATTAAAAAGAAATTACTATGAACAGTTTACCATCACTGCAGCTCCTGGTAATACCGTAAGGGTGGATTCTATTACTTTTCTCTCAGATTTTTACCTTACTGTCAGCGGTATCAAAATGGCGGCAGTATATTCCAAAACCGGCTTTACCACCAGCGATTCTACCGAGTTTTTGAATGGGGTTACAGGCAACGGCACTTCGCTGGTACTGTCAACAAGTGGCAATTTTACCAAATCATTCCCCATCCTGCGCAACGATGCTGGTGCAATCAATTATTACGCACTGTCGCTGAATGGCATATCCGGTGTAACCCTTAACCCGGGCGAATCCGTTACCATCAGGTTGTACTGGGCTTGCGGCAGTACAGGCACACCACGTTTTGCGTTTATTAAAAATGTAAGGGTGATGGGTGTGTCCAATAGTACAGTGCCGGTAAATCTGGTGTCATTTACTGCTGGCTATGAGCGTAAAAAACTAATGCTGCGCTGGGCTACTACCTACGAACAAAACCTTGATCGTTTTGAAATTGAAAGGAGTACCAATGGAACCAGCTTTTCAACACTGGCTTCAGTAGCTGCCAAAAACGCTGCTGCCGGGCATACATACAGTACAGAAGATATAAGCCCGCTTTACCTGGATGCTTATTACCGCCTTAAAATGGTGGATAAGGACAGAACAGTAAAATACAGCAGTACTCTATTGGTAAAAGCCGCATTGGCCAACTGGTTGCGCATACTGCCCAACCCGGCCAGTTCTTACAGCAGCATCAATATGCCCGTTAGTGATGTTTATCAGGTTAGGCTAGCAGATGTAACCGACAGAACTGTACAGGCACAATCTTTTACCGGCAGGAATTTGCGTATTGATTTACGAAAACTGCTGCCGGGTACATATTACCTTACCATACATAACAGCAAAGGCGATTATGCAACTGAACCCATTATTATAAACTGAGTCTTTTTTCATGCACGGGATGGGTTACACTAACAGTAGCCCGTCCTTATTTTAACAAAGCAATTTATTTCATACACAAACATTACAATTATGATTAAATTTTTTACATTTCTTATTGCCTGCAACTTTGCCTTTATGCTGCAGGCGAAAGCGCAGGTGGTATATGCCACCAAAGCCAATGGCGGAGGGGCATGGAGTGCCACTGCCACCTGGGAAACCTTTTCTTCCTTTGCTGCGGCACTGGCAGCTTCGCCGGGTACCGGCACTGCCGCCACAACCGTACCCAGCGGCACACACAATGTGCTGATACGCTCTAATGATGTGGTAACCATGGCAGACGCCAACCGGGGTTGCAAGGGGATAATCATACAGGCAGGGGCCAAACTCTGGGGATCAGGCAATACAGCCGACCGCAGGCTGCAGATTGGCCAGGGTGGAACCGGCTTTACTTACCCGCTGGTTGATACAGTGCAGGTAGATGGTACATTGGGCGGTGCAAACGACCCCATGTTTATTGAAACAGGTATCAATGCACAACAAGTGAAAATATATGGCAATGGCAGTATTGATGTAAAACGTCTGCGCATCATCGGTGCATCAGGCTCTGCCAGTGGCGGTGCTTTAACAATGGACATTGACATCAATATGAACCTCTGGCAGGCAGCCAATTATGCTTTTTCGGCGGTGTACAATCCTGCGGCTACAGATAATTACACGGTAAACATAGGCGCAAGTAAAACCATCGCCATTAGAACTGCCGATGGGTACTTTCATAACAATGCAATAGGCAGTGGCAGCGGTTTTGGCAATTATACCTACAATATCAATGGTACCATTGATTTATCAGCATCTGCACAAACGCTTACCAACCTTACTGCTTTTTCACCAACGGGTGGTACGGTAAACGTAAATGTTAAAAGTGGTGGGTTAATCAAAACCGGGGCAGCCTTCAACTCCTCGCCAGTAGCTCCCGGCGTGGCCAACCTTACCATTGAAAACAATGCACTGGTGGATGCCACACTGGCCACCGTGATGAACTTCAACAACAATAAATTTGTGGTTCAGGGATCCGGTTTGCTCAGGCGTACGGTGTTGGGTGATGGCAGCAGGTCGCTTTTTCCGGTGGCAAACAGCGGTGCAGGTTTATCCAATGCACAAATCAGCAGACTGAATACAAGTGGTACCATTGCAGTGTATTCCCTCAATGTTAAAAGCACATTTGACAATCCGCCAGTTGCACCTGCTGAATGTGTAACAAGGCAATGGAATTTTTCCATAACCGGCAGCCCAAGTGCCAATGATACAATGCGGCTGAGCTGGATTACTGCCGACCAGGGCGGTTCTTTTAACCCGGCTGGTACTGTAAGCATCATGCACTGGACCGGGGCAGCCTGGGAATATTTTCCCGCCACAGTAACAGGTACAGGTACTGCAGCCGATCCTTATGTAGCAAGGGCAACACAAATAAGCAGCTACTCACCTTTTGGCGTTACTTCATATGCACCAACACCAGTGAGCCTTGTTGCGTTTAATGCCGTTTACAACAGGCAGGGGATAACCCTTAACTGGACAACAGAAAATGAAGTAAACCTTAAACAGTATGTAGTGGAAAAAAGCTTCGATGGCCGCAACTATACTGCCATTGCACAAGTGGCTGCACGCAACACCACTACCATAAACCAATACCAGCATGCTGACAATGCTTTCCTAAGCGGCACAGCATATTACCGCCTCAAAATGACTGACAATGACGGCACTGCAAAATACAGTCATGTTGTAACAGTAAATGCAAAGCTGAGCGGCAGTATAAAAATTTACCCCAATCCTGTTGCGGACTTTTTGAATGTGCAGTTGCCTGCATCAGCAGGTAAAATAAGCCTGCAGGTAATTGATGCAGCAGGTAAGCTGGTTCAGCAATCAACCGTGCCAGCCAATACGGCATACACTTTCTTGCCGGTGTCAACCCTGGTAAAAGGCAATTACCGTTTGCTGGTAATCACTGCAAATGAGCGACTTTGCATCCCATTTGTTAAGTAACTTTATATGGCAGGCAGTATTTAGCTGCCTGCCAATTTTTATCATATGCACATACGCTGTAAATTTATCGTTGCTGTATTTTTTTTGATACCCTTCATTGGTGCTGCACAAAAAAAATGGACAGTAGCGGCTGATGGCTCGGGCAAATACAAAACTGTACAGCAGGCGCTGGATGCCATTCCCTGCAGCAACAATAAGCCGGTAACCATACTGATAAAAAACGGAATTTATAAGGAAGTAATAACCATTGATGCCCGCAAAAATTTTGTACAACTACTGGGCGAAAGCAAAGACAGTACCATACTTACCTTTAACAACCATGCTGGCACCAGGCTGCCCAATGGCGATACGCTCAATACCTGGACCTGTGCATCTTTTTTTGTATATGGCAACGATTTCAGCGCCGCCAATATCACTTTTCAAAACGATGCTGGCTTTACTGCCGGGCAGGCTGTTGCACTGCGCATTGAAGGTAACCGGGCTTCTTTTAAAAATTGCCGCATGGTGGGCAACCAGGATGTGTTGTTTTTAAGTGGCAGCGGGGTAAAACATTTTTTTAAGGATTGTTATATTGAGGGCACCACCGATTTTATTTTCGGGGCAGCCACGGCGGTATTTAAAAATTGCCATATACACAGCCGCAAAAACTCCCATGTTACGGCAGCTTCCACCAATTCGGTGATTCCCTATGGGTTTGTTTTTTTTGATTGCAAGCTTACTGCCGACAGCAATATCAATAAAGTATCGCTGGGCAGGCCATGGAGCCCCACAGCCAGCGTAACCTATATTAATTGCCGGATGGACAAACATATTATAGCAGAAGGATGGAATAACTGGAAGAACCCCGCTAATGAGGCTACGGCCCGTTATGCAGAGTACAACAGCAGCGGCCCTGGTGGCAATACGACCACCAGGGTGAAATGGGCAAGACAATTAACAGAAACAGAAGCGGCACAATACACAATAAAGAATATTTTTGGGGCATGGAATCCAGAATAATCAATACTGCCCTTTGCTCATTTGGTATGAGTGGATGGGTTTTTCATGCTCCTTTTTTACAGGTGCATCCCGGTTTTCATTTCTATGGGGCCTGGGAAAGAACAAAAAACCTCGCCGCAGAAAAATATCCCGGCAGTAAAACATTCCGCACACTTGAAAGTATGCTGGCAGATGATGCCATAGAGCTGGTGGTGGTCAATACGCCCAATTACACTCATTTTGACTATGCACAAAAAGCGCTGCTGGCTGGCAAGCACATCATTGTGGAAAAGCCCTTTACCAATACCGTGGCTGAGGCTGATGCGCTGATTGCAATGGCTGCAAAACAGCAGCGGAAAATTTCAGTGTACCAGAACCGCCGTTACGACAGTGATTTCCGTACCATCAAAAAAGTACTGGATGATGGTTTGCTGGGCAATATGGTGGAAGCCGAGTTTCACTTTGACCGGTACAGGGAAGAACTGAGTCCTAAATTGCACAAGGAATTACCCGGCCCCGGTGCAGGTGCGCTGTACGACCTGGGGGCACATTTAATTGACCAGGCTTTGCAATTATTTGGCATGCCCCAGTCGCTGTTTGCAGATGTCGCCATCATGCGGCCCCATTCGCAGGTAGATGATTATTTTGAAATCATTTTGTATTATGCATCTTTCAGGGTAAGATTAAAATGCAGCTACCAGGTAAGGGAGGCTTTGCCCGGCTATATATTGCATGGCAGCAAAGGCTCATTCATCAAACCCAAAACCGATGTACAGGAAACCATGCTGCAGGCAGGACAAATACCCGGCGGTGCTGATTGGGGCAAAGAACCTGAAACCGACAAAGGATTATTGCACACCGAAATAAATGGTGAAATAACAAGAGCTTATATCCCTTCTTTGCAGGGAAACTATGGCGATTATTACGAAGCCATTTACCAGGCAATTGTAAACGATGCGCCAATGCCGGTTACGGCAAATGAGGGCAGGCAGGTAATACAAATTATTGAAGCCGCCTTCCGCAGTAGTAAGGAAAGAACAGTAATTGATTTGTGACAAGATTACTGACCATAACAGTTTTTTCAATCATCGCTTGCAGTTGTATGCAGTTGCAGGCACAGTCATGGATGCCCGATGCGTCAAAGGACATGTACCGCAACCCCATCATTCATGCCGATTACAGCGACCCCGATGCCATCAGGGTGGGAGATGATTATTACATGACGGCTTCCAGCTTTACCCATGTGCCGGGGCTTCCTATCCTTCATTCAAAAGATTTGATACACTGGCATATCATTGGTCATGCGTTGCAAAAACTGCAGCCTGCTGAACATTTTTCAAAAGTGCAGCATGGTGGTGGTGTATGGGCACCTGCCATCCGCTACCACAACAAAAAGTTTTACATCTACTACCCCGATCCTGATTTTGGTATTTATGTAACCACTGCCAGCAATATCAACGGCCCGTGGAGTGAACCAATACTTGTTGAAGCAGGCAAAGGACTGATAGACCCTTGTCCGCTTTGGGATGAGGACGGGAAAAATTATTTGGTACATGCCTATGCGGGCAGCCGTGCCGGTTTTAAAAGCATTCTTGTAATAAAGCAATTGGATACATCAGCCACAAAAGTAATTGGCAATGCTGTGATGGTTTTCGATGGCCACCAAACCGACCCTACTGTGGAAGGCCCTAAATTGTACAAACGCAATGGATGGTATTATATTTTTGCCCCGGCAGGTGGTGTGGGTACCGGTTGGCAATTAGTACTGCGTTCAAAAAATATTTATGGCCCTTATGAAAGAAAAGTGGTGTTGCAGCAGGGTAGCACTACAGTCAACGGTCCGCACCAGGGGGCATGGGTAAATACAGTTTCGGGCGAAGACTGGTTCCTGCATTTCCAGGACAAAGGAGCTTATGGAAGGGTGGTACACCTGCAGCCCATGCAATGGAAAAACGACTGGCCGGTGATTGGTAATGATGCTGATGGCGATGGTACAGGTGAGCCGGTAGAAACATACAAAAAACCGGCAACAGTAATAAAGCATAAAAGTATCACCCCTGCCGAATCAGATGAATGTAACGAACCCCGGCTGGGTTTGCAATGGCAGTGGCAGGCCAATCCCAAAGAAGGCTGGGCATTACCCACTGCTGCTGGTTTTTTAAGGATGTTTTCTGTGTATACACCAGACAGTTTGCAAAATATTTGGAACCTGCCTGATATACTTGCGCAGAAATTACCTGCAGAAGCGTTCCGGGTGAGGATGAAGTTTTCTTTTAATCCAAAGCATGAAAATGAAAAACTTGGCCTCGTCATGTTTGGAACGGATTACGGTTACATTGCTGTGCAGAAGAAAGAGGGTGGCTTGTTCCTGGTATGCAATGAAAATACTAGGGCTGATAAAAACAATAAGGAAAAAGAAGTTGCCAGTTTTCCGTTACAGGGAAATGATTTTATGCTGGGTGTGGAAATGGACAAAGGAGGTGTTTATCATTTCAGCTTTGGTGATAGCAAAGGGAGCATTACTGAATTACCTCAATCTTTCACCGCTAAGCCAGGCCGCTGGGTGGGTGCTAAAATCGGCATCTTCTGCACCCGTAACAATACTACCAATGATGCTGGCTATGCCGATATTGACTGGGTACGTTTTGAACCAATAAAAAATGATTGAGATGAAAAAAACAGTTATTGCACTATTACTGTTGTGTGTTTGCTGCTATGGAATTGCACAAACTAAAAAAGAAAAGCAGGTAGCAACTGCCGTAGAGCAATTACGTTTGGCTATGTTAAGCGGCGACAGGGCTGCACTGGAGAGCATTACTGCGCCGCAACTCAGTTATGGCCACTCAGGCGGTGCAGTAGAAGGGCAAAAAGATTTTATTGAAAAAATTGCCAGCGGCAAATCAGATTTTGTAACCATTGAGCTGACTGAACCATCTGTAATCATCAGCGGTAAAACAGCCATTGTACGGCATTTGCTGAGCGCTGTCACCAACGACAATGGAAAACCCGGCGAAGTAAAACTGAAAGTACTGCTCATCTGGCAAAAACAAAAAGGCAAATGGAAACTGCTGGCCCGGCAGGCAGTAAAATTTGCAGCCTGATTCAATCAAACTGCTTTACGGTAATAAAACATGCACACAATATTATTGCACAAATAAGCAGTATAATGCACTTTGTCTTTTTACTGTTTATGCAATCGTTCCCGATAACGATAGCGTAAATAAAGTTCACTGCACATGAATTTATTATCTCATTTGATACTACTTTACATTCATTACGATTGATGACTGTGTGACATTTCGATTGCGGAGAAATACTGAGATACATTTTTATTTTTACTACTGTTTAGTGCAAATTAGTTAAGCTGCATCAAGCTGGCTTTATAACCTGTGTCAATTGAACAACAGTAGACTTTACCCACCCCATTCACAACAAAACATATGCCCTGGCTGCATACCAGCAGCAATTGCCAATTGATGAAATTTTGGCAACAGGTATTGTATTTTCTTCATCACGATTAAATATGCTTTATTATGAAACAAATTCGCTTAGCTATTATTTTATGGCTGTTTAGTTTAACAGCAGCGGCACAACAGGTGCTGTATGTGTCTCCAACGGGCAGCGCTTCCAGCCCCGGCACTTCCATCAGTGCACCAACCACATTGCAAAATGCCATCGCCACCGTTACGCCGGGTGGTACCATCTTTATGCGGGGCGGCACCTACAGTTTTACGCAGACCATTATTATTGCAGAGGCTAATAGTGGCAGCAGTGGTGCAACAAAAAAAGTATATGCCTATAATGGCGAAGTGCCGGTAATCAGCTTTGCTGGTATGGCAGTGAGCAGCTCCAACAGGGGCATTGTACTGGATGGTGCTTACTGGCATTTCAGGGACATCATCATTGAAAATGCCGGAGATAATGGCATGCTGCTTTCAGGAGATAACAATATCATTGAGCGCTGTATCTTCCGGCGCAATGCCGACAGTGGTTTGCAGCTCAGCCGTTTCAATACCAACTACAATACCATTGCACTATGGCCAAGCAATAACCTGGTATCAGGTTGCGAAGCTTACGACAACCGTGACCCAACCAATGAAAATGCGGATGGCTTTGCTGCAAAGCTCACCAGCGGCAATGGCAATGTATTCAGAAACTGTGTGTCCCATCACAATATTGATGATGGCTGGGATTTATATACCAAGGCCACCGATGGCCCCATTGGTACGATATTGCTGGAGGGATGCATTGCTCATTCCAATGGTACACTTACCACAGGTGGCACTTCAGGCAGCGGCGATAAGAATGGTTTTAAACTGGGTGGAGAAGACATTTCAGTGAACCATATCGTAAGGCGGTGTATAGCATTCAACAACGGCAAACATGGCTTTACCTATAACCGCAACCTGGGCACCATGGAAATTACGAATAACACTGCCTACAACAACACAGAGCGCAACTTCAACTTTGATGGTGGCACCAGTATATTCAGAAACAACCTTTCTTACCTGGCCGGTTTTTCAACAGACCGTATTATTGGTACAGCCACTGCACCCAATGCATTTCATGGCATTACCGGTGCATTTACCATCAATGCTGCTGATTTTGTTACGATTACTCCAGGCTCTAATGCCAACCCCACTTCCAATGGCTTCTTAAGGCTGGCTGCGGGCAGCGATGCAATAGACCGGGGCGTGGCTACTACCGGTATTACCTTTAATGGTACGGCTCCTGATTTGGGCGCACTGGAGTCAGGTGGAGGCACAGTTACCAATTACAGTCTTACTAGCAGCGCTTCACCAGCCATCGGAGGCTCCATCACACGCAGTCCCAATGCAACCACTTACGCTGCGGGTACGGTAGTTACCTTAACGGCCGTAGCGGCAGCAGGCTATACATTTACCGGCTGGAGCGGAGATGCCACTGGTACCAGTACTTCCACTACAGTTACCATGAGTGCAAACAGAACGGTGACTGCCAACTTCAGTACAACAGGTGGCACAACGTACACGCTTACCACCACAGCCTCACCTGCTGCCGGTGGCTCCATCACCCGCAGCCCCAATGCCGCAAGCTACGCAGCGGGTACCGTGGTTACACTTACAGCAGTACCAGCGGCAGGATATAGTTTTAGTGGCTGGAGCGGATCGGCAACCGGTACCAATGCCACCACCACTGTAACCATGAACGCCAACGCTGCTGTTACAGCCAGTTTTGTATTATCCGGCGGTGGCAGCACTACTTTGCGTATTGACGATAAAGCAGCCACCGGTACCGGTTATTGTGCTGCCAACGGTTCCCGCCAAAATACTTACACAGGAGCAGATGGTGGTTTTTACATTAACCTGTCCAACTCTGCCGGGCAGGGTATTGATTGGGCCGTAAGGGCACCTGCCGCAGGAACCTACGCCCTCAGATGGCGCTACAGCAATGCCGGTTCTGCAAGTGCTACTACGGCCAGGGTGCTGGTAAATGGAACCCAGGCTATAGCCAGTGTTGGCTTTCCCAAAACGGCTGCCTGGACAACCTGGACCACCACGGCTCCGGTGAATGTGAACCTGGTAGCGGGTGCCAATAAAATCAGGCTGGAAACTACCGTGGCCTCAGAATTTGCGGTGATTGACTGGATAGAAATTACCGGCAACAATCCAACCGAAGCCTTGTGCAGCACACCGGTGGGAGGCCGCATGGCAGAGCCAGTAACAGCTCCTGTATCAGTAATCACCCAAAATGCCATTCGTGTTTTTCCTAATCCGGCTAATGAACAAGCCACCATTAAATTCGACAATGCCCGGCAGCAGCGGGTTACTGCAGATATAGTAACACCACAGGGGCAAAGGGTATTGCGGGTAGCCGATGCAGTAATGGCACAGGGCACACATTACCTTACTGTAAACAGCAGCAAACTATCGCCTGGTAATTATTTTGTTGCCATTTCACCCGGAAAAGATAAAAAGCTTGTACAGCCTCTGCTGGTGCAATGAGTGCCGTTTTTTATCACTTCACAAGTAATGTAAATAACCTCTTAACAAATAAAACAAAAAAAATGAAAAAACAAATCTTGATGACATTCATTGGAATGACGGCCCTTGTATTGGGGTGCAAAAAAAGCAATACCACTTCAGATGAACTGGCGGTAAACAATGCTGTTGTGCCCGCTACAGAGGCCCTGTGCAACGCCAGGGGCTGGGCTTCGCAGGGTGGCGGCACTTCGGGCGGCAGCGGAACCACAACAACGCCAACTGTGGTTACCAATTACGACCAGTTCAAAGCGGCTGTTCTTTCCACCACAGTAAAGCTCATCGAAGTAAGGGGAACCATAACCGTTCCTTCATTGGGCAGAATTGATTTTAAAGACCAGTCAGGCAAAACCATTTATGGCGTTGCAGGGGCAAGATTGCTTTCCAATGACCAAACCAAAACCGGCTCCGGTATCATGTACATGAGAAGGTGTACGGATGTAGTCATCAGGAACCTTATTTTTGAAGGCCCCGGTGCTTATGACGTAGATGGACAGGATAATTTAACCATTGATGAATGCACCAGGATATGGATTGATCATTGTGAATTCAGAGATGGGGTAGATGGCAACCTGGACTTTAAGAACAAAGCCAATTTCATCTCCGTAAGCTGGACAAAATTCAATTACCTCAAACCTCCACGGGCAGGCGGTTCTGGTGGATCCAACGACCACAGGTACACCAACCTGATTGGTTCATCTGATGGTGCCACTGCTGACAGAAATACGTTGAACATCACTTTTGCCCGTTGCTGGTGGGCACCGGGTTGTGTAGAGCGTATGCCAAGGGTAAGGTTTGGAAAAATACACCTGGTTAACAATTACTTCAACAGCCCGGTTGCTAATTATTGCATAGGGGCCGGCCTCGAAGCCAATATACTGGTTGAGGCAAATGTATTTGAAAATGTAGATGAGCCCATCAGGTTTATTGCAAATAACTTTACTGCTGTTACACAGCGGAACAACATTTTTACCAATACCACTGGCAATACTGCCGGAAGCGGTACAGCCTTTACACCGCCTTATACATTGTCTGTACTGAGTGCTTCCAGTGTTAAGTCAACGGTAACAGGTTCAGGAGGTGCTGGTGCTACAATAGGTGGTAATGCATGCTCCACATTTTAAAGCGAATTAGTAACTGGCATTTTGTAAAAGCATTGCCATATCTAAACAGTTAACAGAGCGGCTGCAGTAAAAGGCAGCCGCTCTGTTATTAAAAATAGTTCATGAAAGACCTGGCATGCAAAAACTACTCAAATCACCGGTAACGATTGCGTAAATAAACAACCCGGAAGCCGCTGCAAACAGCAATCTTAATAGTAAAATTGTACCCTATTAAAACGATTGCTTCATGAAAAGAACTATTCTTTGTTGCTGGGCTATGCTGCTGACATTTTTTGCGGCTGCGCAAACGATTACCGGAAAAGTGGTAAATGACGAAACAGGAACACCGCTGGAAGGTGTTACGGTCAGTGTTAAGTCAACCAACCAAACAACTGTTACAAATAAGGAAGGCAATTATTCCATAACTGTTCCATCCGGTACCCGCAATGCCAAGCTGGTATTTACTTATGCCGGTGCAGATGACCTTGAACTGGACATTGTAAACGGCAGCGTTGCCGAAGCCCGGCTTAAACTGGGGCAGCGCAAAATGGAAGAGGTAGTGGTGATTGGTTATGGTACTTCCAAAAAGAAAGACCTTACCGGTTCGGTCATTTCTGTAAAAGCAGACGAAATAAAAAAGATACCGGCAGCCAACCTGATGGAAAGCCTGCAGGGTAAATTACCGGGTGCAGATATTACCCGTAACAGCGGCTCCGCTTCCTCCGGTGTAAACATCACCATCCGGGGCAACCGTTCCATTGCAGCCAGCAATGGTCCTTTATTTATCGTTGATGGTATTCAATACAGCTCTATACAGGATATTAACCCTAACGATATACAGTCTATGGAAGTGCTGAAAGACGCTTCCTCTACAGCAGTATATGGTTCAAGAGGTGCCAATGGGGTTATTTTAATTACAACCAAAAAGGGTAATACGGGTAAACCCAGAATTGAATTTAATTCCTACTATGGTGTGAGCAGTGTAGCAGGTTATCCCCGTTATATGAATGCACAGGAGTATGCCGATTTGCGCAGGGCAGCCAACCGCAGGATTACATTGGCAGGCATCAATCCCGGCGGAAGCTGGACAAGCACGGCCAACGATCCCCTGCTTTTCAATCCGCAGGAGCTGGCGAATTTAGCCAATAATGTAAACACCGATTATACAAGCATGGTGATCAATGATGGCAGTCAGCAGGAACACCAGGTGGGTGTAAGTGCAGGCAGCGAAAAAACCAAGGCTTATCTCTCGTTAAGTTACTATAACGAAAAAGGGCTGTTTAAAAAAGATGATTTAAAAAGATATACAGCAAGGCTGAACCTGGATCAGTCACTCGGCAAAATTGCCAAAGTGGGCATGCAAATGCAGTTTACTTATTTTGATGTAAACGTACGCAACAACCCATTGGATGAAGCGTCTAAAATTTCCCCTTCCTCACTGCCATATGATTCGTTGGGCAATATCGTATTTTCCCCCAACAATGATGCTGCCCGCTGGAATCCGTTGATAGATGAGCAGGATGGAATAGCAGTAAACAATACAGTAACCACCCGTACTTTTGGTGTGGTGTATGCCGAGTTTACGCCAATCAAAGGCTTAAATATCCGTTCCAACCTCGGTATGATTTTCAATAACAGCCGGGCCGGTTCTTTCTTTGACAGGAACTCGCTGTTGCGTCGTGGCCAGGATCCGGTAGCGCAATATACTGCAGGCACAAGCCGCAACACTACCTGGGAAAATATTTTCACCTATAACAGGCAGATAAAAGACCATAATTTTACACTTACCGGTGTTACCTCTTTCCTGCAAAACAATTCCGAATTTGTAACCGCACAGGGTGGCAGGCAGATATTACCATCTCAATTATTTTATTCCCTCAGCGGGGCTACTGCCGATATCGCTATCAACAGCGGTTATACCAAAGAGAACCTCATTTCTTATACAGGCCGTGTTAACTACGCTTACAAAGGCCGTTACCTGGCTTCAGCCACTTTCCGTACAGATGGATCTTCCAAGCTCAGCGCAGGTAACCAATGGCAGGCATTTCCTGCTGTGGCATTGGGTTGGCGCATCAGTGATGAAGCATTTATGAAGGATAATAAAAAGATCAACGAGCTGAAATTAAGGGTAAGCTATGGTCTTACCGGCAGCGATGCCATTACTGCTTACCGAACACAATCATTGCTTACCCGCATACCCAACTCATTTGGCGAAAATGCCGCACTCGGATTGGCCTTCAGCGATACCGTAGGCAATCCCAACCTGAAATGGGAAAAAACAAAAGCCTTTAATGCAGGCCTGGATTTTGGCCTGTTCAATAACCGTGTTACCGGTACCATTGATTTCTATAAAACCAATACCAGCGACCTGCTGTTACTCCGCCGGCTGCCGGCCACTTCGGGTGTGGGTGTTACATTCGACAATGTGGGCAGTACCGAAAACCTGGGAATAGACATTGGACTGAATATAGCAGTCATCCGTAAAAAAGATTTTACTTTCAATGCAGGGATTACTTTCTTTACCAACAAAGAGCGTATTACGGGCCTCCCCAACAATACCAATGACATTGCTAATAATTGGTTTATAGGATCGCCTGTAAATATCCTGTATGATTTCCGCAAAACAGGTATCTGGCAACTGGCCGACTCTGCAGCTGCTATTGCACAGGGTCAAAGACCCGGTGATATTCGTGTAGCAGATATCAATGGCGATAATGTGATCAATACAAACGACAGGGAAGTCATCGGCCAATTGGTGCCTAAGTGGAACAGCAGCCTTAACCTCGACTTTCGCTATAAAAACTTCGACCTGAATGTTTTCCTTTTTGCTAGAGTGGGCCAGATGATGAATTATGGCTATTATACCCGCTTTCACATGCCCGGAAGGGAAAACAGTGCTGTGGTAAACTACTGGACACCGGAAAATGGCAGCAATGATTTTCCAAGGCCACGCACAACAGCCGCCTTTACTTCTGTATTGTATTCTTCCACCCTGGGTTATACAGATGCTTCTTTCTTAAAAGTACGCAGCCTTACATTGGGATATAATCTGCCAAAAAACAAACTAAGCAGGTTGGGCGTAAGCAATGTAAGGTTTTATGTAACCGGACGTAACCTTTTCACATTCTCCAAAATAAAGGATTATGATGTGGAAAGAGGCGGAGGGCTTACCAACCCGCTTACCCGCCTTGTGCTGGCTGGTGTAAATATCGATTTATAATTTACTTCAAATAAAATTACTCATTATATGAAACGTATTATCATCATCATTTTAGCAGTGCTCACATTGGGCGGCTGTAAAAAATACCTCACAGAATACAACCCGGGTGGCACTACTGCAGATGCCGTTTTCAATACACCCGCTGGCTTTGAGTCTGGCGTAAGTGCTGCCTACAGTTACAACCGCTGGATATGGGGAAAGCAGGAAGGATTTCACGTGTATGAAGCCAGCAGCGATCTTTGGATGAGCGGTGTGGACGATCCCAATGCAGAATTAACTCAGTTTACATCCGGTCTTAATCCCCAGCAAGCTACCCTCGGCTCGCTGTGGCCAAAATTGTATGCTGCCATAAATCTTTGCAATGGACTCATCAAACGGGTGCCAACTTCAGGTTTAACTGCTGCCCAGCAAAAAATCAGGGAAGCAGAACTGCGCATGTTGAGGGCCTGGTATTACTACACCATAGTTGAAACCTGGGGCGGCGTACATTTTACTCTGGACGAAACCGTGGGTATCCAAACCACCGCCAACCGAACCCCAGTAGCCGATTTCTACAAACAAATACTTACCGATTTGCGCATTGCCATCCAGGGCCTGCCCAATACCACTACTGAGAATGGCCGGGTAACCAAACCAGCAGCCGAGGCATTTATCGCCAAGGTCTTTTTAACAACCGGGGCAAACGACAGCAGTTTTTTTTATGCCAACAGGGTAATGACTGCATATAATTTTCAGTTGCAACCCCGGTATGCAGATTTATGGTCAATGACCAATAACGTAAACAGGGAAATTATTTGGGCAGTAAATTACTCGACCAACCTGCTGCTGAATGATTTGCAAAGTGCGGTTACCTATCCCCAGGGGCATCCCCGTGGCGCCAACAACGGGCATCTGATGTTTTTGCAGAAGTACGACGTAAGGCCAGGCATGGTGAGGGATATAGCCAACGGACGACCATTTACCCGGTACATGCCTACCCGTGCCTTACTGGATATGTACAATGAAAATATTGACAGCCGTTATTTTGCAACATTTTCTGAAGCTTGGATTTGCAACAGAACCACGCCTACCACTTATTCAAGGGTATTGTCAACTGGAGCCACAGCTTCTTTTACACTCAACCCGGGCGATACAGCACATTGGATTACCAAGCAGGCGGTCACCAATGCTTTCCGTGACAGCAGAAAATATGAGATATTTGACCGCAACAATGTGTACAATACCAACGGTACACCCAGAAATACCAGCAACTATGTATCGCTAAAAAAATTCCTTGACCCAACCAGGCCATCGGTAGCAGAGCAGCAAAGTGCCAGGGATGCCTATATCTTCAGGCTGGCAGATATCATATTGGTAGCGGCTGAAGCAAAATTCCGCAGCGGGGACAATATTACTGCGGCAGCACTTATTAACCAGGTGCGTACCCGAGCGGCCAATACGGGTCAAACTGCTGCCATGCAAATAACTCCGGCGGATGTTACAGAAGAGTTTATCTTAGATGAGCGGGCAAGGGAACTGGCAGGAGAACAATGGCGCTGGTTTGATCTTAAAAGGACAAACAAACTGGTATCAAGGGTAACGGCGCTTAACCCCCAGGCTGCACCGGGTATCAAGCCCTTTCACTTACTGAGGCCCATACCCCAGTTTCAGATAGATGCTGTGAGCAACAAAACAGAATTCATTCAGAATCCGGGATATTAAAAAATGTACATGCGTAAATTTTTTGTTACAGTTTTATTGTTTAATGCTGTTGCTGTGACAGAGGCACAGTCATTAATGCTGCCCCCTGTTGCCGTTCCGGTATTTAAAAAAGATACCCTCAACATAAAAAAACTGGGTGCTGTTGGTGATGGAGGTATATTGAATACAAAAGTCATTAACCAGGCCATTACAAATATCAGCCAAAAGGGTGGCGGTGTGGTGCTGGTACCTGCCGGGTTATGGCTCACTGGTCCGCTTGTTTTAAAAAGCAATGTAAACCTGCACCTGGCAGTGGGCGCCACTTTACTTTTTACCAAAGATTTTGATCAGTATCCGCTGGTAGCCACCAATTGGGAAGGATTGCCGCAAATGCGCAACCAATCGCCCATTAGTGCAGAAGGAGCAGTAAACATTGCCATTACCGGCAAAGGCATACTGGATGGCAATGGCGATGCATGGCGCATGGTAAAAAAAGACAAGCTGAGCGAATCAAACTGGAAAAAATTAATAGCATCAGGTGGCCTGCTCAGCGATGATAAAAAAACATGGTATCCATCAGAAAAATCGCTGAAGGGATCACAATTCCAAAACCCCGGTGTAATTGCAGCGGGTAAATCAGCAGCTTTTTACGACAGCATCAAAGATTTTTTACGGCCCAATATGCTGGTGTTGACCAATTGTAAAGTAATTCTGCTCGAAGGGGTCACTTTTCAAAACTCACCAGCCTGGTGCCTCCACCCGCTGATGTGTGAGCAGTTAAGCGTAAGGGGCATCAACGTAAAAAACCCCTGGTATGCGCAAAACGGCGATGGAATTGACGTGGAAAGCTGTAAGAATGTATTGATTGAAAACAGTGTATTTGATGTGGGCGATGATGCGCTTTGCATGAAAAGCGGCCGGGATGCAGAAGGAAGAAAAAGAGGTATGCCCACAAGAAATGTCACCATCAGGAATTGTACAGTGTACGCATCGCATGGAGGTTTTGTAATTGGTAGTGAAATGAGTGGGGGCGCAAAGAATATTGAAGTGAGCAACTGTACTTTTATTGGTACTGATATCGGTCTGCGTTTTAAAACAACCCGTGGCCGTGGTGGTATTGTGGAAAATATTGTGATAAAAGATATTTACATGAAAGACATTGTGGGCGAAGCCATCCTGTTTGATATGTACTATATGGCTAAAGATCCGGTGCCGATGGTGGGAGAAAAAAGGGAATTGCCCAAAGTGGAATTTAAGCCGGTGGATGAAACAACACCACAGTTTAAAAATTTTCGTATCAGCAATGTATATTGCAATGGTGCAGCCAAAGCCATCTTTATCAGGGGTATTCCGGAAATGCATGTAAAAGATATTGTACTGGAAAATATGATGCTGCAGGCCAAAGCAGGTATTGAGGTGCAGGAGGCAAGCGGAATCACATTTAAAAAAATACAGCTGCTGGCAGAGGAGGATAATCCGCTGATTGATATTGTGCAGTGTGACGGACTTTTGTTTGACAACATCACATTCAGGGATGGTGTGCCGCTGCTGTTCAGGGTAAGCGGCGACAGAAGCAAAAGTATTGATACAAAAAAGACAGATGCTGCAAAAGCAAAGGAAAAAATTAAATACGAACTTGGGGCAAAAGAGTAAGCATGAAGAAAATTTTTACGATAGCAGGGCTGGTATTTTTAATGCAGGCAATGGCACAGCAGCGGACATCTGAGCAACTGGCGGCTACAGTAATAAGTATATGGAAGGATTCCTTTGCGCTGGACGGCAAGCCGGCCAAGTGGACTTACGACATGGGGGTAGTTTTAAAGGGCATGGAGGGTCTGTGGCTTAATACAGGAGATGTACAATACTTTAACTACCTGCAGCAGCAAATGGATTTTTTTGTGGCCGATGATGGCAGCATCAAAACATATAAACCCGATGAATACAATATTGACCATGTAAACAATGGCAAGACACTGCTCACCCTCTACCAGGTTACATTAAAAGAAAAATACCTGAAAGCAGCAAAACTGCTTAGGCAGCAATTGCAAACACACCCAAGAACAAATGAAGGCAGCTTTTGGCATAAAAAAATTTACCCCTACCAGGTTTGGCTCGATGGGCTTTACATGGGGCAGCCATTTTATGCTGAATATGCAAAACTGGCGCATGAAGACAGTGCTTTTGATGACATAGCCAACCAGTTTATTTGGATTGAACAGCACACAAGAGATAAAAATACTGGGCTTCTGTACCATGCCTGGGATGAAAGCAGGGCAATGGGCTGGGCTAATAAAGAAACGGGCACAGCCCCGCTCTTCTGGTCAAGGGCCATGGGCTGGTACGCCACAGCATTGGTGGATGTACTGGATTATTTCCCTCAGGATCATCCCAAACGAAAAGACATCATCGGTATACTCAGCAGGCTTGTAAATGCACTGCAAAAACAACAGGATGCTGCAACAGGGCTGTGGTTAGACATACTCAGCTACAACGGCCCCGGCAAAGAAAAAAATTATTTTGAAGCATCAGCCTCCAGCCAGTTTGTATATGCCATAGCCAAAGGGGTACGCAAAGGGTACCTGCCCGCCGCACAAATAAAAATTGCCCAAAAAGGCTATGCTGGTATTTTGAAGCGGTTTATAAAAACGGAAAACGGGCAAACCAATCTTCATGGAACAGTGAAAGTATCTGGCCTGGGCGGAAAGCCTTACCGGGATGGCAGTTTTGAGTATTACATGAGTGAGCCGGTGATTGTAAACGACCCTAAAGGTATGGGCGCTTTCTTGATGGCTGCCAACGAAATGGATATACTGCCCGCACTTTCAGCCGGAAAGGGTAAGCATATTGTGATGGACAATTATTTTAACCGGGAAACAAAGGACGATGCATTTGGAAAAAAAATAGTGTTTCATTACAAATGGTGGGAGAGAGACAACGGTGGATTTTCTTTTTTAAATCATGTGTTTGCAAAGCATGGCGCTGCTACCAGCCTGCTGGACGAAGCTCCCACTGCACAAAACCTGGCCAAAGCATCAGTGTATTTTTTAATTGACCCCGATTGGCCTAAGGAAAACAAACAACCGAATTATATTGAGCAAAAGCATATTGATGCCATTGTACAATATGTTAAAAATGGTGGTGTACTGGTAATGATGGCCAACGACAGTAATAATGTGGAATTTAAAAACTACAATAAGCTGGCTGAAAAATTCGGGATACACTGGAACGAAAATATGCGGCACGATGTAATCAATAATCAGTTTGAACAGGGAGCCATTATACCCGGTGAGGGCAATGCCATATTTAAAACAGCCAAAAAAGTGTTCATTAAACAATTGTGTACACAAACCATACAAAAGCCCGCCATTTCTGTCTACAGCGAAAAAGGAGAAGTGCTGATGTCGGTAGCTAAGCTGGGTAAAGGAACCGTATTTGCCATTGGTGACCCCTGGTTTTACAATGAGTATGTGGATGGACGCAAACTGCCAGCGGAGTATCAAAATTATAAAGCTGCAGAAGACCTTGTAAAATGGGTATTAAAACAGGCAAAAAGATAAGTTGAAAATAATAAAACGATATGGTTTTTTGTTGATGATGGTCATAACCTTTACTGCAAAAGCACAACGGAGGATAGTGGTAGATATCAAAGGCAGGGGAGATTACCGTTCCATCCAGGGAGCCATTAACAGCCTGCCCGATTCTGCTGCCACACCAAGGGTGATTTATATTAAAAAAGGGGTGTACAAAGAAAAGCTGTACATCGAAAAAGCAAATATTGAACTGCAGGGAGAAGACAGGGAAAAAGTAATTATTACGGCGGCCATAGCCAGGGACGAATGGCGCTGCGGCCATACCGATGACTGGGGCGTGGCCACCATGAATGTGGGTGCCAGCGATATCACACTGCGCAACCTCACTTTTACCAACAGTTATGGTTTTGATTTTGTACCCCAAACCATTTATTGTGCTGCTGATACCACAGCGAGTAAAATGAAACCCTTGCGTAAAGATGGCCACCAGATGGCGCTGCGTACCATGAACGGTGCTACACGGCTGAGGGCGTTCAATTGCAGGTTCAGGTCTTATGGTGGCGATACAGTAAGCCCCTGGGAAGTAGATAACGGCCTCTGGTATTTTAAAAACTGCATCATGGAAGGCGGGGTGGATTTTTATTGCCCCCGTGGATGGGCATGGGCGGAGAATTGTGAATTCATTACACATACAGGCCCTGCTGCTATATGGCACGACGGGTCGAAGTTTGAAGATTCAAAAACAGTACTGGTCAATTGCAGTTTTAAAGGATACGATGGGTTTATGCTGGGCCGCTACCACCGGGATGCACAGTTTTATTTAGTCAATTGCAGCTTTGCTGATAATATGCGTGACAGTGCCATTTACAGGGTACCCACAGCAAATACCATCAGGTGGGGAGAAAGGATTTATTATTACAATTGCCACCGCAAAGCAGGTGATTACAAATGGTTTGCCGATAATATTACCAGGCAGCAGGCCGGTGATGTAACAGCAGGATGGCTTTTTGGCTCCAGGTGGTACCCCGGTAAAAAAGAAGCGGTTGATATTAAAAAATAAAGTGAATAGCGGATGCAATTAGCAAAAGAAATAGTATCACAAATCAACAGCAGCCTGGTTTCAAAACCGGAAGCAGCAGTGTTGCAGCTACCCGAAAAAGTACTGCAGTTTGGTACGGGTGTATTACTGCGGGGGCTGCCCGATTATTATATTGACCAAGCCAATAAAGCCGGATTATTCAATGGGCATATTGTGGTGGTAAAATCTACCAATGGCGGTGATACGGATGCTTATGCAAAACAGGATGGTTTGTATACGCACTGTTTAAAGGGAATTGAAGGGGGAAAACTGGTTGAAGCGTATATCATTAATGCCTCCATCAGCAGGGTGTTAACGGCAGCAACAGAATGGCAGCAGGTGCTTGATTGCGCAGTTAACCCGGTCATGGAAATCATTATTTCCAACACAACAGAAGCCGGGCTGGTGCTGCATCCGGGCGATAGAATCACAGGCACACCACCCGTATCCTTTCCGGGAAAACTGCTGGCTTTTTTGCATCACCGCTATACTTTTTTTAATGGGGCTGCCCATAAGGGAATGGTGATACTACCCACCGAATTACTCAGTGGAAACGGTGATATACTAAAACGCATCATGCTGCAACTGGCAAAAGAGAATGAACTTGACGAAAGCTTTTTGCAATGGCTGGACACAGCCAATCATTTCTGTAATACACTTGTGGACAGGATTGTTCCCGGCAGGCTATCAGCGATTGAGCAAAAAAATACCGAAGCCTTACTTGGTTACAGTGATGAATTAATGATCATGAGCGAGCCTTACGGGCTTTGGGCAATAGAATCTGCCTCGCAGCAGGTAAAAGAAAAGCTTTCTTTTGCAGGTTTATCAAATGGCTGTATCGTTACAAATGATATACATGTATTCAGGGAATTGAAGCTGCGGCTGCTAAACGCCACCCACACTTTTGTTTGTGGCCTGGCGCTGCAAACTGGTTTTGCCACTGTTAAGGAAGCAATGGATAATGAAGCATTTTATTTGTCTGTCGCCCGGTTGATGCAGGAAGAAATCATTCCCTGTATTCTCAGCGAAACAATTAGCGCTGGTGCTGCTGACGATTTTGCTGCCAGTGTACTGGATCGCTTTTGTAATCCTTACATAGAACACAATTGGGTGAGTATAACGCTCAATTACACGCAAAAGATGCAGTTGCGCTGCGTTCCATTGATACTGGCTTATTATCGGCAGGCTAAAAGTATACCCAGGCAAATGGCGGAGCTGTTTGCATCCTTCCTGCTGTTTATGAAAAGCAGCAAAAAGGAGGATGGCAGCTACCATGCAGATTTTAAGGGAAGGGAGCTGCTGTTGCAGGATACCTCGGCAGCATATTTTTACAATTGCTGGAGCGAAAACAGCACAGCAGTGCAGCTGGTGGGTACAGTGCTGGGCAATATTAATCTTTGGGGAGAAGACTTGGGTAAGCTGCCCGGTTTTGCAGAAGCCGTAGCTGTGCATTTATTAATTTTAGCAAATCAAACCGGGCAGGAATTTATTAAAAAAGCAGGTACTGCCGTTGAGGGAATAGGATAATATGAAGCAACAGGTGTTAAAAATACATGCAGGTGATAATGTGCTGGTGGCCCTTGCCGACCTGGACAAAGGCGCTGTAGTGAGGTATGGCGAAAAGGAATACCTGCTGGTAGATGATGTGCCGGCCAAGCACAAATTTTTCATCAGCAACCTGGAAGCCGGCGACAAGGTAATCATGTATGGCGTGCTGGTGGGCACCACACAGGTAGCCATAAAAGCCGGTATGCGCATGACGACTGCCAATGTGCAGCACGCAGCACAATCCTATGCATACAAGTCCTTTCAATACGAATGGCAGGCTCCGGATGTATCCGCATTTCAGGAACTTACTTTTAATGGATATCACCGCAGCGACGGCACTGTGGGTACGGCCAACTACTGGCTCTTTATCCCGCTGGTGTTTTGCGAAAACCGCAATATGGATGTAATAAGAGAAGCACTGCACAATGAACTGGGTTATGCCGTTACAGCCAGGTATAAAAATTATACCAGGCAATTGCTCCATGCATGGAAGGAGGGAACAGATATTGGTAGTGTTGACCTGATGCCTTCCATTGCCACCAGCGCAGAGCGGCCCTTTAAAAATGTGGACGGCATAAAATTCCTTAACCATGAAGGCGGTTGTGGTGGTATACGGCAGGATGCTGCCGTGCTTGGTAAACTGCTGGCTGCTTATGCTGCACATCCCAATGTGGGTGGCATTACGGTACTCAGCCTTGGTTGCCAGAATTTACAGGTGGAGGAATTTATGAATGAAGTACAGCAGCGCATGCCCGGCAACGATAAACCTTTGTACCTGTTTGAGCAGCAGCAATCTCAAAGCGAAGAACAATTAATAACTGATGCGATACGCAAAACATTTGAAGGGCTTGTACTGATTAATAAGCAGCAGCGGCAGCCAGCGGCATTAGATAAATTATGCATTGGTGTAAAATGCGGCGGCAGCGATGGGTTTAGCGGTATTTCTGCAAACCCCGCCGTTGGCTATTGTGCCGATTTACTGGTAGCCCTGGGCGGCAAAGTATTGCTGGCTGAGTTTCCTGAGTTGTGCGGTGTGGAGCAGGAATTGCTTAACAGAACGGTTAATGTAGCAGCAGCAGAGAAATTTATCCATCTCATGAAAACCTATAGCGAACAGGCTGTAAGGGCAGGCTCAGGGTTTCACATGAATCCCTCGCCGGGTAATATAAAAGACGGGCTGATTACTGATGCCATCAAGAGTGCAGGCGCAGCCAAAAAAGGAGGCACTTCGCCGGTGGTGGATGTACTGGATTATACCGAACAGGCCACAAAGCCCGGCCTCAGCCTGGTATGCACACCGGGTAATGATGTGGAAGCCACAACGGGCAAGGCAGCAAGCGGTGCCACGCTCATTTTATTTACAACAGGCTTGGGTACGCCAACCGGCAACCCTGTTTGCCCCGTTATTAAAGTGGCCACCAACAGCAAACTGGCAAAGCGCATGGCCGATATCATTGATATTGATTGCGGCCCGGTGGTGGAAGGGGAAAAAACCATTGAAGAAATGGGCACAGCAATACTCCACTATTGTATCAGTGCAGCCAGCGGAGAAGTGATACCTAAAGCGGTATTACTCAACCAGGATGATTTTATCCCCTGGAAGCGGGGGGTGAGTTTATAAACAAGTACCGGCAAACCCGGTTGAATAATCACAGGATGATATGAAGCAATTTCTTGACCAGAACTTTTTACTCAGCAATCCAACAGCAGAGCGGCTTTACCACGAGTTTGCAGCCCCCATGCCCATTATTGATTATCACAATCACCTGCTACCGGCACAAATAGCAGGTAATATCAATTTTGAAAATATTACACAGGCATGGCTGTACGGCGATCATTACAAATGGAGGGCCATGCGTACCAATGGGGTGGATGAAAAATATTGCACCGGAACGGCATCCGATTTTGAAAAATTTGAGCAATGGGCAGCCACAGTGCCTTACACCATGCGCAATCCATTGTATCATTGGACGCACCTTGAACTGCAAAGGTATTTTGGAATAACGGATATACTAAATAGCGGGTCGACAGAAAAAATTTATCATCACGCTTCCGAACAGTTGCAGCAGCCTTCACATACTATAAATGGATTGCTGCAGCGGTTCAATGTAAAAATCATTTGCACTACGGATGACCCGGTTGACAACCTGGAGTATCACCAGCAAATAAGCCGGGATAACCATGGCGTAAAAGTGTTTCCTGCTTTCAGGCCTGATAAGGCCATGGATGTGGCAGATGCCGCAGTTTTTAATCAATACCTGGTAAAGCTGGAAGCCGCTTCCGGTAAAAGCATCAGCAGTTTTGAAGACTATCTTGCTGCATTAAAACAGCGGCATGATTATTTTGAGGCTAATGGCTGTTGTGTAAGCGATCATGGTTTGGAGCAGATTTGTGCAGCCACCTATACCATGGAAGAAATTGCCGCTGCATTTACACGTATAAGAAACGGGCATGATTTGTCAGCAGCGGAGCAATTGCAGTTCAGGAGCTGTATGCTGGTATTGTTTGCAGAATGGGATTGGGAAAAAGGATGGGTGCAGCAGTATCACCTGGGTGCATTGCGCAATAACAATTCCAGGATGCTGACACAGCTTGGCCCTGATACCGGCTGGGACAGTATCGGCGATTTTTCGCAGGCCGCAGCATTGGCCACTTTTCTTAACAGGCTCGACAGCAGCAATAAACTGGCAAAAACAATTATCTACAACCTCAATCCTGCTGATAATGAACTGATGGCCACCATGATTGGTAATTTTAATGATGGCTCTGTAGCAGGTAAAGTGCAGTTTGGCGCTGCCTGGTGGTTTTTAGATCAGAAAGACGGTATGACAAAGCAGATAAATGCACTCTCCAGCATGGGATTGCTCAGCCGCTCTGTTGGTATGCTTACCGATTCAAGAAGTTTTCTCTCTTTTCCAAGGCATGAGTACTTCAGAAGGTTGCTGTGCAATCTTTTTGGGGAAGAAGTGGAGAATGGGGAACTGCCAAATGATATTGAATGGATCGGCAAGCTGGTACAGGATATCTGTTTCAACAACGCCAATCAATATTTTAACTGGAAATAATACCAATTACACATACAAATTAGTACAACTGTTGTGGTATTATGCCGACCTGCTTTGGATTAGCTCATAAATGATTGGACTATTTAATAAGTAGCGTCGGTATAAGCCGCTGTCCCGGGAAGTGAAAACTCCGGCTCAGCATCAAAAATTTCCCATTCAGGCATTCCTGTTTGTAAGGCAACGTTTTACACAATAATTTTACCCTGTTATCAGTTCTGAAGAAGTAAATTTTAAAATCATCCAATTTCCAGTGTAAAGACTTTTTTAAAGCAATATCCAATTCCAAAAAACCAATACACAACCAACCACAGGAACTGAAATTAAACATGCCCCGCAATTTGCGGGGCATGTTGTATGTAGCATTTTGTATGCACTTTGCATTAAGTATGACCTGTTCAGTTGAATAATATCCCTGTTCGGTAACCTTTGCTTGCAAAGCAATCTGTGGCCAGATACCTTTACAGCATCAAACAAATTAAAATTAATTTTTATGAAACTTTTAAAAGCCTTTGTACTGATATTTGCAGCACACACACTGCTTTCATCCACCTGCTCAAAAAATGACGATGTAATTGCACCGGGCAGTGGTGGAAATATTGCCGGTAACTGGAAAGTGACCCTTTACTGGGATAACAGTAAGGATGAAACGTACAAGTTCAACGGTTATAGTTTTGTTTTCAACAGCAGCGGGGTACTTTCAGCATTGAATGGCGGCACTACTGTAAATGGGACATGGACGGAAACCAGCTCCAAAGTAATCATTGATTTTGGAACACATCCTGTATTGAGCGATCTGAATGACGACTGGCTGAAAGAAGAAAAAACAACTGGTACATTGAAGCTTAAGGACGACAACCCGGCAAGAGATGAAAAACTCCAGTTTGTAAAGAATTAAGCCCGTTTTTTAATATCCAAATCAACATATTCTCCTGTGAGCAGACCAATCAATTAAATCTCCTCCGGAAAACCAATATTCAAGTCCCGCTTTTTGCCTGCAAAGCCGTAGTAGCCAATACTGCGGCTTTTTATTTTCAGCATACGCCGGCCTGCCAGCAACTGTCAATAATTTTTTTTTGGCAGAGATTGAACAGAATAATTATCTTTAAGCAGTTTAAACCATTAAATCTTCCCCTGCATAGCATAGCTATCTGTGAAAAATCAGCCTGCCGGGCATTCCCGGTATGGTAATGACAAGGATTGACAGCGTAAACTATATTTTTAAATAAAAAAAACAACATGAATACCAGGGCTTTATTGATGCTGCTTGCCTTTTTGGGCTGGAGCTGGTTTACATGGAGCTGGTTGAGTGACAACAAGCAACAATGCTGTCTATCCACCCAGCCACCTGTACCATCTGCCAGTACTACCGAAGCTGCAGTTACAACCAACAATCTACCCTTGTCATTTGCCTGGGGCAGTAATAACCCGGTGCAGGGCAGCGGTTACGGAGCGTATATAAAAGATAAAACAGGCTCACTTTCGGCTGGCGACTCATTATTAATCAAAACCTGGTATTACGAGGGTGAACCCAACGGGGAGCAACTGGCCATTGAACGGGCCGAAAAACTCCGGCAGCTACTGAAAGATTCAGTAAAAGGCGGTATAAAAACCATGGTGGAAAAAAGAAACCTGGCCGACAGCAGCTATAAAACGCAGCAGTTTGTGGCGGCTGATTTTAGTGTACTCCGCAATACCAATGCACCGGCACCGACGGTGGAAGAAACCGATGTAAAAGTGATTGTGCGTTTTGCCACCAACTCAAATGCCAAACAGTTAGAACCCGAAATTGATGCAGCGCTTGACCGCCTGGCCGGTAAATTGAAAGCCAACCCGGGCATGAAAGCTGTGGTGAGCGGCCATACCGACAATGTGGGCGATGATGCAAAAAATATGGCCTTGTCAAAAAGCCGGGCTGAGTTTGTGAAATCAAAACTGGTGGAAAAAGGAGCCAATGCAGCCAATCTTACAGTAGATGCAATGGGCGAAACACAGCCCGTAGCCAGCAACGACAACGAAGGTGGCCGTAAGCTGAACAGGCGTGTGGAAATCAATATTCAATAACAAAATAATTATATATATCATCATGCAATACTTACAAATAACTTTATTAGACATTCCGGTTTGTGATCTCAGTTGGTGGCATTGGCTGCTGGCTATGCTTATACCCTTTTTTCTGGGGTACCTGCTGCGTTATTTTTTAAATGGAAAATTAAAGTCGCAAATCGGCAGTTTGGAAAGCGACAAGGCATCACTGGAAGCCGATCTTAAAAAAGCAAAATCAATGAAAGTGGCTGCGCCTGTTGTAGCTGGTGTTGATAAAACAGAATTAAATTCACTGAAAGATAAAGTGAGGGACCTGGAAGCACACAATGCTAAACTGAAAGTGGACATTGGTGATGCACTGGCAGTAAAGCAGCAGTTTGCCGGCATTAATATTGATGCCATGAAAAAGCGCATTGCAGAGTTGGAAGGTATCGAAGCCAGGCTGTCGGGTGATGTAGAGTCGCACAAGGCGCTCAACGCCTCTTTAACAGCCAACACCGGCGACCTTGATTCTTTAAAAGCAAAACTGACTGATTCGCAGGTAGAGATAAGCAGGCTCAAGGCCCAGGTGAGCTCACTGAAAGCTGAGTATGGTGGTGTTGTCAGGGAGAATGAAAACATCAATGGCCTGCGAAATGATATACGTGACCTTAGCGGTAAAGTAGGTGCACTTACGGTAGAAAATGAACGGCTGAAGCAACAGGCCGTTGCGGCAGTGCCGGCAGCTGACAATACTGCTGAACTGGAAGCTGCAAAAGCAAAATTAGCCGAAGCCGCAACCGAAAATGCTGCACAAAAAGCTGCAATAACTGCACTGGAAGCATCTGTCAGTTCATTGCAGGCCGTAGTCACAGTTGCCACCACAAGTGGTGATGAAGCCGCCAAAGCAGCTGCAGAAGCCGCAGACACAAAAGCTAAATTATCAGAAGCGGCCATAGAAGCCGGCAACCTTCGCCTGCGGTTGGAACAACTTACAGCAGAAAGCGAAAGTGTGAAAACCCGGGTTAACGATCTTACTGCCGAAAACGATGAACTGAAGTCAAAACTGGCTGCCGCCGAAGCAGCTACTACAACTTTTGCAACTGCCTCACCAGTATCCGAACCGGTTGTACCCTTAGTGCCGGATGACCTGAAAATAATAGAAGGAATAGGCCCCAAGATTGAGGAGTTGTACAATGCAGCAGGCATATTCACCTTCAAACAACTGATTGCAACCCCGGTTGAACAACTGAAGCAGATATTAGTTGATGCCGGTCCACGCTTCCAGATACATGATCCATCCACCTGGGCTGAGCAGGCACGCCTTGCCGATGAAGGAAAAATGGATGAGCTGAAAATACTGCAGGACAGACTGAATGCCGGAAAAGAATAACAATCAAAAAACTAATAACAAGAATGCGGCTGTAATGGCCGCATTTTTAGTTTTGCCGCCGCCTGCGTGTGACTAAAAGTTTTAGGAAGATTTTAGCATATAGAAAACATGCAAGTAACAGGAAATAACAAAAGAATTAAGTACCCGCTTCTTCCTATTCAGAATAGGTTTCCGAAGGATGGGCCTCGGGAAAAATTGCGTTAAGAAAATTTCAATGACTGGTGTGAAAATGAAATTGATGTTATTATTGTCAAGCTTTATTCTTAGCCGGTAAGTCGCACTATTGCCTGGCCGTATTCAACTGCTGTGACTAATTTCATTTTAGCCAGGCAGGGAAATTTTTAGCTTTTTTTCCCGCAGCCCTTGATTTTTGGTGCTTTTCATCAAGGAAAAGCACAAAAAGCAACCAATAGAGTCACTCTGATTATCGAAGTAAACATGAATCATAAATTGTCAATGCAAATCTTCCGGTCAGTTGTGGTACTTGGCCAGCGGCAAAACAATTTGGTATACACCAGCCGATTTTCCAATGAGTATTACTATTTTTACCAAAACAAAACTTTCATGCGCATCATTTCCTACAACGTTAACGGCATCCGGGCAGCAATAAAAAAAGGATTTATTGACTGGCTCAAAACAGACCCTGCCGACATCATCTGCCTGCAGGAAACAAAAGCCTCTCAAGGCGATGTAAATGTTAAGGAACTGGACGACCTTGGTTTTACGCACCACTGGTTCAGCGCACAAAAAAAAGGGTACAGCGGCGTGGCCGTTTTTAGTAAGATAAAGCCCGATAATGTACAACTGGGCAATGGGCACAGTTCCAGCGATGATGAAGGCCGTGTGATACAACTGGACTTTGGCGACATCCGCCTCATCAATGCCTATTTTCCATCCGGCACCAGTGGCGATGAGCGGCAGGCATTTAAATATGTGTGGCTGGATGAATTTCACAGTTACCTGGATAAGCTGAGGAAAAAACACCCCAAGCTGATCCTGTGCGGCGATTACAATATTGCCCATAACGAAATAGACATTCACGATCCCAAAGGCAATAAAAAGAGCAGCGGCTTTTTGCCCGAAGAAAGGGAGTGGATGACAAAATTTTTAAGCAGTGGCTGGATAGATACCTTCAGGGAATTTCACCCCGAGCCGCACCGTTACAGTTGGTGGAGCCAGCGCTTTCCATCAGTAAGGCTCAACAATAAGGGCTGGCGCATCGACTACATCACTGTAACTGAGCCACTGAAAAAGCAGTTGAAGGATGCGGATATTTATCCTGATGTAAAGCACAGCGATCATTGTCCGGTGTATCTTGATTTGAAGGCATAAGCCGCTGCCAGCGCCAGTGCGTGGTGGCCCGCAGGGTCCGTGAGCGACAGATTGCGTTACATCATTTTATTTGTAACTACGAAATACTGGTTTCAGATGGGTTAATCTCGAGTCATTAAACCTTTTCTCCTTTCTTTGCGGTACTGTGCTTCTTCTTTTGAGCATCAGACATCATATCCAGAAATTTTTTTGCTATTTCTGGTTGTGCAACCGCAATTTTAATTACTGTGGCCAGGGCAGTTGTTAACGTATTTATGGCATCTGCTGTAATAGTATCTGTAGACCCACCTGATAATTCGCCAGTTTGTATTTGTTGTTTATTGTATTGATTTTTTGACCTGGTATAATTATTATAGTCTGCCTTTGAGACATTATATACCCTTAATGCTTCCGGCAACGAAAAATCACCATCTTTTACAGACATTTCTACAACACGGCATCTCTGTATGGTATCAGATTCCGCAGCAGCTATTATTTCTTCTGCTATTAAGCCGGAATCACCTTTATTTTTTCTAGTTGACATACTCTGTAAAGATACTAAACTGTTGTTCATTTTGTAAATCAAGTTTTCCGTGCCAGGAAGCCCCCCTGAGTATAGTTTTCATGTAAGGAAATTCAGTGCCGTTAGTCACCCTTTTCAAGTTGGCCCATTTTACAATGGGAAAACCAGCTCCTTTAGGATTTTTGGAATAATATTTATCGTAAATATTTTTTACAATGCTTTTTTCATCTACTGACAAGTGATTGCTATTTTGTGCTTTTTGTAAAATAATATCAATCTCCCCCTTATCAGGAACTACAAAACCGTATTTGGCCCAGGTATACCCACCACCATCCAATGCTGCGTGGATATGAATACTTTTTACATTCATATTCACATATTCCTGGAGGCTTTCCCTAAGAATTTGTTTGCCTATTCCTCTGTTTTGCCAAATTACCGGCAGCTTAAAATAACTGTGTTCAGCAATTATTTCATTTACATCATTTTTTGTAAATTGTCTATAAAGAATAAGCTGGTCTTCTTTTCTGTTAAAAGAACGCTCGTTGGTATAACTGAAGAATAAGCTTCTGCCTGAAATTTCGCTGAATACTATATTTTTCTCATTTTTGTTTGTAATGAGGTTAAATATTATATTTATTTTCCGCAGTAATCTGCTAATGTTAAAATTTTGATATTCGTTAATTATAAAATTACAAAAACGCCTACTGTCATCAGGCGTTATGATGAACTGAATTTGCTTCAATTCATTAATATCTGTTACTGTTGTTTTATAGCTGACAGGTTTCAATTTCATTTGTTGCAGGTTCGATTTTATTGAAAATTATATATAATTTGTTAATAATTAATGCAACAGAGTTAAAATTGTTAAAAACGTCCTTCTTTAACGCTTTTTTTAACAAAAATAATTTGCCTTCCTTTCTGCAGTAGCCATATCTTAGCCCTACCAATCTCACTATTATGGAAATTATTGCCATCTTGTTCCTCATTGTTATCCTGGTGATACTGCTCAACCAGGGCGGCACCATCAGCAGGCAGTTCAGCCGGCTGGAGGCAGAAATACATCTGCTGAGGCAGCAGGTGCACAACATGAGCAAAGCAGCAGAAAACAAAGCAACAGAAAGCAAAGCGGCAGAACCGGTAAAAGAACAGCCCAAACCAGCAGCCCGGCAGCAATGGGAAAGCGGGTTTACAATTGTGCCGGAAAAACCCGTTGCGCCTGAACCTGTACCCCAAGCGGCAGAACCTGTGAAAGAATGGGTACAGGAAACACCCCTGCCGGTTGAGCAAAAGCCAATACCTGCTTATACCGTAGAAGGAACCATAACAACGCCGGGTGCAAATACGAATACGGCAAAACCCCTGCCACCCAAACCTGCACCTAAAAGCAGGGACATGGAAAAATTCATTGGAGAGAACTTAGTAAGTAAAATAGGGATTGCAGTGCTGGTGATTGCCATTGGCTTTTTTGTAAAATATGCCATCGACAACAACTGGGTGGGTGAAGTTGGCCGGGTAGCCATTGGTGTATTGTGCGGCGGCATACTCATTGCACTGGCACATACAATGCGCAACAGTTACCGGGCCTTCAGCTCCGTACTGGCGGGTGGCGGGCTGGCTGTATTGTACTTTACCATTACACTTGCGTACAAGCAGTTTCATCTTTTCGACCAGGCCACGGCCTTCATCATTATGATTGGTATTACTGCTTTTGCGGCCGTATTGTCGTTGCTGTACAATAAGCAGGAACTGGCCATTATTGCACTGGTGGGCGGTTTTACAGCACCATTGCTGGTAAGCAGCGGTAATGATCATTATCAAACGCTGTTTATCTACCTCATTGTTTTAAATACCGGCATTGTAGTAATTGCTTACAATAAAGCATGGCGCCTGCTCAACCTGCTGGCTTTTATTTTCACGGTATTGTTTTTTGGGGTGTGGCTGGTGTTGAATGCCGACCGCAACGTAACCAATATTGCACGCAACGGATTCATTTTTGCTGCCATATTTTACGTGCTGTTCTTTATCATCAATATAGCCCATAATGTACGGGAGAACAAAAAATTCATAGCCTCCGACTTTGGCATATTACTGGCCAACACCTGCCTGTATTTCAGTGCCGGCCTGTATTGTATGGAGTACATGGGCGCATCGGGCTACAGGGGTATTTTCAGTGCGGCCATGGGCCTGTTCAACCTTGTTGCTTCCTATTTCTTTTTCCGAAAGCAAAAAGTGGATGCCAATATCCTTTACCTGCTCATCGGTATTACACTCAGCTTTATTTCATTAACAGCGCCACTGCAACTGCATGGCAATCATATCACCCTTTTCTGGGCCACAGAAGCGGTACTGCTGTACTGGCTCTTTACAAAATCAACAATCAAACTGGTATACCTGTCATCTGTTGCGGTTTGGGTGGCCTCTGTCATAAGCCTTATATGGGATTGGGGAAATATTTACGGCGATGTATTTACAAAGCTGCCCGTTATCATCAACAAGGGCTTTGTAACCAGTATATTTGCTGCATTAGCAACTTATATGCTTTTCTTCCTTAAGTACAGGGCTGAAAAAACAGTCACTGCTGCAACTTTGTGGCCCGGTAAAAATATACTGAGGATTGCAGCCATTTTGCTGCTGTATGCAGCGGGTGTGCTGGAGATTCACCACCAGTTTAGTTATTACTATCCGCAAACGGGTCTGCACCTGCAGTATTTCATTCTTTACACCGCGGTCTTTATCCTTATTGTATCACTACTGATGCAAAAAATACAACAGTTACAGACGCATCCGTATGTACAGGCTGCTATGATGGCCGCAGGTATAGTATTTTACCTGTTAAGCATACCGGGCACTTATCAAACCCAGTGGAATATTTTTGCCGAACCAAAGCTGGCCGGGCAATTTATAGTACACTGGCTGGCAGCGGTGGCCGTGGCGTTTTTACTGCTGAGGCTGGTAAGCACCATAAGGCGAACTACTACATTTCTTGCCGCTAGTAAAGATTTGTTTACCTGGATTGGCTGTATTGTTGCGGTGATTTTTTTAAGTGTGGAGATACACTTTCTTGTAAATGCAGTTTTTTACAACAGCAGCAACCCGCTGGAGCAGATACAAAGGGTGTATATAAAAACCGGGCTGCCCATTTTGTGGGGCCTCTGCTCCTTTGCATTTATGTGGCTGGGTATGCGGCATAAATACAGAACATTGCGCATTGTATCACTCACATTGTTTACTATTACGCTGGTTAAATTATTTATTTTCGACATAAGAAATATACCGCCCGCCGGCAAGATAGCTGCATTCTTTTGCCTGGGTGTTTTATTGCTGGTGGTATCATTTATGTACCAGCGGCTTAAAAAAATCATTATTGATGATGAAAAAAATAACGGGTAGTGTATTGCTGATGCTTTTAATGCAATTGTGTGCTCATGCGCAAACAAGAGGCTTTGCGTATCATGCCTGGCTGGATACTGTTACGGAAGCTGGTTTTTACAATATTGAAGTAACACACACTTTAAATGCGCATTCAAAAACCGATTTTAGCGATGTAAGGATTGTAAACGATTCGGGAAAATGGGTGCCGCATCTTTTAGATGTGCCGGGCAGTAATGCTAATTATGAACCCGTTTTTATCGATATGGAAATCATTCGCAAGCAAATAACAGGTGAAACTGTAAGTTGTATTGTTAAAAATGATTACCGGCCATTGTCGGAGATTGTATTGCGTATAAAAAATACTGCTGTGCAAAGGGTTTTCACATTAAGTGGCAGCGAAGACGGCAGTAACTGGTTTATTATTAACGATAGTATAATGCTGGCGGTAACCCCTGAAAAAGGGACCGATAAATCCTTTTGCCATATCAGTTTTCCACCGAGCAGCTACCGGTACATGAAAATTGTGGTAAAAAGCAATAAAACTGATCCTGTAAACATACTTGCTATCTCAGCGCCAACTACGACCGATGAAATTCCAGGTAAACCAAAATTGCGCTTTTCAGAAAACCCGGGTTGTACTATTACTCAAAAAGACAGTGTCAAAACCTCATACATAAGGGTAACACAAGCGGAGGCTTACCAGTTTGAAAGAATCAGCATGCTTGTGGGCGGCGTTAAATATTTTAACCGCAGGGTGGATATGTATGTGCCGCAAGGGATTGATCATTCTTTCGCCAATCCCGGCAGGCTTCATGAGTCCTTCACCATTTCCAATAACAGTACCCTGCAATTTGTGGTGCCGCATGTAAAAGCAGCAGTTTTTTACCTGCTGATACACAACGATGATAACCTGCCACTGACGGTAAACAAGGTAACTACTGCACTGCGGTACCGTGTATTAACAGCTTATCTTGAGAAAGGGAATTACCAGCTCTTTACGGGTAATGAAAAAATGGACCCGCCTGTGTATGATTTAACAAAACTCAATACCCGGCTGCCGGACAGCATTCCGCTTCTTGCATTTGGCCCGCTTATGCAGCCAAAGGGCAACATTGAGGAGCCAATGATTGCTCCCAAATCCGGCAACAGGCTGTTCCTTTGGATTGCCATCATCCTGGTACTGCTGGCATTACTGTATTTTTCGGCTAAGCTTACCCGTGAAGTAAATAAAAGAAAAGCTGACGGATATGATAATGAGCAGGAGGTATAATACCTTTGACGTAATAAATAACAGCATAATGATTGTATACAATGTAACCACAAAAGTTGACCTGCAGATAGCAGCACCATGGCTCGAATGGCTCAAAACCGAGCATATCCCTGAAATAATTGCTACAGGCTGCTTTACGGGGGCCACTATCCTTCGCTTGCTGGAAACAGACGACACGGAGGGCCCCAGCTATGCAGTGCAATATTTTGCAGCAAGCAGGGAATTGTATGCTTTGTATATTGAGCAGCATGCCGCTGATTTAAGGCAGCGGAGCCTTGAAAAATGGGGCGCTGGCTTCATCGCTTTTCGCACAGTAATGGAGGTTGTTAACTAAATGTGCAAAACAAAAAAGCTTTATTTTGGCAATAACAAATCAATTGTATATTCCGCTGCAACCCGCATTGGGATTGGTTTTTAGAGCGAAATCTCCAGAACCCTTTGTGGTAAAGGGTTTCAGGGGAATGCGCTGTTTTTCATCATGCAAAATCTCCTCCTGAAATCCTGTGGAACCCTTACAGGCATTGATTTGCAGCAATTTTATACAAAAAGAAAAAAGATTAAAAAAATTTTGTTGCTATAAAAAACCTTCTATATTTGTTCCTGTTAATAAAATACAAATACTTATTATGAACAAAGCAGAATTAATCGCAAAGATTGCTGATGATGCAGGTATCACAAAAACCCAGGCTAACGAAGCGCTGGATTCTTTTGTAGAAGCAGTTACTAAGACTTTAAAAGGTGGTGGTAAAGTTACTTTAGTTGGTTTTGGAACATTTTCAGTTTCTAAAAGGGCTGCCCGTAATGGCCGTAACCCTCAAACAGGTGCTGTTATCAAAATCAAAGCTAAAAAAGTGGCTAAATTCAAAGCCGGTAAAGAACTGTCTGCAAAATTATAATGCGGTAACAACTTACAGCAAAAAGCAAGGCGCTATCGTCTTGCTTTTTTTAATGCAGGTGCTGGGGCATTCCAAATTGTTGCATCTCTTTTTGGTTGTGGGCGGTGGTCCCGACGGCTGTTGGGACGCCCACGGCGAACTGCCCTGGTCAGTCCTCACCCGCCAGCTACAATTTGAAATGTATCAGGGTGTTGTAATTCACCAAAAATGCAGCATCTTTGACAACTGAATAAATTTTATATCAAACAAGTAATATTTTAATTATGGGACGCGGAGACATTAAAACAAAAAAAGGAAAGACTACAAAGGGTTCATTCGGTAAAATAAGGCCTGCAAAAGTTAAAAAGAAAGCAGCCGTAAAAAAGGCATAGTCTTTTTAAAAGATTGGCATAAGGGATTGGGTATTTTTTACCTGTAAAAGGTTCAGCCCAATTCCTTATAATTATTGTATTCATTGCAGCTATCAGCGGGTAATCCCAAAAAGGTGATAGTATTACAGAAAACGGATCTGCACATAATCAAAACCCGGAGAGCCGATAGTATGATTGCATAAAATAGTATGTAAAAGACACCTGATAAGCAACAAGCATCAGGGGGCTAATCTTTCAATCTTCCAGTTGTTCCCTGCCTGTAATGTGTACCGTATCCTGTCGTGCAGGCGGCTGGGTCTTCCCTGCCAGAATTCAATTACCCGGGGCTTCACAATGTAGCCGCCCCAGTGTGTAGGCCTGGGGATAGTGCCCGCTTTAAATTGTTCACTGTATTTTGTCACATTGGCTTCTATTAATTCCCTTGCAGGTATCACTTCGCTTTGCGGCGAACTCCAGGCACCAATCCTGCTGCCCTCCGGCCTGGATGCAAAGTAGTCATCACTATCTGCCTCACTTACTTTTTCAACAGTCCCGCTGATCCTCACCTGGCGCTCCAGCTCCTTCCAGAAAAAAACAAGACTTGCTGCAGGATTTTCAGCAATCTGCCTGCCCTTAATGCTGCTGTAATTGGTAAAAAATACAAAGCCATTTTCATCATAGCCCTTCAGCAGCACAATCCTGGCATCCGGCAGCCCCTCTTTTGTAGCGGTGGCAAGGGTCATGGCATTCACTTCAACAATCTCACTCTTCACAGCCTCTTCCCACCACACACCAAACTGTGTTATGGCATCAGCTGCCACACCAGCCTCATCTAAGGTTTTTTGTGTATAATCTTTACGTATAGCTGCAATGGATGACATATATTGATTTTGTGCAAAGTTGATTGAATAAGGGCAAATAAAAAAGCGCTGTTTTTGCAGCGCTTTTTTATTGTATGTAAAACGGTTATTTGATGAATGTAAAAGTTTTGTCGAAAAATTCACCTACAAGCGGAAGTGGCTTTTCCTGCTCATTGGCAGCATTGATGATACCCATGATCCATAGTACAACAAAGCCAAGACCAAGAAGACCGAATAAAAGGCCCAGAATAAAGAATATATTGAGCATGATGAAATACAGGATATAAAAAGCAATACCTGCCACAAGCAGGCCAAATGATTGTCTTAAATGAAACCTGGTAAGCGAGGGTTTTTGCGCATCGCCATTATAGGTCACAAGAGCAATAATCCATCCAATCCAGGTAATGTAGGCAACGATGGCCATAGTTTTTGCATTCATAATAAGTAATAGTTTTAGACCGGTAAGTTAGAAAATCAATTCCGCCTATGCAAATGTTTCTGCATATATTTTTATGCATCCATAAATCCCTTTCTGGCATTAATGGTGTTTTCCAGGCGGGCTATTTTATCCAGCAGTACCCTTTTTTCCTGCTTTTCCATATCAATACTGCTTTGCAGCATAGGTATTTTCTTTAGTTCCAGCAGCAGTTCGCTGTTAAGGGCAGCCAGTTCATCTGCTTCCTGCATGTATATTTTCAATTGCTTTTGGGTACTTGCCAATTGTTCCTCCAGGGTGCCCAGTTGCTGCAGTTTACCCATCCCCAGCTTCAATTCTTTCATTAATTCTTGCTCCCTGCTGGCAGCATTGCTGTGCTTCTGGCTCTCTTTTTCCACGGTATCCTGCAGGAACTCTATTTCATACTGCATATTGTCCAGCCGGCTTTGTAATTGAGCCGCTTTGGATGCTTTTTCTTTTAATATCAGCATTTGCTCATCACGCAGGGCAATCAATTCACGGGCCTCCTCCAGCAGGGCCTCGGCCACTTCTTTGGCAGCCAAAACCCGCTTGTATTCATTCATGGAATAACTTTCCGGCTCAGGAAACTCTGGTTTCATTACTGGTATTGCTATTGGTACACCAAAGTATGACTTTTTAGCATTAAAAATTGCCATAATCGCCACTTTTTCGTATTTTTTACAATAAATGTACAGCAGGCAGCGTATAGGATAATAAGGGTATCTATTAATAAAGTCCCTTGTAAACCATTTTTTAAATTTGACAGAGGAGCAACTTATAACGGGATGTATAAAAGAAAATGCCTTTTGCCAACGGGAGGTATTTAACAAATACGCCAGCAGGCTGTTGGGCGTATGCCAGCGCTATGCCCGTAATGCAGCCGATGCCGAGGATATTTTGCAGGATGCATTCATCAAAATATTCAATAAAATGGAGCAATTCAGGTTCCAGGGCAGCTTTGAGGGGTGGATGCGAAGAATCGTGGTGAATACGGCACTTAAAAAATATTCGGTAAGCCGCTACAGCAAAGAAGTACCGGGCCACGAAATAAATGAGCGGGACGAAGTAATTTACGAACCGCCTGCTTATGGTCATATTACCGAAAAGGAACTGCTGGAACTGGTGCATAACCTGCCGGAAGGCTACAAGGTGATATTTAACCTTTACGTGGTGGAAGGCTACCAGCATGATGAAATAGCTGAAATGCTGGGTATACAGCCGGGTACCAGCAGGAGCCAGTTGGTAAAAGCAAGGAATATGTTACAAAAACAGTTACTACAACTACAAAAAATTGCGGTATGAGCGATGATGTACAATTTGATAACCATGTAAAAGAGCAGTTGGGCAATTATTCGCCTGATGTGCCTCCGCATATATGGGATAATATTGTGGCTAAAAGGGGTAAGAGAAAACCGGGTGGTTTCTGGCTGAACCTTTTCAGTGGAAAAAATCTGCTGATTGCAGCCGCACTGCTGCTGGCAGGTGGTGCAGCTTACTGGCTGTTGCCGTCATCATCAGAAAAACCTGCCCCAATTACAGCAAATAACAATAAAACAGGCAATACTCAAACAGCAAAAAGCGGTAATGAACCCATCACAAACCCGGGAACAGTACCGGGCAAAAGCAATAATAGCAATGAAGTTGTAAAAACAGAAAATTCTCCTGTTGATAATACCGGGAGCAAAATAATTAACCCTGCTGAAAATAATACAAACGCACAATTGGGCAACTCCGGCAATGGACCGGTAAAAGCCACAGGCAACAGCCAGGCAGGTGATGCAAAGAGCGGCAGAAATTATTCACCTTTACAATTTTCTCCCTCTGCCAATAACCAGTTTATTAAACGTAAACCGGCGCTGCATCATCTGCCCGTACGCCTGTCCGCCACCGAAGGCACAGCTGCTTATGTGCAGGAAGATGGCAACAACAAGGCGGATGAAGATAAACAGTTGTCTCCTGCCCGGGGCAGTACGGTATTGGGAAAACTGCTTTTTGCCGCCGAAAAAAATATGGCCGCCAAACCAGCAGCAGGCAAACTGCTTGGCCGGCAACTGTCATCTATGTATTTACCCGATTGCCCCTCAGTAGAAGACAATGCTGCAGGCAACAAGCGTTACTTTGATGTGTATGCCGGTCCCGACCTGGGTATGCGCAGCTTCAGCGGCTTTACCAGCGATACCGGCAGCGCCAATTACCTGCAGAAAAGAAAGGAAACAGCCAGATTCTCCTCCGCATTCAGTGCAGGTATCAGGTACACAAGGGTTTTCAACAATGGCATGAGCCTCCGCACCGGCGTTAATTACAGCCAGATTAACGAAAAATTCAAGTACATCAACCAGAATGATATCCGCTATATACTGGTCATTACCCCAAGGCAGGTCATCATCAACGGCACACCCACTACTGTTTTTGATACACTTCGTTATACCGAAACGGGTACACGCATACGCACTACCTACAACCGTTACCGCTCTGTCGATATTCCGCTGCAGCTTGGCTACGAGTTTGGCAATGGCAGGCTGCATACCAATATCAGTGCAGGCGCCATCATCAATGTATACAGCTGGCAAAAGGGCGATGTACTGGATTCGGCTTACCAGCCGGTGAGTATCACAACCGGGAAGGGATCCTCTGCCTATGGCTTTAAAACCAATATTGGCGTGGGTTTCCTGGGTAGTGTATCATTGTACTACAAGCTCAACAGCAGGCTGCACCTGCTGGCAGAACCTTATCTGAGGTACAATTTAAAACCCATGAGCAGGGATAACCAGAGTTTTACGCAAAAATACAATACAGCAGGCTTGCGCCTGGGCGTAAGATGGGATTTGCGATAAACGCAGGCAGCACAAAACAAAAAAGAAGTATCTGATTAATACAAGGGTTTCAAAAGAGGCAACATGAACAGGAAAATAAGTACAGCATTTTTATTCACCATCATTGCGGCAGGAATCTTTTCCTGCAATAAGGATTCGGATGTATTTATTCCGGATGTAAAAGCAACACAGGGGCCTGATACCATGTGGGTGAATAGCATTGCTGATACAATGCCGGTGAATACAATCAAAAAACAACTTTTCCCCGAACTTTATCTTGACAGTATTGAAGTAAATGCCAGCCCTGCCTCAGTTACCACCCCATCAGGGTTAACCTGTAATTTTCCTGCTTTTTGCTGCGCAGGCAGCGGTGGACAGGTAATTACAGGTAAGGTATATGTGGAGCTGCTGCTGATAAAAAAGAAGGGAGATATGATAAGGGCAGACAAGCCCACCAGCAGTTACAACAGGCTGCTTGTATCTGGTGGCGAAATGTTTGTAAAGCTCAGCAAAAACGGGCAGGAACTGAAGCTGGCCCAGGGCAAAACCATTACCCTCAAGTACAATGATTCGCCCATCCTGCCCGGCATGAAAGTTTTTTATGGAGATGAAAGCAACGCAGAGCAGTTTACCTGGAATCCTTCTGACAGTATTAACCAACCCCAGGTAATTTCGGGAAACAATTTTTATGAACTTACCAGCAGGCAGCTGCGCTGGATCAACTGCGATTATTTTTATGATACCACTGGCATTAACAGGGTGCAGGTGGGCCCCAGTCTTGCCCCGCAATATACCAATGCCAATACATCAGTTTACCTGGTATTCAGCAATATGCGGTCGGTACTGGGTGTGTATGGCAATGCTGTTACCCGTAAATTCATCAGCGGTAAAGTGCCCGTGGGGCAACCCGCAAAACTGGTTGTACTCTCAAAACAGGGCAACGACTATTATATGGGCACAGAAAGCCTTGTTACGGGTCCGCAAGCCTCAAGCCCGGCCGGGCAGCAGTTTATACCTGTAAATCCGGTTAAAACTACACTGGCAGATATTAAAACATTCTTAGGAACGCTTTGAGCAAAGCAGTGAATCAAAAAAAATGGCTGTCTTAATTTACGGCCTTTTTTGCAGCTACAATTAAAAGGTAAAGAAGTGGGGTGGTTGTTTTTTTTTCCTCAGTTGCATTAATGTATAGGATGCGTATTTTTTTGTAAACAACCTGCATAACAAAGTATCTGCCCAAAAGCAGAATTGTCTTAGTGCAGATGGCAGCCTGTGTATGGGAAACAGCAGCAATCCGTAATGCTTTTCAGTACGCCAGCCATGTGCAAGGGCCAGGGTGGAAAACTCTTTGATGGTAAAGCCGCTTGACGCATGCCAGCCTTCTTTACTGCTGTGCTTTTTTCGCCTGCTTTTATTAGGAAAATCAACTATCAGCCAGCCATCAGCAGCAGTGATGCGGTATGCTTCTGCCAGTATTGCTTCAATGGTATCGAACGGCAGATGCATCAGTACATGCATGGAAAAGATTCCTTTAAAAAATCCATCTTCATAAACTGTTTCTGCTGCACTGCAATTGGCAAATTGTTTACCAGGATATTTCCTAATGGCTTCATCAATCATTTGCGAGCTGATATCTGCACCGTGGCTTGCCATTTCCATCAGGCGGCCTGTGCCACATCCAAGACTGAGTACCGGCTCAGTACCCGGAGCAATCATTTTCTGTAAAAAATATACTTCCTGCCGGTGCAGGTATTGCCCGTAAGAATTACCAAACCTGTCAGCATCATAGTGGGGAGCCAGTTGGTTATAGTAATCAGTAATGGTTTCCTGGATGGGTTCCTGCATATAAGGCGGCTGATGATCAGGCAGCATCAGCAATAACATTTTTGCTCATCTGCTTAATTTTTTTATTCATTACCCAAAACCATGTTGGTGGCAGCAATGCAAGCAGCATACTGCCCGGGTAACCGGTTGGTAATTGCGGAGCATCTTCATGGTGCTGCAGCACCTGGTATTTGCGGCTGGCAAGATAATGGTGGTCGCTGTGGCGGCTCAGTTCAAACAGCATCAATCTGCCCATGATATGATTGCTGTTCCAGCTATGCCAGGGCATCGCCCTTTCGTATTTGCCGGGGCCTGTTTGTTTGCGCTGCAACCCGTAATGTTCAATATAATTAACCGTTTCCAGCAGGAGGATGCCCATAAGCGCAGCACCGGTAAAATACAGTAATATCAGCCATCCAAATGCAAAGTAAATCCCCAGCAATAAAGCCAGCTGAATCAGGTGTGCCTGCAGCATTTCATTGCTGAAAGAAATCGGTGGAATCCCCTTTTTACGCATTTCATCATTGGCTATCTTCCAGGCAGAGCGGTAAGAGAACACGATTGTTCTGAAATAAAAAGAGTATACCGGCTCATTGTACCTGGCACTGCTTGGGTCTTCGGGTGTAGCCACATTTTTATGATGCCCCTTGTTGTGTTCAATAAAAAAGTGCATGTACAGGGAAGTGAGCAGCAACGATTTAGCCAGCACCTGCTCAAACCTGTTCACCCTGTGGCCCAGCTCATGCCCCACATTAATGCCAAAAGTACCACAGAGCAACCCCATGCTTAAAACTCTGCCCGTTACAGCAAAGGTGGTCAAACCTTCCTGCTTCATGCTGAAAAGAAAAAAGGCAAGCGCTGCAAACTGGGCCACCACCACCAGGTAAAGCATATAATCATACATGCGGTCTTTCTTTGCTATTTCCTCCTCAGCGGCAGTCATATTTTTGGTGCCGGGCTTAATAAACAGTTCAACAATGGGTATCAGTGCCCAGGCATAAAGCATAGGCCCCCAGGTAAGCCAGCCAGTAGCCGTAAAAGAAAGCCAGGCAAGCACATACAGCACTAATGGGGAAAGATATTTTAACGCCCTTATGTTCATACAGCAATATTTGTAGTGTGCATCTCAAATTTTGGCATCCCGTTCTGGTACTGGTCGGTGGGTACACCTACCACGGCTGCCTGCCCTGGCTGGTGCCCTCACCAGCCAGCGAAAATTTGAAATGCACCCTGTTTGTATACGCAATTTACTTAATTCAGGCGGTTTATTTAACTTGTGCAAAATGTTAAGTTTTTCCAAATACCGGAGATTTTATTACCTGCAGTTAAACCCGGCACAAAATTTAGTGTCCTACAAAGGCAATAAACCCCAAAAAGCAACGGTTCAGTATTTAATCATTAATCAGGTTAACAGCAATGATAGTTTCAAATCGCTTAAAAAATCAACATCTGTTATGGCGTGCCGCTTTTGGCCCCATGGCTGAAAATACTGCTGAACTGGACAGTGTTACCCAAAAGGATCTCTGGAACCTGCTGGTTAAAACATCCTCTAAAAAACCCGAATACCTTGATGTGGCCAGTGATGCCATCAAAGGGGTTGTAATGGGAGTACAGGATGCGGTAAAGATGGAAGCACTCACTAAAGAGCAAAGGCAGGAATTACGCAAGCAGAGCAGGGAAGATCTGCGAAGCCTTAACCTGCGCTGGCTGGATGAAATGATCAACAGTGAGGCTCAGCTCAGGGAAAAAATGGCTTTCTTCTGGCATGGCCATTTTGCCTGCAGGGATATCAATATCTTTTTTCAGCAACTGATGCTGCATGAAATACGCAGCAGTGCCCTTGGTAATTTCGGCGATTTGCTCAGGGCAGTGAGCAAAAGTGCTTCTATGCTGGGTTTTTTAAACAATCAGCAAAACAGGAAGATGCACCCCAACGAAAATTTTGCCCGGGAAGTAATGGAGCTGTTTACGCTGGGCAGGGGAAATTATACTGAAAATGACATCAAGGAAGCAGCCAGGGCCTTTACGGGCTGGGGCTTTAACCTGCAGGGCGAATTTGTGTTCAGAAAAAATCTGCACGATACGGGCAGCAAAACCATATTTGGCAAAACAGGCAATTTTGACGGCGATGATGTACTGAATATGTTGCTTGAAAACAAGCAGACAGCCAAATACATCACCCAAAAATTGTATCGTTTTTTTGTAAATGAGCAGCAGCCCGATGAAAGCAGGATCAGCTGGCTGGCAGACAGGTTTTACCAGGGCAATTACAATATACTTTCATTGCTGCAGGATATTTTTACCAGCGACTGGTTTTATGCCGAAAAAAATATCGGAAACAAAATAAAATCTCCTGTAGAGTTTATCGCAGGCATCAGGCGCATGCTGCCCATGGAGCTGCAGAACAACCAGGTGCAGTTGCTTTTTCAGAAAGTACTGGGGCAGGTGCTGTTTTACCCGCCCAATGTGGCTGGCTGGCCAGGGGGTAAAAGTTGGATAGACAGCTCCTCCCTCATGTTCAGGCTGCGTATACCCCAGCTGATGAAAGACAATGAAACAGTAAATATCAGCGGTAAAACAGACGATGACCAGCAGATGGGCATGATGGAAGGAGAGCAGATGAGTAAAAAAGACCGGAAGATGATTGGAGCTAAGCAGGCGCAGGGTTATGGCCAGCGTATTGTGGCCAGCATCAACTGGGATGAATATATGAAAGTGTACAAGGAAATCCCAAGGGAAAACCTGGCAGATGTATTAGCAACAATATTACTGCAAACCCCGGATGGCTCGGTGCAAAAAAGTACGCTTGAGGCAGTGGCAGATGCGGGAAGTAAGGAAGCATATATAAAATCAGTAACCGTGGCATTGATGGCTACGCCGGAGTATCAGTTGTGTTGATAGTGGAGAGTTGATAGTTGATAATGGAAAGTTGAAAGTTGATAGTTTAAAGTTGAAAGTTCAAAGTTTAGTGGGGAGGTTGGTTACATCATTCGCCCTTCAGCATTCGTAGGTAAAGGAAGTTCAGAGTTTAGTGCAGACGTGAGTTATATCATTCTTCATTCAAACTTCATCCTTCGTAAGTGCAAAAGGTTCAAAGTTGGGAAGTTCAAAGTTTAGTGCAGACGTGAGTTATATCATTCTTCATTCAAACTTCATCATTCAACATTCATGCATTCGTCATTCAAAAAGATTAACAGATTAGAAAAGAGGTTCAATCAGAAAACTCATTTTTAATTCTTAATTCATAATTCTTAATTGAAAAAAATGGTTATCAAACGCAGAGAATTCCTCCAAATAGGTTCATTGGCTTCGGCCTCCTTTATGGTGCCCAAATTTTTAAAGGCATTTGAGGGTAAACCGATGGTGCCCCCGGGCAATAAAGTGCTGGTGGTTTTGCAGATGAGTGGTGGCAACGATGGCCTGAACACGGTAATACCGGTGCGCAATGATATTTATTATAAGGAAAGACCCAGGCTGGGCATTGCTAAGGATAAGGCGCTTGCACTAACTGATGATGCGGGTCTCAATCCTGCGTTGACGGCATTTAAAAGTTTGTACGACGAGGGTAACCTGGGTATTCTCAACAGCGTAGGCTATCCCGAACCCGACCGCAGCCATTTCCGCAGCATGGATATATGGCATACGGCATCTGTCAGCAGTGAGTATTTGTCAACTGGCTGGCTGGGTAAATTTTTAGATGTACAATGTAAAAACTGCGACAAACCCACTCAGGCACTTGAGCTGGATGATGTGCTGAGCCTGGCATTAAAGGGCGAACAGGTGAAAGGGCTTGCACTCACCGATCCTAAAAAATTATACAATGCCTCACAGGCACAGTTTTTTAAAGCACTCAACAGGCAGCACCGCTACGAGCATGAACGCCCGGTGGACTACCTGTACAAAACAATGGCAGAAACCATCTCATCTGCCGAGTATATTTACCAGCAGAGCAAACTGCATCCTTCTGCGGAAATATACCCCAATACTGAGCTGGGAAAAAATTTAAAAACAATCTCTTCCCTCATCCTTTCCGATATCAATACCAAAGTATACTATGTAAGCATTGGCAGTTTTGATACACATATAGGCCAGGAAGCCACCCAGAAAAGGCTTTTCACGGAAATAAGCGATGCAGTAAAAGCATTTACCGGCGACCTTAAAAAGAACAACCGCTTTAATGATGTGCTGCTGATGACCTTTAGTGAATTTGGCAGAAGGGTGAGCCAGAATGCCAGTGGTGGTACCGACCATGGCACAGCCAATAACATGTTTTTTGTAAGCGGCGGCCTTAAAGAAAAAGGGTTACTGAACGAAATGGCCAACCTGGCCGACCTGAACGAAGGCGACCTTAAATACAAAGTTGATTTTAAGAATGTGTATGCCACCATACTCAATAAATGGCTGGGGGCAGATGATAAAGCTGTGCTGGGTAAGAAGTATGAGTACCTGAAATTTATATAATACGCAGGCAAAGGCTGTTAAAGCTATTGCCTGCATATTTTTCAGATGTTACAGACCGCCGTCATCAAAAGAGTCGCAGAAACCCCTGATATCGGTGCCTGCAATGGGCAGCAGCGCACAAATAAGCCCGGGGCAGCAGGGCTGTGTACGGGTACAATAATCCCTGCGACAGCCAAAGCTGGCAGCTCCACCCTTGATTTTTTGCAGGTCAGTTCTGCTTAGCGGTTTCCCTGCTTTTTTAATTTGTGTCATACATTGGGGCAGTTTTATTAATCAAAAGCTGCCAAAAACTTTAGGTTTACAAATATGCGATTCTATGTTTCAAAAAAAGTAACAAAAAATGCAGTTACTCCCGATTTATGGTATGGGCTGACCATCATCCCTGGGCAACTCAGCAGTACAGTATCTTACTTGTGAATTAATGATGGAACAGGTTTCGCCCGGGCAGCACCAGTCGCTGCCGCAGGCAATGCCATAATTCCGGCATCCTGCACCCCCGCCGCCATTAATTTTTTTCATTTGTGCCTTTGTGAGTGGCGCCATCTTTTTTACATGTATCATAATTGGCGGCAGTTTTATACATGAAAAGCTGCCAAAAACTTTGGTTTAAAAAATCTATAGCCAGATAAATGCCTCCTGTTAACGCAGGGAATGTACAACGAATGCAGGTATTGGTGCCACCAGCAAATCAAACTCTATTTATGCATGCAACCAGAACCGCAGCCGGATTATTTCGGCAAAAACTGCTGCTTAAAAAAAGCCACAGTTTCAATGAATGAATTACACCTCCGCTATGATATCATCGGGAGCACAGCGGTTGCCGTAACAGGAGCAACCCGTAGGGCAGGGAATGGTTCTGCTGCATTTTTTTTCACCGGCTAAAGTGCAGGCAGGTGCCATTGAATTACCACCACCCTGAATTTTTTTCATCGCTTGTCTGTCAAGCCGCCTTGGGATTATTGTTTTTTGCATAATCAGTGTATTTTAAAGTGTATATAAGCGCTTTTGTTCAGCACAAACAGAACCCTGTCGCTCAGTTAGTCAAATAAACAGATCAATGATTTGGAAATTAGTCAGCTTTCCTTTTTTCTTCGTTAGTCAGAATCTCCTGTATAAAAATAAGACAAAACTTATTACAAAATGTTTTTTGTTCATAAACTTCGGCCATGTTTTTACTGCCCGTTTTCAGTAATACACACAGTTGCTGACTACCCATGCAGTGTGCCATCAAAATATAATTGAACCGGCAGCTGTTTTATTCCGGCCTGTGAAGAAAGTACTTATTTACTGCACCCCTTTTTCTTTCATGATCCTGTTCAGCCATTTAAGCATGGCAAAGATGATGAAGGTCGCAATGAGCAGCAATACAAAATTCACCCAAAAGAAATTGGCTTTGTTTTCATAGCCATCCCACATGGTGGCCAGTATGCCAGATAATTTATTGCCGATTGAGGTTGCCAGGAACCAGCCACCCATCATCAGCGATGTTAACCGCACGGGGCTTAATTTTGAAACCAGCGACAAGCCCATCGGGCTTAACAGCAATTCGCCGATGGTAACCACGCCATAAGTCCCCATCAACCACCATACACTTGCTTTTTCGGCACCATTACCGCTTACATGTACGGCTGCCACCATTACCAGAACTGACAACGCAGAGATCAATAAACCAAAGGCAATTTTTGTGGCAGTGGATGGCTCCTTGCTTTTTCTTCTTAAAAATGCAAAGAAGGCAAGCACCAGCGGAGTCAATAATATCACCCACCCGGGGTTAATAGACTGGCTGATGGGTGTTGACCAAAGTGTTGCCTTAGCACCATCAGCAGGTAAGTTTTCGGGCTTTACATTTTTAAAGTAGGCCGGGTAATTGTATTCTTTCATTACTTTACCATCCAGTTTTTGTATCCTGAATAACCCGTCATACAAATTCACCGAATCTTTTTTGTAAGTAACATCTTCAGCCTGTTTTAATCCCCGGAAGATATCGCCGGTAGCACCACTAACCTGCCTGTCAGTAAAATTATCGGCCCAAATAGTAAGAGCCGTTCCATTTTGCTTAAACACCGCCCAAAACATCACCACCGCTGCAAAAATAGCCAGCAGGGCTGCAATGGGACGCTTTTCAGATTTTTCGGCCTTAAAATAAAGCGAAGAGTAAAAATAAATAACGGGAATGCAGGCAAAAATAAAAGCATCTGTAGAATCTGAACCAAAAATTGAACTATTCGGATTTCTTGGACTGTATGTACCTTTTACAAGCCACCCCAGTACACCTGCAATTATTGCGGGAATAAATATGGTAACTACAATCTTGGAAAAAGGCATATCCTCTTTGTTCATGGGTTTACGCACATCGCCATAAGCATAATGTTTGGTACCCATCATGAAAATAATTACACCCAGGAACATGCCGATACCAGCAGCAACAAAAGCATATTTCCAGCCCCAAACAATAATGATGGCTGCGCTAAAAAAATTACAGATGAAAGCACCGATATTGATGCCCATGTAAAAGATATTGTAGCCTTCATCTTTTCTTTTAATGAATTCCGGGGTATTGTATAAATTACCCAGCAGGGTGGAAATATTGGGTTTAAAAAAACCGTTGCCCAGTATCACCAGTGTCATGCTCAGGTAAAGCATCGGCAGGCTGTGCACCGCCATCAGGCAGTAGCCTGCAGCCATCATCAGGCCGCCTGCAATTACCGACCGGCGGTAACCCCAGTAGCGGTCAGCAATCAACCCGCCGATAAACGGAGTAAGAAAAACCAGGGCGATGAATGTGCCATACAGGTCAGATGCATCTGTATTGGTCATGGCAAAACCATGCTCCACATTTTTGAGGTACAGTAAAAAAATACCAATCATCAGGTAATAGCCAAAGCGCTCCCACATTTCGCTGAAAAATAAAAAAGGCAGGGCTGCCGGATGTTTACGGCCACTCACAGTTTGCATACAATCATTTTTAGGGTGGTAAGATAAATAAAAAAGGTGGCATAAAAGCCACCCTTTTGTTATCTGAATTTTGATATTTATTTTTTCATGGCTGTCTTATACAATATCCACCCCATTGCAGCAAAAAACAGTACACCCAGCAGGTAATACATGTTTGCGCCAATACCACTGCTTATAGCTCCTTCCATGCTTATCCTGTTCAGTAATTTTTCGCCACTATCGCTGCCTACAATAAATGCAATAACAACACCGGCAACAGCCCCACCTGCTACCAGGCCTGTGGCAAATAAACTACCCTTGCCAAGCTCGTCTTCTTCAGGGTTTGTTTCAATGCCTTCTTTTTTCTTCTTTCTGTCAACCAAACCTTTAATGGCACCTCCAATGGCAATGGGTAAGGTAGTTGATAGAGGAAGGTAGGCCCCAACTGCAAAGCTTAATGACCTGATACCGCACAATTCCATTACCACGGCAAGAAAAACACCCACAAAAACATACTGCCAGTCTAAATTGAACGACAGGATACCCTTAATCAATGTGGCCATTAAAGTAGCTTGAGGCGCAGGGTATTTTTCTGTGCCTATTGCATGGCTTATTCCCTGTGCAATCATTTCGCTGTTGGGCTTATCAAGGTATTTAATGGTAATACCGATAACAATGGAAGATACAATAGCGCCAATAAACAAAGCAATTTGCTGGTTACGTGGCGTAGCTCCAACAATATACCCGCTTTTTAAATCCTGTGACGTTGCACCAGCATTTGCAGCCGCTATACAAATCATTCCACCCACCACCAGCACTAGCGGTTCATAGGTTTTACCCGTCCAGCCTGCGGCAATAAAAATCAAACTCGTTCCCATTACCGTAGCAATAGTCATACCGCTGATGGGGTTATTGGAAGAACCAATAAGGCCCACTATTCTTGAAGAAACTGTTACAAACAAAGCACCAAAAACAAGTACCAGCAAGCCCACCAGTATCTTTTGTAAAATGCTGTCGCCGGGTACCTGGGGTAAAATGGCAATTAATGCAACCAGTGCCAGGCTTCCAATTCCCACCACCTTTAAACTCAAATCTCTTTCTGTTCTTAAAACACTATTGGTTTCACCGGTATTATTTTTTATGGAGTGTACACTTCCCTTAATTGATTTTACAATGGTAGGTACAGTTTTTATTAAAGTGATGATGCCACCGGCTGCCACCGCTCCTGCACCTATCTGGCGGATGAATGCATAATAAATAGCAGCAGAATAGTCATTAAAAGTATGTGTGGCAGCGTTCCATCCGCCCTTGCCTCCATCTTTTGTAATATCAGCCAGGTATCCCAGTTTATTCAATTGAATGGCAATAGTATCAGCAGGTACTATAGATGATAAAAGAGGTATCAATACCAGCCAGCTTAATACACCACCCGCAACCAGTACGCCTGCTATACGGGGGCCGATGATATAGCCCACGCCGAGGTACTCCGGTGTTATTTCGCCACTCAATTTTGCAGAGGGAAAAAATTTATTGGTTTGTTTGGTTATCCAGAAAGGCGTTTCTGCAATTACATGCAGTATCTTTTGTAAAATGGCATAGCCAAAAGCAACACCCAGGCCCCAGAATGCAGTTTTGGCAAAATCGCCACCTTTTTCACCTGCCTTCAATACATCGCCGCAGGCTGTCCCTTCAGGGTAAGGCAGGGTATCATGTTCGTTTACAATCAATGCCTTTCTCAGCGGCACCATTAATAATGTACCGAGCATGCCCCCAACTATGGCAAGAATAAGAATGGTAAGGTAATTGAAATAAGATGCGCTGTCTGGCGAAGAAAGAAACAAAAAGCCCGGCAATGTAAAGGCAACACCCGCCGCAATGCTTTCACCGGCACTACCGGTTGTCTGGATGATATTGTTTTCCAGTATGGTGGTTTTGAAAAACCGCCGCCCCAGGGTAATGGCTATAACCGCAATGGGGATGGACGCAGAAACCGTAAGACCTGCTTTGAGTGCCAGGTATACAGTGGCAGCGCCAAAAATTACCCCAAACAGGCTGCCCAGCAAAATAGATTTTACGGTAAGCTCCTTCATTATGGTTTGAGGAGATACAAATGGTTGAAATAGTTTTTTCTCAGACATGCAATCTTGGTTTTGAGTAAGTAAGATAAATAAAAAAGGCGATACCAATCAGTACCGCCTTTTGAAAAAATCTATTTTAAGCCGTCCTGCTTTTGTATTTTACTTTCTGGGTTCAACAAACTTTTGTATCATAAAGTAATGACCCTGCATGTAAGCTGGCCTGTTTTTCAGGCAAAGGGCAGTGTGTAACTTTTCCCTTTACTAAAAAAGCTGCTCACCAAATGAGCAGCCTTTAAAACCGTATATTAAATAATGTTGGATATGTTTATCGTATTCCGTGCATCATCTTTTTCAACTTTGGCGTCAATGCAAATAATAATATAGAAGCAAGGCCGCACAAAGCTACAAATACCATAAAAAATTCGAAAAGATTATGAATTGTAAAACCAGCGAAGGTTGGATTTACAGTGCTTATCTTTTTTTCAGCCAGCATTTTTAGCTGTTCAGCATTAGGGATAATTTTTTTATCCAGTATGGCCTGTAAATCAATTCCCATTTTATTTGCCTGTGTAAATTGCTCACCAGTAGCCGGTAAAATAGAACCCAATGTACCTGCAAGGGCATACCCGGAAGCATTTGACAGGAAGAAAACACCATACAGCAGTGATGAAAATCTTTTTGGAGATAATTTTCCTACCAATGAAAGCCCGATAGGAGACAGGCATAATTCGCCAAGTGTTTGTATAAGGTAAAGTAGTATCAGCCATTTTACAGCCAGTAAGCCACTGTTGCCAAGATCCTTCACATTATAAGCAATGATAAAATAACTCAATGCTATTAATGCCAGCCCTGCAGCCTGCTTGGCCGGCGAAATGGGTTCTTTTCCCTTCGCCCTCAGCTTATCCCATAAAATACTGAATGGGATCGCAAGAATTACTACAAATATGCCATTGAAAATCTGTACCATTGAGGGGGGCATATTCCATCCAAAAAAATTCCTGTCTGTCTGATTATCTGCAATAAATGTTAATGAAGAACCTGCCTGCTCAAAAGCAGCCCAAAAGAATATAATAAAAAATGAAACGATATAAATCACCAGGATCCTATCCCGTTCAATTTTAGTGATAGAGCCATCGGAAATAATGAGGCCCGCCAGTGTTATGCCGGCCGCATATATAATGGAGTAAATCACGTTTTGGTCAAAAAAGTAATGAAAACTCAAACCAAGACCGGTAAAAGCGAGGCATGCCACAATTAATGCAGTATTGGAGAAAGTGGCCTTCTGTGATTCACCCTCTTCATAGTCAGAAGATGTGTTTTTGGAAGGCAATCCGCCGATTGCCCTGCCCTCCGGTGTTACCACATACTTATCCTTTAGCAGAAAGAAAGTTACCGTACCAATCAGCATTGCGATAGAAGCAGCAAGGTAGCCCCATTTAAAAGCATGGATGTCCCGAACACCAGCCTTATCCACCACATCACCTATGATAGGGCATATCAATTGACCCAAAAAGGCACCCAAGTTGATACCCATGTAAAAAATTGTAAAAGCAGTATCCAGTTTATTTTTTTCACTTTTTGGATAAAGGCTGCTTACCATACTTGATATGTTGGGCTTAAAAAAACCATTGCCAAATATGATTATACCCAATGCCACATAAAGAAGTGTTTTTGCCAGTTCGAGATTTGAATCGAAGATTGTAGCACTAAAAAACAAAGTCATTTGGCCGATAGCCATCAGCAGTCCCCCCAGCATGATACAATATCTGTTCCCCAAAAATCTGTCTGCAATAAAACCACCGAGCATGGGTGTGAGATAGCATAGTCCGAGGAATCCTCCATAAATGATAGAAGATTGTTCTTTACTCATCAGAAGTGCGTTAACGATGAATAAAGTCAGTATCGTCCGCATTCCATAAAAGTTAAACCGCTCCCACATTTCGGTGCCAAACAGTACCCATAAGCCTTTAGGATGCCCTTTTTTTGTTGCCAGTTCGCTCATTTCAGTTGGTTTTAATATTGTTTTAATGGCTCAAAATACACAAAATCTTTATTGATGAGCCAAAATTGTACGGGCAATTAAAAAAAAGCTGTTAAAAAATCTTTTGCCGTTAACAAAATAAATGTCCTATCTATCAATTTCACTCATAAATTGCACTGGCAATTTTATAACATAGCAGTAAATATTGTAATTAGTACATGAATATCCTTTTAATTGGCGCTGGCGGCAGGGAGCATACCATTGCATGGAAATTGAAACAGAGCCCGGTTTGCAACAAGCTTTTTATAGCCCCGGGCAATGCAGGTACGGCCGGTAGCGGCACCAATATACCCATTGGTATCAACGATTTGGAAGCACAGGAAAAATTTTGCAGGGAGCATGATATCAACCTGGTGATTGCAGGTCCCGAAGAGCCACTGGTGAAAGGACTGCAGGATTATTTTACAAACGCACATGCAAAAAACCCGTTTGGTACTGACTGGCATGGCGTAATCGGCCCTTCAAAACAAGCGGCTCAGCTGGAAGGAAGCAAGGCTTTTGCCAAAGCTTTTATGCAGCGCCACAACATACCTACTGCTGCTTACCGGGAGTTTAATGCAGACAATTATACCGAAGGGGTGGAGTACATCTGCAATCACAGCATACCCATTGTACTCAAGGCAGATGGGCTGGCAGCAGGTAAGGGAGTATTGATTTGCAGTAACCAGGTAGAAGCGCTGGCCGAGTTTGAACTGATGGTACAGCATGATAAATTTGGAGAAGCGGGCAGAAACGTGGTGATAGAAGAGTTCCTGGAAGGGATAGAGCTGAGTGTTTTTGTATTGACTGACGGCCAAAACTATGTGGTGCTGCCGGAAGCGAAAGATTATAAAAGGGTGGGCGATGGCGACTCAGGACTAAATACAGGTGGAATGGGGGCCGTAAGCCCGGTACCTTTTGCCGATGCTGCATTTATGGAAAAGGTGCGCACCACGATAATAGAGCCAACCATTGAGGGATTGCAGCAGGATAAGCTGGACTATTGCGGATTTGTTTTTATCGGGCTGATGAACAACCATGGCGAGCCAAAAGTGATTGAATACAACTGCCGCATGGGCGACCCGGAAACAGAAGTGGTGATACCAAGGTTAAAAAATGACCTCTGCGAACTGTTGCTGGCCGCTTCAAAAAAACAACTGAACACCATAACCCTTGAAACTGATACCCGTGCCGCAGTAGCTGTAATGGCTGTGAGTGGCGGTTATCCCGGCGATTACAAAAAAGGGTTTGAAATTTTGGGGCTGGACAAGCCGCCGATTGAAGGTACCATGCTGTTTCACGCCGGCACAAAACTAAACGATGGCAAAGTGGTAACCAGCGGAGGGCGTGTAATAGCCGTTACCTCCTACGGGGATAATATCGGCGAGGCTGCAGAGCAATCATTATACGCCATTGAACAACTCTATTTCGAAGACATCTATTTCCGCAGCGATATCGGTTTTGAATTCAGAAAAAAGGAAACTAACGTAAACGAATAACTCGTACAGGCGGGTACCTTCCCAAAGCACTGCCGGGTCCGCATGGCATCAAAAAATGCTAAATAATTGAGTTCCTTCCGGCCCAAACCAGCAGCGGACGAATCCCCGTTTGCTAAATAGGTTAGCTGTTTCGTTTTTTTTCCAAAAACCAACCGGCTGCACAAAACAAAAAAATTCCTTAAATGTTGAAAAATAAAGAGTTTGGCGTTGTTAATTCAAATTATTTACATCAACTTTGCCTGCATTATTTACATTCCATTTTTCACTATCAACGATGGGCCTTTTTAATTTTTTTACACAGGAAATAGCAATTGACCTGGGTACTGCAAATACCCTTATTATCCATAACGACGAGGTGGTGGTAAACGAACCTTCAATTGTAGCACTCGACAGGAACAATCCTAAAAATATTCTGGCAGTGGGCAAAAAAGCATTGATGATGCATGAAAAAACCCACGAAAGCATCCGCACGGTACGCCCCCTGAAAGACGGGGTAATAGCTGATTTTAATGCTGCTGAACTGATGATAAGGGAGATGATCAAAATGATCTACCCCAAAAAACCACTGTTTGCACCAAGCTGGCGAATGATGATTTGCATACCCAGCAGCATCACGGAGGTGGAGAAGCGTGCCGTAAGGGACAGTGCTGAGCAGGCAGGTGCCAAGGAAGTATACCTGCTGCATGAACCCATGGCCGCAGCCCTGGGTATTGGTATTGATGTGGAGGAGCCGGTTGGCAACATGATCATAGATATTGGAGGTGGTACAACCGGCATTACGGTTATTGCACTGGCAGGTATTGTATGCGACCAGAGTATCCGCATTGCGGGCGACGAATTTACTGCCGACATCATGGAGGCCCTGCGCCGCTACCACAGCCTGCTGATTGGAGAGCGTACCGCCGAGCAGATCAAAATACAGATTGGCGCTGCCATGAAGGACCTTGATAATCCACCTGATGACATTCCGGTAAATGGCCGTGACCTTGTAACCGGAATACCCAAGCAGGTAATGGTAAGTTACCAGGAAGTGGCAGAAGCCCTGGACAAGAGCATATTTAAAATTGAAGAAGCCATACTGAAAGCACTGGAAACAACACCGCCCGAACTGGCCTCGGATATTTACCGCAGGGGGCTCTACATTACTGGTGGTGGTGCATTGCTGCGTGGCCTTGATAAGCGGCTGGCTAATAAGATTAAACTGCCGGTGCATATAGCCGACGATCCGCTGAAAAGTGTGGTAAGGGGAACAGGCATTGCATTGAAAAATTACAACAGGTATCCTTTTGTAATGCGTTAACCATACCGTTCGCAGCGCAACAAGAAACGATTTTCAACAGAACTTATGTATACGGTTTTTTCGGGGAGAGGTAAAAATGTGGTGAGTAAATATCCTTGCAGCCTGCAGGCGTACGGACGGGGAGGACTGCTCTATGCGTAACGTTTTTTTCTTCATCAGGCGCTATGCCAATTTTCTCTTCTTCCTGCTGCTGCAGGGCTTTTCCATCTACCTCATCGTTCATTACAACAAATACCACAATGCCATTTTCAGTTCAGGAATGAACCAGGTTACAGGAGCGGTAAATACACAGTACAATAAAATTGGGGAATATTTTGCCCTGAAGGCCGAAAATGCTAAACTGGCCAGGGCCAACGAGCAACTGCTCAACAGCCGGGCCGCCAATTTTGAAAAAACAGATACGGGCAGCCGGGTGGTGATAGATTCCGTAGCCATTGATACGCTTGGCACACGCCGCAAATGGCGGTATTTCCAGGCAAAAGTGGTTTCCAATTCTGTATCCATGCAAAATAATATGATAGTGCTGCAGCGTGGCAGCAACCAGCAATTAAGGGAAGGAATGGGTGTTGTAGACCCGGTGAACGGCCTGGTGGGTAAAATTATCGAAGTGAGCAGCGACTATGCGGTAGTGCTGAGCCTCCTCAGCAAAACAAGCGATTTTAAAGTGAGCGCCAAGCTTAAAAGGGGAGGAGAATCAGGTTCTGTAAGCTGGGATGGAAAGGAACCCAACCTGGTGGTACTGAACGATATACGCAAAAGCGCAGAAGTAAAAAAAGGGGATACTGTTTACACCAGCGGTTTTACCACCACATTTCAGTATGGGTTGATGATAGGTACTGTGGAGCAGGTTACACCCGAAAAAAGCACCAATAATTTCAGGATAACAGTACGCACTACTGCCAATTTTTACAACCTGCAGTATGTGTACGTTATTGAAAACCTTGAAATGGAAAAAATAGATGCCATTCTTAAAAAAGCACAGAATAAAGCCGGAATCAATTAAATGAGCATACTGGTAAAAAATATTATCCGTTTTGTCCTGTTTATCCTGGTGCAGTTTTTTGTGCTGGATAAAATACACCTGCACAAAATGGTCACGCCGTATGTTTATTTCCTCTTCATCATATGGCTGCCCTTCAGCATGCAGCGGGGCTGGCAATTGGTGATTGCTTTTATGCTGGGTTTTGTACTGGACAGTTTTCGTCACCAGCCCGGTTTTCATGCAGCGGCCTGTGTGCTGATAGCTTACTTAAGGCCATTCCTGGTAAACCGGCTCATACCACATGAAGGTGCCGATGCCAATTACGATGAACCTTCGGTAAAAAGCCTGGGGGGCTATTTCAGGTATTTCATCTTCTTAACTATTTTAACAGTTATACACCATGGTTGGCTTTTCCTGCTCGAAGCCTGGCAGTTTGGCAATATCTGGTATTTTATGGTTAAAACAGTGCTGTCAACGGTGATAAGCCTTGCCCTCATTATTGTAGCAGAAATGCTGTTTGCCCGCAAGCAGCAGTTCAGAACGAATACGGCATAGGAATTAAGAATTGGCAATGAAGAATTAAGAGCAGGCGTACACAGTGTTTCGGGGGTAAATGGAGCGTCACATAGTATGAAGTTTGGCAGTGTTTCTATCCGCAGTTATTATGAGAACAGCGTCAGGTCTCCTGTCAACTTTTATCAGTTCACTGTCAGCTTTTTTGTTCTTCAGTATTTGTAAATCGTAACTTGCATATAATAGTCGTAAATCTTCAACCAAGTGTCTGTCTTTAACCAATCAAGAAAAAACGTAATCATACTGGTATTTGTTGCCATGTTTGTGATCATCATTGCCCGTTTATTTACATTACAGGTACTTTCATCCCGGTATGAAATAGAAGCAGACTCACAAAGCAAGTTCCGTAAAGTGATTTATCCCGACAGGGGGATTGTTTTCGACAGGCATAAAAAAGCGATTCTGCAAAATACAACGGTGTACGACCTGGTAGTGATACCTGCTAAAATAAAAGGTCTTGATACGCTGGCACTCTGCAGCATACTGGATATTGATACGGCCATTTTCAGAAAGAGGATCATCGACGGCATCATTAAAAACTCAAAACTCAGGCCTACTACTTTTGAGGCACAGCTTTCTCCTGAAAAAATGGCCCGTATCAATGAGTCTATGTACAAGTTCGCTCCTGGTTTTTACCTGCAGGAGCGGCCTGTGAGAGATTATCCTTTTGATGCAGCTGCCAATATTCTGGGTTACCTGGGAGAAGTGGATACCGGTTATTTACGCCGGCATCCCGGCGAGGGGTACCTGAGTGGTGATTATATCGGCGTTTCCGGGCTGGAACGCAGTTACGAAAAAGTGCTGATGGGGCAGCGGGGTATCCAGTACTGGAAAAAAGACAATAAAAACAGGCTTACCGAACCGCTTGAAAATGGAAAGTATGATACCAGCGCTGTGGCGGGGCAAAATATGTACACTTCACTGGATATTGAGCTGCAGGAACTGGGTGAAAAGCTGATGGAAAATAAAATTGGCTCCATAGTGGCTGTAGATCCATCAACAGGGGGCATACTGGCAATGGTAAGCAGCCCTACTTTTAAACCCAAAATGCTTACAGGGGCCGAAAGGAAAAAGCATATTGCCGAATTGCTGCTGAACCCTGCATTGCCATTGCTGAACCGTACAGTAAGTGCCACTTATTCTCCCGGTTCTACCTTTAAAACGCTGCAGGCGCTTGTTGGGCTGCAGGAAGGTGTTATCACAACAGATACCCGCTTCTCCTGCTCGGGTGCCTTTTATGGCTGCGGAAGCGGAAAGCCCATGCGCTGCCTCGATTATGGCACTTTCGACCTCAGGCATGCCATTACCGTATCCGACAATACCTATTTTGCCAATGTGATGCAAAGGGTAATCAACAACCCCAGGTATCCCAATATCGACAGCAGCCTTGCCGTTTGGAACAATTATATGTATGCCTTTGGCCTGGGCAAAAAACTGGGGGTGGATGTGCCCTCGGAGAAAAGAGGCAATATCCCCACCCCGGCATATTTCAATAATCCTAAAGTATTTGGCCCGGGCAAATGGAACTTCTGCAGTTTCCGCTCAGTAAGTATTGGCCAGGGTGAGGTGGATGTAACACCCATTCAGGTAGCCAACGAAATGGCCTATATAGCCAATAAAGGCTGGTACATTACCCCGCATATAGTTGATTCCATAGAAGGGGGTGATAAATTTGGTGTGCTGTCGAAATTTAAAGAAAAGCACCGGGCGCTTGACATACCCGATAGTGTTTTTGAAGCAGTACATGATGGTATGCAGGGCGTGGTGGAAAGAGGTACTGGCACCAATGCCAGGGTAAAAGGCATTAATATTTGCGGAAAAACAGGTACGGTAGAAAACTATTTCAGGGGAGTAAAACAGCCCAACCATGCTTTTTTCTGCGGATTTGCTCCCAGGGAAAATCCAAAGATTGCCATCATGTGCGTGGTTGAAAACAGCGGGCGCTTTGGCGGCACCTATGCTGCACCCATTGTGGGGCTGATGATAGAAAAATACCTGAATGACTCCATCACTGAAAAATCAAGGCTGGCCAGAATAGAACAGATGTCGAAGCTTAATCTTATTCCGTCAAGGATATATGTGGAGATGAAGCGGCAGGATTCCCTGCTGCATGCCAAAGACTCGGCATACCTGATACAGAAAGGCTATATCAGGATCATAAAAGACACACTGGAACTGGAAAATACGGATGATGTGGAGACTGAAAAAGAAGAGCAGCGCCTGAAAGAAAAAATGAAAGCAGACGGGGAGAAAAAGAAAAAGGAAAAACCGGACCAGCCGGAAGAGAAACCGGCGGCGATACTGCCTGCCGACAAGAAAAAACCTGAACCGGAAGATTCAGTTGAAAATTAAACAGGGCTGATGCACATTATATGGCATACCAGCCCGGCAAACTATACAGATGTCTTATACAAAAAATCCTGCGATATCAAAAGGAATCGACTGGCTGCTGGTATGGTTGTACCTGCTGCTGGTAATAATAGGCTTAATCAGTATTTTTTCAGTAGAATACCGCAGTGAAGACAATATGGTGCAAACCCTGCTGGGTTTTAAAAAGAGCTACAGCAAGCAATTGTTTTTCTTTGGGGCCTGCTGTATCATTGCTGTTTTTATATTATTGACCGATAGCAAGCTTTTTACAGCCACGGCCAATCTTTCCTATATGGTGGGCATTGTACTGATACTGGCCACATTTGTGGTGGGTAAGGAAATAAAAGGCTCTAAAAGCTGGATACCGCTGGGTTTTATGAACCTGCAGGCTGTGGAAGTGTGTAAAATATTTGCCTCGCTGGCATTGGCCAAATTTCTTTCCATGGCCGATACCGACTTTACCAAACCCCGGTCGCAGCTGATAGCTGCTGCCATCTGTTTTACCCCGGCTGTATTTTCTGTATTACAGGGCGAAACGGGCCTGGCGCTGGTATACCTGTCATTTTTAATACCCATGTACCGGGAAGGGCTGCCTCCCGGTTACCTGGTAGCAGGCATTAGTGTTGCGGTGCTCCTGGTATTGTGCCTGCTGTTGCCCAGGTTGCAATTGGTAATTGCTTTTTCTGCAATCGCATTGATTGCAGCATACATTTTAAGGCGGCAAATAAAGCGGAACAACGGCCTTGTGCTGCTGATAGCCGGTTGCTGGCTGCTGGTGAGCAGTTTTGTTTGGTTTGGAGTGCCATTTGTATTTACGAAAGTACTTAAGCCGTACCAGGCCAACAGGATATTCAGTATGGTGGGGGTGGACAATCCTTTTGTAGATAAAGCTGCAGCCCAGTTCCTCAGCCCGGAAGAAGAGAAAGAAAGGAAAAAGAAAAGTGAGCAGCAGGATTATAACGTAAAACAATCAAAAATTGCCATTGGCTCTGGCGGATTTGCCGGTAAGGGATTTTTAAAAGGCACGCAAACACAGGGCGATTTTGTGCCCGAACAGAATACTGATTTTATTTTTACTTCGGTAGGCGAAAATTTCGGTTTCTGGGGTACCAGTTTGCTCATGCTTATTTACCTTACCCTGCTGCTGCGCATTGTTTTTATTGCTGAGCGGCAGCGAAGCACTTTCAGCCGTGTGTACGCCTATTGTGTGGCAGGTATTTTCTTTTTTCATATTGCAGTTAATATTTGCGTTACCATTGGCCTGGCGCCGGTAATTGGTATTACGCTGCCACTGATCAGTTATGGAGGGTCTTCATTGCTCACCTTCACCATTTTATTCTTCATTCTTGTAAAGCTGGATGCCGACAGGCAGATGGTGTTGCGGTAATACTCCATTCCCTGCTCTGGGGTTATTGCACTGGTACAATATTCATTTAGCTTTGCAATGGAAAAGGTAACAGGCCCCGGTAATATACAAATAAGCAAAATGACAATCATTCCACTGAGCGAAGGCACTTTCAGCATAGACAAGACAAAAGTTTTTGTGCCCTTTGATACTGATACAGATACACTGGCACAAAGAGCCCCGGGAAGCATACTGGTGGAAATACAGCCTTTTTGTGTTGTTACAGATAAAGATGTACTCCTGATTGATACCGGCCTGGGCTTCAGCAACCCTGATGGAACCCTGCAGCTGCACCAGAACCTGCTGGATAACGGCATTAACCCCCTCGACGTAACCAAAGTGCTGCTGAGCCACCTGCACAAAGACCATGCTGGGGGCATTGCAAAGGAGGATAGGATATTGCAGAAAGCTTTCCTGAGCTTTCCCAATGCCTTGTATTATATAAACCGGGATGAATTGCGCTTCGCTTTTGAAAAAGGCAGCCCTTCCTATATTCCCGGCGAGCTGGAATTGCTCCGCATATCAGACAGGGTAATGCTGCTGGATGAGGAGGGTACAATAGATGAATACATCCAATACCGTGTAACAGGGGCACACTGCCCGTATCATACAGTTTTCTGGATAAACAGTAACGGGCAAACGATATTTTTCGGTGGGGATGTAGCGCCTCAGCTGCAGCAGATGAAAAGCCGCTTTGTTGCCAAATATGATTATGATGGTAAAAAGGCTATGGAATTAAGACAGGAGTGGTGGCAGCTTGGTCAGCAAAACAAATGGACCTTTCTTTTTTATCACGATATTAAAACTCCGGTATTCAATTATTGAAATCTGTAACAACTTACAACCTGTTGTAAAAAAAAGGCCTGCCCTGGAAAGAGCTGGCCGTTGCTAACCTATGAAAAACACCTGCTGCAAAGATAATATAAAGTTTCATAAACAACCAAATTTTTTTTAGTAAAATTACGGTGATGGTTTTAGGGTATTTTTTCGTGTATGTACTGTGCTGGAAGGTGCTTAAATAAAAAAAGGCCTGCTCTGGAAAGAGCTGGCCGTTGCTAACCTATGAAAAACACCTATTGCAAAGATAAGAGGAAAATTCAAACTACCAAATATTCCTAAGATTTATTCCTAAGAATTTTTCTTAGGTAAAATGCGGAATTTACTGTGGAGTTGAATCCTCTATCCACCCCGGCGCTGGCGGGGTGGCATATTCTGGCGGTTCTGCCTCATTTTTTTCAAACGCTCTATCAACTTGCGCCTGAACTCTCCATCTTTGCGGAAAAAATTTTCTGTGCGTCCGCTGCCCAGCACCCTGCTAAACTTGTCCTGGTAGCGTTTTTTTATGTCCAATATCTTTTGCTGGCGCTCCAGTTCAGGAAGGTCCTGTTTTACGCCCTTTAAATCTTTCTCAAATTCGGCATGTACCGGCCAGAACTTTTGGGCATCATCAGCCGTTAAATTCAGCTCTTTGGTAATATAGGCTACATAAAGCGCCTGTATCTTTTCCATTTTCACTCCATTATCCCCTTCGGGTAATTCAGTTTGTGCCCTGGTAATGGTATGGCTGCCCAATAAAATTGCTGTTATAAGTAATAAACGTTTCATATTATCCTCCTTAATTATTCAGGTCTTTGTTGTTAATATTGTTTAAAAAATCATCTAATGTCTTATCATCAAGCATCAGCTCATCTTCTGTAGGCAATTCCTTTTCGTCAACACTCATTGCTGCCAGGGCCGCATCCACATCCTGTCCTTCGGTTTCCAGGAATTTAACAATGGTTTCGTCACTTACTTTTTCAAACTCACTGTTGTACTTTACTTCATCCTTACTCAAAATCATACCCGCTTCATGTACAGCACTAAGTTGGGCCTGCTGGGGCTGGGTGTATTTATATATGCTAAGTGCCATCACACCCGTAAATACAGCGGCTACAGCATATTTGATGATCCGCAGGCTGCTGCGCATATTCACCAGTTTGGCCGGTGCAGGCTTCAGCTTGCTGATTATTTGAGTTGACAAGGAGTCAAAATACCCCTGTGGCACTTCAAAAACCTGCTTATGCTTCAAATCCTGTAACAGGGCAGGTAGCTCATCACCGGTAGTAAGCCTTGCTGCAATGTTTCCGCCAAGCGCTTCAAAGTAGCCCGGGGGCACTTTAAAAACATTATTATGCCTGAGGCCTTCCAGCAGCGGAGATAGCGGTTCATCGGCTTCAGCAGCAGTTTGTTGCTTTATTTTGCTTAAAATACTATCGGCCAGTGAATCAAAATATCCTTCAGGTACGTTGCTTCCGGCTGGTTGAATAACCGTTTTTATGATACTGTCGCCAGTGATTCCATGCATCACGCTGCCTGAAAAACTGTCAAAATAGCCATCAGGTACAGTAAAAACATTTACCACCTGCCTGCCTGTCAGTGTTGATTGCAGTTCCTGTAATTCCCTCAATATGTCGCTCCTTGTATCCATTACGTTTTTAAGACGGTTTTTTTTGTCAAAAGTTTAACCATTCAGTATAAAGCTTTCTATTTTTTTTACAGCATGGTGATAGCTTGCTTTAAGTGCACCTTCGCTGGTTTCCAGCACCCGGCTCATCTGTTCATACGGCATCTCATCATAATACCGCAAATTAAACACAACCCGTTGTTTTTCAGGAAGTTGCTGTATGGCTACCTGAAGTTTCCACTCCAGTTTATTGGCGTCAAAATGCTTATCGGCCATCAGTTTATTGCTTAATCCGCTTTCCACATCGCTCAGCGATACAGATGCTTTCCGCTTTTGCTGCTCAATAAAAGTAAGGCTCTCGTTGGTGGCAATGCGGTACAGCCAGGTGTACAACTGGCTGTCTTCCCTGAAATTGTCCAGCGCATTCCATACCTTAATAAACATGTTCTGGAGTACATCGTTGGCATCCTCATGCTCCACTACCATACGGCGCACATGCCAGTACAGTTTTTCCTGGTATTTTTTAATAATCTGCGTAAAGCCACGCTCTTTGGTAGCAGGCTCCTTAAACTGCCGCAGCAGTTCCTTATCATCCAAATGTTCAGCCATAAATTGTGTTGATGCAAGATAAAAATAAGAAAACCAGCCGGTTTGACTGGTTAAAGTTACAAAAGTTTAAACCTTTCAGGGGCATTGGCCGGCAGAATAGGTGGTAATGCCATCGCATTCGGCCTGGCAGGCATTTTCGTAAGTGCGGTTATTGCAGCCGCATACATAATTTACCACTCCCGGGCATATACAATTGGTATTAACCGGCCCCTGCGGGCAATTTTTTTCTTTTTTGCAGGAACTGACCAGCAGACTCATCAGTACCACAGCCGGTAAAATCTGTCTTTTCACAGGTGGTTAAAAACAAGAACCGGGCCAGTACCTGTTATATGGAACACCTGTACACCAGCCCGGTTCATGAATCATTTTACTTGTTTTACAGTACCGCCACCACCTTCGCAGGTACCCTCTGTATAACTTTTTACCCCTGCAATATTAGCATAGCAAGCATTGCTGTACGTTACACCGTTGCAGCCGCAAACCGGCCTGTATACATCCAGGCAGTTCACTCCTTTAATGGGTTTTCCCATGCAAACGGTTAGTGTGCCAGCTTCAGCACCAGGCTGCTCTCCTGTAAGCATGGAATTGTTTTTTTTGCAACTGATTGCAGTACAACTCAGTAATACTGCCATCGCCATAATTGTTTTTTTCATCTTGTAAATGTTTATTGGTTATAAAAATACTTCAGCCGTTGGTGTAAGAGCTGGTATAAGGGGAATACAAGGGGAAAATCAGCGCACTGACGGAGTGCATACCGGTATATCAAATGGTATTACAGTAAATATAAGGAATTATTTTCTTGCCATTACTTTTTCTGCGGCAGCCACTATAAATTCTGTATCAAGTCCGTACTTTTTCAGCAGATCGGTTGGTTTACCGCTTTCTCCAAAAGTATCGTTGGTGCCAACATACTCAATAGGTATGGGGCAGTTGCGGGCTGCTACCTGTGCAATGCTGTCGCCAAGGCCGCCGATGATATTGTGCTCTTCGGCAGTTACAGCACATTTTGTTTTTTGAATGGAGGCAATAACTGCTGCTGTATCCAGCGGTTTGATGGTGTGTATGTTGATTACTTCCACGCTGATGCCTTTTTCTTCCAGTATTCTGCCGGCTTCAACCGCTTTCCATACAAGGTGGCCGCAGGCAAAAATGCTTACATCAGCTCCATCGCTCAGTTTTTGTGCCTTGCCCAGTACAAAATCGGCCTCGTTGGTAAAGATGGGCCAAACCGGGCGGCCAAACCGCAGGTATACCGGGCCATGGTAATCCGCTATGGCCATAGTGGCAGCTTTTGTCTGGTTATAATCGGCAGGTACAACCACGGTCATACCCGGCAGCATTTTCATTAATCCTATATCTTCCAGTATCTGGTGCGTGGCACCATCTTCACCCAGGGTAAGCCCGGCATGTGAAGCACAAATTTTTACATTTTTATCGCTGTAAGCCACACTCTGGCGTATCTGGTCGTACACCCTGCCGGTGCTGAAATTGGCAAAAGTAGTGGTAAAGGGTATTTTGCCTCCAATGGTAAGCCCCGCAGCCACACCAATCATATTGGCTTCAGAAATACCACACTGTACAAAGCGGTCTGGAAACTCCTTTATAAATCCGTTCAGTTTTAACGAGCCGGCAAGGTCGGCAGTGAGCGCTACTATAGCCGGATTTTTGCGGCCAGCTTCTAATATACCATCACCAAAACCACTTCTTGTATCTTTATTGCCAGTAACCTGTATGTTGGAGAGCATAGAAAAAATTTGTGTGGCAAAAGTAAGGGTTGTTAACGAGGGCAAAAAGCAATCAGTAAAAATGAAGCGATAATTTTTCGGAATGTGCATTCAGTTCACTTTTTTCCCGGCTCAGTGTATAATTATGCCATTTCAGCGGTCTTTTGGATAATTCCTCCGGTAAAAATGCCTGAAACAGAACTTTTTTGCGTAATTTATCGTTTCTAATAGTAGAAAAAACTCTGTTTTTTATCGATTGGGCTTTTTTTGAAAAAAACTCTTGCCATATTATTCCTTTTATACCTTTGTATGGATGGTTATGCCAATCATACGAAGGGGGGATACATATATTACCAATATCTTGGGCAGGGCAGCACGCCCAATAAATTACGGTATGCCATCATACTGAAACTGTATACCAATTGTGTTTTAACCAATAACCAGTTTAACCCAACCATTAATATCAGCATCTACAGTGCCGGTTCCAATCAATTGGTATCCAATGATGCGGTAACTTTCCTGGATTCTACCGATATACAAAACTGCGTACTGCAAAGCTGTCATCCATGTATCAGCCCGATTCCTTCCATCTGTTATAAAATCACCACTTACCAGCTGATTAAGGAACTGGACAGAAGCAGCAGCGGTTATGTGATTGCTTACCAGCGCTGCTGCCGTATAACGGGTATCAACAGTATCCAGCCTCCTTCTAATAATATTGGCGAAACATGGACAGTTACCATACCCGGTACTGCTGTAGCGCCCGGTGCCGAGCGAAACAGCAGCGCCAATTTTTCACAAAATGACACGGCCATCATCTGCGAGGGTGGTAATTTCAATTTTGATTTCAGCGCTTTTGACATCAATAATGATTCGCTGGTGTACGAGTTTTGTGATGCTTATGCAGGCGGCGGGTCGGGTAATGCCAGTCCAAATCCTGCGACTCCGCCCCCTTACGGCCCTGTTCCTTACGCAAGTGGATTTTCGGGGGGCTTTCCAATGGGCAGCAGGGTTTCGGTAAACAGGGTTACAGGGCAGGTAACGGGTATTGCACCACCTTCGGGAATTTATGTGCTTACGGTATGCGTAAGCGAATACCGGCGGGGTACCAATATCAAAATTGCCGAAGTGAGAAAGTCGCTGCACATACAGGTGGCCAATTGCCAGCTTACCCAGGCCAGTCTTAATCCGGAATATATAAGTTGTGATGGTTTTACGCTCAATTTCAGTAACAATGCATCCAGCACCAATATCCAAACCTGGTTTTGGGATTTTGGCGTTACGGGCAGTACTGCCGATACATCCAGCCAGCAGGCACCCAGTTTCACCTATCCTGATACCGGCATTTATATTTTAAAATTTGTGGTAAACAGGGGGCTTGCCTGCTCCGATTCCACCACTGCAATTGTTAAGGTATACCCGGGTTTTTTCCCCGATTTTACGGTTGCCGGGCAGTGCAAAAACACACCTATTCAATTCAGGGATAATACAACCACCTTATACGGGGCGGTAAACAACTGGTCGTGGAATTTTGGCGACCCGGGCACCCTGGCAGATACATCGAACCAGCAATTTACTTCCTACAATTACAGCAATTCCGGCAATTACCAGGTAAGCTTTGTGGTAGGCAGCAGTAAGGGGTGCATTGATACGGTGTACAAGCAGGTAACGGTGGTGGACCGGGCACAGTTCCAGGTGAGTAATGATACGCTTATTTGTGATATTGATACATTACAGTTGTCCGCAGTTGGTGCCGGCAGTTTTTTATGGAGTCCCAATTACAATATCAGCAGCCTTACCAGCCCCAGCCCGCTGATCAGCCCGGATGTGCCAACAACGTATTACGTTACATTTACCGATGCATTTGGGTGTGTGGGCGATGATTCGGTAAGGGTGAATGTAAAGAGCTTTGTAACCCTTGATGCAGGGAATGATACCACCATCTGCCGCACCGATTCGATAGTACTGAAACCATTCAGTGATGGGTTGTATTATGCCTGGAGCCCGCCGGGATCATTGAGCAGTACAGCAATAAAAAACCCGGTGGCAAAGCCCCTGTCCAATACAACTTATTATGTTACATCAAGCATTGGCAAGTGTAACACAACCGATTCCATTAAAGTAAACGTGGTGCCGTATCCTGCCATAACAGCCAGTAACGATACGCTGATTTGTTTTGGCGGCAGTGCACAATTACAGGCATCCGGCGGCTCCAGTTATGCATGGTTACCGGCAGCCTATCTTACCAATAATTTCATTGCCAACCCTGTAGCAGTTGGCCTGCCGGCTACAGTTCGCTATGTGGTGTATGTACGGGATACACTGGGTTGCCCCAAGCCTTCTACAGATACAGTTTGGGTAAGGGTGTATCCAAAAATAATTGCCAATGCCGGCCCTGCTGACACCTCTATTGTGGAAGGGGAGCCATTGCTGCTGAATGCCACGGGTGGCGATAATTATTTATGGTCGCCGCCATTGTATCTTTCCAATGCAGGTATTGCAGGCCCTGTAGCACTGCCTCCGGGCAATATCAGATATACAGTTACAGTAAGCAATGATGCTGGCTGTTTTGATAATGATACAATACAGGTAAAAGTTTTTTTTGTGCAGCCCGGGTTTTATATACCCAATTCATTTACGCCCAATGGAGATGGAAGAAACGATTTGTTCCGGCCCATTTTATTGGGTATGAAGTCGCTGAACAGGTTTGCTGTGTACAACCGGTGGGGGCAGATGCTCTTCAGTACCACCACCATTGGCCATGGCTGGGATGGCAGCTTTGCCGGTAAGCCACAGGACAGCGCCACATTTACCTGGTATGTGGAAGGGGTGGATTATAAAAACAGGCTGGTGAAACAAAGGGGTACTGTAATATTGCTGCGCTGATGCCGGTAACTTTTAATTGATGCCCGGTTGCCGGGTATTGTATAAGTCCTTGTCTTCTTTTATTTTCAGTTCCCACTGCCAGGCTGTTTTCACCATGTCTTCCAGCGTACATGCCGGGGCCCATCCCAGCAGCTCCCTCGCCTTACTGTTATTGGCATAAATGGCTTCCACATCACCGGGGCGCCTCGGGCCAATTTGATAATTCAGGGATAGATTGTTTACTTTTTCAAATGCTTTAATCACTTCCAGTACGGTAAACCCATCGCCGCTTCCAAGGTTAAATACATCGCAATTATTTTTGATGTCATTATTGATAAGGTAATTGAGGGCCAGCGTATGGGCATGGGCCACATCGCATACATGTATATAATCACGCAGGCAACTGCCATCTTTTGTGTGGTAATCGTTTCCATAAACCTGCATCTGGGGCAGTTTGCCTATAGCCGTTTGTGTAATGGCAGGCACCAGGTTGGCTGGTTTACCAACAGGCATTTCGCCGATGAAATTACCGGGGTGTGCGCCAACAGGATTGAAATAGCGGAGCAGGATGGCTCTGATGCTGCTGTTGCTTACAGTTTGGCTTACAATCTGTTCGCCGGCCTGCTTGGTATAACCATAAGGTGATGCTGCCTGCTGCAGGGGGGTGTCTTCCGTTACAGGAATTGTAACCGGGTTGCCATACACAGTGCAGGAAGAGGAAAATACAAAATGCGGTACGTTAAATTCTTCAGCGCATTTAAGGATATTGATGAGTGAATAAATATTGTTCTCAAAATACATAAGGGGTTTTTCCACTGATTCGCCAACCGCTTTGTATGCAGCAAAGTGTATGATACCTGCTATATCGGTATTTTCCTGAAAAATGGCATGTGTATCATCAAAATTGCAAAGATCCACCTTATAGTTTTTCACCTTTTTACCGGTGATTTTTTCCACCCCGTTCAGTATTGCGGCATTGCTGCGGGAATTGTTATCCGCCGATATAACATCAAAACCGTTTTCAATCAGATCCACAATGGTATGTGAGCCGATATAACCACAGCCGCCTGTAACCAGTATCTTATTCATGCTGCAAATATAAGCAGTACGGTGTTTAAAGGCATAAAATATGAATGATGTATGGCCGATATACATCTCCCGGCGATAGCTGGTGACAGGCCGGTTTCCCATAGCTTAACCTGCCGGGCCGCTAACCAATAGCAATCGCTTACATGTGAGTATCGTATTGCCTGGCAAAAAAAAGATGCAGACTGGCTGCATCTTTTAAACAATATTTTTTCAGGAATTATAAAAACCGGCTCACAATATAGTATACCAATGCGGCCACTAATCCACTCACCGGTATGGTCAATATCCATGCCCAAAGCAGGTTGATGGTAACACCCCAGCGTACTGCACTCAGGCGTTTGGTGGCACCCACACCAATGATACTGCCGGTAATGGTATGTGTGGTACTTACGGGTATCCCCATCTGCCCGGTAAAGAAGAGGGTAAAGGCACCTGCCGTTTCTGCAGCCACACCTTCCAGCGGGGTAACCTTGGTGATTTTTGTACCCATTGTTTTTACAATCTTCCAGCCCCCGCTCATGGTACCCAGGCCAATGGCAAGGTAGCAGGCAATGGGAACCCAGTTAGGCAACTGGCTGAAATCCTGGATACTGCCGCTGGCTATTAATGCAGCACCAATAATACCCATTACTTTTTGTGCATCATTGCCACCATGGCCAATACTGAATGCTGCGGAACTGAACAGCTGCAGCTTTTTAAACATATTGGATACTTTAAAAGCAGTAGGTGTTTTTATTTTTTCTACATACAGGTATATCAGGCAGAACAGGATGGATGTTGCCACGATACCCCATACTATTATTGAATTATCGGACTTTTCAATATCCTTTTCCAGCGATTTCTGAATGCTGAAGCCGGAGATTTTGGCTTTGATTTTTTTGATGTTGGCTTCCTTTACCGGGTAAATATTATTGAGGACGGTTACCGTACTGTCTAAACTAAGCTGTTTGCTTAGGTATAGCTTCAGTGGTTCTTTGTATTTTTCAGTCAGTTCCTTTGCGTTACTAAAAGCCTCTTTTTGTGTGTTGTCTTCAACAGCGGCAGCTTCCAGTACCAGGTAATCATTAAGGTTGCGTACATCATCTTTCAGTTTGCTTGCTTCAATATCTTTTAACCAGCCTTCATTGTATGCTTTTTCTGCAATGGCATGAGCGCCCAGCTTGTCAAAGTCATCAGTAAGTAATTTAATTTTCTCATAATTGGGCAGCGCCTTGTCTAATTTTTCCTTTGCTGATGCATGATCTTTTATTGCAGCACTGTCTGCAGCATTAAGCTTCAGTTTTGCATCTGCAGTTTCAAGGTCGTGCTTGTATTTATCAACTTTTAAAAACTTCTGCAGGTTGTCATCCATTTTATTGGTTTCAAAATAGTCGAACAGCATAAACGTAAGCGCTGTAGCTACTCCTACTATGGCAATGCGTATCCATACATTACGCATGATGGTTACAATGGAAATGAAAATGGAAATAGCCATACCAATAAGCGGGGCCAGGAAGATAAACAGGATAGTATTGATGATGATACCTGACTCTACCACCTTGCTCCAGGAAATTCCGGAACCTTTTGTAAGCATTGCATGAGCGATTGCGGCACCAGCAAAACCTCCAATAAGTGTGTGAGAAGAGGAGGAGGGAATACCATACCACCAGGTAAGCAGGTTCCAGAAAACAGCTGCCACCAGCCCGGAAAGAATCACCGGCAAAGTGATAAATTCCTTGTTTACCGTTTTACTGATGGTATTGGCCACAGCGTGATCCTGAAAAATGAAATAAGCAACACAGTTAAAAATAGCGGCCCACACCACAGCCTGGAAGGGGGTAAGTACTTTGGTGGAAACCACCGTGGCTATTGAGTTGGCTGCATCATGAAACCCGTTGATATAATCAAATAAGAGGGCCAGGATGATGATGATTACTACTAAAGTCATGTTGATTATGATTTGCTGATTTGATAATGTGCTGATATGCTGATTGGTTTGGCCTCCATCAGCATATTATCGCATCAGCTAATTATCAAATTAATTAAGCGTACTTAACGATAATGCTTTCTATCACGTTAGCCGCATCTTCACATTTATCAGTTACAATTTCCATTACCTGGTAAATCTCTCTCTTCTTAATTACTTCCTTGGCATCGGGTTCAGTATCAAACAGCCGCTCAATGCTCATGTCAAAAATATCATCACCCTGGTTTTCTATGCTGTTGATGGCAACCAGCGCATCAGTAATCTGGCGCATGTTTTTCATGTTGCGCAGTTCAATTACGGCCCTGTTCACCGCTTCACAGCCCAGGGGAATGATGTCGGCCATTTTCTGTATCCCTATATCGTTAGGATTTACCTTGTAAAAATTTATTTTCTTGGCAGAAGCCTGCATATAATCAGCAATATCATCCAGCGCAGTGGCCAGGTAGTGAATATCTTCCCTGTCGAAGGGGGTAATGAAGTTTTTGCCGAGCTGGGTAAAAATCTCATGGGTATAATCGTCACACACATGTTCCATATCTTCTACCTCCTTTATCAACTGTCCCCTTTTTTCAAAATCAGGCTCATTTACTACTTCCTTTAATTTGTAGCCCATTTTAACCAATGTTGCCGAAACACTCTCAAATAGCTGGTAAAATATCCTGTCTTTGGGTAAAAAAATCTTGAAAAATGAATTAAGTCCCATGGTAAAAAATTTCGGCAAAACTAAAACTAATAGCTGCTTCTATAACGCATTTGCGATTGTTAATAATTACTTAACATTGTAGTAACATTAAATTATTAATAAATTTTTATCTTATCATAAGAAAATGAACAGAATCGGCCTTTTATTACTGTTAACCTGCTTTACCGGCGTTGCCAGAGCCCAGTTTTTGATGGACATGCTGGATACCACCCGGGAAGCCGGTAAGGGCCTGGTGAGTATATATAAGAAATTTGACTACCTGCGTATTGGCGGGTATATACAGCCACAGTATCAGTCAGCTCAGCAAAATGGCATTAAAACCTTTGAGGGAGGTGATTTTGGAGCGAACGTAAACAACCGCTTTATCCTCAGGAGGAGCAGGGTGCGTATTGATTATGTACACAATACCGGCACAAAAGGCCCGGGTGTGCAGATAGTGTTTCAGTTTGATGCCAATGAACGGGGATTTACAGTGCGTGACGTGTGGGGGCGTGTGTTTGAAAACAGGCACCAGCTCTTTGCCTTTACCACCGGTATATTTGCCCGGCCATTTGGCTACGAAGTAAACCTGAGCAGCAGCGACAGGGAAACACCCGAACGTGGCAGAATGAGCCAGTTGCTGATGAAAAGTGAGCGGGACCTGGGAGCCATACTTACGCTGGATTCCCGTAAAAAAAATCATTCGCTAAAATACCTGAAAGTGGATGCCGGTTTTTTTAATGGCCAGGGCATTACTGCCACAGGCGAATTTGATAACAGGAAGGACTTTATTGCCCGTGTTGCTTTAAAACCCCGGCCCTTTGGCAAAAAGATCATCCTTTCTGCCGGCACTTCTATTTTATCGGGCGGGCTGGTGAATAATACAAAATATGTTTACAGCACCACCAAAGTGGCAGGTATAAGCAAAGTGGTGGTAGATTCTTCTCTTGATAATATCGGGCGCTACTCACCAAGGCAGTACTACGGGCTGGATGCGCAGCTGAAAATAAGGAACAAAATTGGTTTTACAGAGCTGAGGGCCGAATATATCAGCGGTATGCAAACAGGTACCAATACCAATTCGGAAACCCCTGCCGAACTGCTTAGTGGAAATGATGGTTTTCAGAAAAGGAAATTCAACGGCGCTTATTTTTACCTGCTGCAGCATCTTTTTTCTCTGCAGCACCAGCTGGTATTAAAGTATGATTGGTACGATCCCAATACCGCCGTAAAAGGAACTGAGATTGGGGCAGCCGGGGCCAACCTTACTGCTGCCAATATCAAATACAGCAGTTTTCATGCAGCATACCTTTATTATATGTCTGATAACATAAAGCTTACGCTGTGTTACAGCAAGGTAAAAAATGAAACAACACAATTGCCGGGCTTTACCAGCGATGTAAAAGATGATGTGCTTACCTGCCAGCTGCAGTTCAGGTTTTAAATATATAGCCCTGCTGGTACAACTCCTTGCTTTCCCGCAATATGCAATCATTTTTTGAACAGCTCTCAAAGTAAATTTACTATTTTAAATAAATATTTATTGTTTTTCAATAAATATTTATACTTTTGCCCTGTACTAAAAAATAAATACAATGGAAATTAAAATTGGCACCAGGCAAATACTGCTTTTTCTGAATATACTGTCCTGGATCATTTTTTTGGGTTTGTGTGTCGAAGCCGGCGGCATCATTTTCAATACGGTGTATGCGTTGTACAAACCGATAGTGGCAAAACATTTCTGGAATGGAACGGATCTCTCAGGGCTGTATGCTCACGACAAAGGTCATTTTATTACACAGACTGTATTGATGTCTATTGCAGCAGTAATGAAAGCCTTGATTTTTTACCTGATCATAAAAATGTTTTACAATAAAAAGTTCAGTATCACCAGGCCTTTCGGTCCGGGTATTACGGGCATGGTGTTCAACATTGCCTGGCTCTGTCTTGGTGCGGGCCTGTTTTCCTTTTGGGGCGCCTCATATGCAGCGTGGATAAAAGAACAGGGGGTGCCGATACCCGATATAGAATACCTGCGTATTGGTGGTGCCGATGTGTGGCTGTTTATGGCTGTTGTGTTGATGGTGATAGGGCAGGTATTTAAAAAAGGAACCGAATTACAAACAGAAAGCGATTTAACCGTATAACCCATGCCTATAATAGTAAATTTAGACGTGATGATGGCGAGGCGCAAGATGTCGCTTAACGAGCTTTCAGAAAAAGTTGGTTTAACCTTGTCCAATCTTTCCATATTAAAAACGGGAAAAGCCAAAGCAATCCGCTTCAGTACATTGGAAACGGTTTGTAAAGTGCTGAAATGCCAGCCGGGTGATATATTGGAGTATGTTGATGAAGCTGAGAGCTGACGGGAATAAACAATTCCGGTTTATGGAGTTTTCCGGCTGCTGCAGCCTTTGCTCAAAATCATACAGCAATCATGGAGTATGAGATTAAGGGTATCGTTGTTAAAAAAGGTTAACCGGGAACTCTTTTTTACCTGTTAATGAGTATTTGGAAAACTTATTACGGTGGGTGCCTGCGGCAGGGCAGAAAACATAAAACCCGGATTAAACAGGCATCGGCTGCTTAATCCGGGTTTTGTAATGTATATCAGTATGTTAATGCTGAATCAGTACTTTAGTTTTTTGGCTGATACCATTACTGCCTGCATCAGTTACCGTTAAAACATATACTCCGTTTGCAATGGTTGAAACGTCTATTTTGTTGGTGCCATTGGTTACCTTGTTCTTTAAAATAACCTGGCCGGCAAGATTAAGCAGCACGGCTTCTGTTTGTCCCTTTGCACCGGTGATGCTAACATACAGCCTGTCATTTTGTACAGGGTTGGGGAATATATTTACTTCAGGCTTATTGCAATTCAGTGATACAGGAAGCACCATGGAGTAAGTGAACTTTCCGTCTTTGTCAATCATCTTTAACCTATACAATACCTTTTCAGCAGCAGCAACCAGGTTTTTGTCCGTTAAACTGTATTCAGTTTTCCTGGTGCTGAAACCCTGTGCAGGCAGGGTGCCAATTTTTGTCCAGTCGTTCCTGCCGGTATTGCTTCTTTCAATTTCAAAACGGTCGCTGTTGATTTCGCTTTCTGTTGTCCACTTTAAAAAGGGTTCGCAGTTTACCAGCAGGGTATTAAACTCACTGAGCACTACCGGGGTTGTGGCTGAAGTAATACCAGCAGAAGAACTGTTATTGGCGGGATTATCTCCGGTGGGAGCAGCCCCTACAAAGGTCAGGTTGGCAAGGATGGTACCCGAACCCGAAGTGGGACCGCCAAGTATTCTGATCAATGAGGTACGGGTGATACCGGCCGGGATTGCATCTGAAGTATTGGTGATTCTTATTACGGTACCGGAATTGGAAGTAATCGTCCAGCCTGCAGGTAAAGTATGGTCAGCAGCCGTTAAGCTGATGGAAGTGATGCCGGAAGGAACACTTATTTGTGGCCTTACTTTATTGGCAACCACTGTACCCGTTGCATCATTGTTGGTAACGTCAACCTGCAGATAGATGGAACCGCCAATGGTTACCACACCACTGCCCCCTGCGAGTATATTGATGGAAGCATCCTGTGCCGAAACACGTAAAATTGCAAAAGCGCCTGTTAAAAAAAGTATCAATGACTTTGTAAAGCTTAGTTTCATTTTTTTAAATTTTCTTTCAAATAAAGTATTGTGTAAGTTTAAATGTCAACTTTTTGAATGAACTGTTAATTGCGAACCTGTATTGATGTTGAGGAATTATTATCGGTGGGGACATCACCTGTTAATGTACCTGATTCTGTGCCGGGTGCATTGCCGTCGGCAAAAAAAAGCTGACCGTTGATGATTGCAGGCCCGCCCGGTTTGATGCCCTTCAGTGCAATAAGGATGATGCGGGAATCAGTGGAGCCAATAAGATCTTTGCCATTGGAGAGTGTAATGACGGAGCCTGCATTTCTGATGATTGTCCAGCCCGTTGGTAATACATGACCCGTTTCCGCTACACTCACCAGCCCGGCAGGTACACTGATCTGGGGCCTTAACTTATATGCAGGAATATGTGCCGCCGGGTCGGTATTGTTGATTGTGACTTCTAAAAAAACAGTGCCTCCCCTTTTTACCAGCCCGCTGTTCCTGGTAAGTATATTGATCATCGCATTTTGTGCAGCAGCGTTGTGTGCTGCACAAAATGCGATGAGCAAAAGGAATAATTTTAACAGTTTCATCTCTTTGTTTTTCTGTAATTAATTTACATGGCCTTTCTTAAAACGGCATATCAGGGTACAGCGATTTATTTTTTCAGGGATAATAAGTTTCAGTCCGTTAATATGTGCCGCACAGCAATACCTCCGCTGTTAAATTAAAAAGAAAATATCCTCATTAGTATTGCCTTTTTAAATAATCAGTTTCTTTTACTGCTACACCAAACAGCATGCGAAATTAATTTTAAGCGCACACAATATTGTTTTACGCATGTTACCTAATCGTTACTAAATTGTTTCCTCCGTGTACCCGTATTCACAGTGATAAAAGATAATATTTGGGTAACAATTTCTTTACACAGTTCATACAATAATCTGTTTTCTTTGCCGGAATTTCTAAAACTGTTTTTGCGATGAACAAATTATTCTTCCTGTTATCCCTTGCTTTTTTTTCCGTTACACTTACAGCACAAACAGGAAAAATAACCGGTAAAATAATCAACGCAGGTTCAGGGCGGCCATTGAACAATGCCACCATCATTTTAATAGAAAAAAACAGAACCGAAACTGCCGACCAGAATGGCAACTTCACTTTCAGCAGGCTTGAGCCGGGTACTTACTCAGTAAAATGCAGTTACAGCGGGCATGTAGAAAAAACGGTTACGGATATTGTAGTAAAAAACAATGACAATACAGTTATCAATATTTCGCTGGATGAGAAGGTTTCAGGCGGGGTGGTAGTAACAGCAAAAAGGGTAAAAGCTGCCGGAGAAACAGTAGCCTCATTACTGGTGGTGCAAAAAAACAGTGCGAATGTGATGGATGGAATAACGCAACAGCAGATAAAACTTACGCCAGACAGAAGTGCCAGTGATGTAATGAAAAGAGTAAGCGGTGCCAGTATACAGGACGACCGCTTCGCCATCATCCGTGGCCTCAACGACAGGTACAATGCGGCATTTATCAACGGAGCACCACTGCCCAGTACTGAAAGTGACCGTAAAGCATTTGCATTCGACATCTTCCCCTCCTCTATACTGGATAATCTCATCATATATAAAACAGCCACGCCGGACAGGAGTGCCGAATTTGCAGGCGGTATGATTGATATCACCACCAAATCGATATTACCCAAGAACTTTACATCTATATCTATAGGAGGATCATTTAATACCCTCATTACTGGAAAAGACCGGTTTTACTCAGAAAATAAAGGCAAGAAAGATTTTTTTGGAATTGATGATGGCACCAGGGCATTGCCCGGCGGTATTCCCTCTACTGAGGAGCTGCGGCGTATGACCCCGGCGCAAAGAGCAGAACAGGCAAAGAACTTCTCCGGTTATAAGTGGGGAATAAAGCAAAGCACCGCATCACCTAATTTTAATTTTCAGCTTTCAAAAGGGTTTAATATTGAGCGAAATCAAAAAGAATTTCTTGGCGCTCTTTTTTCACTGAGTTATAACAGAAGTTACACTTTCAGCGACGGACAAAGAAACAGCTATGATTTTGACCTGAATGCACCCCAGGGTTCACAGCTCATCCAAAAGGCAAATTATAAAGACTCCGTGTATAATGATGAAGTGGTGCTTGCGGCATTGGCTAATATTGCTGTAAAAATAAACAACCGGAACAGTATCAGCTGGAAAAACAATTTCAGCATCAATACAGATAATAAGTTTGTAAAACGGATAGGCGCTCCGGATTTTACAACCGACTCCACTTTTTTTGTTAAGGATGCTGTACGGTGGTTTACTTCCAATACCATCTTTTCCACACAACTGAGTGGTGAGCACCAGGTGGGAAAAATCAAAACAAAAATTAACTGGCTGGGCGCTTACAGTAAGGTTGACAGGGAAATACCGAATCTTTCCCGTACATCATATGTGGGTACTTTTCCTGATGTTAACAGCAATTTATTTGCAAATTTTTCAAGTGGTCCGCCATTGCTGTCTTCAGGCTCAGGCACTATGTTTTTTTCCAATTCAAACGAAACAATCAGCAGTATCAAAGCCGATATTACACAGCCATACAAGTTCATGAAGAATTCAGACAATTATGTGAAGATTGGTGGCGGTTATCAAAAGCGGGAAAGGGATTTCAACAGCAGGATACTTGGCTTTGCTCCTTACAGTTCTGGTGTGGCATTTGATAATTCTTTGTACCTGCTGCCGGAAGACAAGATTTTTTTGCCGGAAAACCTGGGTAAAAAATCCGATGGAAAGGGTGGCTTCCTCCTTAATGACGGCACCCTGCCATATTCAGTGTACAATGCATCATCGGCCCTTGCAAATGCTTACATCATGAGCGACCAGCGCTTTTTCAAAAAATTCAGGCTCATTTATGGTGTAAGAATGGAAAGTTTCAATCAGAAATTAAACTCTTTCCGTGACAGGGATACAATTACTGTTAACACCAATATCCAGGATTTTTTGCCTTCGGTGAATTTTGTATATGCCCTCACACAAAAAATGAATATCAGGTTATCGTATACACAAACAATCAACAGGCCTGAGTTCAGGGAACTGGCGCCATTTATATTTTATGATTTTGTATCCAATTATACCTATGAGGGGCAGGAATCTTTAAAAAGGGCTAAAATTAAAAACTACGACTTCCGGTATGAATTTTTCCCGGGCAGGGCACAACTGTTCTCCATTTCAGCATTTTACAAGGAGTTTGAAAACCCGATAGAAATCATCACTATACCCAATACTACCAGCCAAACCATTTACAACAATGCCCTTTCAGCCAAGGTGTACGGGGCTGAAGTGGAATTCCGCACACTTGTTTCAACCATTTTAGGCATTAAAAAAGAAGGTGCTTTCTTAAGTAAGTTTACCCTCGCCGGTAATGCTGCTTACATAAAATCTAATGTAAAGCTTGGTCCGCTTTTCGGCTTCAGTCCCGAGCAGCTGGTTACCGACAGGGCACTGCAGGGCCAGTCTCCTTATCTCATTAATGGCAGTATTGGATTTAATGATGAAAAAACCGGACTTTCTTCCACACTGTCGGTTAACAGAATTGGCGACAGGATATTGTTTGGCGGTACTTTCAGGGATGCTGATATTTACGAAAAGGCAAGAACCATTATTGATTTCCAGTTATCAAAATCATTTCTCAGCAGTAAACTGGAAGTGAAGCTGACTGCAAGGGATATGCTGGCACAAAATATCAGTTTTTATTTTGATTTCGACAAGAGCAAATCATTTAATGAAAACGACAGGTATTTCTCCACTAACGTAGCGCCCAGGGTTTTCAGTTTCAGCGCAATTTATAAATTCTGATAAGGGTTTTGTGTCATATATAAGTAACAGCACAGCTTTGGGTAAACAGTAACGTATTGCATTGTAAAAAAACTTCTTGTATCATTCAGGTTGAATCAATTAGCGGCACATGTTGCTGCGGGCCATTAGCGGATGCGCAACCCTGATTTTTGAAAAGGGACAATACTGGCAGCTGCATTACCAGTCAGGCATTCCGGCTGTTGTTGGCGGATGGTTCCACTTCTTTTTAATAACTGTAATCAGCGTATGTTAAGTTTTGTGTGTTTACAATTTGTTGACGATTTCGTAACGGTGGTTGATACAGTGCTGCTGTACATTTGTAGCCATTAAAAAATGAACCGGGAAGCATTGTTGAGTGAAATTTGGCCTGACAGCTTTTCGTTTTCTTCCAGAATCCAATTCCTTGTTTAAATCATTTTTTCAGTAAAGCATCATCAATGTTGTAATAAGCTGCCGCGGGCAACCGGCCATGCTGCTGTGATTGCTTTGTCCCTGTTATACGGGACAAACAGTTACACTATTGATAAAATCGCCGTACTGGATTTGGATACAATAAATGAAATGCAGGGTAAACAATTTTTGTAATAATAAACAGCAACTTATTCATAATAACAAAATTCATCACATTCAAAAAACAATTTCCAACACAAACAACAAACAAAACAACACAAACAACAAACTGATTAATTAACAAAAAAATTTAAAATGAAAAAGAATTTTTTATCTATTTTATCACTGCTGTTAACCGCAACACTGGTTAATGCACAAGTAGAAGTAACTGCTTACCGCGGGGCATTTGCACCAGCGCCCGCACGTATGTGGACAGAAAGCTGGACAAATTATGATCCTCAGAATGCGGCTTATGGCACTTCTAACGTTAACGTATCCGGTACTATTACCACCAATACCACCTGGACAAAAAACAATGTGTACCTGCTGCAGGGACTGGTGTATGTTGATACCCTGGTTACCCTCACTATTGAACCCGGTACAGTTATCATGGGCGATAATGCTACAGCCAATTCATCTCTTGTTATAAGGAGGGGTGCCAAGTTAATTGCCGAAGGTACAGTTTGTAATCCCATCGTATTCACTTCCAATAAGCCTGTTGGTTCAAGAGGATTAGCTGACTGGGGTGGTGTTATTATGCTGGGCAGGGCAAGAAATAACCAGAACAACAATGTGGTGATTGAAGGTTTAACGCCAACTGAGTTCCGCAACTATCATGGCGGTACAGATGACAATGATAACTCAGGCGTATTAAAGTATGTAAGGATTGAGTTTGGTGGATTTGTTTTTGGACCCAATAACGAAATCAATGGCCTTACTATGGGTTCATTGGGCCGTAATACTGTAATTGACTATGTGCAGGTTTCTTACACCAATGATGATGCTTTTGAGTGGTTTGGTGGTACAGTAAACTGCAAGCACCTGGTTGCTTACAGGAACCTGGATGATGATTTTGATACTGATTTCGGTTTTAGCGGAACAGTACAATTTGCACTGGGTGTAAGGGACCCGGCTGTTGCTGATAACCCTGCTGTTTCTACTTCAGAAGGCTGGGAGTCAGATAACGATGCTGCTGGAACAAACCAGGCACTCCAGCCAAAAACAAGTGCATCATTTTATAATGTTACCCAGATTGGTGCCTTCAGGTGTGCAAGTAATGCCGCAGGAAGCGGTGTAGCCCCTACAGCCAGCGGTTACAGGAGAGGTGCCCGTTTAAGGAGGAATACTGATTTGAAAATATTCAACAGTATTTTGATGAATAACAGGAGGGGCTTGATTTTTGATGGTGCACTGGCACTTGCCAACGTTGACCAGGATTCATTAAGGTTCAGGAACAATATCATTGCTGCTGACTTTACTACTATCTATACTTCACCCAGTGGAAATGGTGTGGCACTGGCTTATGACGATGCTAATACCCGTGCAAAGGCAACCAATACCATTTATGCCAATGACTCCATCAATACCTGCAGCCTGCTTACCAATGCATGGGATTTCCTGAATCCTGATTACCGCCCTAACGTTGGTGGTGATGGCGCTTTGGTAACCAACACAACCAACCTGCTTAGTGGTGCCGATCTGGCTCTTGGTATTGATATTGATAATGCCCTGTTCACACCAAACCCAGGTTCAGGCCCAGGCTTTGCTTATGAGTTTGCAGTGAACGTTTTTGAAAATGGCGGCGGTGCTACAGGTGGTATCATTACTATTACCATACCTCTTCCTTCAGGTTGGGATATTACTGTGGATACTGACAGCAACTCTGATGTATTTGGCGGTACACCCAATGAAAACACTAACTGGAATTTCTCATTCAGCGGTGGTAACCTGATCATTACTTCAAAACCAGGTGTAGTGATAGCTAAAGGCGGACAGGCTGTAATTGGTCTTAAAGCTACCCGCAAAACAACTACCAGTACAGGTACAAGTCAGAGTTTAAGTGCAACAATCAGTGGTGGTGGTGATGTTATCCCTGCTAATAACGCTGTTGTACTGAGCCTTGGTACATCAAACTAATTTTTTAATACAACAACATTTTTAAAATAAAAGAAAATGAAAATTTTTAAAATATTCATGCTGTTCCTGGTGGCAACCTTTGCATTCAAAGGTGCCACGGCGCAGGATGCATCCATCAATATCCTCGCAGGCGGGAGTGGTATTGTTACTGTGGGAGGTTCTATTTTTCTGCAGGTTGACGTTACCAATAATGATGCAACCGGTGTAATAGTTGCCAATAAATTAAGGCCGCAGATCAGTGCCCCAACGGGTATCAGTTCTATCAGCTTAACTGCTGCAGACCACACTTTACCTGCCGGCTGGACGATCACTTCCAACACAGGTTCAGTAATCAGGATTACCAATACAACCGATCCCATTCCTGCCGGTGTTACACGTACTGCACTGATCAAGATCAATGGCGGTCCTTCTACAGGTTCAGGTAATATCCTTGCCAACTTAACTTTTGTGGGTGCTGCCCCCGTTGGCGATAACCCTTCTAACAACAGTGGTACTGCAGGTATTACTGTTAACCCTGCTGCTGCCTGTACGCTTGGTGTAACAGCCGCAGCCGGTACTATTGCATGTAATGGTGGTACTACTACTTTAACAGCTACTCCTTCAGGTGCGTCCGGTGCTGTTGAATACAGCATTACCGGTGGTGCTCCTTTCCAGGCAAGTAATGTATTTAACGTACCTGCCGGTACTTATACTGTTACAGCAAGGGAAGTGGCTACACCAACATGTACTGCTGCATCTTCTTCAGTAACTGTTTCTGAGCCAACTGCTGTTGTGGCTTCTGGTGTTGTTTCTACTCCTATCGCTGTATTTGGCGGTACAGGTTCCATCACTGTAAGCGCTGCTGGCGGTACTGCTGGTACCACTACTTATGTGATTGCTTCTGGTACTACCATTAACACAACTGGTGCCACTTCTGGCGTATTTACCGGTTTATTAGCTGGTACTTATACATTTATTGCTACTAAAAACGGTTGTGCTTCTGCTGCAAGCGCTGGTGTTGCATTAAATGATCCTGCTGCCTGTATCATCACTGGTGTTACTGCTGCTGCCGGAACCATTCTTTGCAATGGCGGTACTACTACCTTAACGGCTACTGCTGCTCCAGCCGGACCAGTGTACGAATACAGCCTGAATGGTGGTGCATTCCAGTCTTCCAATACCTTTACTGTAGCTGCTGGTTCTTATACCATCACTGCAAGGGAAGCGGGTAATACTCCTTGTACTGCTGTTTCTTCTTCAGTTACTGTATCACAGCCAACTGCTGTTTCAGGTACTACTGCTGTTACCACTCCAATTGCCATCCCCGGTGGTACTGGTACCATCACTGTAACAGGTGCAGGTGGTACAAGTCCTTATACATATGTAATTGCAACTGGTACTACTATCAACACAACTGGTGCCACTACAGGTGCATTCAGCGGTTTGTTGTCAGGCTCTTATACATTTACAGTTACTGATGCCAACGGATGTGCATTTACTACTGCTGCCATCATACTGGCTGATGCCGGTATTGCAACTGCAGACCCAGCTGTAGGTCAGATGTACTTTACTACCACAGGCGGCAGTGTACAAAGTGCCAACAGCCTGTTACTGGCTCCGGCTGCTGATCTGTACGATATCAATATTCCTTTCTACAACCTCAACCAGTTGAATGCGGTTCCAAATGGTACTATCAGGTTTACTGTAAACCTTGGCCGCAAGCTGGTACTTGCTCCGGGCTTTAACCTGGCTACTGCTCCATTGAGTACTTACTTTACATGGAGCCAGGCTGATGTAGCTGGTAACATCATTCTTACAGGTACGCAGATAGCTGCAATACCTGCTGATCTGGATTCACTGGCTACCTTCAGGGTTAAAGGTGATTCAGCATGCCGCTCTAATGTGGTTTCAAACATCGTTATCACCAACCTGCTGCAAACATTGGCTGATGATGATCTGCAAAACAATGCTGCTACCCTGCAGTACACTTTGCCTATCACTCTTGCCAAATCGCAGGTGAACGTAACCTGTAATACTGCTGGTAATGGTATCGTAAATGTTACTGTAAGCTCAGGTACAACTGTTGTTACAACCGGTCCTGGTGGATATACCAATACGCAGAACATTGCTTCTGGTGTAAACAACTTTACACTGTCTGGATTACTGCCAGGTACCTATACCATTACTGCAACTGCAACCAGCGATGCGCCGCTTGCATCATGCAGCCAGGTTACTACGGTAATCATCAGTGAACCAACAACATTGACCATTCCTGCTGTAAGCATCATCAAAACAAACATCAGCTGCTTTGGTACTGCTACAGGTACTATCAGGGTAACTGCTGCTGGTGGTACACCTGCTTATGTATATACCATTGCAGGCCCAACAGTTAACACTACTGGTGCTATCACAGGTATCTTTACAGGCCTTACTGCAGGCAGCTACACCGTAACGGTTACTGATAACAATGGTTGTACCGCCACTACTGCGGCAATCGTTATCACACAGCCTGTTGGTGGTATTCCTGATATCACATTGGGTTCAGACTATACCGGCAACTTCTTTGCTACGCCCGGTGTGTCTCAAACAATTGTGTACAACATAGCTGAAATTGCAGGTAATGCTTCAGTGGGTGATACAATCAGGATCACCAAGCCTGCCGGTTTCACCATTACGTTCAACCCAACTATCTTCTCTACTACAGTTGGTGCTACCACGTATACGCTGGATAACCCAAGGTGGAAGATTGACAACAGCAATGCTTCATTCGCTTCCATCATCCTCACTGATCCGGCCAATGCATCCAACCCCGGTACTTTATTGTGTAATCAACTGGTACGTGTGGCTGTAACCCTCACAAGGAACACCAGCAACATTTCCACCTTTACACTGAGTGCAAGGTTAAGAAGGGCAAACGGAGAATTGAACCTGGCTAATAACCTGAATTCAATTATCATGACTGCCGAATAAGGTATAAGGTTTCAACAAAGGGGTCTGTCCCGGCCCCTTTGTTATTCAAAATTTTTATAAATAAATTAGTATGAAACAAACAATAAAGAAGAGCCACCTGGCCAGGTGCATGTTTTTCGCTGGTTTGCTGGCTGCTTCCTTAAGCAGTACCGCACAGCGTGCTTCTGTAACGGCTGATCCCGAACTGGGCAGCATCACACTGGCCAATGAAACGGGCTTTACAGTGGATGCCAGCCAGGTACTGGCCGACCAGGCAATCAGTATTAAAATTCCGGTAAAGAACGACAACCATGGCCAGGCCGTACCCGCAGGGTCGTGCAAGGTAAAAATAGGCCTGGGTTCCAAACTGGTGCTGGATCCTGCATTTAACCTCAACAGCAATTCACTGGGCAACTATTTCAGCTGGTCAGCCGCTACCGTTGACGGTCAGCTGCAGATTACCGGCGACCTGGTGAATCCACTGCCAGCCAACGTTACCGATGTAACCGTAGCATTTAAGGTAAAGGCAAGCATGGAAGGTAACTCCACCATTACTGCCAACTTCCTTATCACCAACCACAATAACAATTCAATCCTTTCTGATGAAGATGGTGCCAATAACACGGCTTCTCTCCAGTACAGGGTAGTGGGCAAAGTGGCTCCCATCAATACAGATAAGCTGGAGCTGAGTTTGTACCCCAATCCCATTAAGGACATTAAGACTGCCATGATAAAAGTGGTACAGGGTGAGCTGAAAGGCAGGTACAACATCACGCTGATGGATATTTCCGGCAGGCTGATGCAGTCGAACTTGGTGGAGCTGAATACCGTAACAAGCTTTAAATACAATTTTGGCAATATAGCTGCCGGCAAATACCTGCTTAAAATAGCAAAGGAAGATGCCACACAGTCTTTTTTGCTGAAGTTTGAAAAGATGTAAAGGGTGGGCCAATACGATCCGTTTCTGTCGGGTCAGCTACTGTAAACAAACACTAAGAAACATGCATGGGCTTTGCCTGTGCATGTTTTTTTTGTACCAGCCAGCGTCAGAACCCCGCACATGCGGGGCAAGCTGTGGCCTTGCCGCAGGCTTGGTCCGTCAGACGCAGGCAATATGTCTCTGGTCAAATGGTCTTCCGAAGTACCTTTTTGTACTTATTAAGTACTACGGCGGACTAAATAAGTGCTTTTTTGTACTTCGTAAGTACCAGGCCGGGGTAAATAAGTATCTTTTTGTACTTTGAAAGTACCAAGCCGGAGAGTGAGAGTACTTTTTGGTACTTCGTAAGTACCCCAGCGGGGAAAATAAGTACTTTTTTGTACTTCAGAAGTGCTTTGGGGGAGTATAAGAGAGACTGTAAACCAGATTGTGTAAACATAGTTTTAGAGCCTGCACCTGGCATTAAAGATAACTAAATATTGATGAAGAATAATTCCCCAGTTTATAATAGCTCCCGTCCAGCTTTTTTCGATATTCACTATTGACAGAAAA
>JANMIG010000074.1:0-74860 GCA_031375675.1 Chitinophagales bacterium
ATGCCCGTATGGCCAAAAGTGGCATACAGTTGGAATGGGTACCCAGCGCCAGCGAAGACGTGGAAAGATATACCCTGCAAAGGGTGAATAAAAAAGACGGCAGCAACAAAGAATTGCTGAACTGGAACCCACAGCAAAAACAGGTAACGGCATCTTTATTGGATAGTACGGCGGTAATGGGCAATGTTTATTTTTACACGCTTACGGCCACCGATGGGGCGGGCAATGCCACCACAGGCCGCAGCGGGGAAATTGACTATGAAACGGGGCTGCGGGGGCCGGTAAAAGATTTTACCGCCACAGCCGATACAAAACTGCGGACGGTGAACCTGCGTTGGTCTTATCCACTCAAGGCCGAAACATGGTACCTGTACAGGTGCAAAAGGGGGGAGCCGATGGTATTGTACCAAACGCTGGAGGGCAATATCAACCAATGGAAGGAGGACAGGCTTGCGGTGGGGTTCGTTTACCAGTACCAAATCAAAGGGGAATTGAAGGGGGATTTGCTCACGGAGATAAGCAGGATAGTGGAGGTCAAATATTAGTTTAAGGTTGGGTGTTTTTTACAACGGCAATACCGGACAGGTACTCTCACCTTCCGGTGTGGAGGGGGCATGAAAATGCCCCTTTTTTGGGCGGCTGTATAATTGCTTTGATGATTAAAGCATAGTTAGCACCACCCTACACCTTTAGCACTTTTTGGATATTCGCAAAATGGCTGTATTAAAATTTTGAGTAAACGATAAAACCAGTTATCTTTGAGATATAAGGTAGAAAGCGGACAAAAGAGGGGAAATTTGAATTTTTGTTGATTTTATATTTTGTCCGACACAAATTTGACACACTTTTTAGGTAAATAATTGATAGCTAAGAACTTAGGAATCCAGTTCTGGGCACTCAAAAAAAGACTCAACATTATGTTGGGTCTTTTTTTATTTTACTCCGCTGGTAACAGACCAGCGTCTCAGACCAGTCAGGCGGCGAAGAAGTATGCAGTGAGTAAGAGACTGCACTACGGCCAGGGTCAAAGACCAGCACAAATGGTTGAGAAGAAACAGGCATGAGACTCTTTTACACCATCACACAAAGATCATATCAACAAAAAAGCGAATACGCTATAACCTGCCGGAGGAAAAATCCCCTTTTTTTATTTTTGGATAATATAATGGCTTATAATTTACGGAGCTTTATTAATTTGCATCGTACCAGGTTATCAAGCAACATAAACCTTACGGAAGTATTTTATCCGGCCAAAGAATCCATAATATGTGTTGATAAGTAACCGTCAAAATATTTTGTATTTTTATAAATATGTGTGTATCTTGCATCAATCTCCACTTGAACAAACTGTATCGTCACTACCCAATATCTATTAAGAAATCCGGATTTTAAACTTCCTTGTTAGCGAAACCAAATTTGATCGTTGCACGGCGTATCAATAACTATTGCAATGCTATCAATCAGTAACGCTTTGCGTTGCTAAAAATTGATGGGCTTGTCAATCGTACTTTCATTGGTATGTACTGTACATTGTCCGACATCCTCCAAAACCAGCAAGCCCCAACAACTAATGACGAACGCCCTCAGTCATTTAACTTTTTCATTTATCTACTAACAGCACGCTTATGTTTCAAAGACTAATTACCCAAGTCATGCAAACGGCCTTCGTTAACCAGCATGTAACTTCGGCCCGTACTGCAGCTGCCCGAAAGTCCGGTATCCGTAAAACAGGCATCAAGCGCCTGGCAGGGCTTTTTGCTTTTTTCCTTGTATGCCAGCAGGGGCTTGGTCAGTTGTCGGCCTGGGACTTCGCCGGCAATACCGGCTCCGAAGCCACGGTTGCCGCAACAACATTGAATGCCAACCTAAATGCAAGCAGCATTACCAGGGGGGCGGGCATCAATGCCAGTACGCTTGGCGACACGTATGCCTCCACCAATTTTACCGTGGGCGGTACACTGGCCGATGCCATTACCAATGCGGATTACCTCCAGTTTACCTTGAACCCCAAGCTGGGTTACCAGGCTTCCCTGTCCACGCTGGATGCCAATTTCCGCAGATCGGGTACAGGGCCCAATAATTTTCAATGGCAATACAGCCTGGATGGCTTTGCCACTGCGGGTGTTAATATAGACGCTCCTTTTACTTATAACTTATCTACTATCAATGGTGATGCTCAGGCGCAAATAAATACAAGCGCCATTACCGCCTTACAAAACGTAGTGAACGCCAGCACCATTACTTTCAGGTTATACGCATGGGGTGCCACCAATACATCGGGCACTTTCGCCCTGGGCCGCCCCGGTGCACCTGCCAACGACCTTGCGCTGGGTGGTAGCATCGTATTGCTAACGGTACACAACCTTACACAATCCACCGATTACAATACCATACAAAGTGCCATTAACGCTGCGAACCCCAATGATGTAATCAGGGCCGATGCGGGTACCTACAATGAAATTTTAACCATCAATAAATCACTGGTTTTCCGTGGTAACGCCACTGGTGTAGCGGGTACTGCGGTAAGGCCTTCCGAAACCATACTGCTGGCACCAACCGCTGGGGCCAACCGCCTGATTAACCTTGTGGGTGCCGTTACCGCTGAGTTTGATGGCTTTTTAATAGATGGTAAAAACATCGCCGCCATTACGCAGCCCAACCAATCCCTTACACTTAAAAACAACCTTGCGGAACTTGATTTCAGCGACGGGGACAACAATATTTATTTCAGCAGCAACCAGCTGACGCTGAACAGGAACCTGTTTAAAGCCATTGACGGTACCAACACCTCCGGTAATTCATCGCATATATTTATGTCGGGTGGCGGCTTTACCTGTACGAATAACAAATTCACTTCCGTTGACGCCATCAATGATTATACCGTTAGCACCACCAGCCTGCCGGTATGGTTGAATGTAACCACCAATACCACCAGCGCCGCCATTAACAACAACGAATTTTCAAAAGTAGATATCGGAATACTGTTAGCAGATAATGCCAGCAATGTCACCATCGAAAACAATGATTTTGACGAAGCAAAAAGGGCCACTTACACCGGTGGCAGCAGTTTTGGTGCAGGTATCGCCATTTTTAATACCCTTATGCCAACCGCACCCGTAATCATCCGCAACAACAATTTTAAAAACAGCGAAACGGGTATCCGTACTTCATCAACCGGGGCCGGACAAAGTTTCCCGGCGGCCAATCTGTTATCGGTAAACTATAACTCGTTCAGCAATATTTCCAATTTCGCCATCCGCATCACCAGTGATTTCAGCACAAGCACCAATGCGTTAAAAGCTACCTGTAACTGGTATGGGAATAGCACCGGCCCCGCTATCGGCACCAATCCCGGCGCTTCCGGTGCTGTATTAACCGCACCGGCCAATAAAATCAGTTATGCCAACTGGCTCAATTACGGCACGGACATCAGTGCAGCACCGGGCTTTCAATTACCCGCTGCTATCAGCGCCGCACCAGGTTCTAATACTTCTGCTGCACAAAACCATTACAGGGTATTGTCCAATGCCGTAGGATGCCTGGTAAGCAATCAAACACTTTCACTAAGCGGTACTTTTAATTTTGGTAACCCTACCGCACTGGCGGAATGGGCTAAGGGCAATAACCAGGTTACTGGTGATGGTGTAGGCCCCATTGATGGCACGGGGGATGATTATTCCATTGCCGCACCCGATTCGGTAACCGGCGTTACCATTACCGCCGCTTCGCTGGGTGGTGCCATTATACAGGGACCGGGCGACCTTAGCTCCGTAAGTTTGGAGTCGGCCTTGTTTTTTAACAACAACGATGCCACCAGCAGCTTTCAAAACTGGACCATCTCCAATTTGGTGTTCAGGGATTTTGACGTATCCCTGATACAGGATTTTAATGGCGGTAATACCACGGCCTACAATAATTTTAAAATCATTAATAACCAGTTTGATATTCCCGAAGATTTGAATGCCACATTTGGCGGTGAGTCGGCCGTAAACCTGCAAAACATTGGCATCCACTTCAGCTTTGGTGCCAACCAGGAAATAAGCGGCAATATTTTTAATGTAGAAGGAAGCGGTGTAAGCGATGATGGAGCCGGAAAATATTCCTCTACGGTGGTGATGCAATCCAGCACCAGCGGTGGTACGGTTTACAACGGCCTGAAAATAAAAAACAATACCATTACCATAACCGGCAACCCCGACCCAACAGCACCTGCGGTTATCAGGGGTATTTGGGAAAACGGTCATAACAATGGTTCGGCCATCGAAATCAGCGGCAATGTATTTACCAATGCCAGCGGTGCCAATACCGCCAACCTCAACAGGCAAACGGCTATGTGGGTTACTTCCCGTTCCGGCGCTACCAATAAAGTAGCATACAAAAACAACGAAGTAAGCAGGTTTAAAGAAGGGCTGGCCTGGCTGGGTGGTTTATACACCGGCAATACAGCACCGGATTATGAAAGTGGTGCCTTCCCCGTGGAAGTAAAGAACAATAAGTTTGATGCTACCCTGAATGCGGTAACGGTTCGTAAATCGGTTAGCAGCACCAATGCAGGTTCGCCCGGCTATTTGGAAAACAACAGCTTTACCAACCCGGTAAGCGGTGGCCTGGCTATCAAAAATGAAGGAACGGGCAACGCACTATCGGTATGTAACTGGTACGGCACCACGAGTTTCCCCACCATCAACACATTGAACAATGGACCGGTTTATGTTGCTTCCATACTCAACAGTGGAACGGATGGCAGTGCCGCCACAGGTTTTCAACCAACCGGCACTTGTATCATACCGCCCGTACACAATGTAACACAGGATATTTATTACACTACCATACAGTTGGGTGTAAACGGCGCCAGCAACGGCGATTCAATTACGGTTGAATCCGGCACTTATAATGAGCAGGTATTGGTGAACAAATCGGTATCCTTAAAAGGTATCGGAGCCACCTTGCCGGTGATTGATTTTACAGGTACGGTAAGCGGCAAACCTTCGCTGTTTGATATATCCGTTAACAATGTAAAGATTGACAGTTTCCGTTTGAATGTAGATTTATCAAAGCTGCGCAGCGCCATCATCGCCAGTGGTGCGGCTATTGATACCATCGCTATTAAAAACAACACTATAGATGCCTACGGTACGCCTGCCGGTACTTACGGCGACCGCAATGCGGTGAGCATTAACTACGGTGGCCCCACCAATTACAGGGTGGCAAGCAGCGGTGTGAACAGCATCACTTTCACCGGCAACACAGTAAACGGCAGCGGCCCGGCCAGTTTCTTCCGCTCTGGTATTTCTACCGATGAGAGTGGCGGTACATTTACCGGCAACACGCTGCAGAGCATCAACCATGATGTGCTGGTTCGATTTGCCAACAACGGCCCGGTTACCATTTCCAACAACAACTTTAATGGCGGCGGTGCAGAACTGTCTGACCAAAACGCAGCGGCTGGTCCCATTACCGTATCCAACAACACATTCAATGGTGCTTTTGCCATCGTATCTGCACCAGGCACTGCTACACTGCGGATCAAGAACAATTACAACAGCATCCCCCATGTGGTGAGCGGCAATACATTTACCGGGTACGATTGGGCCATCTCTTCGGAGAACATGAACAGCATTACGCTGAACAATAATACATTTAATACGGCGGTGGCCACGGCACATGCGGTAGTGGTGAATACCAAATCCATCAGCAGCAATTCAAATACAATTGTGCAGGTTCCGGTGGATGCAACCTTAACCAATAATAATTTCAATGGAACTGGAACGGCCCTGACCTTCCAGAACCATGACAGTGACAATGATGCTTACGGCACATTTACACTCGGCACGGCAGGTAATGAAAATAATTTCGCTTCCACGCTCAGTTCCTTTATTGTATTTGATGGACAAACAGGAACCTCTACCGGCTCCACCTTCCCGGTTTATCCCGGTACAGGCGGATGGCCCACCACGATGGCCTGCTGGGACCAGAATATCATTATCCAGAACAATAAGTTTGATGCCGGCTCGGGACTACAGCTTCCCCTGGCAATGAACTTTGCTGAGAGGACGGCACTGGAAACAAAGCTGACACACAAGCCCGACAACAGTTGTCTGGGCCTGATGACCTACTTTCTGCCGGTACACAACTTAACTCAGGATACATATACCCTTACCATACAGGAAGGTGTAAATGCGGCCAACCCCGGCGACGTGTTGGAATGTGCACAATGGAACTTTAACGAAAGGGTTACCATCGACAGGTCCATTACCGTACAGGGTGTTGACAGTGCCAATACCGTCATCAATGGTGCAGGATTGGCAGGCAACGGCAATGGTATCACCATCAACAACGGTATTACCAATGTTACCATTAAAAAACTAACGGTGAGAAATTTTGCCGGTGCATCGGGCAATGCCAATGCGGGTATCTACGCCATCGGCGGTAATAACAACCTGCTGGTTGACTCGGTGAACATATTAGACAATGTGGGCGGCAGCGGCTTTTATGCCAACGGCCCTGTTAACGGTGTTACCATTACCCACAATACTTCCAGGGGCCACACAGTTGGTGCCAGGGGTATTGTTATCTGGAATGGGTTGAAACAGAACATCAACATTTCCGATAACCATGTTTATGGCAACAATTGCTGCGGCATTGAACTGCAGGACGGCAGCGCCACGGGCGTGACCATGAACAATAATAATGTACACGACAATGGCGACAACGGCCTTTCTGCGGTAGGCTTGCAAGGGCCCGGTGCTAATACCGTTTCCAATAATACTGTTAGCAACAACGGTCGCTTTGGTATTGAGATCAAAAACCCCAACGGTTCGGGTGCCGCCAGTGGTGCGGGCAGCATTGTTATCAGCAACAATACTGTAAGCAGGACAGTACCCATCGTGGATGCAAGGGACATCGCCGGTATCGCAGTGTTCCGCCGCGGCCTCACGCCGGGCAACGTGGACGTGCCTTATGGCGTTCAGGTGAACAACAACAGCGTAGCTGGTTATACGCAGCCAAGTGCCAGCGATGGCTTCGGCATAGTACTGGAGGGTATCAACCATACTGCCACCGGCAATACCTTAAATGGTAACGATGTAGGCATCCAGCGCCAGGCGGGCCACCTGCCCTACCCTGGTGATGGCGACCAAAGCAACCTGGCCGATACTTATTTTGGCAGGGGTAACTCACCTATTTCATGTAACATAATTATAACAGGAAGTATCTATGGCAATATTTTAGCCAATGGTGCCAATACCCGTGATGCAGGCAATAGTGCAGGAGTTGGCATAGTGGTAAATACCAACACTGGTAAATCTTACTGCTCCATTCAGGCAGCTATCAACGATCCGCTTACACTGAACGGACATACCATTACTGCCACTGCCGGTACCTACAATGAAGATGTGGTGGTGACCAAACAGGTTACCATACAAGGTGCAGGCTATACCAATTCAACTGTAAAAGGTGCGATTGGTGGCGGCGGTGCAACCTTCCAGGTGAGTTCGCCCGGTGTTATTATTGACGGGTTTACCATTACCCGTGATGGCAATAATCCTGCGCAGTGGAATCTTGCTTTGAATACCGCAGGTGTTTCCATTCAGAGCCAGGGCAATACAGCGGAAATACGCAATTGCTATATTACCGGCAACAGAACAGGTATCGACATCAACAACAGCAATGGCAATAATATTCACAACAACATTATTGATAATAACCGCACCGGTATTATTTTGCGCAACCAGACAGATGCGACCAATGTACAGGAAAACTTTGTTACCAATAACTGGACGCTGGGTGTACTATTCCTCGACGGAAGCGGTGGTACAAATACGCCACCCCAATCCGCCAGCGGAAGCACCTTCAACAACAATAACATCAGTGGCAACTGGTACGGTGATGTGCAAGACCGTCAGAGTGGTGGTTCCATCCCTGCTCCCGGTACGCTCATCAAAAACTTTGATTGCAACTGGTACGGTGCGGCCACATCGCCCATCCTGACTACGGTAAACAGTACAGAACCCGGCTATGCAGCACAGATACCCGTAGCATTTGGCGGTACAGCGGTTGCCCCCGGTGGTCAGCCCAATATACTGGGTACCGCATCGGCCAATATTGATTTCATCAAATGGCTGGTGAACGGTACGGATAACAATATCCCGGTTATGGGCTTCCAGCCTGTGCCAGGCTCCTGCTCCGGTAGCGGCCCTGTATTGAATACCAGGACCAACGAGACTTATGTAACCATACAGTCGGCCATCAACAACAACCTCACATTGAACGGTGATACGCTGATTGCAGCGGCAGGTACTTATGCAGAAAATGTAATCGTAAGTAAATCACTTACCATCCTCGGCCCCAATGCCAATACCAACCCCTGCTCCGGTACCAGGGTTGCGGAAGCGGTAGTGGTGCCAGCAACGGCGGCCATCGCATCTGGAGAAATATTCCATGTAGCGGCTTCCAATGTAACCATTAGTGGCTTTATCATCAATGGCGACAATACCTCCATCACCAGCGGCTTTACCAGTACCAATGGTGCCGACATAGATGCTGCCGAAGGTATCACGGTGTATGAAACGGGTGTAAACAATCTGAAAGTAACCAACAATATCATCCGCAACCTTTCTTACTTTGGTGTAACCCTGTACGATTATCCCGCAGGTGTTCCCTCTACGGGTCATGTGATTGCTGACAACAAGATTATGGACATGGGCACTTACGATGCGGCATCCACGATTGATTTCTGGGGCGGTGGTGTATTACTTTACAACAACCAGTATGCCGCTGTTACCAACAACTGTATGAGCAATGTAAGGCTGGGCGTACAAACAGGTAATTTCAACCTGGCCAATCCTGGTGCGGCAACTTATCAGGTAATCGCCAATAATACCATACAGGCCCGCAGAAGAGGTATCTTCCATAACCTATTTTACCAGAACGCATCGCCTTATACATTGAGCGGCAATACCATTACCGGCCTGGCCAACACCAACGAAACAGCCAGTTGGGACGGTATCTTACTGGCATCCATGCAGGCTGTTGCTTCTACCAGCAGCAACAACAACATCAACGGTGCTGCCATTACGGCCATACCCACCACTGGTATCTCCGTATGGAACTGCCAGGTGCCACCATTGATTACGCTGGACAGTATCAGCGGTGCAGGCTTGGGAATTAACGTAAACAACTTTGAAGGTTACCCCAGCACCGGTTCTGATGCAGGGCCTACTTCGGCTACCATCGACAGTGTGTATGTTACCGGTGCCAGCATTGCAGGCATCAGGGTTAACGACAACTCGGCCAACAGCAGCAATGCCAATACGGTGTCTGCCGAAATCAAGAACTCCACCATTACGGGTGGTGCCACCGGCATCACGGTATTTGGTCCGCAGGCCAGCGCCAATATCCACGACAATACAGCCAGTATTAATGGTGCAGTAGTGGGTATTGATATAGACAGTGCTACGGTGAGCCCCTTGTACCGCAATACCATTACCGGCAACGGAACGGGTATCAGGGTACGCCGCAATGGCACACTGGGCCTCACAACAGAAAACTTCATTACCAACAATACCACGGTGGGTATACAGATTGATGCCACAGCAGGTGCAGTTGGTAATATCAACAGCAATGATATTTCCGGCAATACAGGCCCAGGCTTGGGTATAAACAACCTGTCGGCACTCACTGTAAACGCTACCTGCAACTGGTGGGGCGTACCGGGTGGTAATGCCATACTCACGGTGGTTGGCACGGGTGCTAATTATGCCCCTTGGCTGCACTCAGGTGTGGATTTGACACCTGCCGTGAAAGGCTTCCAGCCCGCAGGTGTTTGCTCGTATGATAGTAACCTCTACGTAAATGACAATGTAAATACCGGCAACTTTTATACCAGTGCCGTGGGCAGCGATTTGAACCCCGGTGTACCCGCCGCTCCTTTCCGCACCATTGGCAAGGCCATTGCGGTGGCACAGCCTACCGGCAATACGGTTTGGGTAGATCCCGGACAGTATGCAGAAAACCTGGTGGTAAACAAGGAACTGACCTTTAAGGGCCGCCAGGCAGGCAATGATGTAAACAGCAGGTTCGGTGGCTTTGTATCGCTGAAGGCGGATACAACGCTTGAATCGGTATTGACCACGCCGGTAAATAACCCGCTCAACAACCCCAACGATTTGGTGAAAGTATCGAGCAACAATATCAGCTTCGACGGGTTTACCTTCGATGGTAATAACCCTAACTTAACGGGCAGCAGTGCGGTACAGGACAACCTGACGCTGGACATAGATGCCCGCAGGGGTTTGACCAATATTGATGCGGCCAATGGTTTTAACCCGGTAAATAACCTCGTGGTTAAAAACAACATTGTGCAGAACCTGGCACAAAGAGGTATATCGCTGGCCAATAACGGCCCCGTATCTAGCGGTATCCTGCTCGACAGCAACCTCATCCGCAACTTTGGTTGGGATGCGGTAAATGGCGGACAGGCTATCATCCTCTTTACCAATGCCTATGCCACTATCAGCAACAATACCATTGATGTAACGGATAACAATATCGGTATCCACTTGCAAAACTTCTTCAGCAATGGCACCATGAACTGGAGCAACAACAAAGTAACCGTTGGACAGGATGCCATTGGTATCCATGCCAACCTGTTGTATGCACCAGCCGCAGTACTGAACATACAGAACAACACGGTAAATGCCCGTACAGGTATAACCGGTGCATCCGACTACACATGGGGCATCAATGTATGGTCGGTGCAAGTAGGCTCTACCGTAAATGTGAGCGGCAATACCGTTGGTAACAGCGGTGGCGAACTCGGCAGGGGCATCAACCTCTGGAACCTGCCTACCAGCAATACCGTTACCGTTACGGGTGGTACGGTTGCCAGGTCGGCAGTGGGCATCAATCTTGACAATGTTGATCCTTACTTTGGCGTGGGCAGCAATACCATGGTAAATGTAAGCGGCAACCCTGTGGTAACCGCCACAGCCGGACAAACCGGTATCAGGGCCCGCTCAGCCACGGTGAATGCGGTGCCCCCCGGCGGTGCAGTAACATTGAACCTCAGCAATGCCACGGTAAATGCAACCGGCACTGCAACAGGTGTAACGGTAGAAGCACCCTCTGCCAACCCCAGCCATACCGCTACGGTTTACTTGGCAGGTGGTTCTGTGGTAAGCGGTGGCAGCAATACCCCAGTACGCATCAACGGCAACCAATCGCAATTGTACGCCGCCACCAGTACCATTACGGCACCGGCCAGCGGGGCTAACAATGCCATCCAATTCAGCGGCATTACTGCTGCCAACACCAGGGAAAACCTGGTGATAGCAGGTGGTACTACCATCGGCATGAACGCCAATACCGCTGCCAGGGCATTTGCTTCACCGCAATATTCCATTGTAGAAATGGATGCAGCAGCAGGATGGGCAGTGCCTTCCCGCATAGCAGGCGGATTGCAAACCGTACAATTTGATGGACGTATCAAGTTCAGCAACGGTACACTGCGCACCACGGCTACGGCCGATACCATTGAGTTTGCCATCAATGCACCGGATATCATGACGGGTGCTTCCCCTGAAAAAGCGGGCAGCTATATACTGGGCCGGGCCAAAATGCTCAGCCGTGGGGTAAATAATAGTGCCATTGATATGTTGGGTGTTAACCTGACAGCGGAAGCAGGTGTTCCGGCCAATGTGGGTAATCTGGTACTTACCCGTACCACTACCACCACCGGTGGCATCACGCCGCTGTTCCCTGCCAATAACTCTATCCGCACGGTTTGGAACATACAGCCGTCCAATACATCGGCTTCCAGAACAGCGGTGCAGTTCAGGTACCTTAACCTGGCTACCAACCTCAACAGTCAAAACCCGGCTTCTATCTATGCCTACCGCAATACCGGGTCATGGCAAAAGATTTCGGCCAGCCTCAGTTCTGCGCTGGCAGGCGATGTATATACCACCAGCAGTTTCAACGCACCCAGCTTCTCCCCCTGGACGCTTAGTTCACAATCAACGGCCACTTTGCCAGACCTTACGCCATCGGTGTTTATGGATGTGCTGAGCTTTACCAGTGGAGATGTGGGGGTTGACAGGGATTTCATCGTATTGTTGAACGAAGTGGCAGGTGCCAGCACAACGGGTACTGTATCGTTCAGGATCAGCAAACCGGGTGCCTTTAATATTTCCTTTGTGCCCACCAGTGGTGTATCGAATGTATTCGGCGGAACCGCCAACAGCAATTCCGACTTTACGTTTACCGACGCCGGCGGCTTCTACCTGGTAACCACCACGGTGCCCATCACAGCATTGGGTAGCAAAGTAGCCGGGTTCAGAATCAACAGGAAACCGGGTATCCCCGCCAATACCACACAGAGTATCAGCATCCAGATTGTACCCGGCTCGGGCGGGGACAATACCAACAGCAACAATCTTAAATCACTGCAGGTAACTGCGAATTAAAAATAAAAGCATGAAAAATAGAATGAAACAGTTTTTTATAGTGCTGCTGATGATGGCTGGCAGTATCCGGATGGCAGCGCAGGCAGACCTGGGGGTTAACCTGGCATTGATGAGTACCAACCCCATTTCGGTAGGCCAGACAGCCCAGTTAGTAGTTAATATCAGTAATAATGGGTTTGATGATATTACGGCAGGCTGTGCCTTAGTAACCATTTCGGTACCTTCGGCCATTGCTTCCATCATTTCACTCAATCCCTCCTCCGACCCTATGTGGACGGTGTTCAGCAGTTCGCTGCCTGCCAGTATCACACTCCGGAATACTGCGGGTGTACTTCCGGCTGATTTAAGCAATTACAACATCGTATTGAATGTGCAGGGCATTGCTATCGGAGGCCCCTCAACCATTAATATCAGTGCTGCTTTAAATCCTTTCCAGGGTGGATGTGTGGGCCTGGGGAACCTTGATCTTGGTAATGACAATGCCACTACCACAGTTACGGTTACCGCCCTGTTGCCGGTGAAACTATCGTCCTTTGGCGGTACACCTGCCGGTTGCAACAGCCTGCTTAAATGGACAACGCAGCAGGAGGACAACTTTGACTATTTTGATGTGGAGTACAGCGCCGATGGTATCAACTTTATAAAGGCCGGCACCGTAAGAGGCCGCAACAGTGCCACGGGTGCCTCCTACGAGTTTACCTATGCCCAGCAAAGCTTAAAGGGCTACTACCGCCTGAAGCTGGTGGACAGGGATGGTAAAGTGAACTATTCTGGCACCACATTGGTAACCAATAAGTGCAAGGAGCCCGGCGCCACCCTGTACCCCAACCCCATTAAGGTACAGCAAGACGCTACGGTGGTATTGAGGAACTTTGGCAATACGACTTATGGCTACCTGTACGATGCGGTTGGCAAGCAGTTGCAGGTGGTCAAACTGGTAAACGGTACCAATAAACTGGTGCTGCGCAATTATGCCAGTGGCGGTTATGTTCTCAAAATTAAAGACGAGGAGAATAACGCTGCTTCACTGCGGATTACGATTGCACGGTAATTGTATCAACTGATAAAATGTACATCTGCCTCCGGTAAAATGGGGGCAGATTTTTTTTGGGGGGGGGAATGGTGTGGATGAAGGAAGGATGGGAGTTAAAGCAGACCAAGAACTGACAGAGATAAATGGTTGTTTGGAAGACTGGCCTCAGATGACATCTCCATGGTATAATAGGGTACAGAGAATTTGCTGGTTTTTATCAGTAAGTGGGGCAAGCTATTCAGCAGTCGACTTCATTGTAGGCGCTGGGTGCCTAACGAATCTCCTATGTTTGTTTTTTATTTGTTCATTTTAAGCAAAAGTCGTCCTTTCAGCGTTGTTAACATTGATTCACCAAAATACGCAAATTTACTCCAGTGATTGAAAGACAGGCTATTTAGAACTGCTCCAACGAATATCAGACTTATACCTACAAAAGAAGTTGGCTTGTGTGTTAGTGTATATCCAATTGTTACTACTAATGTACCAAAAAAACTGAGCCAAAAAGGGGGCAGTCCATTCCTTAGTTTTGCTTTGCTATAAAGTAATCCCAAGTTAATAACCATAACACCAAAAAGTAAAGGCAATAACCAAGGGCTATAAGGAATGCTTTGAAGTCCCGAAATTCCAAATACGCTTAGGTAAGCAGCCCAACAGAAGGGACATTTTGGAAAAAAAACAACCAAAACTGGAAAAACCACTTGCTGTGTTGTATTTAGAATTTTTGAGCCCCATCTTCGTTTTGACGATGATTCGACCAATTTTACTATATCAGAAACCACAGTGTCCACTTCCCATTGTAATCTTTTATAGGTCGTTCCAATAGTTCCATTTTGATTTAGAATGAAAAGTTCAAGTCTGTGCTGATTGACTGTAGAAGCTACATGATTGACTCCAAGTTTAAAAAAGTCAGAGATTATACCAAACTCTTCCGGACGGGTTCTCAAAACATGTGTATTTGAACCAAACGTGATTCCTCTGTTCTCTCCAAATACCCGCATTCTAGCAGGTGTGTCATAATTTGGATCATAAGTGAAAGCAAGTAAATTTACCTTATTCTCAAGTCCTCTTTTCACTAATTCGCTTTGTAGCCAACCCATTTTGTTAATGGTTAATGTACACTTATTGGGGTTCATACATCTTGTATAGAAAAATGCCACTACTGTTGGCTTTTGGCCAATTACATCCTCAAGTGATTGCGTTAATCCATCTTCGTTTTGGACGCTTAGGTTCCCAATAGTCCTAACGTTACGCATTCCTTTCCATAACCATGACAACCGTGATGTATTTTTCCCTTCAACTTCGCAACAACTAAGGTCAAGCTCTCTTTGGTCTTTCTCAATTGCTTCAATAGTTCTTAGTATTTCATCACGCATCTCAGGAGTAAAGTCTTCTGTATTATTCAGAAGCGATTTGAGTTCAGGTACTGCTCCTTTAGCATATCCTTTTAGCCATTGAAGAGTTCTGAAAATTTCAAGACGTCCATTAGAAGGATTTTTAAGTGGCCAATCAGGTTTAAAAACTAAAAGATCAAAACTATCGTCATGGTATTTAAGATTATAAACAGCCTGAATCAGGAAATTCACGTATTGTGCCTTAGGTTGTTTAGCACCACGCATCCCTCTTGCAGCAGCTCCAACCATGTAGGCATTTCTTCCGTTTTGCAGCTCGTCCAAAACAAAATTCATGGCTGAATCATGCAGCCCTACCTCTAAAAAAGAAGCAAGGGCATAACCTTTGATTCGGTTCATTTGATAACTAGGACGTTCTATATAAACTGAGTGCCTTTCTGAGAGAAGTTCTACTAAAAGGCTTTTGGACAACTCGCCATTGCGGATTCTGTTCAACACCTTACCGATTTCTTCATCGGTGCTATCCTTTGTAAGACTAGGTTTAATCATTGCTGTTGCTTTCTAGTCTCTTAAGTAATTCGGCTGCCAATTGCTTAATAATGGTTGGACCTTCCACTGGTGCAACATCAAAAGCTTCTATTGAACTGCGAAAGCTGGCTTTGTTTGTAATACCTGTATCAACCACCTCTTTTAATGAAGCCTTTAGATTCTTATCATTAAATAGTCGTGTGTCACTAGTAAATCTCAACATATTGAGTAACCCAGCCTTAAAGTCTTCTTCATATGGGTCAGAAGTAGCATTTTTTAAAAAATTTACACCTTCGATTCTATCAGAGTTATTAATTATTTGAACGGTTAATTTATCCATCCTAATAGGATCCAAATGATGAAGTGAGAATGCACCAGCTATTCGAACTTTGAAACTTTCTTGATTATCTAAAATAATCCTTTCTAGTAAATCACTCGATTCAGAGTCATTTCCGAGTCCTTCAATTGCGGCTTTTCTAATTTCGTCATCATGATTCCCAGTGACTAGTTTCCGGATTAATCCAGTATATTGGTTTTTGGGATTATTCCTTAATAAAAATATAGCATCAATTAGTGAGATTTTAGTGTTGTTAGACCGGTCTCTCTTAAAGATTCTCATTTCTTCTGATGGCTCATTTATAGTTGCTTTAACTAATTCTTTAAACAAAATTTCTTCTACAACTTCATCTCCTTGTGAAGCCAGAATCTCAAACGCCTGATTGCGAAGTTTTGCATTGTCTTTATTTAGCAGACCTCGAATAATATCAAAGAAGAAAGGTCTTCGGGAAGCGAAACTTGGATTGGATCTTTTTGCAGAAAATATCTTCCGAATCAATTCTGAGATTACCTCTTCATTATATTGGTTTTCCTTATTTTGAATTACCATGAGAGCTGTATCGAGAAATTTTGCTCTTGATTCAGATACAAGTTCTATAGCTTTTAATTGAATAGTTAGTTCCGCGTTTGGGTTTTCTATTATTTTCAAAGCAGCATCTTGATCCTTATCGGTGAAAAGAAATGCATTTTTTGCTGCTTCCAATCTCACTTCAACAGAAAGTTCTTCGTTTAAAAAAGCATCATTGAGACTATCTCTTGTTATAGATATTGGCTTGTTAATAATTGTACTATCCTTATCAAAATATGGAATATCGGAATAATCAAATCCTAATCCAGAATTTTTATTAGTCTTACCCTGGTAATCAATTGTGTCTTTAACCTTAGGAGGACCTTTTGGCAGATCTGTGATTGACGATTCCGGAAACCTCAAGAAAAGTTCTGGAACTACCGCACTACCATAACCGTTTTCTGAGTATCTTCTCCATGGGCGACTAAGTCTATCTACAGCATCTTTAGAACTTCCATCTGGTTTTTTTTCATCCTTTTCCTTATGTAAACCCCATGGCCATAGTTCATCATTGGCAAAATTTCCCAGATCATAGCTTCCTACTTGATAAAGGGCAGCACGCCTATCTAGTTTTTTAGGATTAGCATCGGCCCATTCATCTCCCCTATTTCCATTAAACGAATATGGAATAGGATAAGTTTTTATGTTAGTATAATCATATCTATTGTATGTTTGCTGCCATAACGCCCAAAGTCTATCTACGTTACTGTGCATCAGGAAGAAAAGAGGATCGACAGGGTCTTTGCCAATATCAACGACCCTGCCATTGAATGCATTATGAGCTTGATTATGAGACCTACTCTCTTCAAATCTACACCATTCAATAAATTCATCCGAATGATTAATTACCTCAGATTCATCCCTTATTGCTTTAAAGGGTTTACCAATGGCTGGATCTGTCTCGTGATATGATCTTGTTAAAGGTCCCCACAATGTGTGATCTTTATACCAATTCAATGGGTTTTTTTGACTGAATTCCGGAATAGAAGTGTCGAAATATCTTTCTGCATCTTCAAGCTCCAACTTTTTAGTTTTGCCAATAAATTGCTCCGAAAATACTTTTTCAGCTTTTTCATCAAACTTCCAATAGGGAATGGCAACTTCTGGTCTTAGTTTTTGCATTTCCCTTTCGAGGTGCATCAAGTAAGCTCTATGCCATGGATGAAAAGATTCTCTACTATGAATTTCGAAAGCGGTATCGTATGTATGCATCAGTACTATCTCATGTAATAGCGCAGATGGTTCAACACTATATTTACCTTTATATTCTTCAGAGGTTGGAGTAATATTGAGACGAACAAAGGTATCTAAAAATAAATCTATTTCAGTCTGAGTTAATTTATTCGCATTCTTGCGAACTCGAACCATAATCTCTTTCTCCAATTTGAGATCAGAAATGTTCGATTTTACGAGAATGTACGTATCCTTCTCTGCAACACTTGCATGGTCAAATTTACCTGCTACATAGAAAGTGAGCTCACTTGCAGTTTGAAAATCATGTTTTATTTCAACAACAGGTGTAGCACTTGTTGTACTGTCAAGATACAGGTCTATTCGCCCACTTTTGTTTTTATGTTCTGGTGTTATAGTTACCGGCATGGTTGTATCTCCATTGTATCCGTCAATAGTCAATGTACACTTTACTGGTGTCCAGCCAACAAATTCAGCGTTTTTATCTTCGCTTCCGTTTATTTTGAGAATAAATTTCATGATGCTAATTTAAAAAAGTGGATTAATAAAATTTTATAATTATCTCATGTGATATGATGTGAATTTTCTAATCGGAGTGCCATTGATTTGTGTCAATTCATTATTCCATACTAGCTGATAAAGTCTTTTAAGATCATCAATATCATCTTTAGTGAGTTTACTTTTCGGTCCATAATTCATTATCGTAAATTTCGATTCCTTTCCAAAAAGTTCGCTTGCTGAACCTGCTTCCTTGATTTTTGCAAAAAAATGCCTTAAACCAAAAACATGACCGATTTCATGTTCCAGTGTTTCCCTCTGTTCCTCTTGCGATTGTTCAAACATTGTGGGATAAATATATAATTTGTTTTGTCCGGCATTAGGGAAAAAGGCCGAAGCCAAAACACAGCCTATACTATTGCAATTCTCGGTGTGCATAGATATTTCAAAATCCCAATTATCCTTAACTTCCCGAAACTTCACAGGACAAGCTTCTTTCCACGAATGAATTGCTTGCCCTAAAAGATTTCGAATACCATCTTTTGCTCCTTCTGCATCCTCAAAAAAACTACCGAAAGATTTGTCGAACCGCCAATTTAGTATTACATTCTTTTCCCAAAGTGGAATAAACCCTTCGGATGCATCTACCACGAGCTCTGTTAAAGACTTATTGTCACGTTGAGAATGTCCTTTTGAGTCGGTAACACAAATAACCTTGTTATTATATACATGACGATACTCTTCTTCAGGAAGAAAAGAAGTGGTTTTAAGTTTAAAGAGAGAATTGTCTGTTTTAGATTTTTTCTTTGTCATAAGAATTGATTATGATAGTTTAAATGAGAATTGCTTGTACAGTATACTAATTCATTTTTACCATAATAAATGAAGCCACTACTCCAGCTTTTGCCTGCCCGTGAGGTTCTGTTCTTATCACGCTTCCTACGATTGCAGGTATTTGATTTTCTCCTTCAACCCAATTGGGTATATAATAACCAATATAGTCATATACTCAGTCCTCAGCTCCAGTTCCTTTTACTCCACTTCCCTGAAATCTAAGTTCGAAAGGGTTGCCGAAATGTATAGTTCCTTTTACTGTCATTTTACCCCATTGACCAAAATCAAATTCTCCAACGAGATGTCCGAAATCTGATGGCAAAAAGGTTAACTCACCTTGTCCAAATAATTGTGGATCTTCATTTGGGTTAGCATTGTTAACAAAGCTTCTATATAGCCACTTTCCTGATACATCTTTTGGATTTTCCATATTGTCATTTTTTTACGTTTTGAATTTAAGTTTCTCTATAAAATTGTGCACAACGATTGTATTGTCGCAGGTTTATAATAGTTAATTACAAAACACGCTAGTTTTTTATTATAACTCAATGTGTTATTGAGATTGTCGTTATAAAAGCAATTGCGCAAATACCCGATTGTAAACGTTTAACACTACTCCCCCAACAAACCTACTCCATCCCCCCTATCCAAAAAACAGTGAAAACACCCTTTTTTTAATCCCCAAAAAAATATTATGAATATTGGTATTTAAGGCTATCGCAACTACTGGTTCAGGCGGCAGCAATGCTAAAGTACGGCTTTTTTTATACAATCCAAATTGCGGTTCCCACTGTCTGCCTATACTCCAAAGCGGAAAATGCTGATTGAGACGAATACTCAACTCAAATACGCCGTTGGTCAAATACCTGCCTTTGCCCTGCCTGCACCGGCAGGTAAACTTCAGGGAGGTCAGATGACGGCGGGCGGAATCAGGCGCCAGGCGGGCGGCGAGCGGCAAAAAAATTAAAATGGCAAAATACCTGCTGCCTGTTTTAAAACTGTTTTTAACAACCATTTTGTATATAAAACCCAACAAAGTGTTGTGTTTATCTATCACTTTTATATGGTTTAACCCAACATAGTGTTGTGTTTATCTATCAGTTTTATATGGTTTAACCCAATAGAGGGTTGTGTTTATCTATCAGGTTTATATGGTTTAACCCAATAGAGTGTTGTGTTTATCTATCAGGTTTATATGATTTAACAACATAATGTTGGGTTTATTTTATCTGGCAAAGGACTCCGCACTGTTGCCTGCCTGTTACTACAACAACGATTTCGATCTAATCACCCATACACGGTTTGCCGCCTGTTGCGGTTGGCTAACTGAGTAACACCGGGACACAGGACAGAGTACTGCCAGTGCAACATTTATTTAATTGCCCGTTATCCAGTGCCTTGGCTCAATACATTGTGGGTTACTGTTGACAAGGTCACTTATGATGTGCCTTACTCACGGACAAGTAAGTGATTGCAATTTCACGAAATACAGGGCCATTACAGAATTGCGCCATTTTTCATATTTCTCTTCGCTGTATCTTAGTTTAAAAGGCAAATTATTCATTCTGAAGCGTTCATTACCTGATTTAATTTCTTCCCTGAATGCTTTTTTTGAATAATGCTTTTCGGTTAATTTCAATTGCCCATTTTCTGTTTTATAATACACTTTTACGTTGTGTCTTTCAGTCCTTCCATTGGCCGACATTGTATCAATACTCAATATAAAATCTCCATTTTTCTTTAACTCCCACTTACCCCAGTCTGAGGACACACTGTCTGCCCGAAAATAAGTATAATCACATTTTATTTGTAAAATCGTTCCACCTGTACTGTCTCCCGGCATAGAAGTTTTAAGTTCATAAGTACCAAAAATTGAATCCTGGGAAAACAGCAAGTTACCAAGACACAAAGAAAATATAAGCATTAAAAGTTTCATTGGTTTTTATATTTCAGTTATTGTTTTTCGGCCTTGCGATGTGGCAGTTTAACGTTCCGCAAGCTCATACCCTTTGCCAGTTTTATTGATAAAGTTAGATATTAAAACCCAAAACTTGTCCTTACCTGCCTGTCAGGGTGCATTTCAAATTTTCGCTTATCGCTCTGCCGTGGTCGGTGTCCTCACCGACCACGGCTGTCTGCACCGGCAAGCAGCCCTTGTCATTCCCTTTTGATTGCTGATACAAATGCCCGTTGGCCGATAGGGGCAGGTTACACCGTCTGGTTATGCTGCCTGCCCCCAGCCAGCCGGCGCATATGCACCACCCGGCAGTCGGCAAACAATTAAAACACCTGCAATTATTCCGCATAAGTTTGTACTTTCAGCCTACCAGAATTGAAAGCAATGAATATCCTGTACATATGCGGGGAGTATCCGCCGGGTAAAAATGGCGGCATCGGCAGCATGGTAAAACTATTGGCCAATGAAATGGTGAGGCAGGGGCATAATGCATACGTAGCAGGCCTGTATCCGCAGGGGTATGGACAGGCAGATTATGAGGAAGACAATGGCGTAAAAGTATGGCGGCTGCGGTACAAAACCGACCTGGGCATTTTTAAAAATGATTTTTCCTTCAGCGATAACCTGCTGCATAAGTTGCTGCGTATATCGCTGCTGCAGCATTGGGATACAGCAACCTCAACCCGGCGGCTGTTCCGTTTTATTGCAGACCTGGTTAAGCAGTACAGGATTGACATTATTGAAATGCCGGACTGGAACAGCTTTTTATACAACAGTTTTACACCGGTACATATACCGGACTTTGGAGTTCCCCTGGTGGTTAAATTCCATGGCGGCCACAGCTACCTGCGCAGTGAAATGAAGCAGCCAGTCAGCAAGCTGATTTATAAGACAGAGCAGGCTTTGCTGAACAGGGCAGATGCACTGATTGCCGTGAGCAGGTACACTGCTGAAAAAACTACTGCATTGTTTTGCCTGGATAAAGCTGTTGTTGTTTTATACAATTGCATTTCCATACCTCCTGCTGCAGGTATTCCGGCAAAGGAAAACACCATTGTTTTTGCCGGAGCACTATCCAGATCTAAAGGTGTACATTCCCTGCTGCAGGCATGGAACATTGTACACCGGCAATACCCGGATGCCATGCTTCATCTGTACGGCAAGGGGCCATTGAAGCAATTAAAAAAAATACCGGACAACAAGGCCCTGACCTCAATCATTTTTCATGGTCATGTAAGCAGGGAGCTTTTGCACAATGCTTTTGCCGGGGCAACCGCTGCTGTTTTCCCTTCTTACTCAGAGTGTTTTTCAATGGTGCCGCTGGAGGCTATGGCTGCGGGTGGTGCAGTGATATATACTGAAAGAAGCAGTGGCCCGGAACTGATAACACATGGGCAAAACGGGCTTTTGGTTAACCCGGACGATATTACCTCCATTGCTGATGCCATACTGCAACTGCTGGAGGATAAAGCCCTGCGCAATCAACTGGCCAGTGCCGGGCATCAAACCGTAAAAGAACATTTCAACATTACGCTTTCGGCACAACAGCATATACAATTGTATACTGAAACAATTAAGCGGTACAACGGGAGTACCTGACACAGGTAAAAAAGCGGCTCCTGGTAATTATCTACTGTATCGCCAGATTCGGAATCCTCAATACGACTATCTTCATCCATTGATAATTGCATATTATAACAATTAATTTTTTGTCGCTGTATCTCTGATTGTACTATCCGTGGCAGTTTTCAACGCTTGTTCAAAAGATCCAACACAGCCGACTACACCTGCCCTGCTTGCCCCCTGCCTGAACAATCAATCCGGCTATGCGTAAAATCAAGTATCTTGTCATCAAAATAAACAGTATGCGGTTCATTGCTTTTTTTGTATTCCTTTTTACCACCAGTTCCATTACGGCACAAAAGCCCGATGCATTTGACAACTACCTGCAACAGCGTATAGAGGCTGACAGTATTCCCGGTATAAGTTTTATGATTATGCACCAGGGCAAAGTCGTAAAAAAATCCTGTTACGGACTTTGTAATATAGAAAACCAGGTGGCCGCCACACAGGAAACGGTATATGAACTGGCATCGGTAAGTAAGCCGGTTACAGCAACGGCACTGATGATGCTGGTGGAAGAAGGGAAACTGGTGCTGGATTCAACAGTGGCTTTTTACATGGGCAATGTGGTAACCGACAATTACAAAACGGTTACGGTACGCCGGTTAATGAACCATACATCGGGTATACCATCCGATCATTACACTTATACCAAATTGTATGCCCCCACTCCGCTGCGTTACAATACCAGGGACCAGTTAACTGATTTGTTTGCCCTGAAGCCGGCTGCAGCTCCGGGTGAAAAATACCTGTACAGCAATGCAGGCTTTTTTTTACAGGCAGCTATTTTAGAAAAAATTACCGGGCAAACTTACCAGGAGTTCATACAGCAACGGATTTACGACAAAGCGGATATGAAGCATTCCTGCTTTATCAATGGCGATTCAATTATTCCGCACCATGCACAGGGCTATACAAAGCGTAAAGGTAAAATGGTACGGTTCAGCCTGGAGGGTACCATACAGGCACTAAACACCAATGGTTTTGGCGGACTGATGAGTACTACCGCTGACCTGCTGGCCTATACCCGGGCACTGCTGCAGGGCAAACTGATAAAAAAGGAAACGCTGGAACAGATGCTTGTACCGGGTTTGTACCGGGATGGCACTACCATTTATCCCGGTAATGGCCAACGCACAGTGGGCCTTGCATGGAACGTGATGCTGATTGATGGCAAACGCTGCATCTTTCATACCGGCCATACTGGTACTGCATTGCTTTGCTTCCCGGATGATGACCTCAGCATCGTTTTGCTCAGTAATCTTTCCGCGGGGTACAGCATGTTTGGCGACAAAGGTTTTCGTGTAATGGATGCAGGTTTTGACCTGGCAGAAATGGCGGCAAAACAATACCTGAAAAAGTAAACATACTGCTAAAAGCGTAAATACAATATCCGGATTATAAGGCTACAGCCATTAGTTAATGATGATTGTTAATGATATGTTAACATGGAGCAGCGTTAAACAAAAAATTAATCCCTGTTGTTATACAAAAAAAGGATATGAAAAGATTATCAGTACTCCTGTTGCTTTTTATTGCAGCAACAACCCGTGGCCAGCAAACCACCCGAATTGATACTGTAGTTTTAAGGCCAGACTCAACTTTTGAAAGCAGGATTCACAGGGTGCTTTACAACCAGCGTACCAATGTGAAGTACCACCTTGAGCAAAGGGGCCGCATACGTGAAGTGATTGTGTACTTTGCTACTTTAGAAGTGCTGGCTACCGGTGAAAAACTCTATGGCGCCCGTATAGACCGGCGTGGTAACCGCAATATTTTTACAGATGCCCCCAGCCAGAATGCCGAATACATTGACGAGGATGAAGTGGACACAGTAATCGGCTATTTAAAAAAAATACGTTACGAATACATGCCCAACTTCGATGGAAGCCGCTATACTGAATACCGCTATTATACCCGTGCCGGTATCATGTTTGAATGTTACACCGGTATTAACCGTATGCGGCTGCAGATACATTATGAAATCAACAAACTGCCGGAAGATTCTTACCTGAATAATCCGGGCCAGGTGGAAGAACTGATTGAATCGCTGGAAGAAATTTCCGCAGAAATCAAGCAGTTGAGAGGCACTAAAAAGTAAACCCCCATGTACAAACTTTTGTTTTGCTGCGCTTTAACTGGTTGCTTTGCCAATATGCATGCGCAAAAAAGATTATTGCTGGGTGGAATGACCGGCATCAGCCATGCGTATATCCTCAACAAAGGAAATGAAAACGCTTATCAAAGCAGCGTAACTCCCTATGCAGGCTTGCAATTAGATTACCAGGTTACCAGCCGTTTCTCCCTCAACGGGCAACTGCATTACCAATCAGAAAAATACAACAGTATGGTGACTGGCGCAGCGGCCTATAAAAATGTGCGGCTCAATGTAAAGCGGCTGTTTACAGGTTTTACTGAGTACCTGCCCACCGGCAATCATGCAGCTTACATCAATATGGGGCTTACCCTTACGCATTACAACGGTACGGGTATTGAAACGGGCATGACCCACACTGACAATCTTTTTAAAAAGGATGGATTTAACCCTTTACAGTTTGGTATGGGAATTCAATTGGGATATGCATTCCGCTTTGGCCTTTCGCTGCAATCAGGGTTTATGTTCGACTTTACACAGCTTTACAAAGTTGAAAACACCATGCTCAACCACCGGCAATTTCAATTACTTCAAATAGGCTTTATGCCGGGTTTTAAAAAGCGGGACAAAGTTGATACCTGGAACCGGAAAAGTAAAAAATAATTGGGTATAATGCTGAAAAGCCTGCGGAAAGATCCGCAGGCTTTTCAGGCATAATGATAAACTTTATAATCAAGCTTTTACTGCTTCACTAATTTTTCAGTATACACCAGGTCGCCTGCCGTAACACTTACAGTATAAATTCCGGATGCAAGGTTTTCAATATTTACTTCATAAATACCATTCAGGTTATTCACCCTGTTTTGCCTGAATACTGATTTACCGGCCGCATCAGTTATAGTGATGAGCGCCTGGCTGTGCTTTCCATCAATAATAATGCGCACACCATGGTGGGCAGGATTGGGCTGCAGCACTATATTACCCCGGGTTTCTCCCAGCCTTGCTGTGCGGATTTCAGAGAACAACTCCTTGCCATCAATATCTACCTGGCGAAGACGGTAATAATATGTTATACCTTTCGACACATTTTCATCTGCAAAACTGTAATTACTTAACTGGTTGGTATTGCCCCTTGCCCCAACTGTGGCGATAGCGGTAAACTGAGTACCATTAAAGCTTCTCTCCACCACAAAATGACGGCTGTTGAACTCTGCCCTGGTGCTCCAGTTGAGCAGGATGGACTGCGTTAACGGCCTTGCGGCAAACTGCAGATCCTGAACCGGCACCACAGACGACCTGTCGGTAAGCATAAATTTAGAAAATCCGCTAAAGTCGGCTGTATAGGAAATAAAACCACGGGTGGCACGCTGGTCGTTTACTGCAACAGGTGTTACTACGGTTCCGGTAATGGTGGCCCCCAGCGGATCGCTGTCGGGCACTTTTAATATGTTTAAGCCAGATGCTGCCCCACCCCAAACAGCCACTTCTGCCGTGGTAAAATAAATAGTTGCCCTGTATGCACCAGCATAAGCCACACCGGGTGTAAGCTGTATCACTTTATCGCTGCGGAAAGAAGCAACACCATTAATGGTAGCAGACTGCCTGCCCGTACCTGCTGCAAACACGGTACTGGTAATGCACCCGATATTGCTCATATCAGACAATGCTGCAATCAGTTCTCCATCGGCACTGCTCAGCATAGGAGCCGCCTGTGTGGCAGTAATGTAACTGCTGTTGGTACTGCCTGCTGTGGTTTCTATCTTTGCACCTGATACAATTACAGCAGTACTGTCCAGGATAAATGGCGGGTTGGTTCCAGCCGAGTTATCATTCTGCCAGTAGTAGCCAATATAAAACTGCTGGCCTTTCAATACTGCAGGCAGGTTAATGGTGAGGTCGGTAATAGCAGTAATGCCCTGTAAAATCGGGCTGCCCGGTATGGTGGTGAAATTGGTTCCGTCAAGTGAATACCGCAACCTGCCAAAATCATAATAGGTTCCACTGGCCAATTCACCATTGGATTTATACCTGATAAAAAGTTTCAGCGAGTCGCTGGAGCCTGTATAAGCAGTGGCGTTGACCAACGGGCTGCGCAGTGTGGCCGTATCGTTTATTGTAAGGGTATATGTGAGCGGATTGGTAGTGGTATTGTTGGTAATATGTGCTGCGCCTGTGGTGACACCCGTACCTCCGTTGGCACTGTACACCCAGGTATTGGTAGCAATGTTGGGGTTGATCACCGTCCAGGTTCCGCTGGTGGGGCCGGGTGTGGCAATAGTGCCAAAACCTTCACTCAGCAATACAGCATTAGCCCCAAGGGGGTCAATAGCATTATCATTGTCGAATATGTTCAATGAGAAAGCCTGGTTGTAATTATCCGCCACGGCATTACCACCCGATGCGTTGATATTGTAAGATACATTTACAGTTTCAATACCCTCTACATTATTATCAGCAAATACACGTATAGTAACCGGCTGTGATAAAGTTGTACTGTTGAGAGTAACCGATGCCGGTGTAATGGTATAATCGGAGCCATTGGTAGCTGTACCCGAAGTGGCAAATGTAATAATGGCGGGCTGAGATGGAGCAGCATCAATCACCACATTTACGGTATAATCACGGTAACGCTGGCAACCAGTACCTGCTGTTTTTAAACTATCCTCATAAGCAGTTACAGCATTGGTATAAAAACGCACTTTGGGCAGGGCATTGCAATTATTAAGGTTGAAAGTGGCAATACGGGTATTCCATGAAGTGGCACCGCCGTTGTGCTGTGCAGTAAGCCAGAAATCACGGTCGGTAGCAGGGTCAATCGTAAGCACATTATAATCACCATAACGGGTGCTGCCATTGGAGGCCGTACCTGCAACAATTACCGTTTCCGGCAGCGTCATGGTACCCAATGCATCACAGGGATTGCGGGCCGTAAACCGTATTGAAGGATTGGCAGTAGTACCTGATACATTGTACACAAGGCCGATATTGCCCACCCCATCGTAGCAGGCAGAGCCCAGCCAGCGCTCGTTGCCATCGGGTGCCCAGGTGCCTTCCTGGAAAATACTCCAACTGCCCGTATTGCGCATTTCTGCCCAGCGGATACCTCCTTTGCCTGCACCATCAGCATCCACCGTAAAATTGTACACAATTCCTTCATGCGTACCAAAATTCCGGTACACAATTTTATTACTCATCCTGCCGGCAAGGTCTTCCAGGTCGGTAGTGGTATTGGTCTGCTGGTCAATACAGCGTCCACGGGTGGCCGTACACAATTCATCATCAAAGGCAGCAGGTACAAAGCGGGTGGGTGCCGATATAACCGTATTGGCCGGAGTAACAAAATCGGGGATCATGGTGATCATATAAATAGAATCCACATCAGCCGGATCGGTAGTAAATGCTTCGTTGGTATAATAGAGGAACATACTTTTACGGGCTGCAGGCGGTGCGGTAATACCTTCAATACTTACCGGTGCCATAGAAAAATAACGGCCATCTGCATTATTAAGCCTTACCCTGATGGCAGAAGCAGTAGTATTGCCTGCCAGCATTTTTGTTCTGTCAAATGCGTAAACAGATGAACCCAGATAGGCAGTACCGGCAGTATTAAAATCGTTGGAAGTGGCATAATAGCCATCCGTCCAAACAGAGAATTTAGGAAAATCTACAAAAAAACTATTGTCGGCATACGCATACACATACCAGCTGCCCAGTGGATCATCCGTTGCCGAGACAGCCAGTATCAATGTGTTTACAAAAGAGGTAATACCACCTGAGTAACCAAACTCCGTAAGCAGCCAGCGTTTGGCCAACTGGTCGTACAGCAGTATCGGGTCACCAGCACCTTGTACACCGGTAATGTTGCTGAAGTTGAATTGTGCTGCCACCTGGCTGCCATCCTTATTAAATATTTTCATTACCGAGCCTGCACCGCCGTTGATCATTTGTATCACATGATTGGGGCCTGTTGCTACCACCGGGTCAGACGGATTAACCGAAGTATAACCGATACCGTTTACATTGGTACCGATAGTTGCAGTAGCAGCCGTAACACCATTGGGGGTAAGGGGCCTGTTGGCATGCCCTATCTGCTGCAGTAAAGGATCAACCCTTGCCGGTAAGTCTTGGTGGAAGGGCCTGATAATGGCCGTCTTTTTGGGTACACCCACCAGCCCGTTTTCGTCACGGGTGATGCGGGGCACAAACGCATCTGCTTCACCAGTGATGATGGATGGTTTTTTTGTGGCAACCAGCCTGCCTTGAATGGCAACGGCAGGGCTTTGCTGGGCATGCAGATTCACAGCGACAAGCATGGAAAATGCGAGAATTAACTTTCTCATTTTTTGGGATTTAGTTTAGATAGGTAAAAGTACCAATATGTAAGCAAATTTTATCCTGGAAGTACCAATTTGAGGCTTTTTGGGCACAGAAACAGGGAAAAACCGGTGTTTAAATTAACAATCACCTTGGCGACTGTCACAATTTTAAGTTCATTGATCTCCCCGCAGCCAACGCAGCATGGCAGGGTAAGCCGGTGATTCTGTTGCGGGTGCACACATTCCCGTCCACTGCAGCATGGGTACACCAAAATAACGGCCCTCTTTAAAGTTATCTGCTATTTCCTTACCACCACCATCATATCCTTTGTCGTGAAAAACAAAATATGGATCAATACCGAGGTGTACACAGGCAGCGTAACTCCAGGCAATGGCCATCATTTCCTCTGCCTCCCGGTGCTGGCGGTGCTGAATGGATTCTGCCAATAATGTTGTCCGGTCGGGTGCCGGCACAACAGCAAGGTGAGCAGCTTCGTGCAGTAAATCTCCGGGATAAAGCATTTTATCCTTATCAATCAATACCGTACCATTTTCCAGGCGGAAGCCGGGTAAAAAACAATCTTTGTCAATAGCGGTAAACCGCACTGGTATACCGATGGTATTTAAAAAATCAATACATTTTTCAAAAAAAGCGGTTTCTGCAGCAGTCATTGTGTTGTAGCCTCCAATTGGGCAGCCATAGCATCACCTGTGGCAGTACCCATCATTTTTAATTGAGCGATTATCTGTGCTTTTTCTTCTGCTGAATATTGCCGTCCTTCCACCTTATCATCTGCTTCCTTTTTAACGATATCCATTCTTGCAGCCATTGTACTTATCCAATCATTCACTGCACAATCCACCACCAGGTGTATCCTGTCGCAATCGCCTTCATTGCTTACCCTGTGCTTCAGCGAAAGATTGAGATACCAGCATTCACCTTCTTTAAGCGGAATCAATTCATCATCTACAAAAAAACTCACCAGCGCATTGGTTTGCACAGGAATATGAAAACGTGCTTCCCCGCTTTCAAGGTTGAGCTCATCATCCCTGTGCTCTTTAATAATGGCACCGGCAGAAAGGTTCATCAGTCGTACAGACAGTTTTTCACAGTCAAAATACGCCAGCACCTCCTGTATGTACGGGCAGCGCTGCATCAGTTCTGTATCCAGGTATTTTATATGCGGGTTGGAACCGACCGGTATGGAAAAATTGGCATCCATACTGCCCAAAAGCGAACGCAGGGGAATCACTGACCAGGAGCCTTCGTAATCTTTTTTATTGTAATGCTGTTTCCAGTAACCGCCTGCAAGCTGTTGTACTTCTTCCTGCAGCTTTGCTGCATCAAATGTTACCGGGACTTTTAAATATTTTATCATTTCAAATTAAAGATACAATTCAAAATGATACATGGCACAAAAAAACCCGGGCATTACCCGGGTAAATTTCATATCGCTGTCCGGCATAAAACCGTGTTAAATGTTAGTCAAGACTGTTGGTAACTTTTACTGTTTCCTTACGTTCAGAATCAATTTTCTGCCCCATCACATTTTTCCTGTTTGCTGTTATCACCTCAAAATCCGCCTTTGTGATTACTCCCGTTGTCTTATTTACCTCTATGATGCCTGTATAGGTGCTGGAAAGTCTTTGTACCTTAAGACTTATTGCATTTGAATTTTCGTTTGCATTGTCAATGGCAAAGATATTTACACCTGAACACTTTACCTGCATGGTTGCCCCATCGGCATTGAGTACTGTATAGCTGTTTTTTACTTTTACATATTCATTTTGTGCTGAGTCAGTCCACTCTGTGCCTTTTACAGGATTGACTGAACCGGGTACAGAAAAAACAATCATATTCAGCATGCTGTCAAGGGTAAGATAGGGGTTAAACTGGTTCCAGAAATCACTAAAACCAGCACTGCCGGTTTCCATTTTAACTTCGCCCCTGGCTATGGTATACGAACATTTTTCCTTTATAAGGTTATCATAACCCTGCCCCATTTTTTCCATCTGCACCGGGCGCTCAAAAGGGTTATCGGTATCTACAAAAAATTCGCCAAAGGGATTTTTTGAAATGGTTTTGATTCTGTTAAAACTGCACATACTTTTTGTAACGCCTGCATTATCAGTTTTGAATCCCAGCGTTTTTGACACCACATTGAAACTCTGGCCCCCGTTACCCACGGTGATTCTTGCACCGCCACTGGTTGTTACCGGGGGCTGGCTTTCTTTGCCGCTGGCCGAAGGCCCTGAACTTTGTTCTGTTACTGATACTATCTTATGTCCGGCTAATTCCTTTTTAAACCCGGAAAAATTTTGTGCAGCAACTGAAAGTGTGCATAAGCAAAAAAAAGACTGAAAAGAAACAAGGATTAATTTTTTCATACATTGTAGTATTTAGATGTTATATGAATTCTGTATCCGGCCGGCAAATATATTACCTGTTAAATCCTGCAGCTTGCCAAAAAAAAATGCTTGTGTTTAAACATTATTATCAGGCTGCAATCATCACAGTGTAAATAATTAAAAAATACTTGTATAAAAAAATAAAAAAGAAAAAAAATCTTTATTGAAACCTATTTGTATTTATTTGACACCTATTTGTATTTTATTGACACCTACTTGTTTCTTATTGACACCTTTTTGTAAAAACACGGCTATACTTTTATTCAAAGTAAGGTCTGCACACATTTTACAACATCTAAAAACAAAATTATGAAAAGAATCATCTTAATTGCATTCGCATCATTATTCAGCATCGCAACAATGGCTGCCACTAACATTGCCAGGCCATTACCAGTGGTTAAAACAACACCGGTTTCTCCCGTAGTAAAAGAGAAAAAAATAATCAAAGTACCTTCAGACGCCAAAGTTGTGCAAAAGAACGTGGATGGTTGGATTTGCGTACTGATCATTTTTTCAGACGGCTCATGGATAGAAATTTGCTGCACCGACTGCATCATTATTATCGTTTTTGAATAATAATTGAGCAGGGAATTCATTTTCCTTTCGAGCAGCTGCTACTCATGAAAAAGCCAACAAACAAAAGCAGACCTTACTTTTTTTTCACCATTACTTTAATACAATGCTGCTGTTTTCTTAACTTTAATATCAAGCTGGAAAATTGAAGCTATGACAAGTACCAGGTACCGATTTTTTGCTTTACTGATACAGCCAGTTATATGGTGCAGCGGCCTTTTTGCCCAAACTACTTTCAGTATAACCCTTTCCGCAGAAAAAGACAAAACCATACCAACCTGTTGTTTTCAACTCTCTGTTTTACAAAACGGGAAAACCTTTCAGCCACGTACTGCCATCAGCGGTAAAGACACCACCATTCGCCTGCCACTTACAGCATCCTGCTTATACGAACTGTTTCTGGAACATGACAATACCGTATATAACAGCATTCAACTTAATACAGACAGTTTAACAGCGGGCAGCCTGCTGCAGCAAACATTCACCATCAAAGTAAAAAACCTTTCGGAAGTTATTGTAACTCAAAAGACTCCCTATTACAAGGGTGATACACTGGTAATACCTGTTGACAGCATCAAAACCAGGCCCTACTCACCTGCTTCGGAACTGCTGAACAAAGTACCCGGCGTGGAAGTGGGATTGAATGGCGATGTAAAGGTAAATGGTAAAAAGGTGGATGAAATTACGGTAAATGGTCAGCGCCTGTTCGGGGGAAATGCCAAAGCCACCCTTGAAGCTATAAAGAGCGATATGGTACAGCAACTGGAAGTGGTGGAAAGGGAAAACAGCAGTGGGGAAAAAGTACCGTCACTGAACCTCAAACTGCAAAAATCCAGAAGCAGGGGCTGGTACGGAGATGTAACTGCGATGGGAGCCAACCAGCAGCATTATAAGACCGATTTGCGGCTTAACTATATAAAGCCGAAACTCTACCTCAACAGTTTTATTAACCAAAACAATATTAATGAAAGGTCGCTTTCTGAGCAAAGCCTGTATTCATTTACCAACAGCTTTAAAAAAGATATTGCGGCTTATTCCATTACCGAGCAGCAGGGTCAGGGCAATGTTTCTGTAACACGATCGGATGACAATCTCTTCGAAAGCGGTGCCACCCAGTATGGCATTACAAAAGTAACCAGTGGCGGCATAAGCCTCAGCAAGAGTGGTAAAAACAACAGTACCGATGCCTTTTTGCTCACCGAGAAATTTACCCGGTCACAAACACAGGATTACTACGGATCCCTTTTCCTCAACCCTTTTACGCAGAAAGACAGCAGCAGCACCTATGAGCAACTGAACAGATACAACCTGCTTGCCAATATAAGCCACCAGGTGACTGCGGGCAGCCGCAATAGTTTAAAGTTTGCCCAAACAATCCGGTTTTCGGGGGATGAAACTGCAAGAAACACCAGTACCCGGAATATACTGAGTACACCCGAAAACGGGGTTATCCTGAAAAACCTGATTACCTCATTTACCAGCCCAGAGACTAAGAGACTGAACCTGGTAACACAGGGTATGTGGCTGCACCGTTTTAAAAAACCAGCCTGCGTTTTTTCAGCCTACACCAGGTATGAGTTTGAAAAAAATAGTTTTGACAATACTTATACCAATACAGGCCTCGGCTTTAATAACCAGGAGGTTAACCGGTGGGGCAACAGGCATATCGCTGAGCTGCAGCTGGTGCAAAGCCTTCCGGTAAACCGTGAACTTCTATTTGAAATGAGAGTTAACAACCGGTATGATACATGGAGCATTGAACAGGCTGCTTACAACTATGACTCGGCAAGCAGCGCATACAGCAGTTATCTTCCAATGATGTCTGCCAATCCCCTGTCGATCAGCAATTACCGCGGACAGGCTTTGGCTAACCTGCTGTATAAAAAAACGAAATCCACTTTTATTACCGGTCTTGGTTTATACTACTGGCAATCTGTTAGAAATTTAAATACCAGGCAGCTTGCCCTCAGGAGCAAACCACTGGTGCTGCCTTTTGTTATGTACAAAAGAAAGTTAAACAGTACCCAAAGCCTTATCCTCCAGTACCGGTCGGGCTGGGATATACCTGCCAATGACCAGCTGGTACCATTGCCAGACAGTACAAACATACAACAGGTGCGCACTGGTAATCCAATGCTCGACGGTGCTTTCAGGCATGCAGTCAGCGCATCTTTCAGCAGCAGTGGTAAATCAGGACATCTTTTTTCGTTTGCTCTGCAGGGGATATATATAGATGATCCTGTTACTGCAAGCTCCATTACAGACAGCCGGGGAAAAATCAGCAATACTTTTGCGCAGTACGGCAGCACAAAGCAGGTAAATCTTTCGCTCTTCTGGCTCAACTTCAACGCCAGCAAACCTTTTAATGCTTTTGCTTCCCTGTTCGTATCAGGCAATTCATCCTATGCACTGAACAACAATGTTCCTTTCAATTTCAATTCGCTTTTCGGTATATTCTATTTTGGGGGCAGATGGAAAATAAGCAAGAACACAGAGGCCGATATGAAGTGGCAGATGAATTATAATGGCTATAAGGATACAAGGAGCAGCCGGGGCGACCTCAGGAACACGCTGATTATAACCTTAGAAAATGCTTTCCCCAACGAGTGGTATACTACTGTTAACGCCAATGTTCAATTCAATGGAGTTAATTCGCCTGACAACAGGGTAAACCCTTTTTTACGGGCAGATGTAGCTAAATATTTTACAAAGAAAAACAGGTGCAGGCTTGTTGCAGGTTTACGTAACATATTCAATGTGAATAAAATCACCACATTTGCTCAAACAGCCACTCTGCAGGCCATTAACCAGTTTAACACACTTCCCCGGCTGTTCACACTCGGGTTTACTTGGTACTTTGATAAATGGACCGGGAAAAACTGATTATACACCAGCAGCGAAATGTGAGCAAGAAAAAAGCGGTGTTTCCACCGCCTTTAAAAAGATAACATACTGCTTATACGTATAATATTTTATAATACTCGTCAGCCATGCGGTTACTGTCAAACTGGAAGCGTACATCATGCATGCCATTTTTAACAATCTGCCGCCATACTTCAAAGTTGTTATAGTACATGGGGAGTATCTGGTTTTCCAGTATCTCATACAATTTATTCAGATCATATTCATCCTGCTCCTGCACATGCATGCTGGCATAGTCAACCGGTGGTACTACAAAACCATTATTACCATGATTGATGAATTCGCAGATCCATCCATCGTTGGTGCTTACGTTTACAGCACCGTTCATGGCTGCTGTCATACCGCTGGTTCCGCTTGCTTCCCTTGGCACCCTGGGATTGTTGAGCCATGCATCCGAAGCCTGCTTGAGGCGCTTGCTCAATGAGAGTTCATACCCGGTGCAAACTGCCACATTCTTATACTGCTTGCTTAGGTTTACAAGGTGGTTAAAATCGCTGATTGCAGGATAATCAACCGGGTAAGGTTTTCCTGCCCAGATGATTTGAACAGGATATTTTTTACTATTGAGCAATGCTTCAAAACGCTTATGATCCCTTGTGAGGAGCTCTGCCCTTTTGTACCCTGCAAAACGGCGGGCCCATACAATGGTAAATACATCGGGATTGAGCAATTTACCGGTTTGGTCGGCCACCAGATCAAATGCCCTTCTCTTTAAAAATTTCTTCCGGTCATCAAAACGCTCATTGTCATCATCATCCATAAAATAGTACAGCTGCTTATCAGCCCAGTAGCGCCAGTTCTGTGCATTGGTAATGGCTTTTATTTCGCAAATACCTTCAAATTTGCCCCACATCTGCCGACTCACTTCCCCATGAAGCTGCGATACTCCATTGGCCAGTTTTGCAAAGCGCAGTGCTGCAAGTGAGTGGTTAAACAGGTCGTCTTTAATACCAGTTAGTTTGCGCACTTCATCCAGCTTCATCCCGCAGAAATAACTCATTTTTTCGCAAAGGAAAATATCATGCTTTTCGTTACCGGCTTCTTCGGGGGTATGTGTGGTAAATACCAGGCGTTTGCGTACTTCTTCTGCATTGCCAAATTTTTTGTACAGGTAAAAAGCTGCGCTGATGCCATGTGCCTCGTTAAGATGATATAACTCAGGGTTAAAGCCAATAACGTCCATCAACTTGGCACCACCCACTCCCAGCAGGATAAACTGTGCTACTTTGGTGGCTACATTGGCATCATACAAACGGTGGGTAATGGTTTGCGACACATAATCATTCTCCGGAAGATCGGTACTGAGTAAAAACAGGGGTGCCGACTTAAATGTTTCAGGGTTAAGATAATATGCTTTTACCCAAACCGGGTGATCGTGTATCTGAATCTGGAATTTAATATTATGATCCTCCAGAAAATTATATATCTTTTCGTTCCATTGTACCTGCAGGGTCTGGTCCTGGTTGCGGGCCTGGTCGTAGTAACCATACTTCCACAAAATACCGATGCCGACAAGGTTTTGCTGTAATTCATAAGCACTGCGCATGTGACTGCCGCTTAAAAATCCAAGTCCCCCGCTGTATATCTTCAATGGCTGGTGTATGGCAAACTCCATTGAAAAATAAGCTACCTTTTTATTATACTGCTCATTTATGTGGTATGGAACAGTAAATTGCTGAAAATTCATAACTCACCAAACTTTGTTGAGGGCGCAATATAATGGGAAAATTCAGGAATTGGTGCAGTTGTTGGAAAATACTGTGTAAAAAATACACGATGTTTAGTGTAAAAACACTTTCACAAACGGTTGCAGCTTTGTTTAAGAAAAACAGTATTTTGCTATTTAATCAGGCTGGGGTTCTGTAACAGCAGTCATTTCTATCTCTATGAGCAAATCATCGTTAATCAACCTGCTCACTTCCACCATAGTAGATGCCGGCTTTATGTCTTTAAAAAAAAGTCCATGCGCTTTTCCAACCTGTTCCCATTGGCTGATATCGGTTACATACATACGGGTACGTACCACATCAGCAAGCGATGCTCCGGCCTGGTGCAGGGCTTTTTCCATTTTCCGGATGATAAAAACGGTTTGCGCATATACGTCATCCTTGCCGATGAGCTGATCACCATCCATGGCCGTGGTACCTGCCACTTCCACCACATTGCCGGTGCGCACCGCCCTTGAGTATCCTACCACCTCTTCCCAGGGAGAACCTGAACTGATATACTGTTTCATATGAATGCCCATATTTATTTACGAATATACTCTGTAAAATTATGAAATATAAAAATTAATTTTTAGGTTTGTCTAAATTTTATTTTCAAGCACATGAATTTCAGTGTAAGCGAAGAAAACTACATCAAGGGCATTTACCACCTGCAGCAGGATGCTGGCAGTGTAAACACCAATGCCCTGGCAGGGCACCTGCAAACCAGGGCTGCTTCGGTAACAGATATGCTGAAGAAACTCAGTGCCAAAAAGCTGCTGCACTACCGCCGTTATAAGGGTTTTACCCTGAATGAGCGTGGCACCAGGGCTGCGCTGGCCATTGTGCGGCGGCACCGGCTGTGGGAATATTTTTTGGTGGAAAAACTGGGCTTTGACTGGGATAAAGTGCATGATATTGCCGAGGAACTGGAACATGTAAGCGGTGACGAACTGATTACCCGGCTGGGTGATTTTTTAGGAAATCCGCAGACTGACCCCCATGGCGACCCGATTCCTGACAGGGATGGGAAACTGCCGGTGATACCGCAAATGAACCTGGTGATGATACCACTGAACAAACAACTTACCGTAAGCGCAGTAAGTGATCAATCACCTGCCATGCTGGAACTGATGAACCACTACGGTATCAGCATCGGTACCCGGATAAAAATAAACAAGCATTTCGCATTTGATGGTTCCATGGAAATTACAGTAAACAGGCAACACTGCATTATAAGCGGGCAGGTAGCAAAAAATATTTTTGTACATTATGGCAAATAAATTCAATCCGGATGCATCGCTGAGTGAAGTGCATGGCAGCGTGGATACTACGGTTACAAAAAAGGGCTGGCGCAGGATGTTTTCCTTCCTGGGACCGGCCTACCTGGTGAGTGTGGGGTATATGGACCCGGGCAACTGGGCCACCGACCTGCAGGGTGGCAGCAAGTTTGGCTATTCCCTGATATGGGTACTGCTGATGAGTAACCTGATGGCATTACTGCTGCAGGGGCTGTCGGCAAGACTGGGCATAGTACGTGGCAGAGACCTTGCGCAGGCAAACAGGGAAGTGTACCCAAAGTACGTGAATTTTATGCTGTACCTGCTGGCCGAAGTGGCCATTGCAGCCTGCGACCTCGCAGAAGTACTGGGAATGGCCATCGGTATCAACCTGCTTACTGGCTTATCACTTCCCTGGGCTGTCAGCCTGACTGTGCTCGACACATTTCTGCTGCTGTACCTGCAACGGCTGGGCATGCGCAAGATGGAAGCATTTATCATTGCACTAGTGGCTGTGGTGGCCATCTCCTTTCTGATTGAAATCATTATTGCCAAACCGGTTTTAACAGAAGTAGTAAAAGGCTTTATGCCGCAAAGCCTCAATAAAGAGGCACTGCTCATTGCCATCGGCATCATCGGTGCCACAGTGATGCCGCATAACCTTTACCTGCACAGCGCATTGGTACAAACCCGAAAAATAAATAAGACCAAAGCAGGTATAAAGCAGGCACTGCGCTTTAACCGTATTGACAGCACCATTGCACTGAACATTGCTTTTTTTGTAAATGCGGCCATACTGGTGCTGGCTGCCACTGCTTTTTTTAAAACAGGCAACAGCCATGTAGGCGAAATTAAGGAAGCACACCAGTTACTGAATGGCTTACTGGGCAGTAAGCTGGCACCCATACTTTTTGCCGTGGCCCTGATAGCTGCCGGCCAAAGCAGTACCATTACGGGCACGCTGGCCGGGCAAATCATCATGGAAGGATACCTGAGCCTGCGGATCAACCCTGTAGTGCGCAGGTTGATCACCAGGTTGCTGGCAGTAATACCGGCGCTGGTGGTGATCCTGATTTATGGTGAAGAAAAAGTAGACAGGCTGCTGCTCATCAGCCAGGTAATTTTATGCCTGCAACTTGGCTTTGCCATAATTCCCCTGATTCATTTTGTGAGCGATAAAAAAACAATGGGCATTTTTGCCATCGGTATCAAGACAAAGATAGCCGCATGGCTGATAGCCGGGGTGCTGGTTTATTTAAACATCAGCCTGGTAATCAGCGAAACCTCAGGCATATTTGAAGGTACCGCCCTGTTGCCTAAAATACTGATGGGCATTGTTTTTACCATCGCTGCTGCATTGCTGCTGTATATTCTGCTGCATCCCTTTATACCAAAAGTGACCAAAAAGATATCTATACAGATGCACCCTGACATGAATGACCTGAAGAACCTTACCATACCAAGCTTTAATAAGATTGCCATTGCCCTTGACTTTAGTGAAAACGATGAGAAACTGCTGGCCTATGCCATTGGCCAGGGCAAGGAAGATACGCATTACCTGCTGCTGCATGTGGTAGAAAGTGCCTCGGCAAAGCTACTGGGTGATGAGAGTGATGATTATGAAACCCGGAAAGATAAGGAGCGGCTGGATTTTTATGTGTCGCAATTAAAAGAAAGAGGTTTTGCAACAGAAGGGTTCATTGGCTATAAAAACCGTGTGAGGGAAATTGTACGCATCGTTACAGAAAATGATGCTTCCATGCTCGTCATCGGCGCTCATGGCCATACAGGCCTTAAGGATTTTATTTATGGTGAAACAGTGAATGCGGTAAGGCATGAATTGAAAATACCCATCCTCATTGTAAATCTTTAACACTGCGTTTTATTGTACTGTGGCTGAAAGAAGAGCCAGTTGCCCCCTGATGCGCCCGGCCCATTCCTGCTGTTCTTTGCGCAGCAGGCCATTGTTAGTTCCCTTATCGTAATCATCCTGCATCTCATACATCTGCTTATAAGCATCACTGTAAATGCGGTTGAGTTCAGCAGAATAATTCTGTACAGTAAAGTTTGCCGCCCTGAGTTTTTGCACAAACAACAGCATCCCTATGCAACTGATATCAAAATGCAGCTGCTCATGGGCCAGGATATAGGCGGTTTTTTTATCCGGCTTCACCCATGATTTGCTTTTGTTAAAAAAGGCATACACATTGATATTGATTTTCCCCTTCCGGTTACTGTAGCTCATCCCTGCATCAAATCCAAAACCAGAAGAAGTGAGTGCTGCCACACGGCCTCCCTGATTGGGTGTTCCGGAAAAATTATCCCATACCAAAGACTGACCGGGCTTGTGGTAAATAGTATCAGATACTGCCGGTGCGATACGCTTTGACAGTACCACCGAAGCGGCGAGTGGCTGTGCGGCAAGCTTCTGCTGGCAGAGCAATGCAATCAAAAAAACCGGTATCAGCTTAGCGTATAACATCTGTACTTATCTTAACTGCAAGAAAGGGATTTTATTATTTCTTTAACCACTTATCAGTTAAATTTACAATTTCATTAACACTGATCTTTTCCATGCATTTAAAATGCCCGAGCGGGCATTTGTTGTGACCGATTTTACTGCAGGGCCTGCACCAGAGCCGTTTCACTTCCACCACATCGTACAATTGCAGGTTGCGCTGACCGTAAAATGGATACATACCAAATGCCGGCACCGTGTTTCCCCAAACGGAAATGACCGGCTTTTGCAGGGCAGCGGCCATGTGCATGAGGCCGGTATCATGGGTAATGACCAGTTTTGCATTGCGCAACAGGTCAGCTGATTCGTTGAGGTTGAATTTGCCGCAGGCGTTGTAAATTTTAATATCATCGGTGGCTGCTATTGCTTTGCCATCTTCGTAATCTTCCTTTCCGCCCAGCAATATGATGGGATGATGGATGGAAGCACACAGTTCTTTCAGCTTATGGATGGGCATTTTTTTGGTGGCCAGGGCCGCTCCTATTACAAGGGCAATATACCCTGCAGAGTGTGCCGTGGGTATATCCTCTTTTTTAACCTTATCATAATCCGGGATAAAATAATCCAGTCCCAGCCCATCATCAGTGATGCCCAGCTCAGCAATACATTCAAAATTGCGGTCGACAATATGCTTGTGTGGAAGTGTGTTTATTTTAAAGTTGGTGTATATGAATTTTTCGACATTCAGTTTATTAAAGGAAAAAGATTTCGCTTTCTTTAATGCTTTTTTCACTTTGAGGGTGCGCAGGTTGTGGTGCAGGTCAATGATATAATCAAACTCTTCTTTTTTTAATTCCTCAATCACCGCATCCAGGTCATCTTCCAGCAAATGAATTTTATTAAGATAAGGATTGTGCTCAAGAATACCCCTGAAAGATTTTTTGGTAAGAAAATGGATTTCTGCATCCGGATATTTTTTCCTGGCACAGCGTATAACTGGCGTAGTGAGTACAATATCGCCAATGGAGGAAAAGCGGATGATGAGGATTTTAAGAGGCTTTGTTCCGGGATGTAAAATATTTTCACTCATATTTGTTTCTCAATCTTCTTCCACATAATTCAAATCTTTATGAAAGGTTTCTTTAGTAAAGAAAAATGCCACAAAGGTAATGATCATTACAATTATACCTGTGTAAATACCGCTGGTGATCAATGGTAATTTCCAGCTTTTCTGAAACAAATCAAGAAAAAGCATATTGATTAGTGGCAAAGCACCCCGCACCATATTGGGAATGGTGGTAGCAGCAGTAGCCCGCAGGTTGGTACCAAACTGCTCAGCACCCATAGTAACAAAAATGGCCCAGAAACCTGTGCTGAAACCAAGTGCAGCGCAGGTCCAGTACATGGCCGCATCTGAATGAATGAACCCGCTGAAGAAAAACAACAGTGACAGCACACAAAGCCCGTAAAATAACAACAATGCTTTTTTCCGGCTCCCGAAATACTGGCTGACCAGGCCGATAAGTATGTCACCGATGGCTATAGCTGCATAAGCAAACATGATTGATCGGCCGGAATCCAGTGTTTGACTGCCATACATTTCTTTGGCAAAACGATCGCTTTGATTCACCAGCACGCCAATTACATACCAGGTAGGCAGTCCGATGAGTATAGCCAACGCATATTTTTTAAACCGGCTTGCATTGGTAAAGAATTTGAAGAAATTACCTTTTGACACATTGCTGGCGCTCACTTCTTTAAACATACCCGACTCTGCTACTTTAATACGCAGCAGCAAGAGGCAGATACCCAGCACACCACCAATCTTGTAACAGAGCCGCCAGTCGCCTGTAGCCTTGTGTGTAAAATAGGCAGCAACCGCACCACTGAGGCCAATACCTGCTACCAATGAAGTACCAATGCCTCTTTTGTTTTTAGGGAGCAGCTCACTCACCAGCGTAATACCTGCACCCAGCTCGCCTGCCAGGCCCAGCCCTGCAAAAAAACGGCAGATGGCATACTGGTTAACGGTTTGAACATAGCCTGTAATAAAATTGGCTACAGAATACAAAATGATAGATCCAAACAACACAGAAAGTCTGCCCTTTTTATCGCCCAATACACCCCAAAGGATACCCCCCAGCAGCAGCCCCGTCATTTGCCAGTTGATTACCCTGGTACTGTCCGCCAGCATGGTTTCAGCGGTAGCACCCACCCCAAGCATGCTTGTTTTTTTTACAATGGTAAACAACAGCAGGTCATATATATCTACAAAATACCCCAATGCTGCCACTACCACAGCAATACTGAAAATGGAGGAAGATTTTTGTTGCATGTCGAAAACTTATACAGTGGGGGTGGTTTTTTTCTTTTTCCAGAAGAGTTTTATCAGCACCGGCGCTGTAGTAACCAGCACAATGCCCAGTACAATAATTTCCAGGTGCTGTTTTAAGTCAAAATTAAACTGGCTGAGTATCCATTTCTGCAAAAAATGCCCTGCCATTATCATACTGAATACCCAGGCAATACAACCGATGATATTATAAAAACTGAATTTCTTTTTATCCATACCAACAATACCGGCAACAATTGGCGCAAATGTACGTATGATGGGAAGGAATCTTGCTACCACAATGGCACCACCACCCTGCTTATCGTAAAACTCTTTTGCCTGGTAGAGGAATTTTTTCTTGAAAAAGAATGTGTCTTTCCGCTCAAATAAAAAGGGGCCGCTTTTACGTCCAAACCAATATCCCACAAAATTACCCAATATACCGGCCACGGATACTATGGCTATTAGTACAAACAAATCCACCCATTCATTTTGTATACCGCCAAGGCCAAACAGCTTAAGCAGCTGGTGCGACAAACCAGGGTCACCATTATCCATCTTATTGGCAAAAATGCCTGCCACAAATAGTAATGAGTCCCCCGGAAGGAAGAACCCGGCAAAAAGCCCGGTTTCTGCAAATACCACAAAGAGCAGCAGCCACAAACCACCATTTTCTATGTAAAACTGCGGCTGCAGCAATTGCGCCCAGTGAAAATCCAGTAATATAAAATCAAACATATGTTGCTATTAATCCGGTAAAGATAATGTGGTTTGCTGTCTTGGGTGCATTTCAAAATTTTGGCCTGTAGTTCTGGCAGTTGTCGGTGGAGACACCGACCACGGCTGTCTGCCCTGGCTGGTGTCTCCACCAGCCAGCGAAAATTTTAAATGCCTCCTGCTGTTCCTTAATCTTTTGGCTCATGGGCCAGCTCTCCTTCCCATTTGCTTACTACTGCTGTGGCGATGCTGTTGCCCACCACATTGGTAGCACTGCGCCCCATATCCAGTAAAGGATCTATGCCCAAAAGTAAGGCAATACCTGCTTCAGGAATGTTAAAAGTGGCCAATGTACCGGCAATTACCACCAGTGATGCCCTGGGCACGCCTGCAATGCCCTTGCTGGTAAGCATGAGCACCAGCAGCATGCTTATTTGTGTGGCAAGTGGTATATCCATACCGTAAGATTGTGCAATAAAAAGGGAGGCGAATGTCATGTACATCATGCTGCCATCCAGGTTAAACGAATAGCCCAGGGGAAGTACAAAGCTCACAATCTTGTCCTTACAGCCAAAGCGCTCCAGTTCCAGCATGGTTTTAGGAAATGCCGCTTCGCTGCTGGATGTACTGAAGGCCAGCAGGGTTGGTTCTTTGATACGCTTTATCAATGTAAATACCCGCTTTTTCAAAAAAACAAAGCCTGCAAAAATCAATACACACCACAACAGCAGCAGGCCAAAATAAAATTCGCCGATAAAGATGGAGTAGGTTTTTAAAATACCGATTCCCTGTTTGGCAATGATGGCCGTCATGGCGCCAAATACAGCCAGCGGTGCAAAATTCATTACATACCCCGTAACTTTTAAAATGATGTGCGCTACCGCATCAAGCGCTTTAATGATCGCATTGGCTTTTTCGCCAATAGCTGCAGCTGCCACTCCAAAAAACAGGGAGAAAACCACAATCTGCAATATTTCATTCTTGGCCATGGCATCCACAAAACTGGCCGGGAAAACATGATAAAAGAAATCCTTGATGGTGAGTGCAGCCTTATCAATACCTGTAGCCACATTGCTGTCGGGCAGGCTGAGGTGCATGGCAGAGCCTGGTTGAAAAATATTGACCAGTACCATGCCCAGCAGCAGGCTCATGAGGGATGCGCAGATAAACCAGAGCAATGTTTTACCGCCAATGCGGCCAACCGCTTTTATATCGCCGAGCTTGGCCACTCCCACCACCAGGGTAGTAAATACCAGCGGTGCCACAATCATTTTTATCAGCCTGATAAATATATCTGCCAATATGGTAAACCAGTCTAATTTTTTATCTCTGGCCTTAATGGCATCGTTCTTTTTTACACCCAAAGCATCCCGGTATTTTACCAATTCCTTATATTGAACTGAGCTTGTATCGCACAAAGCCGCAAGCCCTGACTGGATTTGCCTGGCAGAATCCTTCCAAACCCTGATACTGTTTGCCAGCTGTGCATCGCCGGGTGCCTTTACAAGCCCGGCCAGTGCCAGCGTAAGGTTTTCATCCACCGATTTCTTTGCTGCTTTTAAGCTGCTGAGCGCAACAGTATCTTTTACAATTTCATACTTTTTTGCTGCTGCAGCAGCTTCTTTCTGAACCTGCTCGGCATCGGCAATCTTACTGTTCTCCTCCCCCACATAATTTTTATTGAGTATAAACCCCAGGATAATACCTGCCAGCAACGCAATAAAAATATACAGTGTAAGCTTACTTTTCTTTTTACCTGCTTCCAATTCCATGTTAACCCGGTTTTTTGATTTTGCAATATAATATATATATACCGTTTACTGCCATCCCTGATAAAATTTACAATTGGTGGTGATTTTATCGTTTTATTGCTTATTTTTCCAGTTCATTTTATTTAAAAACCAACTAATCGATATGAGTTTATTTGTAAGAAAGCCCATGGATGCTTTAATGAATGAAGCCCAGGAAACCGGCAGTCATACGCTTAAAAGGACATTAGGTGCCGGCGGATTGATTGCATTGGGCATCGGCGCCATTATTGGAGCAGGCTTGTTTTCCATCACCGGTATGGCCGCAGCCAATCATGCCGGACCTGCCATCACCATTTCTTTTGTAGTAGCAGCGCTCGGCTGTCTTTTTGCCGGCCTGTGCTATGCTGAATTTGCCTCTATGATACCTGTTGCAGGCAGTGCTTACACTTATTCTTATGCCACAATGGGTGAGTTTATTGCATGGATCATCGGCTGGGATCTTGTATTGGAATATGCAGTAGGTGCCGCAACAGTGGGCATCAGCTGGAGCCGGTATCTCGTTAAGTTCCTGGAAGGATTTGACATTCACCTGCCTCAAAGCCTTACAGTAGGCCCATGGGACGGGGGTATCATCAACCTGCCCGCAGTTTTCATCATCGTTCTGATGAGTTTACTGCTTATAAAAGGTACAAAAGAAAGTGCCTTTGTTAATGCTATCATTGTAGGACTTAAAATTACGGTGGTACTGGTATTCATATTCCTCGGCTGGAAGTACATCAACAATGCCAACTATACGCCTTATATCCCTGACAATTCAGGCAATTTCGGCAATTTCGGATTCAGTGGTATCATCAGAGCCGCAGCCATCGTATTCTTTGCCTATATTGGCTTTGATGCGGTAAGTACGGCAGCACAGGAAGCAAAAAATCCCAAAAGGGACATGCCCTGGGGAATTTTGGGATCGCTGGCCATATGTACGGTATTGTACATACTCTTTGCCCATGTAATGACAGGTGTTACCAGCTACACTACTTTTGCAGGCAAAGATGGTATCGCACCAGTTGCTATAGCTATTGACCATATGGGTACAGCTGATGCAGCCGGCGTAATTCAGCCTGATTATCCATGGTTGAACCGTGCCATCGTAGTAGCCATTCTTGCAGGTTATGCTTCTGTAATTCTGGTGATGCTGATGGGCCAGAGCCGTGTATTCTTCAGTATGAGCAAGGATGGTTTAATTCCAAAAATATTCTCTGTAGTTAATCCAAAAACACAAACACCTGCCAAAAGCAGTTTGCTTTTCATGCTGTTTGTAAGCCTTTTTGCTGCTTTTGTGCCTGCAAGGGTGGTTGGCGAAATGACCAGTATTGGTACTTTATTCGCCTTTATACTGGTATGTATCGGCGTATGGGTTATGCGCAATAAAATGCCCGATTTGCCAAGGGCATTCAAAACACCGCTGGTACCATTGGTTCCCATCCTGGGCATTGGCGTTTGCCTGTTCATGATGGTGTTTCTCCCCATGGATACCTGGATCAGGCTGATTGTGTGGATGCTGATTGGAATGGATATTTACCTGGTTTATGGTGCAAAAAACAGCCATTTGGGCAATGGCACCAATAACAGAAAGGGAATGAAAGTTGCCCGGCTTACAGGCTTGGCGCTTTGCCTGCTGCTGATAATTGTAGGCCTGCTGCACCAGTACACCGTAGGCTTTGATACTGACAGAACATTGCTGTACATTTCAATTGCCTTTGCAGTAGTACACCTGGGCGTTTTTGGCAGCAAGATTGGAAGAGTGGATGCTGAAGATTAATGTAAACAATCACTGATGATAAAATGCCCCGGCTTATAACCGGGGTATTTTTTTGTACATCCGCTCCATCCAGAATGTGGTAATCAGGAAAAAAAATTTGCAGATCTGCTTTTTATTTCTAAATTTATGGAAGATTAAGGGAGTGATACATATGGAAATACTGGTAATAGAAACACTAAAACAAATAACACCTGCCCTGGATTCGATGCACTGTGATTTTTTATCCCAGAATTGTATTGCAGCCCTGGAAGAAAGTCAGCATAAAACGGGATGTATGCTCTCCGTAACCGGGGACAGCATCATTGATTTCAGGCTGGAGTGGAGCAGGAAAATCAACAAAGCAAGCTTTGAAGAATCGGGAGATGTTACCAAAAATGCTGCTGAAGCTATTGCATTCTTTTTAACTCCTGAACTTACCACATATACCATTGTAAGAAAATCGGAAAAGGGTACAGGATTTGACTACTGGCTAAGCTACGACGAAAAACATCCGCTGTATAAACCAAAAAATTTTTTAACGGCCAGGCTGGAAATATCAGGCATTAAAAAGAAAACCAAATTCAATACAATGAAAAAGAGGATAGATGGAAAAAAATTACAGGTGGGCAGAAGCGATGCGATGTAATACCCGCCTACATTGCAGTAATTGAATTTTCGGCACCAAAAGCACATTTCAGTAAAAAATGAACACCATCAGCCAGATACACGATGAAGCGATGGCCAGGCTGCAACTGGCTAAGCAGGTATTGCGAAAAGGCCAGCCCGGGGCTTATAAAACAATACTTGCAGAAGCTTTAGACCTTGAAAAAAAAGCTGCCTATGCCTTGCTGGATGATTTTGACTGTGAGCCAACACGGTCAGTTTTGTTCAGAAGTGCTGCTGCCATAGCGTTTAATGCAGAAAACTATGCTGATGCTGTTATGCTTGCTACACAGGGCTTAAATGGCCACCCGTTTGATGAAATAAAAAATGAGCTGGAAGACCTGTTGTTACAGGCTAAAAGCCAGGCCACAGCGCATCTTTCTGTTTTAAATGATGACGGGGATGATTACAATCAAAAGCCCAATTCAATAATAATAAGCACTGCTGAAACTGTAAAACATTCACTTTATGATAGTGCAGAAGAGCCGGGTGCATATGAAATAACAGAGCAAAGGGAAACGATTTCAGGTTTTTGGGCAAAAACTAAAGCTGCTTATACAAAAAATGCTGCGCAATGGATATTCGATGTTTTTTTTGGAAAAGAAAGAATCAACCAGCAGATAAAAATATTTTTAAGCTGGAAATTACCTTTACTTAATGCTGCAATTGGCAAAGAAGATACCCGCTGGATATGGTATCCGAGAGAGTTCTTTGAAACCATGTATGAAACAATCACTTTTTTAGAGGGCGATGGAATACGTGTATATTTTGGGCAATTTGAAGATGACCATGCTGAATATGCCAGCCAAACCTGCCTTACATGGGTTCCTACACGGCCAAATGAGTATTCAGGGCTCCAGTTCAGTGAAGATATTATTATTGAAGATGAGCAGGAAACCGTGGATGTGCCATTTTTAAACCGGTATTATGTTAAAAAAGAAATTACCAATAAGCGCATACTGAATTACCGGAATAAGCTGCGCTCATTGTACAGTGAACCAGCAGATAATGAAACACTTTCCATCTGGTACAGCAGGGAATATGTTAAAAATATGATTACTGCAATGGATTATTTTGATGCCAGTGGTATAAGGGTATATTTTGGATTCAATATGGTAACAGATATGGACGAGGTAAGGGAATCCTCTGTACAAAATCAGACATGCCTGTTGTTTGTTTTAACACGTCAAAGTAATCATGCGGCAATTCATCAGAACATTGTAATTGAAGAAGATGACTATTATCCTGCTACCCTTGAAGAAATTGACAGCCTGTATCCGGCAACCGAATTTCAAAGCGTTGATTACCCGGTGAGGTATGAGCCGCCATACACTACATCAGGCAGCAGGTTTCCCTATTAACCCTTATCCTGAACAATATTTGCCCTGCTTTACCTGCGGCCCTTTAAATTTTTACCCGGTAAATCATTAAGCCCCTTACCTGCCAACGCTGCCGGCCTCATTACTCTTACCGGGAACAAAGCCTTATCTTTGCCCTCAAAATCATTCACATGCGCACAATCATCGTATCATACTGTTTTTTACTGCTGCTGGCAGGCTGCAGCAACAACAGTACATCAAATACTGAAAAAGAGACCTCTACCGCACAAGATAAACCTGCTCCCATTGTTGATACCCCGGCAGCAAATCCTGTGGCTGCCCCTGAAAAATCAGTTGCAGGCTGGCAGGGTGTGCAGGAGATCAGTGATGCCAGTTTTACACAAAAAGTAATGAGCAACCCCGGGCTTACCATTGTGGATTTTAATGCTACCTGGTGCGGCCCCTGTAAAAAATTGAAGCCGATTTTTGCTAAGGCTGCTGAAAAGTTTTCAGGCAAAGCAAGTTTTGCCAGCATTGATACCGATGCCAATCCTACAGTAAGCATGCTGTATAAAGTAGAGTCAATACCCCTGCTGTTGTTTTTTAAAGAAGGGAAGATTGTGAACCGCATTACGGGACTTCCTGATGCTGCCGAATTTGATGCCGCAGTAGAAAAAGCCCTAAAGTAGTACGCCGTAAATTCTCTTCATACAATACTACGCTGAACAGGGCAGAATAGTGAGTTATTCTGCCGTTACCTCATCACAGAAAATATGCGTATCGCCACCTGCACCCTCATGCCAGGCAGGCAGTTTGCCATATTGCTTTGCCCGTATGCGTACATACCTTGCCTGTACCGGTTGACCCCTTAACTCCACTATCTTTACCTGGGGCTTTTTGTCCTCAATTGGCAGTATGTTTTCTGCCAGGGCAAAAGGCCTGAAAATTTTGCCATCCACTGAAATTTCTGCTGTTACTGATGCAGGCATAATAATCCATGCACCCACATCCTGCAACAGCCCTGCAGTTACTTTACTGATTGTTTTTACCGCCTTCAGGTCAATCAACACGTCCATGTCTGCTTTTTGCCAGCCCTGCCAGTTCCCCTTGCGCCATTCAGCAGTGCCGCGTATACCGTCAATCAGCGCCCCATTACCACCTGCCGGGTATTGTGTTTCATATGGAGTATTAAGTTGTATGCTCCAGTCGTTAACAGCCTTTGTAAACTTTGCACTGGTAATCAAACTGGCTTTACCTGCTGCATCAACTGCCAGTGCTTTTACCTGCACACTTTGAGTAATGGTAAAAGGAGCCGTATATTTTGTTGAAAACACCGACGGCACTGTGCCATCAAGTGTATAGTAAAAAGTTGTTGCCTGCTGGGCAGATGATATCTTAACAGTTGCGCTGTTTTTAAAACCCATACCTCCACCATCAATTACAGGATTGAGTACTATCTGCTCATCGTTTATGGCAGTAACAGGCAATTGTGCTGTACCAAATGCAGAGGGGGTGGCACCCATCATAAAACTAAGGTTGCCGCCATTCATCACATCATCATGGGTTATCCAGGCCATGCCATGCTGCCTGCCGTTTAGAGTGGCCTGCTGCACATAAAAATTTCTACTGCTTACCCCGGGGGCATTGATGGTGAAGGTCTTGCCATTTTCCTGGTTGATGGTAACCTGTTTAAAAAGAGGTGTACCCAGCATATAATCATTGGTACCGGGAGTAACCGGGTAAAAACCCATTGCGCTCAGCACATACCAGGCACTCATCTGCCCGCAGTCTTCATTACCGGTAAGGCCATCCGGCGCCGGGGTATAAAATTTATCCATAATATACCGCAGTATCTTTTGCCCCTTTGATGGCCGGCCTGCAAAATTGTAAAGGTATGCGATGTGATGACTTGGTTCGTTGCCATGTGCATACTGCCCTATCAGCCCGGTAATGTCCGGCAGCTCAAGCCCTGTCATTGCTGATGTGGTTCCAAAAATGCTGTCCAGGCGTTGTTCCAGTTTCTTTTTTCCACCAAGCATTTTTATGTAATTCTCCATATCCTGCGGCACATAAAAAGCATACTGCCAGCTATTGCCCTCGGTAAAGTTGTTATTCACCTCATAGGGATCAAAAGGTATAAGCCAGCCGCCATTTTTCCTTGGCCGCATAAACTGTGTAGCCGGGTCAAACATATTCTTCCAGGATTGCGCCCTGCGGATAAAGGTTTTGTATACTTCTTCATTACCATTCATCTTTGCAAACTGTGCAATGCACCAGTCATCATAAGCGTATTCCAGTGTTTTACTTACACTTTCATGCTCATCATCTTTTTCAAGATATCCATGATCGATGATTGCAGGCAGACCCAGGTGGTTCCAGCTGGCACTTTTCAGCATGGCTTCCAGCGCCAGTTTATTGTCAAATCCGTTAATGCCTTTCCTGTAAGCATCAAAAATGACAGGTACACTGTGATAACCTATCATACAATCGGTTTCGCAGCCGCTAAGCTCCCATACAGGCAGGCGGCCCCCTTCTTTGTATTGTGCCAGGAAGGAGTTGACATAATCCTGTGTTCTGCCCCGGTCAATAATGGTATACAGCGGATTAGCACCACGATAAGTATCCCACAGCGAAAAAACCGAGTAGTTGGTAAAACCCTTTGCAGTATGGATGGCATTATCACGACCACGGTACTGCCCGTCCACATCCATATTGATATTGGGTACCACCATGGTATGATACAGCGCAGTATAAAAATTGGTAAACTGGCCGGGTGTTCCCCCGGTTACCTTTATTTTCCCCAACTCCCTGTTCCATTTATTTGCTGCATCGGTTTTCACCTTATCAAAATCCCAGCCCGGCATTTCTGCTTTTAAATTTTTTAATGCCCCTTCTGTACTTACACCAGATATGGCTACTTTGGCCATTACCATACTTTTATCCAGGTTGCCAAACTGAAAAAAAGCTTTAAGGTTTTTGGCGCTTTCAGCCTCTGTAAAACTCATAGGGTATAAATCATCATTCAGCCAGATACCGTAGTTGGTAAAAGGTACAGAAAACTCAATGGCAAAATACACATACTGATTATCGGCCCAGGCCTTGCTGCGGCGCAGCCCGGTAATGGTTTTGCGGTCAACTATCTTTAAAGATGATTCCAGCACTTCATCCCGGTGTTTTAAATCGAGGATGATACTGGCTTCTGTACCCCCTCCAAAAAAATAATGATGCAGGCCCACCCTTTCTGTGGCGGTGAGCATCACCTGTATATTATCGTCTTCCAGTTTAACGCTGTAAAAACCCGGTGAAGCTTTTTCTGTAGTATGGCTGAAACGGGAACCATACACTTTGTTATCAGGCGATGGCTTACCTCCCATTGGCATCAGCAGGATATCACCATAATCGCTGCAGCCGGTGCCGCTCAGATGGGTATGCGTAAAACCGTAGATATAGTTATCACTGTAATGGTATCCTCCGCAGCCATCCCAACCGCTGAGCCTCGTATCAGGACTCAACTGCACCATGCCATGCGGCAGCACAGCACCCGGGTAAGTATGCCCATGACCACCTGTACCGATAAAAGGATTTACATATTTTGTATATTCAGGCTGTGCATACAGCTTTGTGGCACCCAATAAAAACAGCAGCAATAATCGTAAAGACATGTGCAAAAATTTGGCTAAAGATATTCAGATTACGCTGAAATGAACTGTATTTTGTGCATGAAAACCTGCTTTCGGGTAAATAAGGGGTAACAAATGGAGTTAATTAAGGATATACATTTATAAACCAATTGTTTTAAAACTGCTAGAATGAAATTATTCTTTTCCATTGCCTTTTGCACAATATGCCTGCTGGCAACAACAGCAGTATTTTGCCAGTCCACTAAAATTTTTATGGTGCGCCATGCCGACAGGGATGGTAATCTTGATGCATTAAAAGTACCCCAGGGTATCACCCGTGCAGCCGAGTTGAAAAGAATACTGCAACATTCAGGTATAGGCAGCATTTACAGCACCAATACTACCCGCACCCGTGAAACGGCAAAGCCGCTGGCTAATTTCCTGAATATCACCACTGCATTGTACAGTAATTCCAGCGATATTATTGATACCATCGTTAAAAAACATCTGAACAGGGAAATTCTGGTAGTGGGCCACTCCAATACGGTGGATTCGCTGATAAAGCGTTGCGGCTGTACCGGCATCGGGCTGATACCATCTGCCCAGTTTGATAACCTTTACCTTGTAATTATCACCAGATATAAAATTGGTTTGATTTGGAAGAGAAAATGCGAATTGCTTAAAATGAAGTACGGTGCAGTAACGAATTAATCGGGCAGTTTTCACTAAAAATGTTCCTTATTGCTGCAATAGCAGGTGCCACCAGGTAAAATCGCCGGGCCAGGCAGTTTGTACAAATCCGTTTTTTTCAAGCACCCTCACCGATGCATCATTTCCATTTTCTGTTTCAGCCTTTATCCCCTTTAATACACTGGCAGTTCTGGCCCAGTCAATAAAGCAGGCAATGATCTCTGTCATCAGCCCCCTACCCTCATAATCAGGGTAAATACCATAGCCAATTTCCACCGCCCCATTCCGGTCAATCCCTTTTTTCAGCATAAATTCTCCCACCAGCAGTTGTGTATCCGCTTCAATAGCCAGCCATTTTGTGTGATAGAACCAGCTTACAGGATTATTTTTAACAGCCGGGATTATCACATTTTCTGTGAGCTCCATTAAAGATTCGGGCTGATATACTTTTTGAGGGGGCAGGTCAAGGCTCTGTAATAAGAACTCCGGGGCCGCCTGCAGCATCTGCAGTTGTGTTAAATCCAGGGGCCAAATGGTGATATTATTACAAGTATGGTAGATACCAGTGTGTTTTATCATAAGCCGTTTTTAAGTGATTTTGTTTCGCAGGGCAAAATAAGTGATTTTTTGCACAAAACGGCAGCAGACTTGTTCTGCCAGCCATTATTTGCACAGCGTCAATATACAGTCTAAATAGCTGACGATGAAGCATTCCCCGGAGAATCTGCCATGTTCCTCCTCCCCTCATAAAAAAAAATGCATATGATTGGATTTTTCTGTTTAGCTTTGCCTACTAATTAAGTAGACTAATAGAAATCAACTGTTATTTGGTTGCACTGTTCTCATACGGAACACCGTTTTACTGCACAGAATTACAGCCTGATCTTACAAATAAGGTGGTTACATGACAACTGACGCACTGCATATTCTTTCACAAACGCTTGGCAGCAATGCCTTACCGGGTGAGCTGTCCGGGCTTTACGAACTGGCGAAGCACTACCCATCCGGTGCGGTATTCTCTACCAGTTTTAGTTTTGAAGACCAGGTGATAACGCATGAAATACTCAGCAACCAGCTGCCATTTGGCATTTTCACTCTTGATACCGGCCGTATGTTTGCAGAAACCTACAGCGTATGGAGCAGCACCAATGAAAAATACCAAACCCGCATAAAAGCATTTTATCCAGACGCTGCTTCCCTGCAGGCTTTTGTTGAATCCAATGGGCCCAATTCCTTTTATGAATCAGTTGAAAACCGGAAAAGCTGCTGCCATATCAGAAAGGTTGAACCATTAAAAAAAGCGCTGGCCGGCAATAAGGTATGGATAACCGGTTTACGGGCCGAACACTCTGCTGCCAGGGAAAGCCTGCAGCAGGTTGAGTGGGATGCAGGAAACCAGGTAATCAAGTATCATCCCCTGCTTCACTGGACAACGGAGCAGGTAAACGACTATATAAGGCTGCACAAAATACCGTACAACCCGCTGCACGACAGGGGTTTTGTAAGTATTGGCTGTGCCCCCTGCACCAGGGCCATCAAAGCCGGTGAAGATTTCAGGGCAGGCAGATGGTGGTGGGAAGATGCAGACAAAAAAGAATGCGGCCTGCATGAACGGGCATCTGTAACAGGATAATCTTATTTTTGAAATAGATTTTAAATAAGCGAATAGTATATACAATTATAAAATGAAGCACTACAGCATCAATTACCTGGAGCAATTAGAATCTGAGAGCATACATATCCTCAGGGAAGTGGCAGCGCAATTTGAAAAGCCTGCCCTGCTGTTCAGTGGCGGCAAAGATTCCATCACGCTGGTTCACCTTGCAAAAAAAGCATTTGCGCCCGGAAAAATTCCTTTTCCGCTGGTGCATATTGATACGGGGCACAATTTTCCCGAAGCACTGGCATACCGTGACTGGCTGACCAATGAAGTGGGTGCTGAACTGATTGTAAGAAAAGTGGAAGATACCATCCAGGCAAAAAAACTGACAGAGCCGAGGGGCAAATTTGCCAGCCGTAACTGGCTGCAGACCTATACTTTACTGGATACGATTGAGGAGTTTAAATTTGATGCCTGTATTGGCGGGGCAAGACGGGATGAGGAGAAAGCAAGGGCCAAGGAAAGAATATTTTCTATAAGGGATGAATTTGGACAATGGAACCCAAAGCTGCAGCGGCCCGAACTCTGGAATACTTACAATGGCAAGATCAGCAAGGGAGAAAACGTAAGGGTGTTTCCCATCAGCAACTGGACGGAGCTGGACGTATGGAACTATATCAAAGCTGAAAATATCGGGCTTCCCTCTATCTACTTTTCACATGAAAGGGAAGTGATTGAACATGAGGGCCAGCTGGTAGCCGTATCAGAATTTGTAAGAATTGATGACACAGATGTGATACAGACAAAAAAAGTGCGCTACCGTACCGTAGGTGACATGACCTGTACTGCGGCAGTAGAATCAACTGCTGCCACGCTGGATGAAGTAATCAATGAAATTATTGTTGCCAGGATAAGTGAAAGGGGCGAAACAAGAATTGATGACAAAGTTACCGAAGCCGCTATGGAAGACAGGAAAAAGGGAGGGTATTTTTAAAACAGGTAACAGAGGGCAGATGACAGTTAACAGTCAAAAGGCTGCATCACCTGTCAACTGTATACCGTCAACTGTAAACTAAAAAAAATGGACATACTAAGATTTATAACAGCAGGAAGTGTAGATGATGGCAAAAGCACATTAATAGGCCGTTTATTGTACGACAGTAAAAACATACTGACAGACCAGCTGGAGCAACTGGAAAAACAAACCAAAAACAGGGACGCCGGTGAAATAGACCTGGCCCTGCTTACAGATGGCTTAAGGGCTGAAAGGGAACAGGGTATAACCATTGATGTGGCTTACCGGTATTTTTCCACGCCCAGGCGCAAATTTATCATTGCCGATGCGCCCGGTCATGTACAGTATACACGCAATATGATTACCGGCGCTTCCAACGCCAGCCTTATCATCATCCTGGTGGATGCAAGACTGGGTGTGGTGGAGCAGACACGTCGTCATTCCATCATAGCTTCCCTGCTCAAAATTCCGCATGTGGTGGTGGCCATCAACAAGATGGACCTTGTTGACTATTCCCGTGATGTATACAACAATATTGTAATCGATTATTCAGCGATGGCAGCTTCACTGGGGTTGCAAAATGTCACTTATATACCCATCAGTGCTCTTGATGGTGATAATATTGTGGACAAATCAGACCATTTTCCCTGGTATGATGGCGAGCCATTGCTGAGCATACTGGAAACAGTGGAACTTACACAGGATACCGATTATATCAATGCAAGGTTCCCGGTGCAGTATGTTATCCGCCCGCAAACTGAAGAACTGCACGACTACCGTGGCTATGCCGGCAAAGTACTCAGCGGTGTTTATCGCAAGGGAGAAGCCGTAACAGTGCTGCCATCAGGCCTTACCAGCACCATCAAATCAGTTGAAATTGGCGGTATCGTGGTAGAAGAAGGATTTGCACAACAAAGCATCGTACTGCAGCTGGAAGATGACATAGATGTAAGCCGTGGTGATATGATTGTAAAGACGGGTAACCTGCCACAGCTTGAAAGTGAACTGGATGTACTGCTTTGCTGGATGGACACCAAACCATTACTGACCGGCAACAAGTACAGCCTGCAGCTCAACAGCAATGTAGTAAGGGCCGTTATACGGGAAGTGGTGTATAAACTGGATGTGAATACACTGGAAAAGGAATACAACCCGGGGCAGGTGGGATTAAATGACATTGTACAGGTAAAACTCAAAACGGCTATGCCGGTGGCATTTGATGCCTATGCAACCCTGAGGGCCAATGGCGGGGGAATACTAATTGACGAAACAAGCCATGTTACTGCAGGCGCCTGTATGCTGCTGTAATTTTTTTTACCCAGTTACCCTACCGAATTAATAGACTAAATATTTAAACAGGATACAATGACACATCAAAATACAGTAGCCGGCCAGGGATACGGAAAAGTGATTATTGCTGGTGCAGGCCCCGGCGATCCCGGGCTGATCACACTTAAACTGCAGCGCAGCCTCGCCCGGGCAGAAGTGATTGTTTACGACCGGCTGGTTAACCCCGCTATCATTACAGACAATACAGCCCCTGAAGCAGTGCTGGTACCGGCAGGCAAACAGGGTTACAATGATGCATCTGTTTCGCAGGAAGAAATAAACAACCTCATCGTACAGTATGCAAAACAGGGAAAAACGGTATTAAGACTGAAGGGCGGTGATGTAGCTTTTTTCAGCAATGTATTTGACGAGCTGCAGAGCCTTGTTGAAAACGGAATAGTATATGAAATCATCCCGGGTATTACAGCCGCAGCAGGCGCATCGGCATACACCGGCATACCGCTTACAGCGAGGGGCTATGCCCAGGGTGTGCAGTTACTTACCTATAACCCCAACAGCCATTACAGCCCGGAGAAATGGAAACAGCTGGCCTCAGGCACGGATACACTGGTTTTTTACATGTCGGTAAAAAACATAGCGGATGTGGCAGAGCTGCTGCTGCGTTACAGCAAAAAGCCGGGTACCCCACTGGCAGTAATAGAGCAGGCATCTACCCAATACCAGCAGGTACACCTGTCAGATCTACAGCATTGCGGCAGTGATTTTTCTGGAAAGAAATTCAGTTCACCATCGCTGTTGATTATCGGCGAAGTGGTACATTTATACAAATCATTTAACTGGAATGAAAATGCAGCAGAGGGAAGTGTGTTTAACGAATTGGTAACCGAACAAATATAAACAGATGTTAGCAGGCGAAAAACTACAGCAGTTCAAAGCATTCATCAGCAATACAAGCCGTGAAGAGCAGGTTTGGATGAATGGCTACCTCACTGCCGTCATTACAGGCCAACAAGCAGCAACCGCCCCCCAGGCTGCAAAAAAAATCACCATTGCTTATGGCACTGAAACAGGCAATTCAAAAAAACTGGCTACCAGCTTTGCTGCAAGAGCAAAAAAAGAAGGTATCCGTACAAAACTGGTAGGGCTTGATCAGTACCCTGCTGCTGCATTGTCAACCGAGGAATATTTCTTAACGGTAATCAGTACCCATGGTGAGGGTGAACCACCTGAAGCGGCAAAAAATTTCTATGACCATATCCACAAGAATGGTTTTAAAATACCTCAAGTTAAATTTGGCGTACTGGCACTGGGAGATACTGCCTATCCCCTGTTTTGCAAAACCGGAGAAGATGTAGACAGACAGCTTCAGCAACTGGGTGCCAGCCGCATTGCTCCCCTACAAAAATGTGATACCGATTACGAGGAACAGGCGGAAAAATGGTTTACAGAAATATTGCAAAAAATCAATAAGGAAAGCACTGCTGAAGTTCCTGCTGTCAATTCAGTTCCTGTAAAAAAAGCAGCAACCAAACAAGTTTACAAAGGCAGCATCCTCTCAAATATCAATTTAACAGGCCGTGGCTCAACCAAAAAAACATACCATATCGAAATAGCTACCGAAGCCCCGTATCTTCCGGGGGATTCCATCGCCATTGTACCTGCAAATGACCTGCTGCTGGTGCAGGAAATCATTTCGCTAACCGGGCTTGCCCCGAACAGGGAAATCACCTGGCGGAATGAAACAGTAACTGTTGAGGAACTGCTGTCGCAAAAAGCGGGCATTGTATACCTCCTGGAGAAAACTGTTACCCAGTATGCAGCACTGGCTGAAGCTCCCATACCAGCGCAAAGATCCGACTTGGCACACCTGCTGAGGAATTACCCGCTGAAAAACGAAACACAATACGAAACAGTATTACAGCAGCTTACACCCATTGCCCCAAGAATCTACAATATCGCCTCCTCCCCTGTTGCTCATGAAGGTGCTGTACACATCACCGTATTACAGGATCTGTTCACTGTGAATGAAACTGTACAACATGGTTTGTGTACTGCTTATCTTGAACAAAAAAAGCCGGGTGATGAAATCAGCTTTTTTGTACAGCCCAATAAACGTTTCCGCCTTCCGGACGCAGATAAAGATATCATTATGATTGGCCCCGGTACCGGCATTGCACCATTCCGTTCTTTTGTTGCCGAAAGGGATGCCACCGGTGCATCAGGAAAAAACTGGCTGTTTTTTGCCGAAACAGATTTTACCACAGATTTTTATTACCAGGCCGAATGGCAGACCTGGTTCAGTACGGATGTGCTCACCAGGGTAAGCCTTGCCTTTGGCAACAGCAGCGAGGAGCCATTTGAAATTCAGCATAAAATACTGCAGCAGGCGGCAAGCCTCTTTGAATGGATGGAAAACGGCGCATATGTCTATCTCTGTGGCGAAAAAGACCCCATGAGCAAAAATGCTGAAGCTGCACTGCTTTCAGTTATTGGGCAGGAAGGCAACATGACAGATGAAGCTGCAAAACAATATTTTGAAACATTGAAAACAACCGGCCGGTACATGAAAGATGTGTATTGATTTTGAAAAAACAAAAAGATGAGCAACAAAAAACTATCTGCCGTAGAACATATAAAAACTGCCAGCAAGGGGCTGAGGGGAACGCTTGAGCAGAGCCTGGGTGATGAGATAACCGGGGCCGTAAGAGAAGCCGATCATGCCCTTATCAAGTTTCATGGCATGTACGAGCAGGATGACAGGGACCAGCGGCAGGAAAGAGCAGAAAAAAAACTGGACAAACTGTATTCCTTCATGGTACGGCTGCGCATACCCGGTGGCAGCATGACGGCTGAGCAATGGATCGCAGCCAACCACATTGCAGGCGATTATTCCACCGGTGTTATTAAAATCACCACCCGGCAAACCATTCAGTTGCATGGGATACTGAAGCATCAAATAAAACCCACACTTAAAGATTTTGATAAAGTAAAATTAGACTCCATTGCGGCCTGCGGAGATGTAAACCGCAATGTGGCCTGCGCTTCATTTCCTGCTCAGCTGCCCGTACATGAGCAGGTAAAGGCTTATGCAGATAAGATCAGCAAAATGCTGTTGCCTAAAACCCGTGCCTATTATGAACTCTGGTTAGATGAAGAAAAAATTGATGAGTATAATGAAACTGATCCATTGTATGAAGACAGGTACCTGCCAAGGAAATTTAAAATCGGTATTGCGATACCCCCCAATAATGATGTGGATGTACTCACCAATGATCTTGGCCTTATCGCCATTATTGAAAACGGTGAACTCAAGGGTTTTAACATTGCTGTTGGAGGCGGCCTCTCCACTACTTATGGCAATCCTGATACTTATGCAAGGCTTGCCACTGTTATTGGCTTTACTGATACAGAAGAAAAAACATTAAAAGCCGTTTATGAAGTACTGACCGTACAGCGTGACTTTGGTAACCGCAGCGATCGCAAGCTGGCAAGGCTTAAATACACGGTAGACAATATGGGCGTTGATGCCTTTACGGCTGAACTGGAAAAACGTTGCGGCTTTGCACTGCAAACAGCCCAACCATTTGAATTCACTGAAAGAAAGGATGAAACCGGCTGGCACCAGGATTACAAGGGTAACTGGCATTACACCCTTTTTGTAGAAAATGGGCGGGTTACTGATGATGAAACAACTGCTTTAAAAACAGCTTTACTGGAAGTGGCTGAAACAAAAAAATCAGCTTTCAGGTTTACCAGCAACCAAAACATCATGCTGACTGATATTGCCCCGGCAAACAAAGAACTGATCAGCAGCATCCTCAGCAAATACAATATCACCACTCAACAGGAAAATACTTCTGCACTGCGTAAAAATTCGATGGCTTGTGTGGCATTGCCCACCTGCCCGCTGGCATTGGCTGAGGCACAGCGTTATCTTCCATCATTTATTGACAAAGCTGAGTTGCTGCTCGCCAAACATCATTTGTCTGCAAATGATATCATCCTGCGCATGACAGGCTGCCCCAACGGCTGTGCAAGACCCTATGCTGCCGAAATAGGCTTAACAGGCACGGCTACGGGGGAATACAATTTGTATATTGGCGGAGACAGGGAAGGCCTGCGATTGAACAGGCTGTACAGGGAAAAGCTGGCAGAGCCCGCCATACTGGAAGAACTGGATGTCCTCTTTGGAGCCTACAGCAGTAAAAAACAGGAAGGTGAAAGCTTTGGTAATTTTGCCATAAGAGAAAAACTTGTGGTCAATGATTGATTATAACAGCATATTGACAGCACGTCTCGATGGCCTGAAAAATACGGGCAGCTACCGTTATTTCCTGGATGTAAATAAGAGTGCGCAGCATTTCCCACGGTTTACGTATGAAAATGAAAATGGTGAAAAGAAAACCGCCATCAACTGGTGCAGCAACGATTACCTCTGTATGAGCGTACATGAAGAAGTGATCAGCAAACTTTGCTTTGCAGCCCACCGCAGTGGTTGTGGCAGCGGGGGCACACGTAATATTTCAGGCACCACCGTTTATCATCGTGAGCTGGAACGTACGCTTGCTGCCCTGCACAAAAAAGAAAATGCCCTTTTATTCAGCGGCGCTTATATGGCCAACCATGCCACTTTAAGCACTTTGGGGAAATTACTGCCCGGCACTGTATTTATTTCCGATGAGCGCAATCATGCTTCCATCATCGAAGGTATCAGGGCCAGCGGTTGCGAAAAAAAGATATTCAGGCACAATGATACCGAAGACCTGGAACAGATACTGAAAGAACTGGACAGCCGGCAACCCAAAATAATCGTTTTTGAATCAGTGTACTCCATGAATGGTGCTGTAGCGCCGGTGGAAGAAATTATCCTGCTGGCAAAAAAATACAATTGCCTTACTTACTTAGATGAAGTACATGCAGTAGGTATGTATGGGGCTGATGGCGGGGGTATTGCTTCCCTGCTCGGCTTACAAAGCGGCATAGACATCATCAATGGCACATTGGCCAAGGGCTTTGGCGTTATCGGCGGTTATATTGCAGCAACTAAAACCATTACAGATACCATCCGCAGTTTTGGCAGCGGCTTCATTTTCACCACATCCCTGCCGCCAGCTGTTTGCGCAGCAGCCGGTAAAAGCATACAAATTTTGCAGAAAGACAATGCAACAAGAACACTTTTTCACCGCAAAGTGCAGCAATTAAGGGAAATATTAACCCAGCAGCAGGTTGCTTATACCGCTAATGATTCACACATCACACCAGTGCATATTGGTGATGCCACTGCCTGTAAACAGGCTGCCGACCGGCTGTTGCGGGAATTTGGGCTGTACCTGCAGCCGGTGAATTATCCAACAGTACCCAAGGGAGAAGAATGCCTGCGTATTGTGGTTACGGTAAAACACACAGAAGCTGATATGGCTTATCTGGCAGCAAGCCTGCACAAGGTATTGCAACTGAAACAAGATGCTGTATATAAAAAACAGGCGGTTTAATTGACAACAACCCACTACGATATCATTGATAATACTGCAGGGGATGCCGGCATCAGTACACCCGGCCGAACTTTCAGCATTGTGTGCCGCGGCTCCTGGCTCTCCCTGGCACAGGCAGAAATTTTTAAAGCAAGGGTAAAACAATTTTTTCCGGAAACTACAATCAGCGTAATTGTGAGAGAAACTGCGGGCGATAAAAACCAGTCAACCCCGCTGCACCTGGTAGAAGGAAAAGATTTTTTTACCAAAGACATACAGCAGAGCCTGCGGAATGGTGAAGCTGACTTTGCCCTGCACTCCATGAAAGATGTAAGCAGTAAAGATTTTTTCAGCAACAGCACTTATGCCATCATCAGCAGGGACCTGCTGCAGGATATAGCAGTTTTCAATAAAGACGTTACAGATAAAATCAGTAGAGGGGAAAAACTCATCATCGGCACTTCATCGCCCAGGCGCAGCAATATGGCCGTTGATTTTTTACAGAAGGCGCTGCCCTGTTGCAATGGAAAAATAGCAACTATTGAAGCCAGACCCGTACGTGGCAATGTAGATATCCGCCTGCAAAAATTAAACAATGGTGAATATGATGGTTTGATACTGGCTGCTGCCGGTCTTAACCGCTTGCTGCAGTATGAAGCATCGGCAGAAACTGTACAAACTTTGCTGGCAGATAAGGAATTAATGCTCCTGCCACTGTTTGAATGCCCGCCTGCGGCTGGACAGGGAGCCATAGTAGCAGAAACAGACAAGGGTAATACCGAAGCCGTGGCATTGCTGAAAGCCATCGAAGACAAAGTATTAACAACCGCTATTGAGCTGGAAAGAAATATGGCCTACCGCTATGGCTTTGGCTGTTCGCAGCAGTTTGGCTGCTTTTATATCCATACAGGGAAAACAGCTTTTGGTTATGCCGCAGGTAAAGATGAAAAAAACATCCTGTTTACAGAATGGGATTTTGAAATGCCTTTGCTGCCGGAAGGAAAAAATATTTTTTCGGCCACTGACCACATGAGGGACTTTTTTACGTACAGCTACGATGAGGATGCAAAGATTGATGAGCAAAAAGATGCCGTGTTTGTTTCCAGTCACAAAGCAGTTCACAGTGAAAAAATAACAGAGCAATTACAACAAAAAAAAATATGGGCCGCAGGCACACGTACCTGGTTTGCGCTGGCAAAAAAAGGCCTTTGGGTAAGCGGCTGTGCAGATGGATTGGGGCTGGGCTTTCTTTTAACGGTGCTTGAAGCCCCGCTCTTTGATACCAGCAAGCATCAATTGCAGGTAATCACTAATAACAGCAGTGCCCTGCACTGGCAGCAGGATGGGATCACTGCAACCGGCACTTACATGCTGCATCCAGTTAATAATGAAGCCATAATAAGTGCCATTGAAAGTGCCGGTATTATTTTCTGGACAAGTTACCAGCAATACGATGCCTTTAAAAAATACATCAGCAAACCGGTAACGCATTGCTGCCCGGCAGGCAAAACAGCCACATTATTATTACAACAGGGAATAACACCGGTGATATTCCCCACCATAAAAGCATTTATACAATGGAAAGAATCGATCACCCACTGACGCAGCGGCGGCTTCGTGCAGGCGCACATATACGGGAACTTACCGCTTCTGTAAAACTATCGCACAAAAGTTTTATACAACCGCTTTTTGTTGAGGAAGGGATAATACAAACCCGGCAGGTAAATGGATTGCCGGGTGTGGAAGTGGACACCACCCTCTCTGCACTCAGCACCATTGAGCACTGCATGCAAAACGGCATAAAAAAATTCCTGCTGTTCCCGGTACCGGCTGCAAAAAAAGATGATCATTTCGATTTTTCCTTTGCCCATGCACTGGTTAAAAATATCAAACAGCAATTTGGCAGTGATGTATGGCTTGCTGTGGATGTATGCCTTTGCAGTTATACCAGTCACGGCCATTGTGGTATATTAAATGATGATCATTCAAAACTGCTGAATAATAAAACAGTGACTGTGCTGAGCAAATACGCAGCACAACTGGCAGATGCAGGAGCCGACTGCATTGCACCGAGTGATATGATGGACGGGAGGATTGCCGCCATCAGGCAGCTGCTGGATGCACTCCAACATGACGATGTAAGTATTATGAGTTATGCCGCCAAATTCAGTTCGCAGTTTTACGGCCCCTTCCGGGATGCCTGCCACAGCGCACCGAATACCAGTGGTTTGCAGAACCGTAAGAGTTACCAGCTCTCCCCTTTCAACATCAATGATGCCATCGCCAGCAGCCTGCGGGATGAAAAAGAAGGTGCAGATATATTGATGGTAAAACCAGCGGCATTGTATACGGATGTAATTGCCCGGCTGAAGCAGCAAACATTAAAACCGGTGGCGGCCTACCATGTGAGCGGCGAATATGCAGCAGTGGAAGCCCTGGCCGGCATGGGGTTACTCAACCGGGAAGCTGCACATATTGAAGTATGGGCAGCATTGCAGCGCAGCGGGGCAGACATCATCATTTCTTATGCAGCAAAACATGCTAAGGAGTGGATTGAAAATATCACTTTTTAGAATTATTTTTTATTAGTCTACTAATTTAGTAGGAAATTACTATATTTGCGTTATCAATGTCAGAAAGCAATACAGATATCATTCAGCAGGAAACTTTACCGGCAGGGCCGCAGGAAGTAAACCGGCTGTTTCCGGTTTTTTTAAAGCTGGAACAAATGCATGTATTGCTGGTGGGGGCTGGCTATGTTGGCACCGAAAAATTACAGGCAATCTTAAATAATGCACCGCATACCAGGATTAGTGTGGTTGCTGCAAGTGTAAGCGAAGCGTTTCGCTCAGTGGCAGCAGGCCATGCAAATGTTACAATTACTGAAAAGCCTTTTGCCATAACTGACCTTGAAGAGAAGGACATTATAATAGTGGCCATTGATGATGCAGAAGTAAGTAAAGCTATACAGTTATTGGCGAAAGCAAAAAAATTACTGGTAAATGTTGCTGACACACCAGGGCTTTGCGATTTTTACCTTGGCAGTATTGTACAGAAAGGGAACCTCAAAATAGCGATTTCCACCAACGGAAAATCGCCTACGGCAGCCAAACGCATCAAAGAAACACTGAACGACGTATTGCCTGCAGAACTGGATGAGTTACTCTGCAATTTGCATTTGCTGCGCAGCAAACTAAACGGTAATTTTGAGTACAAAGTAAAAAAGTTGAACGAAATCACTAAAGTGCTGGTGGAAAAGGAAGGTAATGGAAAAGAAAACAGGTGGAAAAAAATAGCCAGCTATTCAGTACTGGCCTTTGCACTCATGCTGGTGGGGCATTTTATTTTTTCTTACCTGCCACTGAAAGAAATGGCAGCAGGCACTGTTAAATGGTATGGCACGCTTGATAAAAATATCATCTGGATGCTGCTGGCGGGTTTTTTAGCACAATTGGTAGACGGTGCGCTGGGCATGGGCTATGGTGTTACCAGTGCCACCATACTTTTATCAGCCGGTGTAAACCCTGCAGCCATCAGCGGCAGCATTCACACTGCCGAAATGTTTGCCAGCGGCGCATCAGGTTACAGCCATTACAAATTTGGGAACGTCAATAAAAAATTATTCAAAGCCCTGCTGATACCCGGTGTGATCGGGGCAGTAGCAGGCGCATGCCTCCTGGTATTACTCGGCGATAAGTACGGCAATTATATCCGCCCGGTTATAGCCATTTACACCCTGGTACTCGGTTTAAAATTCATACTCAATGCATTCAGGCAAAGTAAGGTGAGTAAAAAATTCAGGCATTATAAGTTACTGGCAGCAGCGGGCGGCTTTTTCGATTCCTTTGGCGGTGGTGGCTGGGGACCGATTGTTACCAGCACTCTCATCAATAATGGCCGGAGTCATAAATATGTAATAGGTTCAGTAAGCCTTACCGAGTTTTTTGTCACCCTGGCAAGTGCCTTTACTTTTTTTACACTGATTGGCGTCAGCCACTGGCAGGTAATTGCTGCTTTAATAATTGGCGGCCTGGTGGCGGCTCCGATTGCTGCCAAACTGGCCGGCAGGCTCCCCAAAAAAACTGCTTACTTCCTGCTGGGGATACTGGTTATTATATGGAGTGCAAGAATTTTGATAAAACTTTTTTAATACTTTTTATGAATAAATTTTCAAAACCAATGTGTACAATTATACTTAATTGCAGTCAGCAGCAAACATTCTGCTGTATCACCAGCTACCACAGTGCAACAATATGTTGTAAGTGATTTTTTTTGACCTTTTAGTCTATTAAATTAGTAGACTATTAAACTATTGTATCTGACATTTAATCAAACAACATCATGAATAAGAAATATTTTTTTGTACAAAGTCTCTTTGCAGCCCTCCTTTTAGCAATACCCGGCGCTGCAAAATCGCAGCTGAACGGATCCCTGATCATAAGCGGAAAAGTAGTTAACGAAAACCATGAGCCACTCGCAGGCACAAGTGTGCAGGTAAAGGGAACATCAAAAGGCACCACAACCGACACTACAGGTAAATTTTCGCTGATTGTAAGCCAGAAACTGCCCTTTACACTCGTAATTTCGGCCATTGGATTTGCCCCACAGGACATTGAAGTTAAAAGTACCAATACCAATCTTTCGATACAGCTTTTCACACAAACTTTTATTGCCAACGAAGTGGTGGTAACTGCCAGCCGGGGCAGGGAGCAACTGCTCAAATCGCCAGTAAGTATTGAAAAGCTTGATATAAGGGCATTAAAGGAAACACCTGCTGCCTCTTTTTATGATGCGCTGGGTAATGTAAAGGGAGTGCAGCTTACCACCTCTTCGCTCACCTTTAAAGTACCCAATACGAGGGGCTTTAATATCCCCAACAATTTCAGGTTTATGCAACTGGTAGATGGCATTGATATGCAGGCCGCCACACTGGGTGTGCCGCTGGGCAATGCCATAGGGCCAACCGAACTTGATATACAAACGATTGAAATTACACCGGGTGCGGCCTCGGCCTTATATGGCATGAATGCAATCAATGGCATGGCCAACCTGCTGACCAAAAACCCCTTTACCTCGCAGGGACTGAGTTTTTTTCAACGGGCCGGGCTGAACCATGTTGACGGGATTGACCATGCACCTTCCGTACTTACAGAAACAGCACTGCGCTATGCAAAAGCCTTCAACAACAAATTTGCCTTTAAAATAAACCTCAGCTATATGCGGGGTACCGACTGGATTTCTGATACCCGTACAGACCAGAACCCCAACAGCAGGATTACAGCCAACCCGGCCTACCCTACCCTCAACAACGATAATGCCGCCTTTGATGGCTGGAACAAGTATGGTGATGATGCACTGGCAGGAAGCAATACCGTATCCGTAACCGGGCTGAATATTGATGGGCAGCCCAATAAAACACTTACTGTTGCTAGAACCGGTTACTGGGAAAAAGACCTTGTTGATCCCAAAGTGGATAATCTAAAAGCCGACATCGCACTCCATTACCGCTTTACCCCTGCAACAGAACTCAGTTATACTTATCGTATTGGTAAAATGGATGGCGTTTTTCAGCGTGGTAATAAAATAAAACTGGACGATGTGATTGTACAGAACCACCAGGTGGAATTAAAAGGCAGCAATTATACCATCAAAGCATATGTTTCGCAGGAAAATACCGGCGACTCCTACAATGTAAAACCGCTTGCCGATAACATGGATTTGTACACCGGTGGCAGTGCAAATGTATGGGGTGCGAAATTTAAAACCGCCCTCAATGCCTATGCAGCCACACACGGGGGCAGCCTTACTTCGGGCAACCTTGCAGAAGCCACAAAATATGCCCGTGCACAGGCAGATGCAAGCCGGGCAGAACCGGGCACAGCAAGATTTAATACTGTAAGGGATTCCATCATCAGGATCAATAACTGGGATATCAAGTCTGCCACCATACCCAATGCACCGGTAACGGGTGGCGCAGCCCTGATACAGAAAAGCAACCTCTACCATATTGAGGGGCAATGGGACCTCACTAAAAAAATCAAGGTATTTAAACTACTTGCAGGCGCAGATGCTCGCCTGTACGAGCTGGTGCCTGATGGAAATAACTTTGTTGATTTTAAGCGCCCCATCAGCGAAAGAAACAGCCCGCTGGCCGATGGAAGCTTTGGCAGCAAGACCTTTTATAAAAAAATTGGTGGTTTTGTGCAGGGCACCAAAACTCTCTTCAGGGACAGGTTAAAAATAAACGGATCGCTGCGGGCAGATTATAATCCTGAATTTGAAGTAAAATTTACTCCCCGCCTGGCACTGGTATATACTGTAAAAGAAAGGCATAATTTCCGCATCACTTACCAGCAGGGCTACCGCTTTCCGGCATTGTTTGAAGCACTTTCTTATGTTAACAACGGCCGTGTAAAAAGAGTGGGTATACTGCCGGTAATCAATGAAGGGCTGGGCTACCGCCAAAACAGTTATACCCAGTCCTCTGTTGCCCTGTTTAATGCTGCCGTAAAAGCTGCTGGCAATACAGATGCTGCAGCATTGGCAAACAGGAGCCTGCTGCAACCCGGCAACCTGCCCGATGGAAGACCAGAAGGTATCAATTCCTTTGAAGCGGGTTACAAGGCTGTGCTGTTCAACAATAAACTGATTGTGGATTATGATGCCTACCTGAATATTTATGATGGCTTCCTTGGCCAGGTGCAGGTATATGTACCCATAGGGGAAACAATTGGCTATGATGCAGCCGTAATAGCAATGATTGACCGCAACCGTGATGCAACCCAGGCAAGCGGTAGCAATACGGCAAGTAAGGGACAGGAGCGCTACAGGGTGTATACCAATGCTAAAAATAAATACACCAGTTATGGTACTTCCCTTGGGCTCACTTATAACTTTTACAAAACCTTTACCATTTCGGGCAATTTTAATTACAACAATATAAAAGGCAATGATACACCGGACTTGTTTGTAACCGGCTTTAACACGCCAAAATGGACAACCAATATCTCCTTTGGCAACAGGGCAGTTACAAAAAACATCGGGTTCAACATTGTATGGAAGTGGCAGGACAGCTTTTTGTGGGAAAGCCCGCTGGTTACCGGCAGTGTAAGTGCCATCAACAATGTGGATGCACAGGTTACTTACCGCATTCCGGCAGCTAAATCAACTATTAAGCTAGGCGGTACCAATATATTCAACAACAGGTACTACCAGTATGCCGGTGGCCCAACCATTGGAGCCTTGTACTACGTGGCTGTAACTGTTGACGGACTTTTGAGATAAGACTTTTTGGTTAGCAATCGGTGTACAGGCATCCCGTTTCTACGGGATGCAATTTAAAAAAGCCGTGTGGCCGAGTGGTTAGGTATGGGTCTGCAAAACCTTTTATGCCGGTTCGAATCCGGCCGCGGCGTCAATTAAAATACAATTGTATGAGCTTTTTCTTTAGTCTATTTATACCAGAAGCGCCCTGATTCTTCAGGGAGCTCTTATTGCCGCATGGCCGAGGTGGAGAGGCTCCGGTTCATACCCGTGCAACGTTGGTTCGAATCCAACTGCGGCGACAAATTAAAAACAGTAGGGCGTAGTGGCCGGGCATGGGTCTGCAAAACTTTTTGTGCCGGTTCAAATCCGGCTGCGGCGTCAATCAAATAAATTATTCAATTAGGTATGTATAAAAAAATATGCTTACTATTTTTAGGTGTACTAACGATAACTGGTGGATACCTGTACAGCCAGGTAAAAGAAACACGGAATAGTAACCAGTTATGGGCAGGCTATTTTAACCAAACCCGCTTTAGTAAAAAATGGGGTATGTGGGCTGACCTGCACCTCCGTTCAAAGGAAAACTGGGTAGATAATCTTTCGCAGGGGATTATAAGGCTGGGTATAACTTATTACATTACTGACAATACCAAACTGACTGCTGGATATGCATTTGTCAACCATTTTCTGGCTGATAACCACAAAAATATCAGTATGCCCGAACACAGACCCTGGCAACAGTTGCAATGGCATACCAATTACCCCCGGCTCAGGATGATGCAGTGGCTGCGGCTTGAAGAACGGTGGCGCAGGAAGATACTGAATGTTAACCTGCTTGCTGCGGGCTATAACTTCAACTTCCGGGCCAGGTACAATATGATGCTTTTTTTCCCCATTGGCCGGAGAAAATTTGAGCCTGGCTCGTTCTCAGCAGCTGTCAATGATGAATTGCACATTAACCTTGGAAAAGAAATTGTAAACAACTATTTCGACCAGAACCGTTTTTTTGCCGGTATAAATTACCACCTGCCCGGGAAGAACATACTGCAGTTGGGATACATGAATATATTTCAGCAACTGGCAGCCGGCAACAAATACAGGAGCATCCATACCGGCAGGCTATTTTTCTTTCACAATATTGATTTACGGCATAAAAAAAAATAATATGGAAAAAGTATATCTCAGCGATTCGGGCCTTAAAGTATCCCCGGCTATCTACGGTTTTTACAGGTGGGGTGGCAATCTTATTACAGAGCAGCGCATGGAAAGTATTGTACGCTTATGCCTTGAGCTTGGTATCACTACTTTTGACCATGCTGATATATACGGCGGCTATCAATGCGAAGAGCTTTTTGGCAACACGATAAAAAAAATGGGTATCAAAAGAGAAGAAATTCTGCTGTTCACCAAATGCGGGGTGGTTGTACCCAACCCGCAAATGCCCGAAATAAGGGTGAAATATTATGACACCTCCAGCAAGCATATTATCAAAAGCCTTGATAATTCTTTGCGGAAGCTGAAAACAGATTATGTAGATCTTTTCCTGCTCAGCCAGCTCGACCCATTATCTGACCTGGAAGATACAGCACTCACATTAGAATCGCTGAAAGTGAGTGGTAAAATAAAAAATATTGGCCTTGTTGATTTCACTGTATTTCAGCACCAGTTACTGAGCTCCTATCTCAAAGCAGCAGTTGTTACAAACTATGTAGAATTGAACCTGCTGAATACAACTGCATTTGACAACGGACGTGTGGATTACAGCAAACAACGGTATATGAGGCCGCTGGCCACTTCCCCGCTTGCTGAAGGGCAAATAGCCACCGGCACCAGCGAAACCGCAATAAGGGTAAGGCAACTACTTGAAACGATTGCACCCCGGTATGATGCTGACATAGAATCGGTAGCCGTGGCATGGCTGATAAAACTGGGTGCATTGCCGCTGATAGGCAGTTCCAACGAACAACGCATACGCAATGTAGCTGCGGCCGTTTCTATTGACTTGGACAGGCAGGACTGGTATGACCTGTATGCTGCATCCAGGGGCAATATTTAAACTGAAATACTGATTGATTACAGAGAACCCTACTGAAAAATATACATGTAAATAAAAAAGCAGTGTATGATGAACTTTAATTATCTCAGCCTTGCCATTCCGTTGTTCACCGGTTTTATTTTACTGGAATACTTTATTGCCAGGAAAAAAGGTTTGAATTATTTTCAACTGCATGGCACTATCGCCAATATCAGTATTGGCATTGCCGAAAGACTGGCCGATGTGCTGATTGCCGGTTCCTTTTATTTTGTATACGATTATATTCAGCGCAACTACGGTATCCTTGCTATTAAACCGGGCGTTGCCTGGTGGCTGGTACTATTCCTTTTAACAGATTTTATCTGGTACTGGTACCACCGGTTGGCGCATGAAATAAACCTGCTTTGGTGTGTACACATAGTTCATCATCAAAGTGAGGAGTTCAATTTCTCCGTATCGGCAAGAATTACTGTATTTCAGGCCGTAGTACGCACAGCTTTCTGGTCAGTACTGCCGCTGATGGGCTTCCCAGCCAGCATGATCACCAGCCTGCTGGTACTCCACGGTATGTATCCATTTTTCATCCATACAAGGCTTATTGGCAAGCTGGGCATACTGGAGTACATCCTTGTTACACCATCCCACCACAGGGTACACCATGCCAGCAATGACACATACCTGGATAAGAATTATGGCGATGTGCTTATTATATGGGACAAGCTCTTTGGTACTTTTCAAAAAGAGGAGGAGACACCCCGCTACGGCCTTACAAAGCCACTGAATACTTACAGTTTCCTGTGGCAGCATTTTCATTTTATCATTGAACTTGCACTGGCAGTAAAATCGGTACGTGGCTTTTGGGCAAGGTGTAAAATCATCTTTGGCAAACCGGCCCAACGGGATCCGCAGTTGCGTGAAAAAGCCGAAGCCCTGTTTCAGGTAAGACAAAGCACCACCGCTATTACAAAACCACTGAATAAATATGTGATTATCCAAGTGCTTATCATGCTTACGGGATTATTTTTGTTTATCGCTTTTGAGCATTACTGTTCATTTTCATTCAAAACTGTATTTACACTGCTCGTGGTAATTACACTGGTAAACTGTGGTGCCATTATGGAACAGAAAAAATGGGTGTTTGAAGCAGAGTGTCTCCGCATGCTTACGATACTGCTTATTCCTTTTTACTTTCCGCAATACTTTGCAGTTAAGCTGGCAGCCTTACTTATAGCAGCTATACTTTTTACCCTGTTTTATCCTTTTACAAAAAATCAATACCTGCGGTATGTATATGGCAAAAGGGAGTAATATCTAATTATAAGGTCATGTGGCTGAGGGGGCAGGCAAAGGTCAGCAAAACCTTATCACGCTGGTTCAATTCCATCCATGACCTCGTTTTTTCATCGTTTCTATGTTTAAGGTGGTATTTCAATACCGCCTTTTTTTTATTCATTCCCCCTGAATTTAATGGAAGCACCTACTGCTTTACTGCTTATCTTTGCGCCTGTTTTTAGATAAATAAAACAATCAAATCATGCCGCCAAAACCGGAAACAAGCGCTATACGCATTCAAACCAGCCGTACCGCCGAAAAGGAACACAGCACTCCCCTGTTTTTAACCAGCAGCTTTGTATACGACTCCGCTGAGGACATGGCTGCGGCCTTTTCTGATGATTCGCTTGACGTGAATATCTACAGCCGGTTTTCTAACCCTACAGTGGATGAGTTTGTAAATAAGATTTGTGCGCTTGAAGGTGCGGAAGATGGCATTGCCACCGGTACCGGCATGGCAGCAGTGTTTGCCACTTTTATGACCTTTCTCAGCAAAGGCGACCATATCATCTCCGCCTCGGCTGTATTTGGCAGCACCCATACTATCCTTACCAAATACCTGCCCAAATGGGGTATCGAGTACAGTTATTTTGACATGAGTAAACCGGAGTCAATCGTTGCATTGATTCAGGCCAATACCAAAATGCTGTATGTGGAAACACCGAGCAACCCCGGGCTGGACATTATTGATATTGAATGGGTGGCTGCGCTGTGCAAACAGCATAATATTTTACTGGTGGTGGATAACTGCTTTGCCACTCCTGCCCTGCAGCAGCCCATCAAATACGGGGCCGATTTGGTACTGCACTCTGCCACCAAGTTTATTGATGGCCAGGGCCGTGTACTGGGCGGTGTGGTAGTGGGCAATAAAACACTGGTGAACCAATTGTATCTTTTTGTGCGCAACACCGGCCCTTCCATGAGCCCCTTTAATGCCTGGGTACTCACCAAAAGCATGGAAACCCTTTTTATCCGTATGGAAAAACATGCTGACAATGCGTTGAAATTAGCAACTGCTCTGCAAAGCCATCCTGCCATCAACTGGGTAAAATATCCTTTTCTCCCCTCTCATCCGCAATACGATATTGCTACAAAACAAATGAGCAGCGGCGGCGGCATTGTAACTTTTGATTTAAAGGGCGGTGTGGAAAGCGGCAGAAAATTCCTGAATGCATTGCAATTACTTTCCATGACCAATAACCTGGGCGACAGCCGCACCATTGCCTCTCACCCGGCCAGCACCACCCATTCCAAACTAACTGAAGCTGAAAGAGCTGCTGTTGGCATCACGCCGGGGCTCATCCGCATATCCGCCGGGCTGGAACATATTGATGATATACTGGCAGATATTGAGCAGGCACTGCAGCGATGCTGATTGCTCCCCTTCTGTAACCAATCGCTATGTCAAGTAAATTCTTCCCGGCGAAGCACGGGTTGCTGAGCGGCGCTTTTGTTCCTGGTACGCCACACCATCAGTTTATACCAATTATAATTACTATTCCGTCCAATCTTTCGTGGTATAATGCCGACCTGCTTTGAGTCAGTACAATTAGATTGGACTAATTAACGTGAGTTTTGTGTCTTGTCTTTAAAAAATGGACGGCAACCTGTCTAAAAAAGTATAGCTGCACAGCCCTGCATATAAATTAACCAACGCATTGAGTGGACTTCTGTGCCTTGTATGCTCAATGTCACAGACGGTTTTAAGTATGTCATATACCGATTCTATAATTCCTCTTTTTTTGAGTAATAGTTTTTGCTCCATCAGCATAATTCTATTTTTCATATTTTGTCTTATCCCTGTTATCAGGTGCAATCCTTTTG
>JANMIG010000096.1:0-4723 GCA_031375675.1 Chitinophagales bacterium
CAGGCTTATTTTAAGCAAAGTAACCATCGCTACACTCAACAGGCAAAAAATGCAGTACACACCAGGCGGTAAAATGGGTGTACAGGCTTACATGGATGTAATGAACATTGATACAAATATCCCTACTTCTTATACAACCCCGATCTGCACTGCCCCCGGTATACTCATGCAATGATTTTGATTTGGGAAGCAGAAGTGCTGGGCCGGTTGATTACCGGCCCTTTTTAGTGTGTAAGGCATTTCAGCAGAAGGATAAAAAACGTATTTTTTTGTTTTTGGCACTGCTAATATGAGGATGATGTTTGCAGGCACTATTTGCAGAAAATGGATAACACTGCCTTGTTTTTGCCATCATTAAAGAATGCTTCAATGGATTTGTATTTTCCAATTGCTTTTATTGCCATGATGAACTTTGATTGCCGGTATTTTTTACGGGGCAAGCTGTTCAATACTCATCTTCATAGTTGACGCTGTGCACCCAACGAAGCTTTAGTTGTTGTGTGCAATTAGTCCATCTGAATATGATTAAGTACAATGATTTCTAAGTCTGTCAACCTTGAATTAACTTGCTTTGCTATCTTACTTATACCATCGAACGTAAAGCTTAAATTCTCGAAGAGTGATTTGTCAGGCTTTATGAAAATTTTAGTGAATTCATGTTCGGCAGGTATAGTATCAATCGTTCTTGATATTGTTGTACCATTCTCAAAAACATAATGACCTCTTTTACCATTGCAAATTGTGGTCAATTCACATCGTTCAGCAGCGAAATTAATTGTTGCCATTCCCAAACTGCAAAATTCTTCACCAACAGCTAAGTGTTTTTTTTCATTCTTACAAGCAAAAATTTGTGTCATTATAGTTTCTGCTTTTGTAAGACCACCATGTCCGTCTTTAATCTCTAACGAAATACCTGCGTCATAGTTTACAAAGAAAGAATCGTTGTGTACAGATATTTCTATCCTTTTGCAAACACCATCAAAGTATTCGTCAAATGCGTGGCATAAGACTTCAAATGGTAAAGAGTCTAAAGTTTTTTCGCTAAAGCATTTGTCAAAATACAAATACGGTCTCATTCTGATAGCGTCACCAGTAGATAATATCTGAATATCATCAGAAGTATATTCTTTTTTCATTTTGGTGTCGTTTTAATTGCACACAACGACAGTTTATAAAAAAACCTGCCGCCTACCAAATATATACATTATGTGAATAGCCATATTGCTGTATGGTTTTTAATGCTCTAAGATATGCAATTTATGCAAAGCCTGTTCCGGATTACTGGAGATACAAGCGCAAGCAAACAGTCTTCAGTTCGATGGTCGACCAGGTGGAAGCGGATAATACGGTACAGCTGATGATGACCGGCAACGGTTGTTTTTAGCAAGATGACTGTACACTGTAACCTCAAACAGCTGTTGGTGATAGCCCGGCTCCCGGCACGAATACCAACAACGGCAAAATGCTGTTGCACCAGCAGAGGCTGTGCTCTGCACTGTAAGCCGGCGGGGAGGTTTCAAGTGTTCTTGAAATGCTGTTGCACCTGCTGACGCTACGGTCGGCACTTTGTAAGCCTGCGGCAAGGTTTCAAGTATTCTTGAAATGCTGTCGCACTCTTGCAGGAAGGTTTCAAGAGTTCTTGAAATGCTGTCGCACCCTTGCAGGAAGGTTTCAAGAGTTCTTGAAATGCCGTTGCACCCCTGCGACAGGCTTTCAGTGGGAAAAAAAACCTTGCTGCACCCCTGCAGCAAGGTTTCAAGAAGTCTTGAAACGCTGTCGCACCCCAGCAGGAACCCCTTTGGTGGGAAAACCTGACTTTTACAGGGGAGTACAACCAGATGGTGTAAACTGTGTCTGCTCGGGTAAACCGGCAAATAGTATACACTACCCGTCAGCACGTTGGGGATGGTTATGGCTGCTTACAGGCGCAGGGCTCTGCCTTGATGCCTGTTGTTACTTTATAATTGGCGCAGGTTTAGTAACGTTGGGCAGCAGGAAAGGATTCCTGCGCCAGGAGGGTTAACCGTAGTGGCCGGTAAGATTTTGTATTGCTGCAGTTTCCCTTGCAGATGACTGCTCATTTTTCCTGCCCGCCAGGTGGAAGCATCTGCCAGACCGGATATTATTTTCAAAATCTTGTAATATTATTACTGCATGGCGTAATATTTTACAAAAAATCAGTTGCCGTAACCTGCAGGAAGCCTTCAAGACGGCTGGATGAGCTGCCGTAACCTGCAGGAAGCTTTCAAGACGGCTGGAAATGCTGCCGTAACCCGCAGCGGCTCTTCAGTGGGAAAAGATTTCGTGCCGTAACCTAAGGCAAGCTTTCTGTGGGAAAAAATTTCGTGCCGTAACTTACTTGGGGCCTTCAGTGGGAAATGATGATTTTGGGTAGGCTGCTGCAAGCCATCTTTGTGTTGGGAAATCCCTGGGTAGGGTTGGTTGCTCAATTGTATGTTTTTCAGGTGAAGGGCTCTGCCCTGATGCCTGTTGTTACTTTACGATTTCTGATAGTGTAGTAACAAGGGCAAGAAACGGGAAGGTGTACATGCGTCAGTACTCCGCCTTTCGGGGCAAGCTGTGGCCTTGCCCCGTCAGACGCACCCCGCTTTGCGGGGCCTCAGCTTGTGCCGCCCGTGCGGTATACTGACCGGGTGCCATTTTTGGCGCTGGGTTCTGGCCTTTTGCCCGTTGTTACTTTTATTTTGAAATGCTGCTAAGTAACCTGTGGCAGCAGGAAAGGATTCCTGCGCCCAAGGGGGATGTTTCATCGTTGCCAGAAACGGATATTCCCTTCAACATTTTTCGGCTGATTGACACATTTTGGTTATTTTTAATCTTTATAAAACCTGCTAATTCTGATGTATGAATGTACAAATTGCCCTTGCTGATGCTCCCTCACCGGAAAGTACCGCCAATCTTAAATCTTTTATTGACCAGCAGGGGATAACCGGCTTAACAACCGATATTGAGCGTAACCCTGCTCAGGAAGGAGCAATGGGTGTGGGCGATTTGCTTCTGGCCGTAAAAGCCATTATTGAAGCGGCCCAGGCACCTTTAACCGAACTGGTAAAATGCCTGCAGAAATATGTAGAAAATTACCGCACCAGCATTACTATCAAAACACCCAACGGCGAGGTGAAAATTGACCGTGGGCGCAATACCAGCGCAGAAGATGTTGAGAAAATTATTGCCGCTATTAAAACTGCCAATCCCGAATAATATGCAGGGGCTTGATTTTGCTACTACGAAGGTGTTGCTGATTGGGGCCAGTGAATTTCACGATGACCCACAGATTGTGGATATACCCAATGTTGCAGTGAATATAGAAAAGCTATATGCCCTTTTGCAGGACACCGAAATAATGGGGATACCAGAAGCAAATATTACCAAATCCTTAAATGAGAGTAAGTTAATAGTTGAAAAAAAACTGAACCGGATTGTAAAAGACACCAATATCAAAGAGCATACTCTCATTGTGTATTACAGTGGTCATGGTATGTACAGTAACCACGATTTCAGATTATACCTTACCACCAGCCAAACTACTGAGGAAGACCTGGAGGCATCGGCGATTAACGGAGATAGGTTTAAAGAATATATCGGACGCTCTAATGCAGGCCGGAAAATTGTGATATTAGATTGCTGCCATAGTGGAAAACTGCTGAATAGTATGGGTAGTAAAGTGAATAATGTAGAGGTCTTAATCAGTACATTTGAAGGTACTTATGTAATGGCTTCCAGTGCTTCCGATGAGCCTTCGCTTTTTCCAAAAGACGAAAAGGAACGACCTACTTATTTTACAGAAAAACTACTGGAAACAATTAATGGAGGGCTGGAAAATAAAAGTGAATTGTGCAGCCTGCATGATGTTTTTTGTAATATTGAACGGGCATTGGTTCAGGATGGCAGGCCAAGACCGCAGCAATCTGTGTATAAATCTGCCGGGGAAATTGGGTTGTGTAAGAATAAAAAATTTGTACAAGCATTGCCGGATTATGAAGTAGCCTGGCAGAAAGCCCTTGAAAAAAACAGTAAATGGGTGTATGATGATTATATAAAAGAGTTTGAAAACAGCATTTATGTAGAAGATGCTATTAGCAAACTGGAACAGTTGGAAGATGAAGAAAGATGGCAAATGGCCAAAAAAGCCAATACTTTGGCAGCACTGCGGACTTATTTACATACCCAGAAAAATGGCAGGTACAGGAAGGATGCCAATACTTTATTGAATAGGATACAAGATAAAGCTAAAACACAGACTACTGAAGTAACGATACTAAGTTCCAATACAGATGCTAAATCTTTATCCAAAGATGAAATTGCTGTGAAAGATCCAATTGATAATCAGCAGTTAAAAGATAAAAGCAGCAAAGAGAAATCAGCAAAAACTGAAGTAGCCATCAAAGAGATAAGGCAATGGGGCATTGTAATTTTTTGTACATTTATTATTATCCCGTTTTTCTATTATTTGGCAACAAATAAAACAAGTAGCGATGATCCCACTAATTCTGATACTCAAACAGATACTGAATATCGCCCGCCAATTGACACAATGGTTATTCCGAAAGTAATTATAAAGCTAGTGTTAAGTTAAGTTTGTAATGACGTATAATATTGTATATTTGTAAAACCCCATTACAAATGATACTATATACCATTAAACTAACAAAGACAGAAGTTGAAGAACTTAAACTGATTATTAGCAAAGGCTCCCACACTT
>JANMIG010000019.1:0-48980 GCA_031375675.1 Chitinophagales bacterium
TCCGTTCCGCTACGCTCCACTACAGCGCAGGGGCGGGGGGAAGACCCCAAAACAGTTTACACAATCTGGTTTATACTCCCTTATCCAGTGAGAGTTGAGAGTTGATAGTTGATAGTTGACAGGTTTAAAGTTCAAAGTTGATAAGTTCAGGGTTGACTGGTGACGGGTGACAGGATTAAAGTTCAAAGTTCAATCCTCCAACTCATAACCCATCACTCATAACCCATCACTCATAACTTACACTTCACATCAGCACATCAGCACATTAGCACATCATCAAATCATCCCATCACCCTTTTCTCCATATCTTCCAGCGCAACCTCCTTTGTTTCGGGCATCATAAACCTTACCCAGAGCAACTGCAGCACCATCATGCCTGCAAAAAATAAAAAGATACCTGCACCACCAATTTTTGCAGCCAGTAAGGGAAACACATTGGCAATAATCGCTGCAAAAACCCAATGAGTAAGGGAGCCAAATGACTGACCGGAAGCCCTGACCTTATTGGGAAAAATTTCGCCGATAAAAACCCAGATAACAGCACCCTGCCCAATGGCATGAGAAGCAATAAACAGAAATACGAATACGGTCATACCGCTGAAAGCATCATTATAAAAAGCGAGGCCCATCAAAGTAAGTGAAACTATATACCCCACAGAACCAATGTAAAGCAGCAGCTTACGGCCAACACGGTCGATCAGTGCCAGGCCCAGCATGGTAAACACCAGGTTGACCACCCCAATGCCTGCTGTAGAAAGCAATGCTGTGGATTTACCCAGCCCCGTCATTTCAAACACACGGGGTGCATAATAAATGATGGCATTGATACCCGATAACTGGTTAAAAAAAGCAATTAAAAAAGCCAGCAGCAGGGGCTTATTGTATTTACCGGAAAAAAGTGTTTTAAGTGCATTCTCTTTTTGTTCAGTTTTAGTTTCCAGGATGGCCCTGAGCGTGTCATCAGCAGCAGCCGGATCAATTTCCACCAGCACTTTACGGGCAGCTTCGGTATCACCTTTTATCAAAGCCAGCCACCTGGGGCTTTCGGATACCAGTGTGGTAAGTGCAGTAAATATCAAAGAAGGAATACCCACAATGCCCAGCATCCAGCGCCAGTCGCTGGCACTGCCGGTACGCTGAAATAAATAATTGGACACATAAGCGACCACGATGCCGAATACGATATTGAACTGGAACAAAGCCACCAGGAAGCCCCGCTTTTTTGCCGGGGCAATTTCAGAAATGTATAACGGAGATACCACCGAAGAAGCACCGATACAAAACCCGCCTATCAGCCGGAAAGCCATGAATACATATACATCCTGCGCCAGTGCAGAACCGACTGCCGATACAAAAAACAACAATCCCACCCAGAACAGTGCTTTTTTGCGCCCAAGCCTGTCGGCAAAATAGCCACCAAAACCAGCGCCGAAAATGGTACCCCATAAAGCCATGGCCACAGCAGTACCTGTAAGTGTATCACTCAGGTTCCATAATGCCTGTATCTTTTGCTCGGCACCAGAAATAACTGCCACATCCAGCCCGAAAAGAAAACCACCCATGGCAACCGTTAATGACCAGAGTAACAACCTGTTTTTTTGCATATTGAAGTATTTAAGCAATCATGAACTGAAGCACAGTACTGCCACAAGCGGTACAGCAAGCTATCTTTATCAGTTTGCTAATATACTCATCTGAATGCACCAAACACCGGATTTACGGTTGCCCACACAGCGAAATCGTTTGCTGTGCATATCTGTACCCCTGGCATCCGGGTCTTTACCTGCCAGTTTTATCCAAAAGAACTGTTTGCAGTTTACATTTTCTCAACAACAATCGTTTGCATTAAACATGGCATAAGCGAATTACTGTTATTGCATATTTTACTATAATTTACAGCAACAAACCAACGATTGCATATGACTTTTACAAAGCCCCGCCTGAGTTTTTGGCAAATCATCAATATGAATGTGGGTTTTTTTGGCATTCAGTACAGTTTTGGCTTGCAGCAAAGTGCTGTAAATCCTATTTATGATTTTTTAGGTGCAAAGCCCGATGAAATACCCTGGCTGAACCTGGCCGGTCCGCTTACGGGCTTACTTATTCAACCAATCATAGGTGCCTTAAGTGATAAAACATGGCATCCGAAATTTGGCAGAAGGACCCCTTATTTTTTTATTGGAGCGATGGTTTGCAGCATCGCCCTGTTTCTTTTTCCGTTCAGCAGTGCATTGTGGATGGCAGCAGGATTATTATGGATACTGGATGCCGGTAACAATACAGCCATGGAGCCATACAGGGCTTTTGTTGCCGATAAGTTAGATCCATCGCAACAGGCTACAGGTTTCCAGGCTCAAAGTTTTTTTACGGGCTTCGGGCAAACGTTAGCTAATATTTCCCTCTTCATCTTTCCAATGATTTTTGTTGGTAAAACAGGAAAGTTACCCACCTGGGTTTTTGCTTCTTTCTTTTTGGGTGCTGCCTGCTCCATAGGTTCAATATTGTGGAGCATCCGCACAACACCTGAAATACCACCATCAGATACAGAACTGGCCGAATTGAGAGAAAAGAATAAAGGAATGCCGCACCCGGTCATACAGTTTTTTTTATCTATTCTTACTACAATAGTTGCATATATTATTATTGCGCTGTTACTTATACCCTCCATTTTTTACAGGGGATTGATAAGAAAAGTACTGGATTATGCAGCATCAAACTCTTCTTTGAAAATACTTTTTGCCCAGAATATAGAAATCATAGATGCCATTATCAATATGCCAAAAATAATGTGGCAACTGGCTTTGGTGTATTTGTTTCAATGGTATGCACTTTTTTGTTACTGGCAGAATTCTTCAAAAAGTATTGCCCTCTCGGTATGGAAAACAACACCTGAACAAAACAGCAAACTGTACGAAGAGGCAGTTGGCTGGACGGGCCTGGTTAATGGCTGGTACAATATTGTAACTTTTCTTTGCGCATTTGGCCTTGTGTGGTTTGCAAAAAAATATTCCCCCAAGCTGGTTCATTTTGGGTGCCTGGTATTAGCTGGCATTGGCTTGCTTGTTTTTCCGTTTATTGAAAACAAGTATTTTCTTTTCCCTGCCATTACAGGCTTTGGTATTGGCTGGGCCAGTATGATGGGTATCCCCTATTTAATGGTAGTGAGCAAAATACCCAAGGAAAGATATGGAGTGTATATGGGCGTAATAAATATGATGATTGTAATACCCATGTTTATTCAAACAACCACATTCGGATATATCATGAAGCATTTTTTAAACAATGATTCTTCCAAAGCGATTTTATTTGCCGGGGTGCTGTTGCTTGTTGCTGGTGCATTAACATTGCTGATAAAATCAGACAAACCTGCCGCCGATGCTCCAATGGCAATGGCCGGCGGACATTAATATTTGAAGTATGAAAAAAATTCTCTGCATAGGTGAGGCCTTAATAGATATGATTTGCACCGATAAGGGCTCATCACTGTCAAGGGGCGAAAACTTTTTAAAAAAACCGGGTGGTGCCCCCACCAATGTAGCTGCTGCCATTGCTGCCCTGGGCGGACAGGTGGAACTGGCTGCCAAAGTGGGCAATGACCCTTTTGGCAAACAGCTGGTGGATGTGATGAAGGACTTTGGGGTAAGCACTGTATGGATGCTGCAGGATAAACTGCATTTTACCACATTTGCCTTTGTATCGCTGATGGAAGATGGCGAAAGAGATTTTGTATTCAACCGTGGTGCCGATGGGCAGCTGAGTGAAGAAGAAATCAGCGGCATTAACTTAGATGATTTTGCCATTGTACATTTTGGCTCGGCAACGGGCTTTTTGCCGGGGCCACTGCAGCAGGCGTACAAAAGTTTACTGCATAAAGCTGCGGAAAAAAATATCTTTATCAGCTTCGACCCCAATTACCGCCACCTGCTTTTTCCGGGCAACACGGCTGCGTTTATTGAGCAGAGCTGGTATTTTCTGCAGCATTGCCATTTCTTTAAATTAAGCGATGAGGAAGCCATGCTGATTACCGGCACTGAATCGGTAAGCCAGGCTGCCAGTATGCTCTCAGAAAAGACAACAGCAGTATTTGCCATTACACTGGGTAAGGAAGGTACCCTGCTGGGCTTTAAAGGCAATACCAGCATCATACCCAGCATAGACATCAGGCCGGTAGATACCACCGGTGCCGGAGATGCATTTGTGGGGGCGCTTCTGTACCAGCTCAGCAGCAGGTCTGCCGAAGTAATTGAGGCCATGCAGTCAGCAGACTGGCAGCAGGTAGTGGCCAATGCCAATAAGGCCGGTGCCCGTACCTGCGAATACATGGGTGCGATGGAAGCCTTTAAACACCTGAATAACCAGATATTCAATTAAAGAATTTTGCACAACAACAGTACTATACAGCGAAAAGAAACCGTGGCCCCGGCAAATACTGCCGGCCATATGCAGCAGGCCAATGCTTATCAAAAAAGACTGGATGCAAACATGGGGGCGATAAGCGAACTGTACAACCAGTTGTACGGGGCCATGCCCGAAAGCAAGGCATTGTTTGATGAGCTGATCCTCTGCATCAGCACAGCGCACCATCACCGCCCTGAAGCCCTGCGGCAAAGAGATGAGGTGAAGCAAAAAAAAGGCAACTGGTTTCTCAGCAATCAACTTACGGGCATGAGCCTGTATGTTGACCGCTTTTGCGGCAACCTGCAAAATCTGGGCACCAGGCTTCCCTATTTTGAAAAACTGGGGGTGAATTTCCTGCACCTGATGCCCCTGTTTGAAAGCCCCGAAGGAGAGAGTGACGGCGGCTATGCGGTGAGTGATTTCAGGAAGGTGGACCAACGCTTTGGCAGCCTGAACGACCTGCTGGCCCTGCAGCAAAAGATGGCGGCCAATGATATGTACCTGATGCTGGATATTGTACTCAACCACACATCGCATCACCATGAGTGGGCAGTAAAGGCCAAAAACGGCGATGCTGCTTACCAGGATTATTTTTACATGTACGATGACCGTATGCTGCCCGACCAGTTTGAACAAACCATGCCGGAGATTTTTCCGGAGTCGGCACCGGGCAGTTTTACCTATATACCGGAATGCAACAAATGGGTAATGACGGTTTTTCACAACTATCAATGGGATTTGAATTTTTCCAATCCTGTGGTGCTGATAGCCATGCTGGATACCATTTTCTTTTATGCCAACCTTGGCGTGGATATATTGCGGATTGATGCCCCGGCATTTATCTGGAAACAACCTGGCACCAGCTGCCAGAACCTGCCACAGGCACATACCCTGCTGCAGCTGATTAAACAATGTGTGCAGATAGCCACACCCGGTATGGCCCTGCTGGGCGAAGCCATTGTAGCCCCCAAAGAAATACTCAATTATTTTGGCACGGGTGCTTATACCGCCAGAGAATGTGATGTGGCTTATGGTGCTACCAATATGGCCCTGCAGTGGGATGCCTTAGCCACCGGCAAAATACAGGTGATGATGGAGGCTCAATCCCTGATTTTGCAAAAACCATTTGGCACTACCTGGATTACTTATACCCGCTGCCATGATGATATTGGCCTGGGTTATGACGATTACATGATTGCCGCCACCGGCTTTAATCCTTATGAGCACCGGAGGTTTTTAAAAGATTATTATTCCGGCGCTTATGATGGCTCGCCTGCTACTGGTGCTTTGTTTTCGGTAAATCCCAAAACCCAGGATGCCCGTATCAGCGGCTCCCTTGCATCACTTTGCGGACTGGAAAAAGCGCTGAAAGAAAACAATGCTGCTGCGATTGACCTTTCGATTAATAAAATACTGCTGATGCAGGCCCATAGCTTTTTCAGCGGCGGCATACCCATGATTTTCTATGGTGATGAAACCGGGCATATCAATGATTACAGTTTCCTGAACGACCCGGGCAAAAGCTACGACAATCGCTGGATGCACCGGCCCGTTATTGATTGGGAAAAGCATATACTGGCCGAGGAAGCTCCCGGCACGCCTGAACATACCATATTTGAAGGAACAAGGAGGCTGATTGCCCTGCGCCATCAGTTGCCTGCATTTGCTGATTACAATAACCTGCAATGGATCTATCCGCACAATATACATATCGCTGCATTTGTGCGGTCGCTGAATGAACAGAGGATTTTCTGTATCTTTAATTACAGCGACAAACCGGCCTGGCTCACCTGGTATGCATTTAAAGAAAAAGGACATGCACCGGAAAAGTTGTACGATTACTGGCAGGGAAAAGAATACCTTGTGGGAAGGGATGATGAGTATTTGGTGGTGGAGCCGTATGGGTTTTTGATAATGGGATGATGTAATAATGTGCTGATGGGATGATTTGATGATGTGCTGATGGGATAATCCACGCCTTGGGCGGGACAAGTTGTGCTGATTTGATGATGTGCTGATGTGCTGATTTAATAATGTGCTGATTTGTTGATGTAAAATGCTGAATAAAGGTTAGCTGTATAAGTGTGCGACGCAACGATGCCGGGTTATGCTTTGCAGCCGGGTACAAAAAAATAAACGATATGTTGTTATTGAAAAAAGTTTTTCTTATTTGCTCGATTGGTTTTTTTTGTGTGGTGAATAAGGCCAGTGGCCAGGCTATTGACCCCTGGAAGATTGCTGCTTCCAAAATTGACCCTTCCAATTATTATGGCGTTACCGTAGCCAATGGCATGATTGGTATTGTATCGGCACCGGAACCGTTTAAGATAAAAGATGTGGTACTGGCGGGTGCGTATGACCTGTACGGCCGGGGCAGAGTAAGCAATTTTTTAAAGAGCTTTAACCTGCTGAACATGACACTGGACATTGATGGCCGCCGCATGGAAGGCAAAACCGTACAGAACCTGAAACAGGAACTGGATATGAAGCAGGCCAGCTTTACTACTTCCTTTGATTATGGTGACAAGGCTACGGTATCCTACACTTATTATTCGCTGCGGCAACTGCCTTTTACCGTGCTGATGGATGTGACGGTTACGGCCAAAAAAGACATCAATATCAACAGTGCCAGCGTAATGGAAGCCCCAGATGCCCTGCGGGATGTACAGAATTATTACAACGAAATTGACAGGCCGCATGTGGTAATCAGCCTGCTCACTTCCTCAGCAAAAAGCCCCACGGGCAAGCTGCTGATGTGTGCCTCCAATACTTTTTTATTCAGCGAGCCTCATGGTAAGGAGCCAAGGGTGATACATGAAATGTGGGACAACAATATGCACCTGATGAAATTTGCCCGCAGCATCAAAGCGGGTGAAAGCTACCGGTTTTCGATTGCCGGCTCTTCCATCACTTCTGCGCATCACGATGATCCGCTGAATGAAGCCGAGCGCCTCACCATTTTCGCCAAACTGGAAGGGCGTGACAGGCTGTTGCTGTTTCATAAAAAAGCCTGGGCCGATTTGTGGAAAAGCGATGTGGTGATTGAGGGTGACGACCAGAGCCAGCAGGATGTACACAGCATGCTGTACCATTTATATTCTTTTTCAAGGGAGGGCACGGCTTTTTCACCCTCGCCCATGGGGCTGAGCGGACTGGGCTACAATGGACATGTGTTCTGGGATACGGAACTGTGGATGTTCCCCTCTGTGCTGGTGCTGCACCCCGAGATTGCCAAAAGCATGGTGGAATATCGTTTCCAGCGGCTGGAAGCAGCGAGGCGCAACGCTTTTAGTAAGGGCTATAAAGGCACCATGTTTCCCTGGGAAAGTGCTGAAAGCGGCGTGGAAGAAACACCCGTGTGGGCACTGAGCGGCCCTTTTGAGCACCATATCACTGCCTGTGTGGGCATTGCAGCCTGGAACTATTACTGCGTAACACAGGACAAGAACTGGCTGCGGGAAAAAGGCTGGCCCATTATCAGTGGCGTGGCCGATTTCTGGGCAAGCCGTGTAGAAAGAAACGGTGCCGGCCAGTACGATATTAAAAATGTGGTAGCTGCTGATGAGTGGGCTGAAAACGTGGACAACAACGCTTTTACCAATGCTGCTGCCAAAGCCACCCTTAAAAATGCAACAGAAGCCGCAAAGCTTTTGGGCATTACCCCTGATGCCGACTGGATCAATGTGGCCAATAATATCCCCATCCTTAAAATGGCAGATGGTACTACAAAGGAACATGCCACTTACAATGGTGAAGGCATCAAGCAGGCGGATGTGAACCTGCTGAGCTATCCGTTAAAGGAAGTGACCGACCCTGCATCTATAAAAAAAGACCTGGTTTATTACGAAAGCCGCATACCCGATGAAGGTACGCCTGCCATGACACAGGCCATTTTCAGTTTGCTGTATGCCCGCCTGGGCGACAGCGAAAAAGCCTACCACTGGTTTAAGGATGCCTATATCCCCAACCTTAACCCACCCTTCAGGGTAATAGCCGAAACCAAGGGTGGTACCAATCCCTATTTTGCTACGGGTGCTGGTGGCATTGTGCAAAGCATACTTATGGGCTTTGGCGGACTGGAGATTACCCCGCAGGGCATCAAACAAATAAAATCGGTATTGCCCAAAAACTGGAAGAGCCTGACGATTACAGGTGTGGGGCCGGAAAGGAAGACTTTTGTGGTGAGGTAGGTTTACAACGATTGCCTCCCGGTGCAGCTGTCACGATAAATTTGCAGCAAGGCTATGCTGGCAGCAAGCTTTACCGGCGCAGGGCTCCAGCCCTGATGCCATTTGTTACTTTTTTATCAACGATGGTTTATTAACGTTGGGCAGCAGGACAGAGTCCTGCGCCAGATGCGGCAGGTTTACAAAGATTGCCTCCCGGTGCAGCTGCCACGATAAATTTGCAGCAAAGCTATGCTGGCAGCAAGCTACACCAGTTGATTCCCAACCTTTCTGTCAGGCCATTACTGATACCATTTGCAGTGCTGTTTCTGCTAATTTTTTGTTGCCGGATATTTCTATTTTGTCAAATGCCTGTTCAGGTGTTATACCTTTTGAAAATAATTTCCAGGCTATGCCGGGATGCAGGCTCACAGTTGAAACGGGCGATACATTTTCAGCTTTTGTCAGTTGCCAGGTGGCAGCTGTTTTTATAATTGTCCATTCGCCACCAATATCAGTAAGAATTTTCAGTGTTATTGAAGTTCCTGTATCAGCACTTATATTACGGTAAGTGTGCGGAAGTGCAAACATAAATGTATCAATAAATGGGAAAAATAATTCTTTTGTAAAAAGTGCCTGTTTACCAACGGCCTCTCTGATTTGCTGCTGGTGTATAAACTTTTCCGTGTATTCCCGGGCTGTATGAAACCAATTTTCTGATTTTGCCTGCCCTGCCCAGGCTACAGGAAATATTGCAGTGTCAAATGGATTCAGCGTTTGCAAATGTTCCCGGTATTGTGTTCCTGTTATTGCTAAAAGATCTGTCAATACATTCGGGCTTAATCTTTTAGCAGCATTCGTCCAGGCAGCATTTAATAAATTCAGGTAATTAACCAGGCCGGAATGTGAATCAATATTTGCAGGAGTTTCTCCAAAGTAGCGATCCCTTGAAACTGACAGGTTTCTCAAATTGCCGTCAAGAAGATGAGCCGCAATATCTTTTACAGTCCAGTTTTTTGCAATTGTTGGCAACTGCCATTCGTCCTCATTCAATGTCTTTAACAGGTCAACCAGCAATTTGTCCAGCACAGGAAACAAATGCAAAGTCTTAACCGGTATGTCTTGTTGTTTTGTTGTCATAATACTGCTTACAATGGCAGTTTATGATAAGGCACTGCCATCACCAAATATACACATTATGTGAATGCTGCACCATAAGCTACTTGTAGTTGATAGCCCTGCCGCAAGGCCATCAGCACGGAAGCCAATAAGGGCATAAAAACTTAGTTGAAATATAGTCGCCCCGGTGTCTCTGCTACAAAAAAAATTACAACCAGTATACATTAACCGGCAGGACACCGGGGATTGCACACGGAATACTGGATGAATTATTGCTTAATTATTGGCTATTGCTGCGCCGGGGTCTCATGCCTGCGCACATGGCCATACTATGAAGACCCAAGCTGTACGGAATCACCCTATCCGCTTTGGACTCCTTGTCACCCTTCGCCGTTGTTGTGTCTTTTTGACCAACAACGATTTTGCTGCCCCAGAGAAGGCCACTACCGAAGGAACGCTTGTTGGTGATAGCCCTGCTGCAAGGCCAACAGCACGAACACCAACAAGGGCATAAAATTTACAACCAGTATAAATAAACCGGCAGGACACCGGGGATTGAACACGGAATACAGGATGAATTACTGCTTAATTATTGGCTATTGCTGCGCCGGGGTCTCATGCCTGTGCACATGGCCACGCTATGAAGACCCAAGCTGTACGGAATCACCCTATCCGCTTTGGACTCCTTGTCACTCTTCGCCGTTGTTGTGTCTTTTTGACCAACAACGATTTTGCTGCCCCAGAGAAGGCGACTACCAAAGGGACGCTTGTTGGTGATAGCCATGCTGCAAGGCCATCGGCACGAACACCAACAAGGGCAGCAAAAAAGTACTTCTGAAGCCCAAAATGGCTTGTTTCCGGTTATTTTGCCACCAGTACTTTAAAGGTTTTCACCCCGCCATTCACCGTTACCTGCACCGTAATGATGTCGCCGCTGCCACCGGCAAAATCGGCAGCATTTACCGTAAAGGCATACTGGCCGGCGGGCAGTTCTTTTTCTGCCGCAATTATTTTTGCAGTACGGGTTTGCACTGAGCTGGCCTGTATGCTTACCCTCGCCGTTTGCGACAGCTTTATTTTCACCGTAAACCAGTCTTTAACAGGGTTGGGAGCCACCGTTACGGTAACAATCTCCGCAATTGGTTTTATCACTGCTTCTTCCTGCAGTTCCTTTAAAATCTTTTCAATGTACAATACACCATTATCATAATCGCCATGTATGCGGTAGCGCCCCTGTGCATCGTTGGGTTTGGTGAAGCGTTCATTTTTTACTGCGTTTAGCAAATGCCCGTATTTTTCATTGGCAAGGCTAACCAGCAATTCACCAATGAAATAATCGTTGTTGTTAACAAATTTATCCATCACCAGTATCAATCCTTCTAATGCATTTTTATTTACCCAGGCAGCTAACCTGGCGTACTCCTGGTTTTTGCAATACATGGCCGGGTCGCTTAAACTTGCATGGGCAGCTTTTGTTTTGTCCCATGCGGCATACAGCTCATTAAACTGGCGTACAAATGCAGCATCTGCTTTTGATAATAATTTCAACAGCTTATTTTGTGCGGCTTCCGTAAGTATGGCCTTGTCAAAAATGGCCACTCCTGCTTTTACCGCATCTGCATCCGACTCAAAGCCTTTGGCAGCGCCGGTATAGCGGGCATAGGTTCCTGTGGGCCTGTAATAATTGCTTACCGTACCGTACCAGTTGGCATTGTTAAGTGCATTGCGTGGATGAAAAGTACGGTCCAGTCCGCCCGGCTTACTTTCCCAATCATATCCATGCGGGTGATTATTGCCCGGCTCCTTTACAGATGCATGGGTGTAGTCAGTGGCTGTTTTCCATAAATCCACCACGGAATTGGCAGATGTGGCACCGGTACGGGTGTAGTTCCATGCACCGGGGTAACGTACCGGGTTATTGCTGTAAAAGTTATCGAAACATTGCAGGTAATTGCTGCTGTTGCAATTATAAGTTGATAGTGAATATGGGGGCCATACCCAGGCATTGGTAATGCCGCCGCTTCAGGATATACAGTTGTAAGAGCCACCTTCTGCTGTTTTAATGGCATCATCCGGAGGCAACAGCGGAAAGTTTTGCGGTTCTAAAATGGGCAGGTTGCTGTTACCACCACCCGCATACATATCACATATACCTGTACTGCTGGGGCTGAAGGCACACACATAAGCATATTGCACCGAATCGCTGCCGCTGAAATCTTTTTTGATGCGGCTGGCCCTTCCCCATGCCCAACTGCCACCACCACCGGAGTAATCATCGTTGTACCCACGTACACTGCTCATGGCAAAGCGGGTGGCAATCATACGGGTATCCGGACTGGCTCCTTCCATTTTGCAGGTGAAAAAATTCATCGGGCCACCCTTGAGGCTGCTCATGGCAATCCTGCGGCCGCCAATAACAGCATTGGACACCAGCGTACTGCCATTGTAAATGATATTGGTAGTACCGGTTTGCCCATCCGTAACAGGCCTTAACATAATGGCATAATAGCCTGAAAGCCCCACGTACAGGTTCAGGGCAGATTCTCCCCCCGGTCCGCCATTAACATTGCTCCAGCTGTAAGTAAAGTTGGATGGCAGAAAAACAGTGAGCGCCCGGTTGATGGTACTGCCGCTTGTAGAAAAATTATGGTAACCGGCATTGAGGTATATATAAGAGAAATGCGAATAGGTAAACTGCGTATCAATGGCATGGTCGTAAATGCCCTGCGGGTTGGGCAATACTTTTTCGGTGAGATCTCCCACTTCATCTGCCGATGGAAAAACCGCAGGTGGCTGCTGTTGCAGTGCTGCTGTTTTCTGGATAAACTGCTCCCCGTTTGTGGACATGCTGCGAAATCCCGGGTCGTTCACCGTAAGGTATATTTCTTCTATCATCGGCACATCCAGCGTGGAGGTACTGAACCGTATTTCATTTTTACCGGAATACAACTTTATCTGCCTGCTGTAATTGGCCATCCATTGCCAGCCGTTAGCGCCAGGGTAAATAACATCAGTAAATAGGGTATTCACCGTTACGGCAACCTTTTCGCCCATTTGCTTGTTGCCCAGTACTTTTAAATAATAATAGCCGCCTGTTTTTACACTGATGGTAAATACCTTATCAGAACTGCCATTGCGCAATTCGCCCCAGGAGTTGATGATTTCCGCATCGCCGCCTTTTAAGTAATTGAAATACTTAATGTCGGTTCTTTGTGCAAAGAGGCTGATAGTACCACAACTGAAAATGACCAGTAACAGGTAAATTATTTTGCTCATACCAGGTTTGTTTTGATTGTATGGTTTATTAAAGCTGCAAAATATGGCTTGCGCAAAGAATTTACAATACCACATTATAGTGATGCGCATCAAAGGCAGGCCCGTTGACTATGCCACAAAAACGGGGGGATTATACAGAGAAGCTGGTTTTCTACAACTTATTTGACTGGAATTGATTCAGCAGGAAAATCGGTGTTATTATTTTTTTTCCATCCTGTAATTTTCAACAACTTGCTGCTACTAATCATCTGTTTACTGTCCGGACGATTACATAACGTTTAACTAAATTATTTAAAATGAGCAATCATACATCAACAAAAGTAAAGAAAATGCAGGCTTATGCTGTACGTTTAGTGGCGGGTACCTTTCAAATTTTCGCTGGCTGGTGGAGACACCAGCACGGGCAGACAGCCGTGGTCGGTGTCCTCACCGACCACAACAAGAACAAGACACCAAAATTTGAAATGCACTCTTTAGCAGCAGCTTTGTTACTGTTTAGTTTTTTAATACTGCCGGGTTTTGCAGCTAAAGCACAGCACACGGGCCAGCAAAGTAATTTTTATGCAATAACCGGTAATGGGTTAAAAGATACTTCCTGGTTATTTGGCACTTATCACCTGGTAAAAAGCAGTTACCTGAAAGAAGTACCTGAAGTGGAAGCAGCTTTTAAAAGCGCAAAAGCCGTTGCAGTAGAATTAGTACTTGACTCAGCAAAAACCAGTACCGCTGCATCTATGGGTTTGCTGCAAAACAAAACGCTTGCCGAATTGCTGGATAAGCCCTTTAAAGACAGCCTTGACAGGGAATTAAAAGCCACACTGGGTGTTGGGATAGAGCGTGTAAACCAGTTAAAACCGGTAAATGTGGCACTAACACTGTCAATGATTTACCTGGTAACAGATATGAAGTCGCCGCTGAAAAAATATACAGGTTCCATGCTGGATGGTTATTTTGCCGAAAAAGGCAAACTGGCTGGTAAAAAGGTAACGGAATTGGAAACGATTGAAGAACAGATGAATGTATTGTTTAACAGTGCGACCAACGAAGATCAAGTGAAACAGTTGAAACTTTTTTTGCGGAATAAAACGGATATGATCAACCAGGGAAATGAACTGATTGACAACTGGTTTAAACATGATCTTGAAAAAATGTATTCGATAACCGAAAAGGGACTGGCAGCATTTGGCAATGAAAATGATTTCTTAAAAAAGCGGAATGATAAGTGGATGACAATCATCCCGGCTTTGCTGAAAAAAGAATCGCAGTTTATTGCAGTGGGAGCTTTGCACCTGGCAGGACCATCCGGACTGATACAGCAATTACAGGAAATGGGCTATACCCTTACTTCCATAAAACTTTAAAACTTGAGCGAAGCACAATTTTTAGAACAGGTACGGCAAAACCAGGGCATCATTTACAAACTGGTAGGTTTGTATGCCAATGATACGGAGGAAAAAAAAGACCTGTACCAGGAAATACTGCTGCAGGCATGGAAGGGGTGGCCATCATTCCGGCAGGAAGCAAAGTTCAGCACCTGGCTTTACCGTATCTGTTTAAATACCATCTTAACACAAAAGCGCAAGCCCCAAAGGATTGCCTACAAAGATTCACTGGAAAAAATATCACCTGCTGTACAAAACAATGTGGTGCAAAACGAAGATGTGGTAAGATTGAGGATGGCCATCAGGCAATTGCCCGAAACAGACCGGGCTATCATTTCGATGAATATAGACGGGTATGACAATGCAGAAGTGGCAGCAATGCTGGGTATATCCGGCAACCATGTTGCGGTAAAACTGCACCGCATCAAACAACAATTGGGTAATCTATTAACCGCATAAAAATGAGTATCAACAATACATGGGACGAAATAAATGAGCCACAGGATGACGACCTGGCATCATTGCTCAAAGCGCCGGGGCTGTCAAAAATTGCTTCGCACAATCCATTGGAAAAAATAAAAAGGAATTTACAGATCAATATGATTCTTGGGGCATTGATTTGTATTTTGTATGTGGTGATCATTTTTTATTTCCGGATATGGCAGGTACAGTTGTGCATTACTTTGGTATTAGGCTTTTCATTATGGGCTTTATATACGGCTTATTGGCAATACAAAAATATCAACAGTACCGTTTCGCCCGTTAACCCGGTACTGGATGAACTGAAAAGGCATTATCAATCCATTACCACTTGGATGACAACGCAGCAGCGCATAGCCCTGCTCATCTACCCTGTGAGTGCCACGGGTGGTTTTATGCTGGGCGGTGTTAGTGGATCCGGAAAGCCGGTTGCTGTATTTATGAGTAAGCCGGTGGTATGGATTGCATTGATAATTGCATTGGCAGTGCTGGTACCTGCATGCTGGTATTTATCCAAATGGATGTTTAAATACAGCTTTGGTAAACATTTAACAACATTAAAAGAAAATATAGATGCTTTGGAAGGGGAAAAATAATGTACAGCTTTTGTAATTCCCCGCAGAAAGCAGATACTAATTACATAAAAGTACATCATGGAACAAAATACGGCCACAAAACCCAAACTGTATACGATCAACAAGCCGGTATACTTTGTTTTTCTGATAGCAGGAATTTATTTTTTGATACAAAAAGATATTTCGCAGGCATCCATGTTTATGGGCCTGGCCCTGGCATTTGACCCTTTTAAAACAGACATGCCATTTAATAAGCGGCCGGTGTACCAGCAACTATGGCTGCTCGTTCATTTGTCAATAACGTTTGCTTTGTTGGTATTGTTTTTTGCGGGCCTGGTGTAATTGTTGGCTATAAATACGAAGTGTCGCTGTACAGCGGTTCGGGCATTTACTCTTTTTCCAATGTTTTTTCTGTTAAATATTTCATTAGCAAAGTTGCAGCAGTTAGTGCTGAAGCTGCTAAAGGGTCATTAAACAAAACATCCGTTTGGCCTTCTCCAAAATAAAGACCGTCAGAAACTAAAAACGTAATTCTTGCATTTCCTTTAGCAGGGTGAGGTTTTCTTGGTTTATCCCATGGGCCAATTTGGCTGATTACATCCTGGCTGAGTAAAAATAAAGTATCCGTAATTTCATTAGCATTTTCGTCTGTCGTTGTCTCCCAGAATACCATTTTTCCACTATGGTTAATGTAGCGGGCAGTTCCATCATAAAATGATGCCAATACATCTAAACCATCTTCAAGTCCAATTTCAACGATTACTGCAAGAAGTTTCTTTTCCGGTTTGTACCCATTTGCAAGTTGCCTGTTATATGCAAGTATTTTCACCCTTGGGTCTGTTGTACTGTCGTCAATAATTTTTTGCAAGTCTGCTGTGGAACTTGTTTCGGAAAACAAAATATCAAACGGATAAGTGTTTGATGCCTCTGAACTTTCTTTATATAAATCAAGATTATCACAAAAAAGCAAGTTATAAATAAGATTCGTTGCACTGTCCTTGTAAGGATCAGATGCTGCTTCCTGCTTCGCAGGTGATTTTTTAAAAAAACTAAAAAGTCCCATTGTCATTAAGTTTAATATTGTTAGAATCAACCCGGTTATAATAATTTTCTTTGTCATTTAATTTTGATTAGGGTCTTATTCCTGCCTCACAACAGTCGTCTTCTTTGTAGACGCTGGGCACCCAACGAAGATTTAGATGTTGTGTGCAGTTTTAGTCAACAATTATTTGAATACTTACTGCGGTACCTACATCAGCCTTCAATAATATTCTGTCAAGAAAATGTTCCCCATCGTAAATCTCAACGGTAACTGTACATGGTGGTTCGCTGCCGTTACTAAGTGCAAGTAATGTAAATTTATTTAATCCCTTCTCCAAATCAATATGCTCTTTATAGACCGTATTTCTCAATAGTAAGTTATCAATTACTTTTACTTTATTGACATAAAAAGAAGCTTTATCATCATCTATCTCACCGTTATCGAAAATGTGGATCCGTAATGTAGAGTTATTTGTGTGAATAGGAATACCCAATACGACTGATGATTCAAGAATATCGTCAATAGTTAAGGCCTCAGTCTTGTTTTGCGGCTTTAATGATGCAATAGCAAATAATCCTTTATTTTGAGCAATCCAGAAATCATTAAATATCTCTTTGTAGTTTTTCAAATAAGTATCATCATCTACAAATGCAACCTTGAGATTTGTTCTTTCTGGAAAATAGCCTTTAAGCTCAAATTCTTTATTCGTAATCTCAAAATGATTAAAAAATGTTTTTGTATTAGTTTCTTGAAATTGATACTCAACAACTTCTACAAGAATGTTGTTTGAATAAATTAGCAACTTCCCTTTAAGGTTGTCCATACGAGATACCATGTCAATTGGTATATAAGTTTGACCAGACAATCTAAGTATGTTTAGGCGGTCGCTACCAAATATGCCTCTTAAGTCTACAGGTGTTTCTTCCCCATCCTTAACAACTTTAGAAAAATATTTAGCACCCTTTTTCTCATATCCAAGTTCTACGTTAAAAAAGTAGGAGTTTTCATATCCGATTTCTTTTGCCTCTTTTATGAGAGCATCGTTTCTTCTCTCTAAATCCCAATTAGTAGCTTTTATTTTCCTTATTTCTTTTTCGTAGGTTTCAATTATTGCCTTTTGAGCAGCAGTTAATTCTTTTTGCCTTTTTAATTCCTCAATAGCAGCAACATATTTTTCCTCAATCGTTCGCTTCTCCGTCTCCAGCCTTCTTTTTTCCTCGTTTAGTTGACTTATTTGCACCATTAGTTTCCGGCCTTCAGCCTTAGCGCTTTTTTCAGAAACAGATAGTCTTTCGTATTGTGAGGTTAGGTCCTTAATCTTGATGTCCCGCTCGTATATCTCACTAGTCTTTTTTTGATTTGAAAGTCTAAGATTAAGGATGTCCTGACATAATTGGTCATCGCAGTTTTGTGCAAGTAGATTGATTGTATTTGTGATTAGCAGAATTAGTCCAATTAATTTATGCATTTCTTTTCTTTTAGTTGATCATTTAATAGGTTTATTTGTATTGCATGTGACATGCTATCTGAAGAAAGCCTCAGATAATCTTCTTTGGAAGTGGTCAGTAATAAGTTTTTGATGTTTTCGAATTCCTTAGATTTTGTTGAAAGCTGCTGGCGTAAATATTCACACGCTGATTCGGATTTGCCCGTTTCTTCCTTATGCCCAATGAGCTTATCCCAATTATAAATTACCGCAACAATAATTGGAACAATGACCAAAGTCCATAACCACCGATAATCATTTGGCTTGGATCTCTTCGGCTTGGATTTACTATCTGTGGGTGGAAGATGAATATGATTTTCAACATTTTGGATAACTTTTTGCGAATTTTCATTTGTCATTATTCCTTGTTTTAGTGGAGTATTTAATAAAACAGCAATCAAGATTGTAGGACATACCACTCCGGAAGGCCATTTTCTAACTGGTTGATTATTAATAAATATATGTATCGTTTTTGAACCTGTCCCGACGTGACTGTTGGGATTGTTTCCAATTTTTCGGTGTCCCAAATACAACTCCCCCCACAAATCTACTCCATCTCCCCCACCCAAAAAACAGGAAAAATCCCTTTTTTTAATCCCCAAAAATGTATTATGAATATTGGCATTTAGGCTATCGCAACTACTGGCAAAGGCGGCAGCACGCTAAAGTACAACTATTTTTATACAATGCTTTTTTTTCAGGCAGATGAACGGCTTAATTGCTGCAGCACTGCAGCCATCACCAACAATTGATATTAGAAGCAATGGAGCGGCAGGCTAAGGCTGGTCTTTTTGGCCTCATCTGCGATGCTCCGACCGCAGTCTGTACCCCTATCCCTTCCCCCCTCAATTCTTCGGAGCAGGCAGCAGAAGGCAAGACGCTTCGGTCTGGCTCAGACCGCATGCTTCTGACGCAACAACGAACCTGCCTGACGGTAGGCAGGGGCCGAAAAGAAGATTGCCCAAAGGCTTCGCTTCACTCTCCGCAACAGCCTTCCTCCCAACTGTCAACTCCCAACTGTCCTCTGTCAACTGTCAACTGTCAACTGTCAACTATCAACTCTCCACTATCAACTCTCCACTATCAACTCATCCCCCCCTTATCTTTGCCAAAAACTCACCCAATGAGCAAAGCAATCATTTTTGATATGGACGGCACCATGATTGACAATATGCAGTACCACCTGCTGGCCTGGGAGCGGATGGTGGAAAAACTGGGCCATGGCATCCGTGGAGCCGAATTGTTTGCACAGTTGTACGGCAGCAACAAAGGCGTGGTGGAGCGCATCTTTGGAACGGACAGATTTTCTGCAACAGAAATTCAGGAAATCAGCGACACAAAAGAAGCGTATTACCGGGAACTTTATGGGCCGCATATCCAACTGATTGAGGGCCTGCCCGATTTTCTTGAGCATTGCCGGGACAACAAAATACTGCTGGCGCTTGGCACCGCTTCCAATATGCCCAATATCAATTTTACGCTGGATAGGCTGAATATTCGTTCCTACTTTAGTACTTTGGTAAGTGCTGATGATGTGCAGTTTGGTAAGCCACACCCGGAAACCTACCTGAAAGCCGCTGCACTGCTGGGGCATGCTGCTGCAGACTGCACCGTGTTTGAAGATGTACCTAAGGGCGTGGAAGCAGCAGCCCGTGCAGACATGCAATCTGTTGTATTAACCACCACCCACCAGCCTGAAAATTTTAAACAGTTCAGCAATATCATTACCTTTATCGCCGATTATACTGAACTAAAAATCAAATTCCCGGCATGATGAAGCAGCTTCTCTGCAGTATGGCAGTACTATTTGTAATCAGCTCCTGCACACACGAAAACAGCCAATACACAAAAACGGTACACGACCCGGTACTCTTCTGCAAAACGGTAAAGCAACTGAACAATGTGGTAATGGAGAACAATTTCCCCCCGATTATTGCCAGCCGCAATTATGTGTACGCCTCCATAGCCGCTTACGAATGTGTGGCTGCCGGAGATACCGGCTACCAGTCACTTGCAGGGCAGATAAGGCATTTAAAGCCGCTTGCACAGCTGGATACGGCCAATGTTGATTTTCAAATGGCGGCCCTGCTGGCATTTTGCAAAGTAGGAGAATCGGTAACATTTCCTGAGGGAAGTATGAGTGACTATGTAACCCGGTTAAAAAAAATGGCCGACAGTGCAGGCATTTCTTCAAAAAAACTGAAAGCTTCACAGGTTTTTGCCGACAGCGTTTCTGCACACATCATCCGCTGGAGCAAGACCGATAACTATGCACAATTGAGAAGCGCCCCCAAATATACGGTGATTGAACAGGAAGGCCGCTGGATACCCACCCCGCCTGCTTACAGCCAGGCACTTGAACCACACTGGAGGGAGATGCGCACCATGGTGATGGACAGTGCAGCCCAGTTTATGCCGCCAAGGCCTGTACCATTTAATGTTACTGATAAAAACAGTGCTTACTATAAGGATGTGATGGCAGTAAAAAATGCTGGTGACAGCCTTACTGATGAGCAAAAACATATTGCCGAATTTTGGGACGACCTGAGCAACAAACTGCAAACCAGCGGGCATGTGATGTTTGTTACCAAAAAGTTTTCGCCCCCCGGACACTGGATGAATATTGTGGGCATTGCTGCTGAAAAAGCAAAAGCGGATTTCAATAAAACAGTATCAGCCTACGCACTTACTTCCATTGCTATTTATGAGGCGTTTATACAATGCTGGGATGAAAAATTCAGGAGCAATACCGTAAGGCCCGAAACGGTGATCAATAAATACTTTGACCAGGACTGGAGGCCCTACCTGCAAACCCCGCCCTTCCCCGAATACACCTGCGGCCATTCCACTGTATCATCGGCTGCGGCTGAAGCACTCACCACGGTTTTTGGAGATAATTTCAGCTATACTGATAGCTCTGAACTTGAATTTAATATTCCCAACCGTTCTTTTACCTCCTTCCGTCAGGCGGCAGAAGAAAATAACCGGGCAAGGTTTTATGGTGGCATCCATTTTCACAGCTCCTGCCTCGTAAGCACCGAATATGGTAAAAAAGTAGGCGATCTGGTGGCAGACAAGCTTCGTTTATGCAAAAAACCTTAATTTTAAGGGCTTGAAGAAAATTGTAACCATATTACTGCTTGTTGTACTGCTGGTAAATGCAGCAGGATACCGCTTTATTATGAGTTATATGGAAGAAAGGGCCAACAGGCAGATGATTACCCGGCTGGACAATAATGAGTACAACGAAAGCGAACTGATAGAGATTTCTGCCCCGCTGGACCTGCCTTATTTTACCAACTGGCAGCATTTTGAGCGTTGCGACGGACAGGTAGCCATTAATGGCACTGTGTACAATTACGTAGCCCGCAAATATGTCAACAATGTGATGATTTATAAGTGCATACCCAACAGGGTACAACAAAACATCATCACCGCTAAAAAACAAATTGACCACAATGCGTTCAGTGATGTGGAAACAGGCAAATCAAAAAAGCCAGGGGCACCCCTCAGCAATTATTTTAAAAACATGTCAGACTACGACGACAACTGCGGCAGGTTGGTACAGCCGGGTACTTTAGTTGCCGTTATCCTTCAATACCACTCTTTCAGTGCTGCATTGTATTTTACACAAAAAGATACACAGCACCGCCCGCCGGATGCTGCCTGACCACTCCGCTCCAATTTATTTTTACCCTGCCGGCGGCAGGTGCATTCCATTTACAACCGGGCAGTAATTACTGCTGATAACTTATTATATTTAGTATGAAACAAATTATACTTGCAGGCATTTTGCTGTGCGCTGCTGCATCCAATACTGCTGCACAGGGATGTGTGGCTATCCGCAGCAATGGCAGTGCCTGCACCATGATGCAGCACGACAGCAACAGCTCACACAAAAGCTGGAGCCTCAATATCAACAACCGTTATTTCATGTCGTTCCGCCACTTTGTTGGCACAGCAGAGCAAAAGCAAAGAGAAACACTGGGTACCCAGGTGATCAATGAAAGCTTCAGCACCGACTTTACACTTACACATACCATCAACAGCCGCTGGATGCTGGCCTTTAACCTGCCCATTATTGCCAATCACCGCTCTTCGCTGTATGAGCATGATGGCAAAAAAAGGCACTCAACCCGTTCATTCGGTATTGGCGATATTCGTTTTACCGCCTACAAATGGCTGCTCGATCCTGCCACGCACTACCGGGCCAATATACAGCTTGGGCTGGGTATTAAACTCCCTACAGGCGATTATAAATACCAGGATAAATTCTTTGTGAATGACAGTACCAAAATCCTTGGGCCGGTTGACCAGTCAATACAATTGGGCGATGGTGGCACCGGCTTTAGTGCCGAGCTTAATGGGTACTACAACTTTACTCCAAACCTCACTGTGTACGGAAATTTTTACTACCTGTCCAATCCAAGGGAGCAGAACGGTGTATCCACCACCAGGGGCCGTACAGCTTCCGCAGCAGCAATAGCCAATGGCAGCGATGTAATGAGTGTGCCCGACCAGTACCTGGTAAGGGCGGGTGGTAATTATACCTTCAAAAAAATCACCCTGTCAGCAGGTGCCAGGTATGAGTGCCTGCCTGCCAAGGATATCATCGGCGGCAGCAACGGTTTCCGCAGGCCGGGATACATCATCTCTGCCGAGCCGGGTATTACTTACAGCACCAAAAAAGTAAATTTCTACGGCACTTTGCCTATTGCGCTCAAGCGCAACCGCACACAAAGTGTTCCTGATAAAATACGCACCAGCCTTACAGGTGTGTACACTAAGGGCGATGCGGCATTTTCTGATTATACCCTTAATATCGGTTGTACCATTAAATTGTAACTAAAATATTTAACCTCATATTTTTGAAAATGAAAATAATAATACCGGGCTGCATAACAGGGATGCTCTTGTTGTGCTTACAAGCCGCCAAAGCACAAATGCCGGATGACGGTTTTACCATGGACAAGGGCATTGTATGTGCCGTACTGGGTTACAGCCAGAGTAAATGGACACATTACTGGGAAGGTACCCGCTACCGGGATAACCTCAATATCGGTACATTTACTTCCAAAGCCGTAATGCCCATGCTGGCTTATGGTGTTACCAATAAGCTGAATGTATTTGCCTCGCTGCCTTATATCAGCAACAGCTCTACCGCCGGTACACTTACTGGTAAAAAAGGCTTCCAGGACTTTTCTGTTGATGCCAAATACAAGGTATACAGCCTCTCCAGAAAACAATTTACTGTAAACCTTTTTGCAGCAGGTGGTTTTTCATTACCGGCTACCAAATATGTACCTGATTTTCTGCCCTACTCCATCGGGCTGGGCAGTAAAACCGCCACTGCAAGAATCATTGCACACAGTACTTTTAAGGAGCATGTATTTTTTACAGCACAGGCAGCTTACACCGCCAAAAGCAATATTACCGTTGACCGCATTACTTATTACAGCGACGGGCAGCGCTACACCAACGAAATGCAGGTTCCCAATATGTGGAGCGGCTCCATAAAAGCGGGTTACGACAACAGCCGCTTCAGGGCCGATGTGCATTATATGTTTGGCAGCAGCGAAACAGGCAGCGATATACGGCGCAATGATATGCCGCTACCCACTAATAAAATGGACATGCAGGCTATCGGTATCAATGGCCTGTTATGGATACCGAGGCTGGATGGCCTTGCCCTGCTGGCATCGGCACAAAACACTATTGGCGGCAGAAACGTTGGCAAATCCTTTATGTGGATGACGGGCTTCCAGTATTTTTTCACTCCTTTTAAAAAGAAACAACATGCAAAAGCTTAATTACTATATACTGATTGCAGCCATTCTACTGGGTTTTACCGCCTGCAATAAAGACATTACTGAAAGAACAGAGCCGGATTATGAGCCGCTGGCCATTGATGCCAATGGAGGCAACTGGAAAACCATACTGCTCAGCAATACAGGCGAAGCCACTGCTGTGGCACCCGATGCCATCAGCAGTGCTGCATATACTGCAGAACTGAATGAGATTGTACAACTGCAAACCAATATCAGTGCTGCTGACAGCAAACTCATCAACGACTGGAAAAACAGTGGTGTAATAAAGTGGAACGCCGTAGCAAGGGAGTTGGTGGCCAAATACAACCTGCCGCCCGAAGCCAATCCCGATGGCACTTATCCGGTACCCAGTGCAGCCAATCCCGGTGCCTACCCGCTGTTCCCCTTTGCCAACCCGCCTTACGCCTCAAGGGCCTATGCAGCATGGAGTGTGGCATTGTACGATGCACTGGCAAGCTGCTGGAAATACAAGTTTCAGTACAACAGAAAAGCTCCGGCTTTTAATGATAACCGCATCAAATCATTAGAGCCCATACCCGCCGACCTGCCCTCCTATCCGTCAGAAGATGCGGTAGTGGCGCAAATAGGTTACCGCCTGCTCAAGCAATTTTTTCCTTTAGACAGTGTACGCCTGCAGCAGATGAGCAACGACCAGAAAAGGGCTAAGAAATTATCCGGCGCAGCCAGCAGCAGCGATATTGCCGCAGCTGAAGCCATTGCCAATTATGTAGCTGATAAAGTAATCAACCGCAGCCGTACAGATGGGATGGGTAATGCAGTAGGCAACCCCACCCTGTGGGCACAATTGGAAAGTGGGGCGGCTGCTAATGGTACCAGTGTACCCTGGAAGAGCTTAGAAACGCCTGCCAGGCCTCCCATGCTGCCCTTTTTTGGCAATGTAAGGGGGTGGAACCTGACCAGTACCCAAAGAGATTCTATGCGGCCACCACCACCACCAGCAATAGGCTCTCCGGCCTTTAACAGTGCATTGGCAGAGGTTAAAGAATTTGCCAAAAACCCCAGCAGCAATACCTGGCATATTGCCATGTACTGGGCCGATGGTGTGGGTACCTACACCCCACCCGGCCACTGGAACGAAATTGCCTGCTCACTCATTGCTCAATACAGGCAGAATGAGCTGCGGGCGGCCCGTACACTCAGCCTGATGAATATGGCGGTACAGGATGCAGGCATCTGCTGCTGGGATACCAAAAGCTTTTACTATTACCCAAGGCCCACACAGATGGATGGCAGCATCAAAACAATCGGGGTTCCCAACTTCCCTTCTTACACATCAGGTCACTCCACTTTTTCGGGTGCGGCGGCTACCGTGCTGGGCTATATTTTCCCGCAGGAGCAGGCCAATATGGAGGCCATGTCCAAAGAAGCCAGTATTTCCCGGGTATATGGCGGCATCCATTACCGCTTTGATTGTGATGCAGGCTTAGCAGCAGGCAAAGCCATTGGCTCATTCAGCGTAAAGCGTGGCCAGGGGGATGGATCGTGAAAATTAATCAGGTAAATGATAATGCCCATGTTGCTTCAACATGGGCATTATTATTTGTATTGTCATCCCGGTTGGATGATGCCGCCCGGCCCTGCTCCGCATCAAGTTATAGCATTTTGACTTATAAATCAGACCTGGAATAAATGGTATTACTTTACAAGGTTACAGTCAATTTTATCACCGCAACTGTTGCAGGTTCGGCCCCCTACAATCAAGGGCCCGTATTTGCCTCCGCCCATGTACTCCTGCCAAAGCCGGGCATAGCCTACATAACAGTCTCCTTCAAACTTATAGGCAATTTTTATATCCGGGGTGACGAATCTCCGCAAAATGATTCCAAGGTCATTTTTTTCAACCTGCCACAAAGCGCCTGTATAATCGCCCACTGCAAATTTCAGCACCGTCATGCCACCGGATGCAAGATCCCTTTTTAATATGGAACTGATGTTTGCATTGGTAAGCATCGGATCGGCCAGTTTGTTGGTATTTGAAAAATGCGCAGGCAGTTTCGACAGGCGGAAAGTATTTTTCCTGATGAGTTCGCTGCCAGCCTCCCCGTTTTTAACAAGTGTGGCAATATCATTTGAATTGAACTGGAATTTAAACTCGTCAGTAATTGCCGGCCATTTTTCAACATCCTGTTTTTTACCCCATCCATCAACGGTTTCCAGGAACAAACGCACCTGGATGCTGTATTCCCCATCTTCAGGAAAAGAGGATTGATTTACGATAAAATACAGCGGTCCGCCTGCGATATTACTTGAAAAATCCTCAAGCCCGCAAAGCGCACTGGTAGCCGCTGTGGGGCCGGGAAGTATATCAAAATTGAGATAATTCTTTTTTACATCTTCCTCATTTTTTATAAGCAGGTATTCCCAGGAATTCTTTGACCCCATTTGTTCGCCATTTTTAAAGGAACATACCCAAAAGCGCAGGTAATAATATTTGGTCTTTATACTGGTCATCTTAAAAGCATCCAAAAGCGTCTGGTTATCAAGCTCTATTCGCCCGTAAATAAAATCACCCGATTTAAAGGAAGTCTTACTGCCGTCGTGGTTGCTGGTAAACGGCTTATCAGAAAAATACATTTTGGCTCCCGGCAGGGGGCTCATGGTTTCATACTGGCTTTTGGCTCCCTGAACGAAAAATAAAAAAAAAAAACAATTACAATCTTATTCATATTTTAAGGTTTTATTTGAGTGACTTAAACAAAACAGGCTCTCCTGTAAATTACGGTTCTGTTAAACTAAAACTATATATATAGGGCGGAAATATTGACAGAAAAGCAATCGAATGCCCTAAGATAGCTAAATATTTTACACAACAATTTTTTTCTTAGTTACTGGTTTCCGGGATTGTCATCAGGGGCTGATTCCGCGGCATATAGGAGCAAAGTGGTCACCGGGCGGAAGGAACAAGATATCCAGGATGACCTGCCCAGAAATGCATTGCTATTTCCCTTTGCCTCCTGCTCATATGTATTGTAAAAAAAATCTGTTTTAAAAATCCTTTCCATAGATAAAAAATGCTGCAGTACTTTTTTGGCACAACGGGTGTTTACCGGCCTCCTTTCCAGCCGCTTAACCGGTACACATAAAAATCATGGGCGGGCTTCCCGTTACGAAATATTTCAATAGTGGCAAGAGAATCTGCAGTTGTATAATAACTGCTGAAAGTTTTTCCCGGGTCATAATACTCGTCTGAATGTACAATACAATAGGCCGTATCCATTTTTGCTGCCGGCAGTGTGAATGCATTACCCCATTCGTACTGGTGTATGTCCATGATCGATCCCAGCCCGATCATACTTGCTTTTACCGGTCGGGCAAAGTAGTACTCATAATGAGCACCATGCCAGTGGGCGCATACCAGCGGGGGTAAGTTACTGCTTGCACTATTGCTGTTTTCTTTTCTGTAAATAACCCCGAATTTCTCCCCCGCTTCTTTCCAGCCAAAAGCATCAAGACTTATATCCCCTTTGCCCAGCTCTGTTTTTATTGAACTTCCAAAAGTTCCGGGATAAAAATTAACTGCCGCAATAATAAGCACAATAAAAATCAGTGTATATGCCAGCATCCATTTAAAAGTGCTGCGAAACAATGAACGCTTTACTTCTGATAACCCGATGGCAGCAACCGGTATCAGGCAAATCCAGGCCGGGCCGCTCCAGTGTGGCAGCGATTGGCGGGTAGCCGCAATCCAGTATATTGCAAACAGCAGTGATATACCTGTTAATGTATAAATACGGAGCGGCGCTGCATTTGTAAGCGTACGCTTCCCGTACAATAAAAAAAACACCGCAAGCACCATATTGAACGGGTTGTTGATGATCAGCTGGCCAACAAACTCCCTGAGCATCCCAAACCAATGTACAATGAATGGCCCTGCTACCACCACACGCCGGCTATGGAAATTATACGTGATGAAATGATTATCAATGTTCCACAATAATATGGGAGCTGTAACCATCAGCGTAATAAAACCCGATAAATAAAACCGCGGATTACAGAACCATTTACGCATATACAGCAGGGCGTATACAAAAAGACCTGCCCACAGAAAAACACCATGCAGCTTGCTCATGATACAAAGCCCGCTGCTTATTCCGAAAAATAGCCAGGGTTTCCATTGCTGGTCATCATTGCATATCCTTGTAAGCTGGTACATAGCAAGCGTCCAGAAAACCATCTGCGGTGTATCGGGTGTTATTATCAACCCCGCTGTAATAGCTGCATAAAAGGAACAGTTGTACAAAAAAACACCGGCAAATGCAGCCTTTTCTGTACTTATTGCTGCGATGGTTCTGTATATAAAATATGAAGACACTGCGCAGCTTGCAATACCAGCTGCCCGTATGAAAAAAACATGATCCTCCAGCCACAAATTAAGTGTGAATACCCTTACCCACAAGGCAACCATCGGAGGGTGATCAAAATAGTTCCATTGCAGGTGCTGGCTGTAGGTCCAGTAATAACTTTCATCGTTTCCCAGTTCAATAAAACACGATAATACCAGTCTTACACAAGCAAAAAAAAGAACGACCAGTATGCTTTTCCTTAAATATGACAAATTCAATAAGAACCTCATTGCTGCGCCGGGGTTAATAATCAGTTGTATAAAATTACTCCTTTGTGTTTACATATTGCGAAGCAATATTCCGCAAAGCTTCTTTTGAGGGCAAATACCCTTTTTCAGGCAAGTTTTCTCTGCCGTACAGTTGCGGAAGACAGGAAGTCAATTGCAGAGAAATAGATCGCTTCACAAAGCAACGCCACTGCCCGGTTATTCAGCCCTGCAGGAACATTTGCCGGGGCTAAATAGTATGTACACTCAATGCGGCCAATGCTACAACAACAATAACTTATTTTCAATTATTCAGTACATTTCAGCAGCAAAATGCTTATTTCCCAAAACAGCAGGTAAAAGCATGTATGTAACAGTTTTCCCTTTTTTTGACAAGACAGCATGACTTATTTAACCAAGCAGTTCAATTTCCCTTTGCATATTTTGCTTTGCCTGCCGCTCAAATGTATTGTAAAAAAAATCTGTTTTATATATCCTTTCCATTGATAAAAAATGCTGCAGTACTTTTTTACGGCCGGGATTATACACCATGTTGGGGTACAGGGCATACTCTTTGCGTACATTTTGACAGTATTGCAAATATATTTCCCAGCTTTGCCCCAAAATGGACAGATCAGCATCTGTAAAATAATTGGTATCGCTGTCAGCTGACTGGTGATGCGATTTTGTGGCTGCAATCATTGCCCTGCAGTGTTCAATGGTATCAGCAGGCACTGCAATTTGCTGCATCCGCTTTACCGCCACTGCAGCGCTTTTTTCTTCATTATCGCTTTTGAGTGAATTGTAAATAATGTCGTGGTAATACAGACTGAACAAAACAGCATCCCAATCTTTTAATGATGCTTTTATGGCTGTAAGTTGTTCCAGCAGGTTTTCAAGATGCTGCAGGGTATGGTAATGCCTTTTTTTGCGGGAATAGTTTTGCTCAATTTCGGTCCATAATTCATTTGCCAGGCTGCCATTGCCGGTATAGGTATTGAGTAATTCAATGAATGTTGTTTGAAGGGCTGTCATCTTTTTATAGTAATCTTAAATTGTTCCTGTTATGATTTACCTGATGATTAAAACCGTACCCCTTATTAGTTCAGCGCCGGTTTTAAGGTCAATCATATAAGTGTAGGCACCGGCTGGCTGGTCCTGCCCCCTGAATTTGCCATCCCAGCCATTCAGTCCCTGTTTTCTTTCAAAAATAACCTGCCCGTAGCGGTTAAATACCAGCAATGTATGCAGGGGATATGCTTCCAGTACCGGAATATTCCAGGTATCGTTTTTACCATCACCGTTCGGCGTAAAAGCATTCGGGATATAGATGCCGCTGTAAATCTTTACATACATGGTATCGCTTACCACACCGCAATTGCCGGGCGCCACTGCAGTAAGGTAATACTTTGCTTCACCGGGTGGGCTGATGGTTGGGTTAAGCGTATTTTCATTGATGATATTGGTGAGCGGCCCCCAGGTAAAACTGCTGTAAGCACCCGTGATGCTGCCGTTTATGGTGATGCTTTTACTGGCAACAATAATCCTGTCGGGCCCGGCATATACAACCGGGAGCTGTATTACATTGATACTGGTATATGCCGTATCTGTACAGTTAAACAGGTTGGTGACCACTACCCTGTATTGCACTGAATCGGTTGGCGCAGCAAAAGGATTGGGCAGGGCTGCATCGTTAAGACCGGCAGCAGGCAGCCATTGGTAGGTTCCGCCACCACCGGCTGATAATTGTATAGTTGCGCCGTCACATATGGTTGAATCAGCAAATAAAGTAAAGGCCGCAGGTGAAGGATTAACCACAACAGCAACAGCAGCAGTGTTTTCGCAACCATCAGCGTCTTTACCTACTACACTGTAGCTGCCTGCATTGGTCAGCTGTGCATTGTTTAACTGTACCGGGTTAACATTACTTGTAAAGCCGCCCGGGCCGCTCCACTGGTAGCTTGCTGCTCCTGCTGCCGTAAGCACAATATTTTCACCGGCACAAACAGGTCCGTTGCTGGTGGCAGTAACAGCAGGTTGAGGTTTGATGGTTACGGTAATATTTTCTGAACTGATCCTGCATTGGGGTGAGCCAAGGTTTCCTGTTTCGGCCACACTCAGCCTGTAGCGGTACACCCCTGCTGCACTGGCTGGTGTAAAATTCCTGACCAGTACCGTGGCATTTTCTCCGGGCATATCTGTAAACGTACTGCCGTTAACACTCTGCTGCCATTGAAATACCGGGTTATTAAAACCGGGCGATACGGTGCAGTTAAAACTAAGTGACTGCGTTGTACCCTCACAAATAGTGGCAGTGGTAGTACCCAGCCCAAGTATAGCCGGGGTAAGCTGGGGCCCGCAGGGCCTGAAAGTGATGTCATCCAGTGCAATATCATTGCCACAGCCGCCGGTGGCATTGTTGTACATGCGCAGCACAATGTCCTGCACACCAACAGGAGTGGTAAACACCAGGCCAAAACGGTTCCATATAGCAGTGGTGGTGGGTGGTATATTGTTGGAATTGGCAGTTTGCAACACAGTACCGTCCGTTCTTTCAATCGAAAAAGTAATATTGGGCTGTATGGGGTTACCACCACAGCCACTTGGTTGTAAAATGCTCATGTTCATGATCCAGGAAGCAAACTCGTAGGTGGTATTACCACAAAGCCCCCTTACCGTATCCACATAAAAAGCACTTGGCTGTATGGAGGCGTTTACCAGCATAAAATAACCACCAGGGTTGCCCGTATGATCGCCAGTAAGGGTAAACCATGAATTGCCGAAGCAACTGGTGGTATTATTGCGCACTGTGTAAAAACCATCATTGGGGCAGTCGTTAGCTACGTACTGGTAATTGGTGGTGGCAGCGGCTAATGGCGGGCCGGGATTACTGCCCGAACCAAAACTGATATTGACCAGCGGATCTCCAAAGCTGCCCTGGCAAAGTTGCGCATGCAGGGTATTTGCACCACTAAAAAAAAAAGCTGCCAGTAAACAAAGTCCCGTATAAAACCTCAAGAATATGATTTTACAGATGAAAATAGTTGAAGAACCTGTGGTAAAGTTAATTGAAATCAGGCATTGGGGAACTTTGTTGAACAGTTATTACAACTTAATTTATTGTAATACAAAATATGTGCGGCTTAAAGCAGGTTATGCATGTTGAAACAGTATCACCGCTAAAAGACTACTAAAATTTAGCAGCAAATTAATTTCAGACACTCAAAATGTTTCTCCTGACAATACACCAGAAATACCCAAGACCAGATTCGGATTCCTGATATTCATTGCCACAAGAACCTTTGCAATTTACCTGACACCTTATTAAATGGCTGTCTTGCCAGCCTTTTGACCGATCATTACTCTCAGTTTTTTTCCAATCAATAGGTAAATAAAAAAACAACCAATTATAAACAAAGGAATTGCCGCCCAACCAAAATTGCTGGCATAGGGTAATAAACTCTTATCAAAGCCATAATACTTTGGCTCTATCCTGTTTAACTGTGCGGTATCAAATGACAAAACTGAAACATATCCCTCTGCATTTGGCAAATGGTAGTAGTGCTGAGTCATCCTGAGCTTTTCGATATTTGTTAGTGAATAGTTTACAATTTCGATAAGCCTGTCATAAAATTCAATTGATGGATCATAGCACAGGTATTTAATCTTCAATCCCACATCAGACGCTGCATATATTGAATCAATTTTAAATGACGGATACCATCCTTTATACACCCAGGTTTGTGTTACTGGAAGATTCCGGAATTCCCGGTAAAAAGAAAGTTCCGTTTTATCAAGCCAGACTGTATCCTTTTTCAATATCGTATCATAGGCTACGAAAATGAATTCGCCTCTCATATCACCTTTTGCCCGGTCAAAACCTACAGCACAGGTTTGAATAACTATTTTAGTTTGATTTACACTGCGGTTAATTTTTGTCAAAAGGAAATCGAGGAAATTATTGAGTCTTTTTTGAGATTCAACCGAATCTAAAGAACCGCCGCAAATAATTGTAATGCCCTGTTTAGAAGCCATGTATTCACGGGTTGTATTTCCACAAGCAAATATGGTGCAAAAAACCAGGGCGACAGTTATGAAAAAAAAGGGTCTCATTAAAATTGCCTGACTGATGATTTTTATCATTACGGCTGACTAAATATACACATTTGTTCGCACCTCACCCAAACCGAACTATTAATGACAGTCATACCAGGTTCTGAGATATATTTAGTTGTAAATTGCTTACCCGTAGCCACCTGCAGAAAAGGATGTGGCGAACCTGCTAATGGGAAGCAGCCTTGCCCCACACAGCATCTTCATACCCGGCTATAGAATCCTGAATCTTTTTTCAATCCTGGATTCATATGTATTATTATCAAAACTTTTAACAAGCAGGTAACAATCAGTTATGGTTGAAATAAAAATTTGCTTTCCGGGGTCGTAATAAAAATCCTGAACAAACTGGACGGCGTTCACCAATTTGTTGGAAAATACCGGTGTACCCTCCGCTAAGGTTTTGCCTGTAACCTTGCCCTCTTTGTCGTACACCGGCACCTGTATTGAGTCAGTAAAAAATTGATAGTTCAATACATCCCCGGCAGCAATAACCCTGTTTAATTCAGTATCCAGCAGTTTAACCGCACCTTTAGCGGCACCAATCCAGATCGCCTGTACAAGGTTCAATCCGTAATTTTGTTTGATTATTGCAGCACCATTAACCGAATCAGGATAAAAAACACGCTGCAGTTTTTTCAAATGAATAAGGCTGTTTTTATTTTTTACTCCAAAACCCTTCCGGTTGTTTTTACAGCAACGGAAAACCGGCTTTACTCCGAGATTGATGCCGCCGCCTGTCACAAAATTCGTCATGGGTGCCACCGAAACAATCTTACACTTCAGCTGGTAATTGTCAAGATAAAATATTTCATGCAGCCCGATATTTTTCAGGGAATCTGTTAGTGAATGTTTCATATTGATTTTGTCATTATCACTGAGGGTATCAACTCCGGAAAACGGGGCATTCTCAAACCCTTCAAAACGCTCGTACCGCTGGTGGTATGCTTTCACCTTACCCGACAGGGCCTTTAGTACAAGATAATCGAAAATATTTTCCTTCCTGTACTTTTCAGCATCTGCAAATGAAAAGGTTTCCTCCGCATCCATTGCCCAGTTGATACTGCGTGACTGAATAAAGCCATTTACTGCATCCGGGAGAAGAAAATTTTTCCAGTACCCGGGATAGGGTAATTTCTGAGCAAAAGAACAACTCACCATAAAAAACAGCAGAGCTGACAGGATTGTATGTTTCATACAGTACAAAATTACATTTAAGCGTTTACGGCAAAATAAATAAAAAACTTCACCTGAATATAAAACATGAATTTAATCCTTTTACTGAAATGAACCATACACTGAGCATGATAGTTTTATGTAGAGGTCTCACTGCCGCCGCCCCTCTCGTTTCTTACCAGATTTGAAATCATTGCTACTGCTGCTTTTCTATTTTTTGCAACTCTAACTATCCACTTTCCATTATCAACTCTCAACTTACTTATCTTCGCAAAAATGGACAATAACCCCCATCATTACTTCCTGCTCAACAAACCATACAATATGGTGTCGCAGTTTATCAGCAGCCATCAAGTGGGTTTGCTGGGCGACCTGGACTTTAGATTCCCGGAAGGCACACACGCAATTGGCAGGCTGGATAATCATTCAGAAGGGTTACTGCTGCTTACCACCAATAAAAAAGTTACAAGATTGCTGTTCCTGGGTGATACACCGCACCAGAGAAAGTACCTGGTGCAGATCAACAATACGCTCAGCGCAGAAAATTTGTACCGCCTGCAGAACGGTGTAGCCATCAAGATAAAAAATGGCGAAAGCTATACTACCCCACCCTGCGATGTGGCCATTGTGAACGATCCTGCTTCATTGTATCCATATACACAAAACAGCAACAGCTATGGTCCGCACACCTGGCTCACCATTACTTTAACCGAAGGCAAATACCACCAGGTAAGAAAAATGATGATGGCTGTAAAGCACCGGTGTAAAAGATTAATAAGATTATCCATCGAAGACCTTCATTTGGGCAACCTGCCGCCCGGCAGCGTAAAAGAAATAGCTGAAAAAGATTTTTTTGCATTGCTGAAAATAAGCAGGCCGGAGCATGATACATCGGAATAAGATTATCACTTATAACCGTTATTTTCTAAGCCGCTTCGGTCAGACGGACCCTGATGCATAATTTTTCGCAGGGGCAGTGTGGAAGGGCCACGTATTGACCGGCAGCGTAAAAGAAATGGCGGAAAAGATTTTTTTGAGTTGCTTAAAATTGGCAAGCCAACGCAAAGTTGATGAGCAATTTGGCTGCGGAGTAACCATCATTGTAATTTTTAGTTATCCACTTTTATATTCAAATGGCACAGGTTTTGCAAACTGCTAACCCGTAAACGATCTTATACCAATTGAATGTACTTTTTTTAACTCAAACTATTGGTATTATACCGGCAGACATTTAATGAGCCTTTTATTTTAAGGGCTACAACTATGCCGCATCGGTATCAGGTAAAAACCAATTATACATGAAGCAGTTATGCTGGCTGTTGCTCTTATGTGTTTTATTTTATAGTGCAGGCTGCAGCAAAAACGAAGCTGTAACCGTGGTTCCTGTAACCCCGCCGGCAACTGTGCTGATCAATTTTTTTCAGGATACCATTTCGGTAAAACTGCGGCTGGCTGAAACCCGCAGGGAAACCATCGGTGCAGTAACCGCCATCAATATACAGGGCAAATATCCCGACTCCACCGGCAAAAAAAATACGCTTACTCTGCGTGTACTGGGTGACAGTGCCGGGAAATATGGTTATACAGTAATCATTGCCGGGTATACCGATTCACTGGGTAACAGTTTTACTACAGGCAGCGATACTGCCAATACCATTACGATTACCAAACTGGAGAAAAAATACAATGGCCTTGTACGGGAACATTTTCCATAGTGGTGTACAATGCCGCAAAAACAAAAAAGTACCAATTAAAACAAGGCAGTTTTACCACCCTGTTTATTGACTGATACCTTCCCTTATACTTCCCCTTACCGCAAAGCAATTTACAACACAGCAACATTGTTGCTTAAAAAGCTCTTTTGCCAATGGGTACAATATTACCAACAACCATTTTGCCGGGCCAAGCCGGCACAGCAGACCGGGGAGTGTTATCTCCCACCATTGATGAGCTCAGCCCCTGCACAAGTGCCTGGGAAAAAGAACAGGTGGTGCATTTACTGAAGCGCTGTTTGTTTGGTGCAAAAAAACAGGACCTGGATCATTTTAAATCGCTGACGATGGCGCAGGCAGTAAATGAAATATTACAGCCCACGCCACCACCGGCAGAACCACCGCTGAACAATTACAGCATTGACGGGTATACTGACCCCAGTGGCGTGGTACTATGGCAAACATGGATCAACAGCGGCATAGCGCTGGCGGATAAAGACCTGAACGAGAAAAGAATTGACTCCTTTAAAATATGGTGGCTCGGCCGTTTGCTAACCCCCACCCGTTCGATACATGAAAAACTCACCGTGTTCTGGCACGACCATTTTGCCACCAACACCAGTACCGCCTCCGACAAAATAAAAGCGAGGTTGTGGTACGACCATTATCTTACCCTGCGGCAGTTTGCTTTAGGGAATTTTAAAAGCATGGCAAAAGCCATCACGATTGATCCGGCCATGCTTTATTTTTTAAATGGCGAGTCCCATATCAACACATCGCCCAACTAAAATTATGCCCGTGAACTGCAAGAGCTGTACACTGCCGGCAAGGGCCCCGGCTCAATGTACACCGAAGATGATGTGCGCTATGCAGCCAGGATACTCACAGGGCATACCGTAAGTAATACTGCTTTTACTTACTATTTTGATGCGGGCAAACACGATACCGGCAATAAAGAGTTTTCTAATTTTTACAGCAATACCGTCATCACCGGCTATTCCGGCGCTGCGGGTGCTGGTGAACTGGACAGCCTGCATGTATATTTTAACGATAGCCTGCAATTATCTTTAGGCAGGGATACCGCCCTTTGCCGGGGTGAAACCTATACCATTTCACCGGTAACCAATGCAAGTACCTATACCTGGCAGGACGGAAGCCAGTTTGCAACTTACACACCCACACAATCGGGTACGTACAGTGTAATGGCCAAAAATGGCTGCGGGGCCGATACTGCAACAGTAGAAATATTATTTGAAGATTGCCCCTGTGCTTTACTGCTGCCCAATGCATTTACTCCCAATGGCGATGGAAGGAATGACAACTTCAGGCCACTGCATGCCTGCGATATAGAGCAATACACCATGCGCATCTTTAACCGCTATGGCGAAATAATCTACCTGAGCAAAGATCCCCTGCAAGCCTGGAACGGGAGAAAAAGCGGCAAGCCGGTACCCAATGGTGCTTATGTATGGACGGTTGATTATATAAAAACGAGCAATCAGCAGGCAGTGAGTAAAAAAGGATCGGTGCTGGTGTTGAATTGAGGGGGAGGTTCAAAGTTGCTAAGTTCAAAGTTGAGGGTTCAAGGTTAAAAGTTCAAAGTTGAAGGTTAAAAAGTTCAAGGTTCAAGGTTTGGGGGTTCACAGTTGATAGGTTGACAGGTTTAAAGTTGAAGGTTCAAAGTTGTTAAGTTCAAAGTTGAGGGTTCAAAGTTCGGGTTTGAAAGTTAGTTGGTTCACAGTTGATAGGTTGTATATTCAAAGTTTGGGGGTTCAAAGTTGATAGGTTGTATGTTCAAAGTTGAAAAGTTTAAAGTTGAAGACATAAGACGCTATCTCTCACATTTGCACATCGGCACATTTGCACATCTGCACATTTGCACATTTGCACATTAATACATCATTCAATCCACGTCCCTCCCACTTCCTCACCATCTACTTCTACATAAATATGCTGGTCGGGTGTGGTGGAAACGGAAAGCCCCGTATAATCCACATCAACCGGGAAGGTTTTGTGGGTGCGTTCCACCAGGGCCAGGGTTTGTATTTTTTTGGGGTGAAAATCCAGCAGGGGTCTGAGTGCATAGAGCATGGTGCGCCCGCTGTTGGCCACATCATCAATCAGCAGGATATTTTTGCCATTAAAATCCATTGGGGCAGAGATATTTACAGCAGCCGGCTGTTTTTTATCCAGCGACAATTCCAGTACCCGGACAGTACCGGTAAACACATCAGCCAGGTGAGCCGCAATTTTCCGGGCTATTACAATGCCATTTTCCCGGATGCCGATTAAGATCAGTTCCTCCTCATTATAGTTGCGCTCGGCTACTTCCAGCGCCATGCGCCGCAGTTTTTTGTCTGCTGTTTCTTTGGAAAGTATATAGTTTTTATCGCCCATATTATTTATTTTGAACCTGCCTGCACGAAAATACAGGAAAAATTGAGGATATAAAGTTTTGAGGTTGGCCATTTATAGCACCCGGTTTTTCATTTTACATCGCCAATTGCCCGCTATGCCCTAACTTAGCGGTATAATACCGAAGCTGCTTATTAATTGGTACAACCTGATTACAGCTTATTCGAAGCAGGCCGGTATTATGTTAACAATGCTGACCGTAGCGTCAGTACCAGAAAAGATTAGACGGAATAGTATTTATAAATGGTATAACTTAATTATTATGCAGTTGCTGCAACAGATTGCCTTTGTATTATGTGCCGGTTTTGGAACCTGGCTTTTCAGTAAAAATATCATGCAGATACGCCGCAATATCCTGCTGGGTAAGGAGGAAGACCTGGGCGGCAACAAGGCTGCCCGCTGGCGAAACCTTGTGCTGCTGGCCCTGGGGCAGAAGAAAATGTTCAAAAACCCGCTGGTAGCCATCATGCACCTGGTCATTTATGCAGGGTTTATCATCATTAACCTGGAAGTGCTGGAAATTGTGCTGGATGGCGCCCTTGGCAAACACAGGCTCTTCGCAGGTATGCTGGGCGGTTTTTACACCTTCCTCATCAATTTCTTTGAAATACTGGCTGTTGGCGTGATAGCCGTTTGCGTGGTTTTTTTATGCCGGAGAAATATCATCAAACTGAAACGTTTTATCAGCAGCGATCTGAACGGCTGGCCCCGCAGCGATGCCAATTATATCCTGATTGTGGAAATTATCCTGATGACGCTGTTTATTACCATGAACGCAGCTGACAGGGCCCTGCAATTACAGGGCAGTGAACATTACCATGATATCGGTAACTTTATCATTTCAGGCATATTTGCCCCGGCACTGCAGGGCCTGGGCGATGGCACTTTGATTGGGATTGAAAGAAGCTGCTGGTGGCTGCACATCATCGGTATTTTTGCTTTTTTGAATTACCTGCCTTACAGCAAACACCTGCACATTATGCTGGCTTTTCCCAATGCGTTTTTTGCCAGGCTGGATGTACAAGGCAAAATGGACAATATGCCCCATGTACAAAATGAAGTACTGTATATGATGCAGCCCGAACTGGCCCCCACAGGTGAATCGGCCCCTGTGAAATTTGGTGCAAAAGACGTATTTGACCTTAGCTGGAAAAGCCTGCTGGATGCGTACAGCTGTACTGAATGCGGCCGCTGCAGCGCTGCCTGCCCCGCCAATCAAACCGGTAAACTGCTGAGTCCACGCAAGATAATGATGGATACCCGTGACAGGCTGGAGGCTGTGGGCAAAAACATCAATGCCAATGGCGAATTTAAAGACGATGGCAAAACCCTGCTGAACGATCATATAACTGTGGAAGAACTGCGTGCCTGTACCACCTGCAATGCCTGTGTGGAAGAGTGCCCGGTAAGCATTTCGCCGCTCTCCATCATTACCGAACTGCGCCGCAGCCTGGTGATGGAAGACAGCAATGCGCCGCAGGAGTGGAATGCCATGTTTGGCAATATTGAAAACAATTTCGCCCCCTGGAAATTCAGTCCCGATGACAGGGACAAATGGGTGGAAGAAATGCAATAAATACAGCAAAAAAAATATCATGATCATTGCTACTACCAGCAGGCTCATCATACGCCACGCTGCCTTAACTGATACACCCTTCATTTACGAACTGCTCAATTCGCCGGGATGGCTGCGTTTTATAGGCAACCGCAATATCAACAACCATGAAGCTGCAGGGGCTTACCTGGAAGAAAGGGTAATGCCCAGTTATGAAATAAATGGATTTGGCCTCAACACTGTAACCTTGCTTGATGGAACACCTGCGGGCCTTTGTGGGCTGCTGAAAAGAGATACCCTGCCGGATACTGATATAGGCTTTGCCTTTTTGCCACAATATGCCGGTAAGGGTTATGGTTACGAATCAGCTTCGGCTGTGCTGGAACACGCCCATACGCAACTTGGCATTAACCGCATCCTTGCCATTACTGACCAGGAAAATACCAATTCTATTGGTCTGCTGAAAAAGCTGGGCTTTGCGTTTGACAAATTGGTACTAATGCCGGGTGATATAATTGAACTGAATTGCTTTGTGAAGGCATTTGACCAATAAGTTTTTTGTAAAAAAATATTACAGCAAAAGCCAATAACTGTAAACCCTCACATACAATGCCGCTTATATATATTCTTTTCCTGTTGCCCGTACCGGTATGGATATTACTCAACTGCATGCTCATAATAGCCAGGCACAAAAAAAGTATCCGCCAAATTAAATTGTTTACTACGATAGCTGCTGCCGGGTGCAGCAGTATTTTTAAAGATGTTAAAATGAAGCTTACCTGCTGGGGGCGTTCAAGGGAATACATTAACATTATATCAAATTGTAATATTTATTTGTTGCAGCACTTTTTCGTAATTGTTCCATTTCAAACTTTTCCATTTAAAGCGTATCATCCTCCGGTTCTCTTTGTGCGTCCCGGGGAATTGATTGACCCTCAGCTTAGTTTTTTGCAGCAATCCGTACCTGGTAAAATCAGTTTTAAGCAGGCAATAAAAGATGAAATAGAAATCCGGTTTACCAGGCAAAACGTTCATCATCAACTCACACTAAAAGCATTGGAACCCCAGCAAAAAAAGCCATGGAAATTATACAAAACTGGTGATGATTCTTCTCCTTCGCCGATGTGTCTTCGCCAGGATAAATTTACAATACGCTAAAAACTAACCGGCGGGACACAGCGGGTTGAAAAATCCAACTTAAAAAATATCACAATGCCTTACCCGCCTGTAATGTGGCAATGGCATCTTCAATCGTTTTTTTGCTTTGTTCATTCGGGGCCTGCGCCAGCGCCAGTTTTGCATGCTCCAATGCTTTTTTCAAATCACCCATGGCAGAATAGCCCCGCATCATACCTGCATTGGTGGGCCATGCCCCGTTGAATTTTTTATGATTTCTTTCAAATACCGCCATCGCTTCCTTTGTCCGTTTTTCATTGAGCAACTGGCGGCCATAATTGTGTATTTCCTGTACGCTTCCGCTTTCCATGGCAGTCAGCATCAGCTTATCAGCTTCTTCTTTTTTATTGAGCTTGGCCAATAAACCTGCTTTGGTAGAGAGTGCCCTGAAACTGCTCACACCACCCATATTCGGATCAACAGCCGAATTGATCCATCCGAGGGCCTGCTCATAATTGAGGTTGTTCTGCAGGCACCAGGCAGCCCCTGCTTCCAGGCTGGGTGGGTCAAATCCCATGCCACCGCTCAATTGTGTACGTATAGATGCAAGTGTGGTAGCGGTAATATCAGTTTCCACTTTAAAGGGTATCCGCCATTTTTCCCATTCCAGTGCAATTTCAACAGCGCTGCCTGTTTGTTTGGAAAAAGTAAAGTCCAGTCTTTCCCTGCTTTCCTTCATGTCTTTTTGCTGCCTGGCCGTTACCCGCAGTACATCCAGCGCACTGTTGTAAAAATAACTGCCCCAGCCTGCTGTATTTTTATTGAAGATGAGTACACAGGAGTCGGGATACAGCGCAATAAAAAAACCATATTTGCCAGCAGTCAGTGGCTTGCCATTTACTGTAACATCGGTTGAAAATGAGAAGGTAGTGTTCTCATTAGCTCCGGCCCGCCAGGGAGAAGCCACATTGGAACCAAAGCCCAGCACTTCAAACCCGTAATTGGCCACATTGGTTCCCCATATTTTACCCTCACGGCCCTTTACACCGGGAGCATCCCAGTTGATCTCAATATCCGTTACCCCCACTCTTCTTCCGGCTTTTGATTTAAAGTTCACACCGCCATCAGGCAGTTGCAGCATTTGTGCCATTGAATCACTGCCTGCCAAAGCAACTATTGCTGAAAGCAGGATGGCCAATCCTGTGGCCTTAACATTCGGTTTACTGTTCATAATACTCAAAGCTCTAATGTATAATAAACCATGAAATTACAGGTTAAAAACAGCATTGTTATACCGTTCAAATAATTACTGCAGCCGGGTTTCCTGCTTTTTTACCCGCCAGTTGCTGTAAATACACTAATAAAGCCGTTTGCACCTCTATTTTCCGGAATACTTTTTAACTATACTATTATTTGATTGCCCTTTTTTACATAATTTGATTAATTTTACTATAATTAGTAAACGTCATTTTACCAGTACCTGATCATCGGCAGGGGTATTCTTCAACTGCTCCCGGCCTTGGTTAATTAAATTACAGCAATACTTATTTGCTAAATAGTAAGATCATATGAAACAAATTTCACTCTTTCTGCTCTTCGCTTGTACAGCACAGGCCACAATTGCTCAATCGCCGGGTTTTGCCTGGGTTAAAACCGCCAATGGAGCAGCAGGCGAGCAAACCAATGACATCGTTATGAGCAAAGATAATTTTGTGTATTCCTGCGGGGTGTTCAGCTCAGCCTCCACACAAATCGGCAGCCAAACACTCACCAATGCAGGTGCCAATGATATCTTTTTGGCCAAATATGATACAGCCGGCAACTTCATCTGGGCAAAAAATTATGGAGCAAGCGGGGCTGACAATGCAGTGGCCATTGCTACCGACAGCTTAAACAATATTTACCTCATCGGCTCCACTACCGGAACGGTGAGTTTTGGTGGCCTGAGTTTTCCGGGTGGAAATTTTTTATTAAAGATCAGCGGTACAGGCACCGAAACATGGATCATTGAACCTGCAGTGAATGTAACCCTCACGGATGTGGCAGCAGACCCGGCTGGCAATGCCGCAATATGTGGTTATTTTTCAGTTGCAGCTACGGTGGGTCCGCAGATACTTACCCCCACCACATCCAATGACGGCTTTGTAGCCAAATTTACTTCCGCAGGCGGATTTAGCTGGATGAGGCAGGTTTACTCAACACTACCGGTAACCTATCCTGAATACAGCAGCCAGAGTGACGAGTGCCTTTCTGTAGCCGTTTCACCAGATGGCAGGGTTGGTGTTTGCGGCAGCTCAGGCGGGCCAAAAACCATTATCATAAAAAACAATACCTACACCGACAGTATCATTACCACTCAAACCTTCGACAGCCAGCGCACCTATGGCCCTGAAGGCTTTGTGTTTCAACTGGATGCCAACGGCTTTTTTTTATGGGGTAAAGACAACCTGAATGATATCAACAGCGGCAGGTACTGGACCAAGGCCTTTAGTATGGCTGCCAGCCCGGCCGGAGAATTATATATTGGTGCAGAAACTTTGAGCAGGGCCTCATCATCCGGCTTTTACTATCCCAAGGTTATTAAATACAGCAATACCGGCAACCGGGAGTGGATGAATACCCGGCCAGGCACAGGTCTGAATTTTATTGTATTTCCGCAAACCAACCCCAGGGTGGCTTATTATGGGGGCAATGTGTATCATGCTGAAAAGAATCCCAATAATTTTCTTGACACCAATTATCAAAAAACAAAAGTGAACTGCATCAATGCTTTTGGCACACTCCAATGGTCATCCACATATACCGGTGTTAATGCAGACATCAATTCCCTTGCTGCAAAAGAGAATGCTTATGCAGGCGGTTTTTTATCCAGCCTTGTATTTGGCAATCTTACAGCCACTTACACTGCCGGTAATGATGCCTATGTAACAAAGATTAAGGATTATGCATCATCTATTTTACCACTTACCTTTTCATCAGTAAACCCCGACAAAACAATCTGTCCGGGTGGTAATGTTGCAATGGCGCCATCCGTTATAGTTTCGGGCGGTGTGCAACCCTATACTTATAACTGGACACCGGCCGTATTCCTCAGTAACGCAACAATATTAAATCCAACTGCAACTCCGCCTGCAACAACCAATTTTATTTTAACGGTTACTGATGCACAGGGTTCCGCATTATTTGATACTGTTTTGGTAACTGTAAGAGCTCAATTGGCCAAACCGGTGATTAATTATACACCGGGAGGCCCCACTTCTTTTTTTGATACCCTTGTTTGTAATTCGCTCGAAACGGGTCTTTCGTATCAGTGGAATCCTACCAATCCTTTTGCAGCAGGCAGCAAATTACCAGTTGACAAATCAGGATCGGGCATGTATACTGTTACCACCACCAATGGCATTTCAGGATGCAGCGCAACTTCTGATTTATTCTATTACAAAATGGTAAAGGCCAATGCCGGTAAAGATACCACCGTTTGTAAAGGGCAGCCGGTTACATTGGGCGGTTACCCTGAATATTTCGGCATGCCGGTTGGCAATGTAACTTATGTGTGGATGTCAACTGGTGCAGGTTATTTTGGCTCACCGGTTACCAATCCGCATATTACCATTAACCCGCTTGTAACAGCAGATTATATCCTGGTGATACAGGACCAGTCGGGCAACCCCAAAATAAATGACACAGTAAGGATTACAGTGAACACTGCTACCAACAACTGGACAGGGGCTGTGAGTACCCAATGGGAGAACCCCGGGAACTGGAGCTGCGGCGGTGTGCCAAATAGCTATGCTGAAGTAACCATCAATTCCGGCACAGTAATCATCAATTCAAACGTAACCATTTACAGTCTGTTGCTTGGCGCTGGTGCAAATCTTGTGGTTACACCGGGCAATACATTAACGATACTGCATTAGCGTTTTTGGCAACAATATAACTAATTGCATTTGTTTCCGGTCAGCCGTGGTTAGTTTCACCACCATAATTGTTCGGCAGATTTTGGGTATATTGAAAACAGACAAATAACAGAAAGTAGCATAAGCTTATGATACCCATCGCTTCCTATTCAGAAAATGTTTTCGATGGATGGGCCTCGGAAAAAATTGCGTTAAGAAAATTTTCATGGCTGGGTAAAAAATAAAATTAATGTTACATCTGCCTGGCTATATTCTTAGCTGGTAAGTCGCACTATTGCCGGGATTTATTCACTTGTTGTGACTGATTTCATTTTAGCCAGACAGGGAAATTTTTAGCTTTTTTTTCCGCAGCCCTTGATTTTTGGTGCTTTTCATCAAGGAAAAGCACAGAAAACGGCCAGCAGAGCTTTCCGAATTAATTGGTCAGCCATTAACAACAAGAATGTATATTGTAAATACAAATCTTCCGAACAGTAGTGGTCTTTAACCAACGGGGTGAAGATTTAGACAGTCGATTATTGAAGCAGTTTTGCAACCCGCTGCCCGGGCAATTTGAAATGCGCCCGGCTTGCATAAATGCAGTATCCCCATTGCAAAACATTACCTTTGCGGCTCAAAATTCAGGAAAGGAATATGAAACTGGAAGAAATATTGCAGCAAAGAAGTGAGGGCAAATGCGAATTGTGCCAATCAGAAGATACTTTAAAAATATATGAAGTGCCCCCGCAAACAGGCGGGTACGAAGAAAATTGCCTGCTGGTATGCGACAAATGCCTGGCACAAATTGAGAAGAAAGCAGAACTGGACAGCAATCACTGGACCTGCCTTTCCACCAGCATGTGGAGTGAAGTGCCGGGCATACAGGTAGTTGCCTGGCGCATGCTCAACCGCCTGCGCAACGAAAGCTGGGCGGCTGAAAGCCTGGACATGCTTTACCTGGATGATGATCGCCTTGCCTGGGCCAAAACAACCGGCGACCATGAAAATGATGGCAGTGTGGACCTGCACCGCGACAACAACGGGCATATTTTGCATGATGGCGACACTGTGGTGCTGACCAAATCATTAGATGTAAAAGGCTCCACCCTGAATGCTAAAATGGGTACTGTGGTAAAAAACATCCGCACAGTAAAAGATAATACTGAACAAATTGAAGGTAAAATTGAAGGACAGTTGATTGTGATATTGACGAAATATGTGAGGAAGCAGGGGGCGGTTGTTTGATTTTATTTTGTTTGATACTTTTTGATTGCAGGGTTATGAGTTATGAGTTATGAGTTATGGATTATGAGTTATGGGTGTGCTTCCGGGAACTGACTATTAACGTTTATTACAGCATGATGGTCATTGGCCTCCTTTGCTGCTCTCAACAATTTTTAAGTGCTTACTCAAATATACAATACAATCCCCTGCAAATAAAAAGAATAGCTACTGTGGTAAGGCCATAAAGAATCACATCAAATATTGCAGCATGATGGTCATTGGCCTCCTTTGCTGCTGTCAACAATTTTGCTGTGCTTACTCAAATATACAATACAATCCCCTGCAAATAAAAAGAATGGCTACTGTGGTAAGCCCGTACAAAATTACATCAAACATACCCGGAAAAATGTTGGTAACCGTAAGTGTGCAGCTGATAAAGCCCAATACAGCGCCAATGGCAATATGCACAAACCCCGTAAACTGCCTTTTTTCATTGCGCAGCCGCCTGTATTCCCTTAGGTAAGCGTTAATGCTGCTGACATCAAGCCCCTTTTTTTGTAACTCTTCCTCAATGTCCGCAGGGTCACGTTTGGCAGCCACCCATTGCTGTATAAGATCCGTTTCCGGTGAAAAAGTTAATGACATATCAATACATTTAATGGTGAGCACCAGTACTTATCGTTACATGGCATAAGATAAGAATTTATTCTGAAAAATGCAAGTTGAAAAAAGGAGCGGGCGGCATTACTATCTAAGAAAATACTTTTATTGTATATTCGTACAAACATCAGTATGCCTGCAACACTTACATATCCCTGGATTATCAGCAAACGGAGTGATGTACTATGGCTGATAGGCCCTGTCATTTTCAGCATTGCGGCACTTGGACTTTTTTACTTATTTACGGGCAGTATCCATACAGACAGATCCAAAACAGTATTTGTATTTTACATCGCCTGGGCATTGCTTTTCGACAGCAGCCATTTTTTTGCCACTTATACACGCACTTATTTTGACAAATCATTTTTCAGGCAAAACAGGCCGATACTGCTTATCACCCTTTGTACTTTTCTTATCGGCCCCTTATTCATTGGCCTGCCCTTTTTGTTTTCAAAGGATATCAACCTCCTGCGCAATAGTTACACCATCTTTAACCGGTTTTGCATCTGCATGGCCTACTTTCACCTGGTGCGCCAGCACTGGGGTATTATTGCCATTTACCGCAGGCGAAACAATGAAACAGATAACCGTAGCCGCCGTACAGAACATGCACTGCTGCTGATGGGATGTTTTCTTCCCTTTCTTTATTTCCAGTACAGTAATATGCCACTTATCAGCAGCTCCGAATTGTTTTCTGCATTTGAACTGCGAAGCTGGAACAGGGAAACATACTACGTACTGGCATGGGGTGTGGTGCTGCTGCTGGTTCATTTGCTTACCCGGAGAAAATGGCCATTTCTAAAGCTGCAATGGGCGGCACTTGTTATGGGTGTTATCGCTGCCTTTATCTTCCTTGCAGGCCTTATAAGCCTGAAAACCCTGCTGGGATGGATCTGCAGCCTGCTTTTTACCGCTTTTCTTATCCTGTTACAACGTTTTGTACTTCGTAAGCCGGCGGATACCATCAATGTACCCAAATGGGGATTGCTGATTACGGTCATAGCTGCACATGTAATTTTTATCATGCTGCCAATACCCTTACTGCTCAAACCGGTATTGCTGGGCATTTACCACAACATACAATACCACCGGATTGTGTATTACCACAACCAGAACAAATATACCGGTGCAGATAGCTCCGGCTATGGTATGGCGGCAATATTTACCAGGCGGATTGTAATACTGGTGCTGTGCATGGCCCTTTTTGGCCTTTTTACAACCGGCTTTCAATGGGGCAGCCGCACGCTGCTGCGCAGCGAAGTGGCCAATTACTTTCTGGCATGTATAGCCTGGGCCATACCGCTGCACCACTATATACTGGATGCTGTTATCTGGCGGCTGCGCAAAGATGAGAGCCTGCTTAAACACCTGAATGCAGCATAATACAGACTGGTGCGGTAATTGCAGGAATTTAATCAGTCATTCCGGGAATCTAACCGGTGCAGGCAGAAAGCAGAAAATGATATAAAACGCACCCTTGAAGTCCCGATTAAGTAAAAAACACCGAAAAGCGAAGAAAAAAGCGTACCTTTAATTCAGTCTGCCGAAATCATACAATTTCCCCGGATATGCCGCTCAATATTGAAGCCGGTAAAATATTTAATCATTTAATAAAAAAGCATGGCAGAAACCTGGAATAAAAAGGAAAGGGAAAAGAAAAAGAGGCAGGCAAAAAAAGAAAAAGAAGAGAAAAAGCAGGAGCGTAAAGACAATCCTAAAAGTACAAGCCTCGATGATATGCTCGCATACATTGATGAGAATGGTAACCTCTCCTCTACCCCGCCTGATCCACGGAAGATGAAAAAAGTAAAGCTGGAAGATATTGAAACCGGCGTTCCCAAACAGCAGGATGCCGACCCGGCCGATCTTATCAGAACCGGCGTTGTTACTCACTTTAATGACTCCAAGGGATATGGGTTTATCCGTGACCTGGAAACACAGGAAAGCATATTTGTACATGTAAACGGGCTGAAAGAAGCCATCCAGGAGGGCAATAAAGTTAGTTTTGAAATTGAAATGGGCCCCAAGGGTGCCAATGCCTCTAATGTTTCCATAGTTACAGGCTGATACAATAACAATCATATCTTAAAAGGATACATCAAAAATACCCGGATTTTTAGTTCCGGGTATTTTTGATTGCATTAGTGCCACTTATCAGCCACGTCTTCTCCTTACTGTGGTTTTTGTTTTTTTACCCCGTACATCACCATCTTCATCCTTTACTTTCCAGGTTGTTTGCTTAACCCTGTATTCATTGCCCCTGGGGCCGGTAACATTGGTACGGCGTGTGGTACGGGTAACACGGTAATTGTTTACATTGGCTGCATTTCTTGTTCTTACTACTGCAGAAGTTCTCCTGAACGGGCTGTATACTCTGTGTGCCACAACCACCCTGTGTGTGCGCACCACCCTGAAACCTGTGTGATGATACCGGAAACAGCGTGGACGAAAAAGCCCCCATCTTACCGGATGCCATGGACGGTACCAGCCCGGATTGTGTCGCCAGCGCCAGGGCGAAACCCAGGGCCTGTAAGCCGGGCCGTACACAAACCTTACTGAAGGCCAGCGCCACACATTGATTACTATAAAGCCCGGTACAGCGTCAAAAGACCCGCTGGGGCCACGGCCATTGCCATTATTGGATTCTTCCAGCACTTCTTCCGTACCATCAGATGCTTCTACAATCAACTGCTCTCCATAAATTTCTTCGTCGCCCACAATCTGCAGCACAGCGGTGGTATCACCCGTTTGCTCCAGTTCTATAACGGCAATATCCTGATTTTCTGTTTCA
>JANMIG010000027.1:0-66856 GCA_031375675.1 Chitinophagales bacterium
AAGTGTGGGAGCCTTTGCTAATAATCAGTTTAAGTTCTTCAACTTCTGTCTTTGTTAGTTTAATGGTATATAGTATCATTTGTAATGGGGTTTTACAAATATACAATATTATACGTCATTACAAACTTAACTTAACACTAGGTTTGAAATAACAAAAGAGTATCCTTTCCCATTTCTATCGATTGAGTCACAATAAACATTAATGCCGTCTGACCCATTTCGCCCATATTTAAACTGAATTGCTCGTAATATTTTGTATGCGCTTAACTCGTTTGCAAGCGATTGAAATGTTTGCCTGTTTTGTTGGTAATTAGCAACTATCTCTGATTTTATTACTTCATGACGTTTTTGAGTAAAAGACGATGTTTCGTTCGTACATGAGAATCCGATAAACGTTAGAACTATTAGTAAATATTTCATTTCGAAACTTTATATAGGCGGCGGTTCGCACCTGACATATTACATTTGCGAAGTCTGAATTAATAAATCCGTGTAATTAGTGTAATCAGTCAAATCCGTGAAAAAAACCAATCACAAGGAATCTGCACATTCGTCCTTCATCATTGGCAATTCCAACATTACTTCGCTAAAATCTCCGCCAGCTCCTTATCCCATTTACCAGTTTTACCATATTCCACCACACGGCCAATTTCTTTATTGTCTTTCATTACTATAATGGTAGGCACATTGGTAATGCCAAATGCCTCGGTGATATGCCCCAGCGATTTCTTGTCTTCATTTACACCAAATAAAGTAAACTGGTTGTCTCCCAGTCCGCTCATTTCCTGCAGCTTAAAAAACTTAGGCAGGATGAATTGGGTATCCTCACACCAGGTACCGCCAAAAACCACAAACTGTACTTTGCCCTTTGCTTTTTCCATAGCAGAAAGTATTGCTGTATCCGGGTTGTAAATGGTTTGGTTGGCATTGTACCATTGAAAAGCCGCATCATTCATCAGCAAATATTTGTTGATGATACCCCTCAGTATTTTTTGGTTGCTGTGGCGCCCGGCGGTGGATATTTCATATTGCGCCTGGGCCAAAGCAGTACTGCCGGTTACACACACTATCATCATCACAAAAAGAATCCGTTTCATAAATATTATTTTTTAAGAAGGGCGGCAACTCAGAGGCTGGCCTTCAATTCATGCAAAAAAGCTTTTATTTTTTTCAGTTCCTCCACCATGGCAAATTTTTCGGCAGACCTGCTGTTGTTCTTAATAAAATCCTTGGCGCCCTCCATGGTGTATTTTTTTTCCCGAAGCAGGTGAAAAATCAGTTGCAGTGTTTTTACATCCTCCGGCCGGAAATGCCTGTCGCCCTTGCGGTTTTTTTTGGGCTTCAGCGCATCAAACTCATTTTCCCATAACCTTATCAGCGAGGGCTTCAGCTTAAACATGGCTGCCACATCCCCAATGCTGTAATACATTTTTTGAAACAACTCTTCATCCGGCGGCACATTCACCAGTGCCACTCCGGCTGCGGCTTCCTTAATGCTTTTGCGCCCCTGTGTTGACTTTGCCTTTTTTTTCACCAGTGGAAGTGCTACGGCAGGTACAGCCACAGGAGCAACTACTACCACCTTTTTAGGTTTGGGCGGCTTTACCTCCTTAGCAGGACCAAGGTCATCAAAATCAAATGCTATCTGTGATTGTGCCATTCAGGCTTACTGTTTAATTCCTTAAAGGTATCAAAAAAAGTACTTGCAGCAAATACAGTTGCGCCACTCAATCCGTTCTGGTCGTGGTGGGTGAGGACACCAACCACGGCCATCAATCAAAACTTTTGGCACTGCCTGTTGCGGCGAGTTTCAGCAACCTGTCGTATTGCTCGGCATTCAGGTCATTGTAAAAAAAGTACACCGGGTCAATAGCCTCACCATTAATATGCACTTCGTAATGGCAATGAGGCCCTGTACTTTTACCGGTGCTGCCCACCCAGCCTATCACTTCGCCCCGCTTCACCTTTTGCCCGTTCACCGCTTTCATCCTTACCATGTGTCCGTATAAAGTTTCGTACCCGTATCCATGGCTAATAATGATGTGATTGCCAAAACCGCCCTCGCTGTAACTTGCCGTGCTTACCACACCATCACCCGTGGCATAAATGGGCGTGCCCTGCGGTGCTGTAAAATCAAGCCCCTTGTGCATTTTAGGCGTACCATACACGGGGTCAACCCGCATGCCAAATCCGCTGGCAATACGGGTAAGCTCTTTATTACTCACTGGCTGTATAGCAGGAATGCTGGCCAGTTTTGCATCCTGGTTAGTAATCAGTTTCTCAATATCGTTGTAACTGGCAGCCTGGTAAGTCATCCTTGCAGTAAGGTTATTCAGCATATTGGCAATGTCCCTGCCCAGTTCATCGTCATTCATCACACTCACTTTATCAATCTCTTTTTTTTGCTCGGTCAGCTTTGCCCTGGCACTATCCGGCAGGGGATTAGCTTCAAAAATGGAGCGGTACACCTGGTTATCACGCTTTTCCAGCTCGGCCATTTGCTGCTGCAGGGCCTTGGTTTTGCTGGTGAGGGTTGCATAATTATCCTTCATGGCTTCATAACGGCGCTGTGTTTCAAAATCCTTTGGTTTGGGGATAAAACGGTTGTACAGGCTGATAATGATGAGACAGCTTACCGCCAGGGCTGACAGGAATCCAAACACCCGGAGCAGCTTTACACGCAGGGGCGTAACCAGCTTCTCATACCGGAGGGTATTGGTATTATAATAGTATTTTATTTTTTTCATGCCTGATGCTGCTTGAACCCTGCTGTACTGTGCCTGCTAATGCTTAATTTTGCAGCCACCCCTTTTTTAAGGTGCACAAATATAGACAAATAGCAAAATCAACTGTAAATCAATTTTTTGTATGATGACGAGTGACGAAATTCGCCAGCAATTCTTAGACTTTTTCAAATCAAAAGGGCATACCATTGTGCCTTCGGCCCCGATTGTGGTAAAAAATGACCCTACCCTTATGTTTACCAATGCGGGTATGAACCAGTTTAAAGAATATTTCCTGGGCGATACCCCTGCACCCTTTCCCCGTGCGGCTGACACCCAAAAATGCCTGCGTGTAAGCGGTAAACACAACGATTTGGAAGAAGTGGGCGTAGATACCTACCATCATACCATGTTTGAAATGCTGGGCAACTGGAGTTTTGGCGATTATTTTAAAGTGGAGGCCATCAAATGGAGCTGGGAGCTGCTCACGGATGTTTTCAAGATACCTAAAGACAGGCTGTATGCCTCGGTATTTGAAGGCGACGAAAAAGAAGGAATACCACCCTCAAAAATAGCACTGGAGCGTTGGCGGGAACTGCTGCCCGATATACAGATTGTGTATGGCAATAAAAAAGACAATTTTTGGGAAATGGGCGATACCGGCCCATGCGGCCCCTGCAGCGAAATTCATGTGGACTTGCGCCCCGATGAAGAAAGAGCCATTACACCAGGCCACCTGCTGGTAAACAAAGATCATCCGCAGGTGATAGAAATATGGAACAACGTATTTATACAGTACAACAGGGTATGGGCTGATAAAAAAGGATATGATACCTGGGTAACGGCAAATCCGGAAGCTACTAAAGAAGAAAAAGCGAAAAAGACTGCAGAATTTACCAAACTGGAACCGCTGCCTTCTGCACATGTGGATACGGGCATGGGCTTTGAACGCTTAGTAAGGGTATTGCAAAATAAAAAGAGCAATTACGATACAGATGTGTTCAGCGGTACCATTGAAGCCACTGAAAAAATTACCGGCAAAAAATATACTGGTGGCGATGATAAGGAAAGTGTGGCCTTCAGGGTGATTGCCGATCATATACGTGCAATTGGCTTTACCATTGCCGACGGGCAGCTGCCATCCAATACTGGCGCTGGCTATGTGATACGGAGGATACTGCGCCGGGCCGTTCGTTACTATTATTCTTACCTGGATTATAAAAAACCCTTGCTCAACCAGCTGATGCCTGTACTGGCAAAGCAGTTTGAAAACGTGTTTCCCGAGCTGCACCAGCAACTGGATTTTGTAAGCAAAGTGGTAAAGGAGGAAGAGGATGCATTTTTAAGGACATTGGATAAAGGGCTGAAAAGAATTGAGGAAGTAATGGCAAATGCTGCATCCACAAAAATAATTGACGGAAAAAGTGCATTTGAACTGAATGATACTTATGGCTTTCCCATAGACTTGACGAGGCTGATAGCCACCGAGAACAACCTGGGTGTGGATGAAGCTGGCTATGAAGCAGAAAGAAAAAAACAGCAGGAACGTGGGCGTGCCGATGCAGCCCTGGATACTGAAGACTGGGTAACCGTAACAGAAGGCAGCGAATGCAGCTTTACCGGCTATCACTCACTGGAAACCACCACCACCCTGCTGCGCTACCGCAAAGTAACCGGCAAGGGTAAGGAGCAATACCAGCTTGTGCTGGAAACCACCCCGTTTTATGCCGAAAGCGGCGGGCAGGTGGGCGACAGCGGCACTTTAACCATCGGCAACTCGCAGCTAACTGTTACTGATACAAAGAAAGAAAACAATCTCATCATACATTTTACTGACAGCATACCCGCTGACCTGAATGGCAGTGTGATTGCACAAGTAGATGCAGCCAGGCGAAAAGCCATCACCATCAACCACAGTGTGACCCACCTGATGCATGCGGCACTGCGCAGTGTGCTGGGTACGCATGTAGCTCAAAAAGGCAGTTTGGTAAATGAGGAACACCTGCGTTTCGATTTCAGCCATTTTGCCAAGGTTACGGATGAGGAGATTGCTGCTGTGGAAACGATGGTAAATGAAAAGATAAGAGAGAATGTACCGGTGGTGATAAAGGAAATGAGTAAGGAAGAAGCGGTGGGCATGGGCGCAATGGCCCTGTTTGGCGAAAAATATGGTGACAGGGTAAGGGTGGCGATAATGGATCCAGCCTACAGCATTGAGTTGTGCGGGGGTACCCATGTGGGCAGCACAGGTGAGCTGGGTATCTTTAAAATAAAGCATGAAAGTGCAGTAGCTGCAGGTGTGCGCAGGGTGGAAGCCGTTTGCGGCAGGGCTGCGGAAGATTATGTAAACCAGCAGTTTACTACCATACAACTATTAAAAGGAATATTAAAAAATCCCAAGGACCTGCAAAAGTCCATTGAAAACCTGGTAGCCGAAAATGCTGCCCTGAATAAGAAAGTGGAGGGGTTGGAAGCAAGGCAACTGGTGGGCATCAGGCAGGAGCTCCTGCACAAAGATGAGATTATTAATGGTGTAAGTTTTGTGGGAGATATTGTGGAGGTAAGCAGCCCGGATGCATTGAGAAAACTTTGTGCTGACTTAAAGGGACATTTGCACGACCACCTGGCTGTGTTGTGCTGTAATATTGACGGTAAAGCCCATGTAGTTATCGGCATGTCTGAAACCGTGGCTGCAGCCAAAAACCTGGATGCCGGAAAAATCATCAAAGAGCAGGTGGCGGCACTGGTAAAAGGTGGCGGCGGCGGACAAAAAACCCTGGCTACTGCGGGCGGGCAGGATGTGAGCAATCTGCAGTTGGTGATTGATACAGTAAAGGGATTGCTGGCATAGCCCCGTATAATTATTTTACAAAGTTGCAAGATGGCTGATTATATAGTATTTGAAACTCCCAGGCTCATACTCAGGCGCATGACGGAAGCAGATGCACCATTAATATATGCCCTCAACAGCAGCCCCGATGTGCTGCAATACCTGCATGAGCCTGAATTGAAAGATGAAGCAGATGCCCGCCGGGTTATCACAGATATCATTATGCCGCAGTACAGCCTGTATAACCTGGGCCGCTGGGCAATGATTGTAAAAGAAGGCAACACCTTTATTGGATGGTGCGGACTGAAATACCGGCCTGAGCTGGAAGAAATTGACCTTGGCTACCGGCTGATGCGCCAGCACTGGGGCCATGGTTATGCTACCGAAGCTGCACTAAACACAATTAAATATGGCTTTGATGTGCTCAATCTGGCAACCATCACCGGCAGGGCACATATCAAAAATATCGCCTCCTGGACTGTATTGGAAAAAATAGGCATGCAGTATGTAAAAGATGAGATGGTAGATGATTGTCCTGTTAAAACATATACCCTCAGCAAAAGCAAAGCCTAAAGAATTGTTAAAGCGAAAAAATTATTTGCGAAACATTTCGTATATCAGAAAAACTCCCTATTTTTGAACTACTAAATATTTCGTACATAAAAATAATATTATGAAGCATTTTATTACAGGCACATTGGCCCTCACATTTGTAACCATTGGTAGCCAATTGTTTGCGCAGGAAGATAAAAAAGTGATAGAAAAAAAGGTTGTTACCGGCAAACGGGTGGAGGGCCTTACATTAAAAGGGACTGAAAATGAGGAAATCATCATCCGCAAAAAGGGAGATAAAGATGTAAATATTACCGTACAGATAAATGGGGATAAAATTACAGTAAATGGTAAGCCACTTGCTGAATTTAAAGAAGATGGCATTTCTATCAACAAACGCAATATCCGCATCATTGGCAGAACATCGGGGCAGCCATTTGTTTTTGACAGCGATATTTCTACAGAAGGGCCCTCAGGTTTTGGCGGAATGCAGTTTTGGAATGACGATGATGGCAAGGAAGAAAAAAGCACTTTCCTGGGTGTAACTACTGAAAACGCTGAAGATGGTGCAAAAATTTCAGAAGTAAGCAAGGGCAGCGGTGCTGAAAAAGCCGGACTTAAGGAGGGAGATATCATCACAAAAATTGGCAGCACCAAAATAGACGGACCTTCAGGACTGTCTGATGCTGTAAAAGCAAAAAAACCAAAAGAAGAAATAAGCATTACTTATAAAAGAGACGGAAAGGAAAATACAACGAAAGCTGTATTGGGCGAAAGGGTTCAAAAAAATGTAAGGGTTTTTTCAATGACTGGCCCCGATAATAACGGGATGAATTTTGAAGAGCGTGGATTTGAAACTCCTGGTCCGGCAGAACGCCGTTTGATGACCATACCAAGGGTACAAAGAGTGGTGCCGGGCACCAACCTGGATGATGCATTTGACTATGCTTTTTCATTCGGACGCCCCAAGCTGGGCCTGAAAATACAGGACCTTGAAGAAGGTGATGGTGTAAAAGTAATTGAGGTTGAAAAAGAGACCGCTGCTGAAAAGGCCGGATTAAAAAAAGACGATATCATCACTGAGATTGGCGGCAAAAAGATCAAGAACACGGATGATGCCAGGGAAGAACTGCAGCCTGAAGAAGGGAAGACTTCCTACAGTATCAAAGCAAAACGTAATGGAACTGAAATGAGTTTTGATGTGAAAGTGCCAAAGAAAATCAAGACAGCATCATTCTGAGTGTTTCCTGCAAATTCTCATTCGCAATATACCAGCCATCACTCAAAAAGTGGTGGTTTTTTTTGCCTGCACAAAATACAGCAGGGTTAAGCTATTATTTTTTATCTTTCCCCCATGCAAAAAAAATCCTTTTTCACTTTATTTTTTGCCATCGTGCTGCTGGCTACAGGCACCCTGCTCAGTTGCGGTAAATATGCCGCCACCAATAAAGTATATAAAAAGCAGGTAAAGCAATACGCAAAAATACTCAGGCAGTATCCCATAAAAGATTCTGTAAGCAACTCACCCGAATTTGTGGGCACTACCAATATGAGCATGCGCAGGCCCAATTTCGTCATCATCCACCACACGGCGCAAAACAGCTGTGCCCAAACCCTTTCTACTTTTACATTGCCCCGTACCCAGGTGAGTGCACATTATGTTATCTGCAAAGACGGCACCGTATTTCACATGCTCAACGATTACCTGCGTGCACATCATGCAGGCGCTGCACGCTGGGGCAACAATACCGACCTCAACAGCAGCAGCATCGGCATTGAACTGGACAACAATGGTTTCGAAAATTTCTCCGAAGCACAAATAAGCAGCCTGGTTCAGTTACTAAAGCGGCTCAAAAATACTTTTTCCATACCCACGGCCAATTTTATCGGCCATGGCGATATAGCGCCCACCCGTAAAAACGATCCCAACTGGCGCTTTCCCTGGCAACAACTGTCGCAAAGCGGCTTTGGCCTTTGGTACGATGATACCAGCAGGATTAACGTTCCGGTAAATTTTAATTTTATGCAGGCCCTGCGCATTGTAGGTTATGATACAAAAGACAGCAGCGCAGCGGTTACAGCCTTTAAGCGGCATTTTTTACAGGACACCACCCGCAGCCAGCTTACAGATGGCACCAACAAAATACTCTACAGTTTGTATAAGAAAAATTAATCCTCCAGCTCCCGGCAAAAATAACCCTGGGCCTGTACTAATTGTTCCACTTGAGAAGGCATGAGGCTGGTTGTTTCCACACGCAGTATTTTGTCTCTGTCCAGCAGATCAATATTGCAACGGATCACACCCGGCATCTTTTCAATCTTTTTTGTTACGTTACCCGCAATACGTTTGTAAGCTATATCAGTTTTAAAAACAAGTACCTGCATACAGTTTGTTTTGGTTGTAGTTTTTGCGATTGACTGGATGGTTTTCATCAACGCCCTTAAAGCATAAAATAACCCCTGCATCATACAGGGGTTGTTAACCGGCTATACTTTATTATCTGCTGTATCTTCCGGCGCAGCCGTTCCGGTATCGGCAGGTTTGCCCCAGGTGCGGCAGCGTCCACGCATTTTTTCCTTCCATTGCTGGCGTTCCTCTGTACTCATATTCTGCCACTTATCCTGCATTTTCATCCGCCACTCCTGCTTTTTACGGCCCCAGCCACCACCGCCTTTAAAGCCGCCAAACAGTATTTTACTCAGTATAAAAATGCCCAAAGCCTGTGCAAAAGTGATGGCTTTTACTCCCAGTACCGCCGGCAGTATGGCATTCCACAAACTCATCACTATAAAGCCAAATGCAACAACTGCCAGTGCCCCCAGCACAATAAACCCGATAATCTTCTTCACCCAGAATCCTTTTTTCATCATTCCTTTTTTTAATCATTTAATAATTCATTTTTTAAAACGAGCAACCGCTCTCTCAGGTGCAGCACGGCATAGCGTTTACGGCTCAGCAGTGTGTTCACTGTAACCCCGGTTTCCTCTGCAATCACTTTAAAGGGTATCCCCTCTATTTCCGTCAGCACAAAAACGTCTTTTTGTTCCGGCGGCAGTTCATCCAGCGCCAGTTGCAGTTCTTCCCAAAACAGGTTGCGCAGGTAAGCCGTTTCCGGGTTGTCGGCATTGTCAAACAGCAATTCCGTCCAGTCAAAAGCAGCTTCCTCCTCCCCTGCTCCAAAAACATCTTCAATAGCCAGCGGCTTCATCTTGCGCTGCTTATCAGTGATCTTGTTTTTTGTTACCCTGAACAGCCAGCCGGATAACTGTTCAATCGGTTGTGTATTTTCTGCCAGCTGGTAAAATACATCCTGCAGGATGTCCTGGGCATCGGCTTCACTGGCCACACGTTTGCGGATAAAACCCATCAGCCGCTTGCTGTAGTCGTTGATAATACCCGTGATATTGCTTCTTTTTCCGGCTGTCATTTGCTCTATTACCGTTGGCCCCGCTGTCATATACAGGAAGACGCACAACAGGAAGGAATATTTTAAACCAGTGAAAATATTTTTCCAGCAGTAAAGATAGGCTGGTATCTGCTTGTACAATTGCCCTAAATCGTACCTTCATTTACTAAAAGTACATGCATGGAATTTGGAAGGGTTGAAGAAACTGAACTTGCCTCCATCAATTTTTCGCTGCCGGAAGAACCTCCGGGCAATAAAATTATTCTGCCAGGCAGGAAAGATAAGAACGCCAGGCTCTATCTTGGCTGTGCTAAATGGGGCCGTACAGAATGGGTGGGCAAAATTTATCCACCCAAAACAAAAGAAAAGGATTTTTTACAGCATTATGTAAAACATTACAACAGCATAGAATTGAATGCCACACATTATAAAGTGTACGGACCGGCAGGCATAGCTAAATGGGCAGCACATACTAAGGGGATAGATTTTAAATTCTGCCCAAAAATGTACCAGGGCGTAACCCACCGTGGCAGCCTGAAAGGAAAAGATTTTATTACCACAGAATTTTTGCGTGGCATCGTTGCTTTTGAGGAAAACCTTGGCCCCTGCTTTGTACAGGTAAGCGATGCCTTCAGCCCTAACCGCAGAAAGGAGTTATTTGATTTCCTGGCATCATTGCCGGTTGATATACAATTTTTTATGGAAGTAAGGCACCCGGGCTGGTTTGCCAATGCTGATATAACGAAAGAGTTATTTGAAACCCTGCACCAACTGAATGTGGGGGCCGTAATAACCGATACTGCAGGCCGCAGGGATTGCGCCCACATGCAGGTTACCATGCCCAAAACCCTCATACGCTATGTGGGCAACAGCCTGCACGCAACCGACTACACCCGGATTGATGCCTGGATAGAACGTATACAATACTGGCTGCAAAAAGGCATGCAGGAACTCTACTTCTTTATGCACATGCACGACGAAGCTTTTTCGCCGGAGCTTACTGTGTATATGGTGGATAAGCTGAATGCCACCTGCGGGTTGAATTTAATAAAACCACAATTTGTGCAGCAGCAGCCGGGACTTTTTTAGGCTTAAGCCGGTTATGAGTGATGGATTATCAATTATGAGTTATGAGTTATGAGTTATAAGTTATGAGTTATGAGTGGTTGATTGGGTAAGTTTTGCCTGATGGGTGGATTCATATAATCTGTAGCTCAGACCATACAATAATCCATAAAAAATAATCATTAATCAATCTAAATCCTCTGTCAATTCTGCCAGCGCTTTCTCTTCCAGCACTTTCCTGAAAGACTGTTGCCCCTCATCATACCATTTAACCAGGCGGATAAAGCCATCGGCTATTTCGATGCCGGTGATATCGCCATCGTTAAAGCAGCAGCAGCCTGTGTTAAAATAGCTGGGTTTCAGCGGATGCAGGTCGTCTTTTTCAAACTGGTTGGCCGGATGTGCGCTGTACTTGCCGCTGGCAAAAACGGGCTGGTGGGTATGCCCGGTAATCAGCAGCAGGTTTTTACGGTTGCTGCTCCACAGGTGCATAATGCGGTTGTGCTTGTTCCGCAGGTATTCATCACTGCTGGGTGCATTTACATTTATTTGCAGGTAGCGCTGCAGCGGAGCCCATATATGTGCTACCAGCCAGGTACTCAGGGCATTGTTGTCGCTCATGGTATCGCCCTGGTGGCCATGGGTTAATAATATATTGAGCGGGGTATTGCCGGTATTGACTTTCAGCAGCACCGCTTCCCACACATTTATCGGCAGCGTAAAATAAGGCTTCAGCATGGCGGTGGCATCCATACGGGTCTTCCACATCAGATCATGATTACCAAAGATTTTATAATACCTGTTACCTGGCTGAAAAGCCGCTTCGGCCCCGAATGAGTCTGTACATTTGGGCAGTACATCAGCCGGTTTATATTTCCAGAGTTCTTCACTATCGCCAAGGTTGATAAAAGTAAACCCTTCAGTATGGTATTTTTTCAGGGCATTGATGTAGTTCATCTCACTACCCCTGAAATCATCCCCATAGTCGCCATTGCCCTTGTGCTGGTCGCTGAATATGATGAATTTATCAGCACTGCCCATGTGTACAACTGCCACCCGCTTATTTTTTTTACCCGCTGTTTTATACAATCGTCCCAGCGATTTAAACACAGCTTCCTTGTCCGGCGACCCGGTATGCTTTGCCAGCCGGGTAAGCGGGCGCCTCAGTAAATATTGCAACAGCCTGCGCATGAGTAAATTTAGTAAGAAGAATGCAACGGCAGCTACTGCTTTTTAAAATATTTGCCGATAACAGGGAGCCGGGCAAATTCTTTCGCCTCAATTTTGCCAACAAACCATGCAAAAAAAGCGAACAAAAAGATACCGGATATTACAGAAAAAAGCAAAGATGCTGAAATGTAATGCGTAAGCCCCAGGTGCAGCAGGTACAGCAGGATGACAATCACCAGGTAGGCCGTCAGCTTTTTACGGGCATACGGTACCGGGTAGTGTTTCTGGCCCAGCCGGTAGCAGGCCACCATCATAAACAGGTAACAGCAAAAGGTGGCGATGGCAGCACCGGTATAATGCAAACGGGGAATCAGCAACAGGTTGAGCAATATGGTGATTACCGCACCTGCAATGGTGATCATGGCACCATACCGGTTTTTATTGGTAAGCTTGTACCACACACTCAGGTTATAGTAAATGCCCAAAAACACATTGCCCAGCGCCAATAGCGGCACAGCCCCCAATCCTTCGGCCCATCTGGGGGATATTTTAAGAAACCCCCACTCTATCACATCCAGGAAGAGGCCAATACCCAGGAGCAGAAAACAGCACACTATCACAAAAAATTTCATTACCCTTGCATATACTTTTTGGGCGCCTTCCTGCGTGCTTTGTTTAAAAAAGAATGGCTCTGCCGCCATGCGAAAGGCCTGTATCACTATCGTTATCAATACAGCTATGCGGTAAATATTCGCAAAAATACCCAGCTCATGATCGGCCTGCTCCTGCGGAAGGTTTACAGCATGGCGGTAAATCAACCTGCTCAGCACATCATTAACCATACCACCCAGCCCCACAATAATCAGCGGATAGCAATACTTCATCACTTCCTTCCACAAAGCTTTGTCGAAACGGAACTGTATCATCCGCAGCTCTTTGGTAAGCAGCAAAAAGGTAAACAGGCTGCCGAAAAAATTTCCTACCAGGTAGTAAATAATGGGGTTTTTAACATTGATATATCCGTTTATAAAACTGGCGGGGTGATTTTTAAGATAATTTGGCAGGATGCCCACAAAAATCACCACCATGATGATATTGATAAAAATACCTGCCAGCCGTATAAATGCATAGCGCTTGGGCCTGTTTTCCTGCCGCAGTTTGGCAAAGGGCAGCGTAGCCAGTGTGTCAAAAAATATGATGCCGCTCATCCACATGATATACTCAGGATGGTCGTTCAGCGAAGCAGCCCCGGCAACTGTGTTGCGGAACAGCAATAACAATGTGGTAAATAAAATGGTACTGCCAATCAGGGAAATTGACAGGGTACTGTAGAGTTTGTCCCTGTCCTTTTCAGCAGAGAAACGGAAATAGGCCGTTTCTATACCATAAGTGAACAGGATGTTTAAAAAAGGGATAATGGCATAAGTCTGAGTTAAATCGGCAGTTTTAGCCGGCAGATCAAAAAAGAAAGGCAGGGTAAGGTTCATCAGGTAACCGAGAAACCTGCTGGCAATAGTAGGCAGCCCGTACCACAATGTTTGCCCCGCTAATTTTTTAATCCCACTCAATCATTACTTTTTAGTTGCCAAAATTAGCTGTATAATTTCTAATATAAAATTCCGTTTGTACAATAAGCTGCCCTGTACTGCTTGTTTCGGGCATAATTACTTACCCACAACTGAACCAAACAGCAAAATCCTGAAATACTGCCCTGTCATTTGCAACCCTTATGCTGTAATTGTTATCTTTATAAAAAAAAGTTACCATGAAGAAGTTTTTGCTCTCCCTAATGGCTGTATGTACTACCCTGTTAAGCTTGGCACAGGCACGCTATACCAGTACAGAATTTCAAAAAATAATGCGTCCTGCGGTAGTGGCGGATATTCCTTTTCCGGAAAAGACCATTAGTAATGCCATTGAAGATAAAATGAATAAATCGGGGTACAAAGGGAAATCAGTGAAAAGTTTTACCATGTACAGCGGTGTACGCCTTAACGAACTTGGCCCGGCCAGCTACGACATGTATTTTATGGTAGACAGGGTGAGCCGCAAAGACAAGGGTAACTCTACCGTTACACTGATGCTCAGCAAGGGCTTTGATGCTTTTGTAAGTGATTCATCGGATGCTACTGTGATTGAAAGTGCCAAAACCTACATGAATAACCTGCGGGATATGGTGGCTGCCTACGACCTGGAAATGCAGATTGCCGAGCAGGAAGATGTGATAAAAAAAGCAGATAAAAAATACAACAGCCTGGTGGATGATGGTACCGACCTGCAGAAGAAAAAGCGCAAAATTGAAGAGCAAATAGTGGAAAATACGGCTGCCCAGGCAAACCAAAAAGGTGAAGCAGAAAAGCAGCGCCAGGTACTGGAGACGCTTAAAGCAAAAAGGAAAATATAGGCAAAAAGTGGAGTTTTAATGATTGAGTGCAGTTAAATACTGCACTTTTTTGTTTCCGGCTCTTATTAGCGCCCACTTAAAGCCATGCTGAACTGGTGCGGCGCAATCAGGGCCAGCAAGCGGAATCCTCCTTTTTTAGCCCCGGTGTTTGATACGGGGAAATAACAATTATCTTTGCACCTCAAAAAATGAGGGTTTAAACCAGCCCTCAATTAGAATGAGAGATATATGGATGTAAATTTTAACCCGGACAAGCAACATACCCTCGCAGCAGCGGTAAGTATTTCCGGCACGGGGCTGCATACCGGCATTAACGTGGATATGACGCTGAAACCTGCTAATCCGGGTTTCGGATTCCAGTTTCAGAGGATTGACCTGCCCGGGCAACCTATTATTAAAGCTGATTGCGACCTGGTGACCGATACCTCCCGGGGTACCACCCTTGAGCTGGGTGATGCCAGGGTAAGTACGGTGGAGCATATCCTGGCGGCACTGGTGGGGATGGGTGTAGACAATTGCCTGATGGAAGTAAATGGCCCCGAAATTCCTATTATTGACGGCAGCAGCGAGCCTTTTGTGGAAATTATTGAAGAAACAGGCGTTATTGAGCAGGATGCTGCCAAAGCCTGGTATTCCATTGATACCAATATTTCGCATTATGATGATGTGAAGCGGGTGGAAATGACCGCCCTGCCAAGCACCGAATACAAAATAACCACACTGATTGACTTTAACAGTCCTGTACTGGGCACACAGCACGCCGGGCTTAAAAGCATGCGTGAATTTAAGGCAGAGATAGCCCCATGCCGCACTTTTTGTTTTTTGCATGAGCTGGAAATGCTGTTAGACAATAACCTGGTAAAGGGCGGCGATATCAATAACGCCATAGTGGTGGTGGATAAACCTGTTACCAATGAAGAAATGGCCAGGCTGGCAAAGGCTTTTAAAAGGGATAAGATTGAAGTGAAAAGCGAAGGCTACCTCAATAACCTCGAACTGCGCTTCCCCAATGAACCTGCAAGGCATAAATTGCTGGATGTAATAGGCGACCTTGCCCTGATTGGGTATCCCATAAAGGGGCATATTATTGCCAACAGACCCGGGCACAGCTCTAACGTTGAGTTTGCTAAAAAGATAAAGCAGTATATCAAAAAGAATAAACATACCAAGGATATACCCATTTATGACCCCAACCAGCCGCCGGTGTATACCCTGCAGCAGATTGAAAAAACACTGCCGCACCGCTTTCCTTTTTTACTGGTAGATAAGATCATTGAGCTGAGGGATACCCTTATTGTTGGTATTAAAAATGTGACATTTAACGAGCATTTCTTCCTGGGGCATTTTCCCGGTAACCCGGTAATGCCCGGCGTACTGCAAGTGGAGGCGCTGGCACAAACAGGCGGCCTGCTGTGTATAAATGCCATGCCCGAGGGGGAATACGATACTTATTTTTTGAAAATTGACAACTGCAAATTCAAGCAGAAGGTGGTGCCTGGTGATACCATGATTCTGAAGATGGAACTGACTGAACCTATCCGCAGGGGCATATGCATCATGCGGGGCAGTGTGTACGTGGGCAACAAACTCTGCACCGAGGCAGACCTGACAGCTCAGCTGGTAAAAAGAAATTAACTGATATGCTGATTAGCTGATTGGATAATGCGATAATTTGATAATCAGCTAATGATTGGTATATTTATAAATAAAGTATCAACAATATTGACAATAAAAAAAGAGCAGCAAAAAAGAAAATTGTATCCCTTTGCATATTTGCACATTATCACATTTGCATATTAAATTATGATTCATCCTCACACATACATACACCCCAATGCCAAACTGGCAACCAACGTAAAAATTGATCCTTTTAGTGTAATACACCAGAATGTGGAAATTGGCGAAGGTACCTGGATTGGCAGTAACGTTACCATAATGGAAGGCAGCCGTGTGGGCAAAAACTGCCGCATCTTCCCGGGAGCAGTAATAGGTGCCGTGCCGCAGGACCTTAAATACGAAGGAGAACAAACCACGGTGGAAATTGGCGACAATACCACCATCCGGGAATTTGTTACTGTAAACCGTGGCAGTAAAGACAGGTGGACCACCAAAGTGGGCAGCAATTGCCTGATAATGGCCTACAGCCATATTGCCCACGACTGTATTGTAGGCAACCATTGCATTATGAGCAATAACACACAAATGGCTGGCCATGTGGTAATGGGCGATTACTCCATACTGGCCGGCATGTGTGCTGTACACCAGTTTGTACAAATAGGGCAGCATGCTTTTGTAAGTGGCGGGTCGCTGGTAAGTAAAGATGTACCACCATATATCAAAGCCGGTCGTACGCCGCTAAGCTATGCCGGTGTAAATTCAGTTGGCCTGAAACGGCGTGGTTTTTCGCTGGACAGGATCAATCATATCCTGGATATTTACCGCTTTATTTACAACAAAGGCCTCAATACCACACAGGCACTTAATTATATTGAAGAAGAACTGCAGGCAACAGATGAAAGGGATGAGATTGTAACCTTTATCAGGGACAGCGGCCGTGGTATCATCAAACGCTTTACCAAGGGCAGTACGGATGAGGATTGATTTTTTTAAGTTCAAAGTTGAAGAAGTTCAAAGTTGAAGAAGTTCAAAGTTGAAGAAGTTCAAAGTTGAAGAAGTTCAAAGTTTAAGAAGTTCAAAGTTTAAGAAGTTTAAAGTTTAAGAAGTTTAAAGTTTAAGAAGTTCAAAGTTCTGTGCAGCCTCGTTGTATTTCAAATTCAACATTCACACTTCATCATTCTTAAGTTTAAAAGTTCTTCCACAGCACATCATCGCATCAGCACATCATAAAATCAGTATTTCAGCACATCATCAATGCAACTAACAGCAACCAATATCGGCAAGCGCTACAACCGGGAGTGGATTTTCCGCGGATTCAGCTGCACGTTTACTGCCGGCAATGCCTATGCTGTTACCGGCCCAAATGGATCGGGCAAATCAACTTTGCTGCAGGTGCTGGCAGGCGCAGTTATGCTTTCAGAAGGTTCGGTTACCTGCACTGATACCGGGGCCACCATTTCCCCGGAAAAAATGCACAGCCGGCTTTCAATTGCAGCGCCTTACCTGGAACTGATAGAAGAAATGACTGCGATTGAAATGCTGCTGTTCCATACAAAGTTCAAGTCGCTTACGATTGACAACAGCGCTTTGCTCAGCCTTTTCGGGCTGGAAAAAGCAGCCGGTAAGCAGATACGTTATTTCAGCAGCGGTATGAAACAAAGGCTCAAACTTGGGCTGGCAATTTTCAGCAATACACCTGTACTTTTCCTGGATGAACCCTGCACCAACCTCGATGCAGAAGGCATAGCTGTTTACCAGCAGCTGATTACTGAGTATTGTAAACAAAAACTGGTGATTGTAAGCAGCAACGATAAGCAGGAGTATGGTTTTTGTAACGAGGAGCTGAAGATAACAGATTACAAAGAAAACTAAGCAATAGCCTGCAACCCCTTTTGCGTTTTACATCAAAAAGCCGTTCTCACTTGTCAACGCTGGCGGAATATTATCATCATCAATCATCTGCCGCAGGTCAATTTCAATACTCCTGGAAATGGATGTGACCGGAATGTCGTTGTAGGATCCTTCAAAAGGGTTTTCCGAGTAATCGCCGATTTTTTCCATCAGGAAAAACACCCAGATAATGAGCGCCGAAAAAGGGATGGCCGCCCACTGCATATGAGCATTATCACCAAAAATATCCAGTAACCCGAAAGGAATCAATGCTGCAAAAATAATCGTTTGCCACAAAGCTGCCGATGCGTATTGCCTCGGAAAAGGGAAATTCTTGATCCGTTCACTTCTTCCCTGATCATCATAAAATGTTCCGATAAGCTTGTGCAACTCCATATGCCGGAAGTCATCAAAATACCCCTTATTTTTCAATTCCTGCAATTCCCTGCTTTGGTTTTTCAGTAACTGTGCGGCAATATTGCTTTTTTTCAGGCATTCCTGCACCTCAGTTTCATCAATATACCGGAGCAACTCTTTTTCCAGGTTTTCAAAGTACTTTTCTGTAGTTTCAGGGTGATACAGCCCGGCTATCCGCTCCTCAGTATGTTCCCATTCCCTGGCCAGCCGCAATTGAAAGCGCAGCGCAGTGAGCCAGGCAATGTGCCGGTATATTAGCCTTTTTTTCACAGCCACACTGTCTGCTCCCTGCACAAAAGCAGCCAACGCAGCTCCAAAAGTACGGCTGTTGTTTACAATGCCGCCCCATATTTTACGTGCCTCCCAGGTTCGGTCGTAACTGGCATTGTTTTTAAAACCAAGATAAAATGCAACAGCAATACCCAGTACACTAACCGGTTGCCAGGGTATGGAGATATTTATACCGAAATGTTTATCCAGCAAATATACCACGGTGCCGGTAAGGGCAGCATATACCAGCCCGATGATAAAGGGTTTCTTTGACCAGTTAAAAGTCATCCAGAAACCATAATTGCGCTTGGTATACATAGTTTATAATGGATACTGTGTTAAATAATTGATGCGTACATCTGTTTGCAGGTCAATCACATCAAACCGCCTGGTAGCTGTAAATGAGCCCATATCTGTATCACTGTTGATGAGCACGGCTCCAATCAGTATAACATATTTGCAATTGTATTTGGTATGCTCTACCAGTTTATTAATGCGCTTGTCTATGGCCTCATAAATTACTTCAGTTGCCTCGTACAAATGATGAGTAGCATTGAGTATCCGCTCTTTCTGGCTGAATAATATCTGCTCAATCGTATTCATTTGGTAATCCAGCTCAGTGATATTACCCTCTACAATCTCGTTATTGAGCAATTTGTTCAGAGCTCCCTTTGCAGCACCACAGCAACCCGTATGCTTACTCTGGCCAAAACGGTGAATTTCGCCCAACACACCATTTTTTGAAATACCGATGTGCGGACCATAATAAATAAATACGGCGCCCTCATCAGGAACATGGCTGGCAAATGCCCCCATACCTGTTAAACCGGTAAAAGGGAAACCATCCAGTCCGCCCATTTTAAAAGGCCCTAAAAACTCATGCGCCCTGGCAGGGTATTGAATGCTGTTTACATCATCACTGCATATGCTGTCTGCCAGCATCACCTGCGAAGGTTCTAAGTCCAGTTGTTCCTCTACAAAATCTATCAGCTTGTTTACACTGTCAATAGTGGTAATGGCTGCCGGATAGTATTGGCGGATGATTGCCAGTTTTTCTCTTTTCTTCATAAAATTGTTGTTGAATCAAAAATAAGAAAGTAAAGGGAAAATAAACTGTGTACAGCCTGAAATTGTGTTTATAAAGCGGAAAAATGACGGAGACTGTTGTTGCTGCAACCGCACCAAAAAACTAAGCGGCACACCATTTTTAATTCAACGCCGTTTAGATAAGCTTTACCAAGACCTCACCCCAACCCCTCTCCAAAGGAGAGGGAACTGGAATTGGGTACTCTTTTTTTTGAAATAGCTTTAACTAAACGACATTGCATTCTTAATTATTTTCCACCCAAACCCCGTTCTCCTTCAGCAGGTTAATCAGCTCATCCACCGCCACAGCGCTGTCCACATTGCGCTTAACCACTTCCTTCCCTTTGTACAAAGTAATTTTACCCGGCCCGCTGCCCACATAGCCAAAATCAGCATCGGCCATTTCGCCGGGTCCATTTACAATGCAGCCCATGATGGCTATTTTAAGCCCCTTGAGGTGGTTGGTTACCGAACGTATTTTAGCCGTTGTTTCCTGCAGGTCAAACAATGTACGGCCGCAACTGGGGCAGCTGATGTACTCTGTTTTGCTGATGCGGGTACGTACAGCCTGCAGTATAGAAAAAGAAGTGTTATTGATAAACTGGTGGTTATTTTTGGTGGGCAGGTAGGTACGGCCGCTCACCATGCTGTTGCGCAGTTTCAATGGATCGTTCATCAACCAGATGCCATCGCCAAAGCCATCTAAAAAAAGAGCCCCGGCCTCCGTGGAAAAATGTATCAGTTGCTCATCAATGGTACTGTCGTGGCTTTCAATAGCAATGATTACCGGACAATTAATTGCGTTAACAGCCAGTTCAATTAAAAACCGCCTTACAGATGCCATACTGCCGGCAGCAGATGAGTATACACACAAAACAACATTACCGGCGCCACTGCTTAAATGATTCAGCAGGTTACTACCGGTAGCAGTTTCCATTTCAGCCGCATCAAAAGCTACAAAGTTGATGCCTGCCGATTTTTTGGCTGCGGATAAAAACTCAGCACCCTGGTATAGCGGAAAGCATGTTGTCTGATCGGCAGCAGAAAGCCATGTAGCATAATCGCAGATTATTTTAAGCGTACCGGGTAATGCAAAATCAATGGTCTTGCTTCCAGTGTAAATATAATCTGCAGCCGCATCACCAATATGCCATTTATCAGTAGTAGCATCATAATTGTACCCGATTGATTCCAGGCCGGTATAGGTAATCATATCAGCCTGCATAAAGTCGGCTATCACCACGGGCACATATTTGCCGCCAATATTATCTACTGCTGCAGTTTCCCTGCGTTTGTATTCAAAAGGATTGTAGGGCAGTTTGTCAATAGCCGGTACAGGATTGCCGGGCTGCCGCTCCGTGTATCGTTTCACTAAATCCATACACACAGGTATTTCAAACTCTGGGTCTTCGGTAAGGCTTACACGAATGGTATCGCCAATGCCATCTTCCAGCAGGGTGCCAATACCGATGGCAGATTTAATGCGTCCGTCTTCGCCGTCACCCGCTTCTGTTACACCCAGGTGCAGGGGATAACATTCACCAAACTCCTCCATCATATGCTGCACCAGCAGGCGGTACGCCTGTACCATTACCAGCGGGTTGCTGCTTTTCATGCTCAGCATAATATTGTGGTAATCCTGTGCCCTGGCAATGCGCAGAAATTCCATTGCACTTTCCACCATACCCACAGCCGTATCGCCATAGCGGCTCATGATGCGGTCGCTCAGGCTGCCATGGTTGGTACCAATGCGCATGGCGGTGCCATATTCCTTACAAATTTTCACCAGCGGTGTAAAACGTTCTGTAATCCGTTCAATTTCCTCAGCATATTCCGCATCAGAGTATTCAATCAGGTCAAATTTCTTTTTATCAACATAATTGCCCGGGTTTACCCTTACTTTTTCTACAATACGGGCAGCAATTTCGGCTGCATTGGGAGTAAAATGTATATCGGCCACCAGGGGCGTATCATAGCCCCGGCTGCGCAGCTCGTCCTTAATCAACTGCAGGTTTTCTGCCTCCGTTTTAGATGGTGCGGTAATGCGTACCAGCTCGGCTCCAGCCTCAATACAGCGGATGCATTGCTCCACCGTAGCCATTGTATCCATGGTGTCTGTAGTGGTCATGGTTTGTACACGGATGGGATGGCCATTGCCCAGTTTGAGTTTGCCTATGGTAACTTCCCTTGTTTTTAAGCGCCTGTATTCTGTTAAACTTTCGCAGTACATCGTATTCAGTTTGAAAGTGCAAAGGTAAAGGGAATGTGCTGATTAGCCGATGGGATAATCCCGGATAGCCGTGACAAGTAGTGCTGATTCTTTCAGGCTGGGATTTTTGTTAGTAATGGGTAGTGCCCTCCGCAACGGGTTTTGTGCCTGACTCCGGGGTTATTTTGGTTATACTACGGATGATGGAATGTTGACTGTTGTGGGGAGCGTATCCCTTTAAATACCTGCAAAAACCGTAACTTTAACACAAATATACTATATGAGTAGTGTGCCAACGCTGCGCAAAGCGGTAAAAAAATACATTGAAACAGCAGATGAAAGGGTGGTTAAAATGGTGCATGCCATGCTGGAAGCAGATAATGGAACTGACTTTTGGGACGAATTACCCGAAACTGCCAAAGCTGATGTAAAAATTGCTATGGAACAAGCCGGGCGGGGCGAAGGAAAAACCCACCAAACCGTAATGCGCAAATACAAAAAATGGAATACCAAATAATATGGTTGCCTAAAGCTGAAGAAAGATACAGGAAGTGATTGACTACCTTGTGCAGCACTGGAACGATACGGTAATCAAAAAATTTATTGCCCAAACAGAAAAGGTACTTGCACAAGTGCAGCAACGGCCCAAAATGTTTCGCCGCTCTGTAAAAATGGGAATTTATGAAGTGCTGATTACCAAACACAATTTATTGCTATACCGTGTAAAAGGCAATCGCATAGAATTGCTTACTTTTTTTGACACCAGGCTGCATCCTAAAAAAAATTCAGGTGACAGTTTTTATTGTAATAGTAAAGTTTATTCAGGCAGCAGCTTAACCTGGTTGCAGACATGCAGCACCTGAATAAACTGGTCGTACTGCGGAAGACCTGCACCAGGTGGTGAGTAAATGCAACAGCCTGAACAGTTATTGGTAATAGCCGGCTGCATGGTGATTGGCACGAACACCAATAAATGCTGCCAACTGCACCAAAACAATCACCTGTGAAAATTACAAGTATTGCATTCAATTGTGTAACAGTTGCCTGAAATAAAAGAACCAGCTTTGCATCAAGTATGTCTCCTTGGGATATACATAAAAATAAAAAGATGAAAAAAGTTAAGTTTTATGTGCTGTATGCAACACTGGCCGCAATTGTTTTAACAGTACTGCCTTCGTGCAAAAAAGGGTCGGATGATCCGGTAATTTCGCTGATTACACGCAAGGCCCGCTTTACCAACACCTGGACACTGATTAAGTATGAGAAAAACGGGGTAGGCCAAACCCTTACGGGGTCAACCTATATTTACAATACTTTTAGCGATGGTACGCTTAAGCAAACAGTTGAGGGGTCTATCTTTGGATTTCCTGTGAGAACAGTAAATGATGGCACCTGGTCTTTTGTAAATGATGATGAAGATGTAAACATCACCATCACCGGATCAACCACGCTGTACAATATTCAGCGGCTGGCCTCAAAGGAGCTGTGGTTAAAAAGAATTTCAGGCACCGATACTTATGTGTATTACTTTGAAGCGCCGTAAGCCTCGATGCTCCGGCTGCATTAATTCTTAAATAGCGGGAAAAATTTTATACCTGCCCTGTAAAAGGGGTGGGTTTTTTGTTTTCCTGCCATGACTCAATTTTTGCTGCAAGTGGCGTTAGGCCGGGCCAGATGCAGTTCAATACCGCTGCTTGCTGCTTCGGGTTATCCTGATTGCATTAAAGTGACTACTGTACAAAAAATCCCGGCTCCGCTGCTGACACATGCAAGCAACCGGAACCGGGATAGCAGACTATTGCAGCAAAACTGCCTTAGCCATTACATTTCGTTACCGCCACCGCCACCGGTGCAGCCATTACTGGGCGAAAAGTAAATGAGGTAAAAGAGACAGCCGGGCCCAGCCTGCAGGCACACAATGAAGCTGCAGCAGCAATTGTTGGCTTCAGCCTGGTAAAACGCCATGGTTGCATCACTGATTGGGGGACAATCGCCACCAGGCCAGAAATCCGGGTCAGTAGCGCCGCCTGATTTAGCGGCCACAAAATCATTGGTGCCATTTTGCTGAACGGTAAGCCGCTCCCCGGCCTTAAGCCTGGAAACTGCTTCCTGGCTCAATGTTACCCTTGCCGATTGGCCCGGGTTAATGGTGCGGCTGCTCAGCACAACAGTATTGTCTTTTGCAGGTGCACTTGCATTGGAGGAATCTTTTTTACAAGAACTTAGAATAAAAACGGTGGCGATGGCCACAAGGCGAAAGGAGATTAACAAACGATGCATATATGTTTAATTTATGGTTACGCAGCAAGGATGAAATACAAACAGAAATCATCTTCCCTGTAAATATAGCGTTTTTTTATAATGAGATTGCATTTCTGCAGGATGTGCAGAATTTTTTTTGCTCCCTGTCTACCTGGGTCATTGTACCTTTTGCATCCGCCATAAGGCATTCCGGTGATGTTGTGCAGTGTGGTAAACCAAAGTTGTGGCCAAGTTCATGCAATACCACTTTTATCAGGCGCTCCTTCAATTGTGCTCTTGTTGCTGATGCCTTCTGCAGCCTGTAAGTTGAGATAACGCAGGCTTTGCCTGGGCAGAATCCCAGTCCAAAAACGCCCCAGTCGGGATGGCTGCCATTGGTGGTGGATATGTCTTTATCTGTTAACCCTGCAACTGTTGATACCGCATTTTTAAACCCGAGTTGATGGTGAAGCAAACTATCTGCCTTATAGCGGCTGCGGGGTGCATACCAGGCAAAGTGTGGTAAAGTGCAGGATTTTAAAAGTATTACATCGCAATGGTAAAAAGTTTCAGTCTCATTTTTTATAAAAGTCAGCAGCGATGTGTCAAATCCATCGTAAGGCAGGAGGCCGATGGAAATCCCGGACTTGAATTTTTCTGACTGGTGCAGTACCGGAGGCTTATCCTGATTACACCCGATAAAGCTGACAAACAGAAGCTGTAAAAGCAAGTATTTACAAAACCGGGTTGACATTACTGCAATAAATAATTTACCAATCTTTTTCAGGCTTACTCACTGATGCGGCATTTATTTTGCGCAATTTCTCCTGCAGGTTCTTTTCTTCCTGCATCAATGCCTTCAGCTTTTCCTCCGCTTCCTGCTTTGTCAGGCGTGAAGGCTGGGGTTTGGGCAGATCATTGTTGTTTTTTTCTTCGTCCTTCTTCTTTTCTTTTTCTTTCTTTTTCGGGTCTTCCTTTGGTTTTTTTGGTTGCTTATCCTGCTGCTGTTTTTGCTTCACTTGCTGCAGCGCTTTCTGCAGGTTGAGGCGGGCATCTTCATCTGCCGGGTTTATTCTAAGTGCGGCTTTATAAGCTTCCACACATTCAGCAAGTTTTTTTTGATTTTGCAGCACTACAGCTTTGTTGTAATATATCCTTGCCTTGTCTTCCGGTGTGGTGGCGGCTTCCAGTGCCCTGTCATAAGCATCAACAGCATCAACGCCCTGGTTGTTTTTATACAGTGCATTGCCAAGATTGTGCTGGGCAGTGGTGTTAGCCGGGTTTTTATCTGTTACCAGCCGGTATTGATTTGCAGCCTGGCTGTATTCCTTTTTATTATACGCATCGTTTCCCTTCTTAATGAGTTTGTTTTCCTGCTGCGCTATACCTGTGAGTGACAGAAGCATGCCAAAGGTTACTAATGCAACCTTCGCTGCTTTCCTTTTTGTTGTATTCTTTTTTTCTGAGATAAACAATTCAACCAGCAGCAGTAATAATGCAGCAGCCAGAAACCAGGTAAAATAATGCGTATAAGAACCGCCGGAGGTTTCGCTGATTGTTCTTGACCCCATGCTGTTCAGCTGTTCTTCCAGTTTTGCTACTACGTCGCCGCTATTGCCAAACAGTTGGTAAATGCCATTCCCTTTTGCAGCAATGTCTTTCAGCGCTTTTTCATTCAGCTTTGATATTACCGTATTGCCATCAACATCTTTTTTAATTTCATTGGTAGCTTCGTCAATAATTGTGCTTCCTTCAGGCGAGCCTATCCCCACGGTATTGATTACCACACCGTCTGCAGCCATGGCCTCCGCTATTTTCCCGGCGCTTTCATCATGATCTTCCCCATCACTCAGCAGCACTAAGGCTTTATATTTTTTTTCTTTGGCTGAAAATGCAGCATAGCTCATTTTGAGTGCATCACCAATAACCGTTCCCTGTGAGGGCACCATATCAGTATTAACAGAGGACAGGTAAAGCCTGGCTGCATTCTGGTCGGCTGTAAGCGGCATCTGTATATAGGCCCTGCCTGCAAATACCACCAGCCCCACCCGGTGATTGCCCAGCCTGTCAATAAGCATGCCCAGCAGTAGTTTGGCACGCTCCAGCCTGTTGGGTTTAATATCTTGTGCCAGCATGCTCTTACTCACATCTATTGCCAGCACCACATCAATTCCACTACGGTTAACCTGCTGGTTACCCTGCGGTTTTTTTAATCCACCTGCCGCAAAAGCACAGGCTGTAAAAGCCAGAAGAAACAATATAAACTTACCTGCAAATTTTTGAGGGCTGTAATTTTTTATCAGCTCTTTTACAAGATCCGGGTCACCAATTTTACCGGCTGTTTTGCGCTTCCACCACAGCACATACAAAAATAAGCCCGCCAGCAGGGGAATGGCAGCGAGTGACCATAAAAAATCTATGTGTTCAAAGCGAAACATTAATTATTGCAATTTCAGCAAAAACAGCAAGCACACCATTTTTCATTTGCTAAAAAAAACACAAAATCGTAATTTCTATGTTTTAGAAAACAAGCAAAATGTATCGCAAAGGGCGCAGAGAAACGCAAAGGGCGCAAAAGAACAATTGCTGTCAACTGTCTTCTGTGATACTGTAAACTGTTTCAGCGCATCTGTGGCGTTTACTTCTTCCCTTCAAAAAAACCCTTCTGCTTTAAAATACCTTTTGTGATATCCATCCGCACTTTTACCATATCAATAGCGGCATCGGGCGACTTTACCAGTGTTACAAAAAAATAAATGTGCAGGTTTTCTTCTATCCAGCCAACCACCCAGCCAACCTGGTTGCGCTGCTCATCAACACCCCACCCGGTTTTATAACTCAATTTGTATGCCGTATTGTTGTCACGCATCATGGCCTGCCGTACTGATTCCTGAACTCCCTGCCGGAAGGGCAGCTGGCCAAAGAACAATTTTTTGAGCAGCCCCAACTGTTCATCCGGCGATACCTTCAACCGGTTGTTCAGCCAGAATGAATCTACCGGTCCGGTGCAGTTCAAATTGCCATATTGCAGGGTGTTTATCCAGCGCTTCATACTGTCGGCACCAACCCTGCGGGCCACTTCCTGGTAATACGGCACATTGCTTACCTTAAAGGCTTCCATCATGCCCATATCCCTGTTCCAGTCCTCCATTGGCCGTTTAACGCCATCCCACGGGATTGTCATGGTATCATTCAGAATAACACCCGTTTGCAAGCCTATCAGGGAATTCACAATTTTAAAAGTAGATGCAGGCAGTACCCTCGTGGTATCCATCTGCATATTGTACACCGTTATTTCACCACTGGTATTATCCAGCATGGTAAAGCAGCCCTCCACTTTATTGTCATCAAAATACTTTTTAAGGCTGTTGTCAATTACGGCCCTTTTTTGAGTGCAGGAAAACAATGCTGCAAATACAATTGACAGCAGCAGGTAATGAGAATTTTGCTTCATAAATAGTATCGTATCAGGCTGATTTATTTTTTATTATCCAGATGCCCGGCTGTGGCTTCAAGGGCATCATAAAAATCCTGGCCGTATTTGCGGGTAAGTGCATCTTTTAAAAAAACATATACCGGCACTTTCAGTTTTTTCCCGAGGCTGCAGGCAGCACTGCAAAGATCTTCCCTTGGCTCGTAATTTACATATTCCGTATCGCCCCGCCTGCTTTTGGTGATGCGCACCGGAAATAAATGGCAACTGATGGGTTTTTTCCAGCTGGTTTTACCATCCAGGTAAGCCTGTTCAATACCACACTTTACAATGCCTTTTGCATCTGTAATGCCGTAAACACAAATTTTGCTTTCAATGGTGGGAGTTACCCAGCCAAACTCCTTATCGTAAACATACCTACCCTGCCGCTCCAGTTCATTCCGGCTTTCGGGGGCAAGATACGGGAGTACTTTTTCGTATACCTCATTGATATTGTCCAGTTCATCCCGGGTAAGGGGCGCACCGGCATCCCCATCCACACAGCAGCCGCCCTTGCACTTATTCAGGTCGCATACAAACTGTTCTTTTATCACTTCATCGCTCACCAGGATGTTATCAATTGCAATCATACACTGCAAAAGTAATACAATCTGCCAAGCATAATGGTTGTAAAATAGCAGGAGCATTTTAAATTGCTGTATCGTTCTGGTTGTGGTCAGTGTGAACAACACAGTTGTTCGCAAAATTTGTATTTACAATATACATTCTTGTTGTTAATGGCTAACATGTTAATTCGGAAGGCTCTGCTGGCCGTTTTCTGTGCTTTTCCTTGATGAAAAGCACCAAAAATCAAGGGCTGCGGAAAAAAAAGCTAAAAATTTCCCTGCCTGGCTAAAATGAATTGTAATCGGGCAAACAAAAAGAAAAATAGATATGATTTGCCCAAATCAGTCACAACAAGTGATTAAACCCCAGCAATAGTGCGACTTACCAGCTAAGAATATTACCAAACAGTGGTAACATTAATTTCATTTTTTACCCCGCCATGAAAATTTTCTTAACGCAATTTTTTCCGAGGCCCATATTTCGAAAATCTTTTCTGAATAGGCAGCGATGGGTATTTAAATATTGGAAACTATTACTATCATTTACCAGTTTCTTACCTGATGAAATCCTCCGAACACTTATGGCGGGGCCACTGACCACGGCTGCTGGGTTAGCCAGTTGATTGTAAAATAATATTGCTGCTGTACCAGCCTGCAGCCCTTTAACAAAGTTCTAACATCTGTTTTTATGGACGGCCATTGGCAATTGCATCCAACCATTTACAAAACCTCCTGTTATGACTGGTAATAACCGGCAACTTACGCTGCAAAACAGCGCACGGTATTTTATAGCAGCCCTTTTCTGGGTGCCCATTACCTTTTTCAGCCTGCTGCTGATAAAAAACACACTGCCATATTTTTCCTTCAGCAGGGAGTTCAGTTTTATTGAGGAAAGAACCGTCTTATTTTTAAAGCCGGTTTACAAGTACAGCTTTTACATACACATTTTTGCAGGCATGTTCTGTATTGGTGCTGCCCTCATTCAATTTTCGTCGTACATCCTCAAAAAACGCCGGGCCATTCATGTATGGAGTGGCCGCATATACGTACTGGCAGTGCTGGTATTGGGTGCGCCAACAGGCCTGTATATGAGCTTTTTTGCCAAGGGCAGTTACTGGGAGCGGATACTGTTCATGTTCATGGCAGTATACTGGTTTTATACCACTGCAAAAGGCCTGCAGACGATACTGGCCAAAAATGTGCTGGCCCATAAGATATGGATGATCCGCAGCTACAGTATGGCATTAACGGCAGTAACCTTCCGCATTTACCATATTGCTTTTTATTATTTCGGGATGGATCACCTGCACAATTATGAAATATCGCTGTGGATAAGTGTGCTGGGCAATATGCTGGTGGCGGAATACCTCATCTTCAGAAAGAGCAAATCGTATTTAAAAACTTTTCTTACTTAACTTTTAAACAATCATGAAATGAAAGCAATTATTTATGCAGGCATTGGCCTGTTTTCCGTTGCCACTGTTTATGGTGTGATAGACTATTACGGAGCCAAAAAGCAGGGTGTATTTACCAATTTGTATACGGAGGAGGCAGAAGTGCACCAGCCCGCTGTTGCAGCAGCAAACAATCCTGCAACTACAGCCTTACTGAAAAAAGCTGCCGCTGCTGAGCCGGTTGCCGCAGTTGAAAAAAAGGTGGTGGCTGCTAAAGAGAAAAAGACAAAAAAAATGAAGCGCACCATTAATCTCAAGAGCTTTTCGAGGGGGGAGATTGTTGAGGAAATGCCGGTAGCAGATATTGATAAAATTCCCGTAGCAGCTCCAAAGCCGCTTACAGTTGCAGAGCCGGTGGCAGACCCGGCAGTTGCTGATACCCCTGCTGAAATTGAAAAACCGGTGGCAAAAGAATTGCCGGCAAAGCGGCCAGAAGTAAGTATGAGCATGTTTTCAAGAGGGTCACTGAAAAAAAGAGTGAAGAAAACTGCGGAGCCTGAAAAAATCAAGGAGCAATAAATACTATAATATTGAGGCATTTTCCGGGGCTGTGGGTTACAGGCAGTTCCGGAGAATGCTTTTTATTTAACCCAACGGAAGGTATTGATGAGATGCTCCAGGTCTTTTTGCAGAAATTGCTGCACCGGCGCCAGCGAATCTGCATTGGGGGTAGCATAAAAATACAATGCACCACGCAAAAAATTCTTTGTGGTATCGCTCAAAAAAAATTGTTTGGCAGTAGCTGCATTGCCCCTTACTTTAAAAAAAACACCCGTAATACCGTTGGGCGTATGCATCAGGCTGTCGTCAATTTTTGTGGCTACCACATCATTTTTATACGTCAGGTTAAAAGCATCTGTCACCATTTTATCAAAAATGTTGATGCCCGCTGAATCTTTAAATTTCCCATCGGGAAGTGGCTTTCGGTATATCGCTTTTCCGCCAATTACCTTGTAACTCATAAACAGTTTGCAATTGAACTGCCTGAATTCAATATTGCGCCAGTAGGGATTTTCCGGCGTGTAATCAAAGTAAGTGCTGTCCTGCACAATACTGGCATACACCGGGTACTCAAATGTATAGGGAAAGCCCGGCTGCTCAAATTTCACATACTTATGCTCAGGAAAATCAATTTTAAAATATCCTTTTGGCTTACTGGTATACGGCGAATTACAGGCCGCAATCAGCACTGCTGATACTGCTGCTGCAAAAAATACTCCTGTTGTTTTTATATGTTTCAATTACCTGACTTTATTGGGGGTTGTTAAAATAAACAGCGACCGCATACCGCTGCATTAATTTTCAACGGGCCTGATGATCACCTTGATTTTTTCTATCCTGTTTTTATTGATATCCAGCGGTATAAAAGTAAAGTCACCTTTGTGCACTTCTTCATTTACCTGGGGAAACTCCCCGGCAATTTCCAGCACAAGGCCTGCCAGGGAATCACTTTCGCCGCGGGCCTCTTCAAACGTATCTGAGGGCAGCTGCATGGCTTTGCACACATCATTGATCATTGTTTTCCCTTCAAACAGGTAGGTATTGTCGTCAATTTTTTTATTGATATTTTCCTCATCATCAAATTCGTCCTTTATATCACCTATTATCTCTTCCATTATATCCTCCAGTGTAATGATACCGCTGGTTCCGCCAAACTCATCCACCACTACTGCAAAATGTATATGCCTGTTACGGAACTCCTGCATCAGGTCTTCTATCAATTTTTGCTCATGCACAAAAATAGCGGGACGCACCAGGCTGTGCCAGTTAAAATCTGCCGGCTGGTGCAGGTGCGGCAGCAGGTCTTTTGTATGCAGCAGCCCCGCTATTTCATCCAGGTTGCTTTTGTATACCGGCAGCCTGCTGTAATGCAGCTCCTCTACCCGGGCTATCACTTCTGTAAAACTGCTGCTGAATGCCATACCGCTAACGTCGAGCCTGGTACGCATCACCTGCTTTACCGTGGTGTCACCAAACTTGCGTATGCCCTTCAATATCTGCTTTTCTTCCATAGTGGCTTCATGCTCCGGCAGCAGGTCAATGGCATCATCCAGGTGACTGCTGTCCAGGTTGGTATTTTTTTCAGCAGAAAATCTTTTTTCAACCCTGTCGGTAAAACGCACCAGCCTTTTGCTCAACCGGTAAAATATACTGTTGCAGATTTCTATCAGCAGCGATGCCGTGGAAGCAAAGCGAAGTTTCTGGTGCGTTGCCCATACCTTCGGCAGCACTTCTGCAAATAATATCAGGAAAACAGTTACCAGCAGCACTTTTACGAGGAATACGGCCCAGGTTTTTTCGAGTTGTGGCATCAGCCCGTCTATCAGAGTATTGGCAATAAGAATGATGCCTATGTTTACCAAACTATTGGTAATAAGCATGGAGGCCAGCAGTGTTTTGGGCTGTTCCAGCAGGGTTACAATACGCCGGTAAGCAGGTTGCTGGTGTGTTTTCAGCATATTGATATCCTTGAATGTCATGGAAAAGAAAGCCACTTCCGAGCCTGCCACCAGGAAGGATATTACAAAAAGCACCGTTAATAAAAAAACGAGAATGGTGGTTCCTGCGGGTGTAATTGCCAGTAAAAGGGCAAAATCGAAATGTGTAAAAAATGTGCCAGCCGAATGATAATCCAAAACAATTAGTTTTTGTTAACAATAGTAGTACAATCCATCCTGTACCTGTTTAAAAGGGCAACCTCTCGGCGCCATTGTCGTCTGCAGGCGGTATATCATCGCTGCCAAACCCTTCAATACCTGTATCAGCACCCGTGCCCTGGCTTCCATCACCCCGCTTATCCAGCATGATCAGATTATCGCCTACAATTTCAGTTGCAAATTTCTTATTGCCTTCCTTGTCTTCCCAACTGCGTGTTTTAAGGCGGCCTTCAATATATACCAGGCTGCCCCTGTGCAGGTACTTTTGTGCCAGCTCTGCAAGGCCACGCCACAAAACAACGGTATGCCATTCTGTTTGCGATATCAGTTTACCGGTTCTGTCCTTGTAAGTTTCTGTTGTAGCCAGAGAAAATTTAGCTACGCAGATACTCCCTTCCAGGAACTGTATATCGGGGTCTTTTCCCAGATTGCCAATCAGCATTACCCTGTTTACGCCTCTCATGATTGATATGTTTAGCCCAAACCCTGTGGGCCTGGTTTATTTACTTATCCGCTACCCGTCCTTCTCCGTAATGATAAATACTTTGTAAAGACTAAGCCTTTACAAATTTAAAGTTAGTTTTTTATCTGTCAAATAGTGTGTAATAAATTTTGGAAAAGCCAGTTTAAGCAGTTTTTTTTGTGTTACAGGCTCGTAACCCGGTAAATGAGGGGGAAATAGTACACTGATACTGATAAACCGGCCCCGGATAGTTTGGTGGGTAAGCTGCTGCTTATACAGGGGAGATATATGATTTATAGTGTAACCGGCCGGGCCAAAAGCATTGTCAAAAAACTGTTTTTTTACCAGTTGTGGGGCAGTAAGAGGCCCTTCACTTTCTAACAGTACAAACTCGTATAAATTCTCCCATATATCACCTGCGCCTCGTTTGCGAACGTATAACCTGTTTTGAAAGTATACCAGCAGGTAATACAACCACCGTTCTTTTTTAACGATTTTTTTGGTTTTCACCGGTAGTTCACTGATAAGATTTCCGGCAAAAGCCAGGCACTGCTTTTTTAAGGGACAGCTGGTACAGGCGGGCAGGGCAGGTTTGCAAACCGTTGCTCCAAAATCCATCAGCGCCTGGTTGTATATACCCGGCTGCTGTATATCCAGCAGCCGCTGTGCCAGCTGCGCAAATTCTTTTTTTCCTTCTGTACTGTCAACAGGTGTGGCAATGCCAAAAAAACGGGAAAGCACCCGGTACACATTGCCATCCACAACAGCATGCGGCCTGTTAAAGGCAAAAGATGCTATGGCTGCTGCAGTATAGGGCCCCACCCCTTTCAGTTGGATGATTTCCCCGTACGTATCAGGAAATTTGCCTTTCAGCTCCGTTGAAATATGAACAGCACTTGCAATCAGGTTTTTGCAGCGGGTATAATAGCCCAGCCCTTCCCACAATTTAAACACTGCCTGCTGCGGGGCTTTGGCCAAATGATGTACCGAAGGATAAGTAGCTATAAAGCGGTTGTAATAGTCCAGGCCCTGTTCTACACGGGTTTGCTGCAGTATGATTTCGCTGAGCCAGATCTTATAAGGGTCTTTTTCTCCTTTCCAGGGCATTTCCCGGTAATTATCACTGCTGTTCCACAATAAAAGTTTCCTGGTAAAAAAACGCTCAGCCGGAGAAACATTTGCATCCATTACGCAAAAATCAACATTAAATGAATGGAATGAAAAAAATTTTTTTTAGTATAGCAGATTAATAATCAATAGTTTATACAAGTTATTGATTTTTATTGTATGTTTGACAAAGGAATTATATTTTGAAATTCACTGCACTTAACTGCAAATACGCAACAATGTTGTGTTTTTTTGATGGTTTTTTGCAAAAAAATTAAACAAAGAATATGAGAAAGGCAGATCTTATCACACAGATTTCAGAAAAAACGGGAATCCCCAAGGTAGATGTACTGGTTACCCTTGAAACCATGTTTAAGGAAGTAAAAGAATCCCTTGCCTCTGGTGAGAATATATATATACGTGGTTTTGGCAGTTTTATTACCAAGAAAAGGGCTGCCAAAATAGGCAGGAATATCAAAAAAAATATTGCTGTGGAAATACCGGAGCACTTCATCCCTGCTTTTAAACCAGCCAAGGAATTTGTGATGGAAGTAAAGTCAAAAAAGATTTCTGATATTAAACTGGAGCTTGAAAACGAAGACTGACGTACCTTTACCGCTCAATTTTAATAGTGAAACAACAAATCTTATTAGCCGGTTCCGGCCTGCTGCTCGTTCTGGCATTGTTTTTTTGGGGGCCTACAGTAGCAAAAAAAAGTAATACGGCAGAAAATGCGGAAAAACCCGTGGCCAGCTACAATATCGAACGGGAGATAGCGCTGGCAAAGGCATTACTTAGCCCTGCACGGCAGAATTATATCAGTTTACTGGAAAATAATGTGAGCCGGGGCGATGTTGTAACCCAGCAATTAACAGCTGCCAGGCAGCTTGCCGCCTTCTGGAAAGACAGCATGAAACTGCTGGAACCTTACCTGTTTTATCTTTCAAAAGCAGCGAAGTTGGAAAATTCAGAAAAAAGCCTCACCTTTGCCGCCCAATTTACGCTGGATGCTGTTCGGTCAGAACCAACAGACTCCGTACGGAACTGGAAATCGGCGCAGGCCATTGAGTTATTTGAAAAGGCGATACAGTTGAACCCGGGTAATGATTCCCTTAAAGTGGGGCTTGGCAGTTGCTATATCTTTGGCAAAGCCATATCAGGCACCAACGGGGCCGATGCCATGAAAGGTGTTGGCATTTTAAGAGAGGTTATCACAAAAGATTCCACCAATATGCAGGCGCAGTTAGTACTTGCTATAGGCGGCTATGTAAGCGGACAGTATGATAAAGCTATTCCCCGCCTGCTGAAAGTGGTGAATGCTGAACCCACCAATCTTGAAGCGCTCACTTTTTTGGCCGACAGCTATGCAGCAAGCGGCCAGAATGCGGAAGCTATAAAATGGTATACCGCAGCAAAGCAGGTGTTTAAAGACCCACGCTATGTGAAAGAAGTGGATGAAAGGATAAAACAACTGAAGCAGCAATTGAGATAATTGCAGCGGCGCCTTACAACATGATACTATAACAGTTGTACAACCAACTGGTCATAATATTCTAAAATAAGAAAACTTAAGTTAGAAGTCCGGAGGCAGAGGTGTCAGGGCAAAACAATATTTTTAAACGTAATTAAAAAAGATTCAGCGTATGCCTTGCGGTAAAAAGAGAAAACGTCATAAAATTGCTACTCATAAACGTAAAAAACGTTTGAGAAAAAACCGTCATAAGAAGAAGTAAGACTTTTTTTTATAATGGTGCCGGGTAGCTTCTGCCCGGCATAATGGCGTGGTGTAGTGCAGGTAATTGTATACAAAGCAAACCCTGCACATTTCCTCCGTGATGTTATGGTTTAATCAAACGATTTAAGCTTGACAAAGGAACTTATTATCAATGCTGCTCCCCAGGGAGTGGAGATTGCACTGTTAGAAGACAAGAAATTAGTAGAACTGCACAGCGAAAAAACCGATGCGAATTTTGCTGTGGGAGACTTATATCTGGGTAAGGTAAAAAAACTGATCCCCGGTTTAAATGCTGCCTTTATTGACGTTGGATTTGAAAAGGATGCCTTTTTACATTACACCGACCTCAGCCCCTATGTACGTTCCATATTAAAATTTACCAATACATCCATCAACGACAAAAGCGAAAACAGCTTTGATTTTGGCAAGTTTGAAGTGGAACCTGAAATTGTGAAAACCGGCAAAATTGCCGAAGTACTGAATGGGCGTCCCAATGTACTGGTTCAAATACTGAAAGAGCCGATAGCCGCAAAAGGGCCACGCCTCAGCTGCGAACTGAGCCTGCCCGGCCGTTTTGTAGTAATTACTCCTTTTAACGATATTATTGCCGTAAGCCGAAAGATTCACAGCAGTGAGGAGCGCAAGCGCCTGCAAAAAATCATAGAATCCATCAAGCCAAAAAACTTTGGAGTAATTGTACGTACAGCCGCCGAGGGTAAGCATACTGCAGAGTTGCATGATGACCTGCTTTCGCTGGTGAATACCTGGAAGACCATACAGACCAATTTAAAAGGGGCTGTACCTCCTGCAAAAATTCTTAGTGAAGCAGGCAAAACCACCAGCATCCTCCGTGATTTATTAAATGAAGATTTTAACCGCATCGTGGTAAATGATAAAAACATCTACAACGATGCCAAAGCATATATTCAGCGTATTGCTCCTGATAAGGCTGAAATTGTTTCCTATTACAACAATGGCTCGCCCATATTCGACAGTTTTGGGGTTACCAAGCAGGTAAAGGGCAGTTTTGGCAAAACGGTAAACCTGCCCAGTGGTGCTTACCTGATTGTAGAACATACCGAGGCACTGCATGTAATTGATGTAAACAGCGGCTACAAAAGTGTTGGGAACAACCAGGAACAAAATGCACTGGAAACCAACCTGGAAGCTGCGGAAGAAATAGCCCGCCAGTTGCGCCTGCGTGACCTTGGTGGTATCATCGTGGTGGATTTTATTGACATGAAGCTGCCCGATAACAAAAAGAAACTGGCCGATGCCATGGAGAAATTCATGCAGGTGGACAGGGCCAAGCATGCTGTTCTGCAAATCAGTAAATTCGGGCTGATGCAGATTACCCGCCAGCGCATGAAGCCGGAAATGACCATCAATACTACTGAAATATGCCCCAGCTGCAATGGCACCGGCAAAATCAGCAGCACGCTGGTACTGGAAGATGAAATAGAAAAAAACCTCAGCTACCTGGTGATGCAGAAACACAAGGGGCTTACCATAGAAGTACACCCGATTGTGTTTGCCTACCTTACCAAGGGCTGGCTGTTTTCTAAAAAATCAAAATGGCGCCGCAAATTCGGGCAAAGCATCAAAATCACTGCCAATAACAACTACCACCTTACCGAATTTCATTTTTATGATGACAGCGATGAGGAGATCAAGCTTTAATGTGCTGATTTGATGATGGGATGATTTGATGATGCTGTGTGGGTGATTATTAATTATTTATTGATTATTTTAAGCACTTATAAATCTATTGACTCCCAATAATAAATAATCAGTAATCAATAATTACTCTTCATTTTGGATCCCTTCGTGTTAACCGGGAAACGGCTGGCTGGTTTATTTTGACAGCATACTCTTTTTTTCTTTTCCGGGCAATAAGGAACATCAGCAAAAACAATATAACCCCGGTTACTGCACCATACATGATTATGCCGGATGCACCCTCCGGTTTTTCAGGTCCACCAATATGCATCAAAGCTGCCCAGTAATAAGGCGAGTACCTGGTACCACCGGGATTATTGGCCAGGAAATCTTTTTTTGCCTGGTGCAGGGCTGCTCCAAAATCATTGCCATTGCTTTTTGCCTGTCTGTAAAAACTTTCTGCAATTTTTGCACCGCTCAGGTCATCCACATTCCATAAGCTGGCCACTACATTTTTGGCACCTGCATAATAAAAGCCCCTTGCAAGGCTCATGGCACCCTCTGACTCATCTATTTTTCCCTTATTGGTTTGGCAGGCATTCAGCATCACCAGGTTGGTATGGATACGCCTTGCATACAATTCATTGATAAAAAAACTTGAATCTGCAAATTCGAGCCAGGGCTTAGTGCCAAGCGCATCAAGCCCGGCATGAGTAGCCAGGTGTATGATGCCTGCATGTTTAAGACTGTAGCGGAAATTGCCCACTGTTGCTTTATCATCCGTGTACACATTGCTCCTGTCTGCACCAATAGCCTTTACCTCATCCCTTGTGTAGGGCAGGGTGGGTAACTTACGCTGTTGCTGCTCAAAAACCGGTGCAAAGGCAGCAAGTGCATCATTTTTGCTGCTGTTATTGCCGTATTGCTGCAGCAATGATGCAGCTGAATAGCCATTACTGGTAGCAAACCTGTTGAGCAGGTAAGGGCTTCTTTTTAAACCGATTGTTGTATCATTTTCGGTAAGCAGTGCATCAAAAGGTAATTGACTGAAAGCGCCATCGGGTACAATGAGCATACTTGTAATTGCGGCTGGTACCTGTTGCAGGTAAATAGACTTGTAAATACTGTATGCAACCTGCTTATACCCGAGCGGATTATTACTGATGCTGCCTTCATTGTCAAAAAAATGCAGCATGCTGTCAACATTGGTAATTACAGTACTATCAAGCTGGTAAAAGCCAATTTCACCGGCACGGTTTATTATAAATATATAGTTATCTGTACCACTGCAAAAAAACTCTGCCAGGCTGCGGTTGTCATTCAGTAATTTTTTTCGTAATTCAGGCAGCAGGTTTGTATCCGCTGCCTGGGCTAATTTTTTGTTGGAAAGATTTTCCTGCTCTAATGCTGAAAACGCAGCATCAACAGCGGATTCCAATTCCTTTTTCCGGATGAGGAGTGCGGAATCGCTTTCACTGCTTTTTGCTTCCAGCAATTGTCTTTCCACATAAGTATACTGTAGTCTCAGGCTGTCTAATTTTTTAAGGCGTGGGTCGTCTTTCAGGTTCTTATTGTAAAAAATATTTTGCTTTACAGCTTCCAGCATCAGCAATGCCTTGCTGTTTTCTGAAAAACGAAAAGCCTTTTCCGCCCAACTTTTATCTCTGGTAATACCGTAAAGCAGATAGCAATTTTTTATGGCAGCGCTGCTCCTTGCCTTACTCTGGCGCTGCATTTCTTCACGGGATTCATCGTAAGTGAAATTATCTGTCAGCTTCTGCTCCACCGAAAAAGCCAGGTCATAGCAATTAACAGCATTCTCCAGCAAACGTATATCCTTTTGCTGGTTATATTTTTTATACAGCAGCCTGGCCTTGGCATCCAATGCCTCCATGATGGTATTTTCGGTGTACAACTCATCCGGCTTTGGGTTGCTGGAAATATCGGCTGAATCAACTTTTGTAACACAGGAAAGTGCAAACTGTGAGTAATAGAGGGCTGAATCGTATTGGCGGGTACTGTCATACACCGCAGCCATATTCAACAGCAGCTTGGCATAGCTGCGCTCATACTTGGGGTCATCATTTGCAATATTTTTTTTCAGGCACGTATCAAGCGCCATTTGAAAATAGTGCTTTGCTGAGTCGTATTTATTTTCATTCAGGGCAATTTTACCATATAACTTTAAAACATCACTTTTTTTCCCAAACTGGTCGGCACCCATATCTTTATACAATATATGCTGCAAAGAGTCCCAGGCTTCATCCAGTGGCTTCAGGTAACCCGGCGCATGGCTTTCATACAAAGCTTCGGCATAATAAGCCTTTATGGTGGCAATCCTCTTAGGCGCAATGTTTTTATATGCAAGTACTTTATATGCACCATTGATTACCGAATCGTAAAGCTTGTATTCGATAAAATAACTGAACCTGTTAATGGAAGCACTGGCTATTTTATTTCCATTCCGGTCAGTCATATAATATGCCCGTGCCCGGTCATAATAATCAATTGCTTTTTCTTTTTCACCCAAAACATGGTACGCAATGCCAAGTGATAACAATACATCAAAATATTCAGAACTATCAAGGGATGGGAATTCCGACTGATGTACTTCACATTTTCTGAAGTTATTTACTATATGATCTTCATACTTATAAGAAAACTTTTTTTCTGTGAAGTTATACAGGGACTTATAGAAAATCGTACTGAAAACGCCTGTTTTCAACTCCCCTTCATGCTCAATAATATTTTCAAAAAAAATACAGGCCTGTTGCTTCTTTTTCCAGGCTTTTAATGAATCGCCGACTTCTTTATTCAAAAAAATATAATTATGAAACCCGCTGTCTTTAAAATCACCGCTCCATTTGTATCCGGTTCCCAGCAAAGCCAGGCTGTCTGTCTTTTTTTCTGCAAGCAACCGCCGCAGTAATGGAGCCATATTATCCTCTTTTGCCGCATCTGAGCCGCAACCAATAAAAAAAGGCATGATAAGTAACAACAGTAACTTGTTCATGCCTTTAAGGTACAATATATTTCAATTCGCCATATTATCTTCTCCTGCGCAGCAACCAGATAAGTATGATGATAACCAGCAGTATCAGCACCCACCAATACCAGCAAAGGCCGAGTAATTTATAACAGTCTTTAATGCAGGTATTGTCGCATTCGCAGGCTTTTTCTTTAACCACTGTAAGGGCAGTATTGGTTGGCACAGGAGGTTCCCAATCGGTAGCTTCAAAACCCTTACTGTGAAACAGGATATTCGCACTGCATTCCATCCTGTCTTTAATATTGGCCGTAGTTTTAACAGTAAAAACAATTTCACCCATGGTAAGCGGGTTGGTAAGTGCATCGGCCGACACATTGGTTCCCCTGAGCAGCACCCCGGGATCTCCAGCGGATGCAAAGTAAAATGTATCAGTATTACTAGTGGCAACATAAACATGTTTGAACATTACTTTTGGGTCGTTACCAGTATTGTTTACAATGCTTACATTATTGCCTGCATAGTTAACAGATACGATGGTGAAAGAGGCAGGGTCAACTCCTTCCGGCCTTTTCACCGCTATTTTTACCTGATCTGCATCCCCTTTACCCAGGTTTTGAAATTCCACCCTGTAAGTTAACAGTTTTCCCTCCCTGGGAAGCAGAAAGCAGGCAGGTGTTACTGTTATGTGGTTGGGATCGAAAGCCCTTTCAAGGCTCATGTTAAAAAGAGTGTCGCTGTCTATTACAGTGGGCACACCATCCTGCACGCCCACCATTTTGACCATGATGGATGAATATTGCCCCTGCTGTAAAACAGTGGTATCGCCGGTTGCTTTAAGGGTTACAAAAAAATTACGCTCCCTCACCCCGTCAACAGCCTGCTCAGTTGCCAGTTCCACCACAAATGAATCCCGGTAACCCGCAGGCATTGCCGGCAGCGCAGGAGTGGCATCAGGTAAGGACTGGTTAGCAAAAATTCTTACATTATTCAGCGTGTTCCCCTTGCTGTAATTAAAAGCTGTAACAGCATTTTTTGACAGGGTGTTAAAAACATCAAACCTGTTGTTGTTATAATAAATAACTGCATAGTACTTTATGGAGGGCATGTTGGCGGTGAAAACTTTTTTTGAAGCCTGTGGCTTGTAAGTAACCGCAAGCGCCAAAGGCTCACCCAGTACAATTCCGGCACTGCTGGGTGTAAGTTGTATGCTTCTGCCGCTGTTAAGAAGCGGATTATCATTATCACTCAGCCTTGCGGCTCCCGAAGTACGGGTATTCAGCATACTCCTGGTGATTGTTCCGTCCTTGCCTTTGGAGGTATCATACAGTGGCTGAACCATCAGTTGTGCAGGATATCTAGCAGTTCCGGACTTCCGTACAGAGTTATCCGAAGTTGTAAAACCCCCGTCACCATATTCGAGCCATATCTTGAATTTTCCCCTTGCTTCTGCAGCAGCCCTGGCATCTCCCCGTGACGAAAAATCAGGTGTTACAATAGCGTTTGGGGTGGTAGCCCAGGCAGGTGAATTGAGCGGAGATTGCATTAAATCAGTAATTGCCGTATCATTTATTTTTACCGGCAACTGCACCTGCCCGGCAGAGCTGCCTGAGATATGCATAAAAAGTACTGTTGCAATAAAATAATAGGACCTTGCTAATAACTTCTTTTTCATACTTGAAAATTTCAGGTTTTATAAAATTAGAGTAATTTCTGCTATATCCGTTTGTTGTCCGTTTTGTTACTCATTTTTAAATTTACATAGTTTTTGGCGCTAAATTTTTATATTGCATACAACATTGCACACATACATTTTTAACACACATGCATCCCGATAACCGATATATCGAGGGGCTGAAGCATAATGTTTCGGCACTGATAAACGAAATATATGCCAATCATGCGGCCAAAATTGAACGGATGGTACTGGCCAACAACGGTACTGAGGCCGATGCGGCAGATGTTTTCCAGGAGGCACTGACCGATTTGTACCGTAAAGCCCATGCCGGATTTGTGCTTACCTGCCCGCTGGATGCCTTTTTATACCTCATTTGCAGGAGCAAATGGATCAACCTGCTGAACAAACGCAAACGCAGCCCGGTAACATTTACCGATACCCTGGGATATAGTGCCGGAGAGGATGCTCACAGGAATGCAGAGCAGCTGGCTTTGCAGGATGCCAAACAACAATTGGTGGATGAGCAATTAGCCAGGCTGGGCGACAGCTGCAGGCAGCTGATTGAACATTGGCAAAATGGCATCCCCCTGGAAAAAGTGGCCACCCTCATGGGCACCACTTACGGGTATATACGCAAAAAGAAAAGTGAATGTATGGGGAAATTAATTGAGATGGTGAAAAACTCACCGGCTTACAAATTATTATTCAGTTAAATTAATATGCAGTGAACTACGAAGAGATAGAGAAATACTTACACGGTGGCCTTACAGAAGAGGAGCAAAATTCCTTTGAACGGGCCATTGCCGCCGACCCTGCTCTTGGTGCTGAAGTAGCATTGTACCGGCAAACCGAGCAACAATTACTGGCCAAAGCCAATGCTGCTGCCGGGGAAGCTCAATTAACAGAACAACTAACAGCCCTTAACAAAGCATATTTTGGCCAAAACGACAAGACTCCCATAGTATCAATTAAAAAAAGAAAAAGGTTGTTTTATTATATTGGCGGGGCTGCGGCAGCTTTACTGGCAATATTCCTGTTGCAGCCATTGCTGCATACTCAAAAATCTGCGGATGAATTGTATGCTGAAAATGCCGGAAATATCTACTCATTTGGAAGTAATAGCCGGGGGGGAGATGGCAGTAACCCTGGTGCTGTTTCTTTTTACGCCGCTAAAAAGTATAAGGAAGCACTTGATATACTTGAACCTGTTGTCACCTCCAATGCAGATACTTTGCTGGCAAAAGCTGTTTGTTACCTGGAAACCGGTAATAGTGATAAAGCCCTTGCTATATACAACAGCCTTGCTGCTGAAAAAAAATATGCCAATAAAGCCAACCTGTATAAAGCACTGCTTTACCTCAAGAAAGGCGACAAAGCTGCCTGCCGCAAATCCCTGGAACTCATTCCCGTTGATGCAAACGAGTATGATACTGCAGCCAAATTGCTGAAGAGCCTGTAAATTTTAGCGCTTGTTTACAAAATCACTTAAATAACTGCAGGTATTAAAGGCTTCCCTGTAAAATGGAGTGCTGCCATACTCTTTTACCAGCTGTGGAAAATATTTATTGTTTTTGAAGTTTGGCCAGTATTGCTTGCCGGCTGCTTCATATTTTTCCCAGCTGTCAGTACCTGTAAAATCGCCGTAACGGGGCTGCTTAACCTGTTTCTGGCTGCACTTAGCCATCATAAACAGGCACCTTGCTTTAAAGTTCTTATCAGCTGATGCATTCATCGCCTTTTCAAAATATTCCTGTGCCGCAAAGCAGCCATAATATTCTTTTTGAAAATTGGTGGCATCATCGGGTATAAAATAACCATCACTGCCGCTGCGGGAATACTCCACCATTTTCCAGGCGTGGCCATAATACGTCATATTATACAGCCCCAGTGCATATTTGTATAAATGTTTGGCTGCATTGGCTTTGTCGCTTACTGCCAGTTGCTGCAGCTTTTGCATTTCCTGCGCAAAAGCCAGTTTAGTCATGCTGTATTTTGCTTCAGCAGGTAAACGTTCTTCCCTGTCGTACAGCAGGTCAATAAACGGATTGGTATTAACAGCCGGTGCAGTTTTGCCGGTGCTTTTGCCAAACCATTCTGCTGCCTTTGCATAATTGTAATCCCTCAGGTAAGCAGTACCTGCAAAATCAGTAACCGTTGATTTTTTGATGGTGTTGAACCCCATCAGGTATTTTTCAAATTTGTTCTGCTGCCTGCTGTCCATCAGGGCAAACATTTTTTCAACGTCTTTACTGGAAAATTTACTGCGGAAAAATTCAACTGCCCCACCGTACCAGTTCTTACTCATATTATCAGCCGCACCTATACACAATGCCTCTTTTTGCAGATCATTCTGTGCATGATAGCGTTTGGCAAGTACATCCGTCATCAGGTTACGGTAAAAATTGGCCCACTGGTTTATTTCGTAATAATCAATCTGCTTTGGCTTTTCTGCCCTGGCCTTTGCTTCCAGCCATTGCAGGCCGGGCAACAACTGCTCTTCAAAAGTGCCATCAATTACAGTTTTATCGCTAATGGTTACCAGCAGGCCCGTAAGCATCAGCTGGTCCTTCACCTTTTGCGAAATGGTCATTTTTTCTGCAGCAGCCATGTATTTTTTGGCCGCCTCAAAGTCCCTCATAATATAGGCTGTATGGGCAGCAGCTGTTTCAAAAAGACCACTGTTCACCGTTTTACCACTTTGTGCTGCCTTGTGTAAAAAAGCAGCTAGCGGCTTAGCTTCTTTGCCGGCTTCCTTCGCTTTCTCAGCTGCATCTTCGCCTGGCCAGTATCCGTAAAAACTCTTACCTCCCGGCTGCTGCTGCAGCATGGGGGTTAAATAAGACTGTTCCAACTTATTCACTTCCCTGGTGGCCAGCACTTCCAGAGCTTCATTGGCAGGGTTGAGGTCAAAAATTTGTTCCATTGTTTTTAACTCATCCTCCCCGCTGCTCATGGCAAACATGGCCAGCAGGTTTGCTTTTTCGCTGTTATTTTTACAATATGAAAGATAACCACTCCTGTCTTCGCCCTGCTTTACACTCCATACAAACCCAAGATAATTGCTGATGCGCTTAGCCGTGGTGGCTGCAAATACCTTACTGAAAAGATAAGCGGCTTCCTGCTGTTTTCCTGAGCGGAAACAGGCTCCGGCCTTTAATGCCAGGCAGAGCGGCTGCAGCACAGTGCTGGTACCGTTGATAGTGGTGCTGTGTTCATCGTACCAGTTAATAACATCGCTGTAGCGGTTGCTGTAATGCGCCAGCCTCAGTACCTGGTAGGCATATTTCACCTTAAAAATATCTTTTTTAGCAGCTCCGTATAACTGCTTGCCATTCTTAATCAGCTTGTCCATTTTAAGGCTGTCCCTGTTGAGCGGTTCCCATACATCACCGGTGGCAAAGGGTTCTGCTTTTTTGGCATACATCAGGTAGCCAAGAGCTTCCAGGTCTTTGCTGCTCATAAAATAATCCGTCATGCTGTTGCGCTTAACCGAATCAGGAATTTTGAGCGGCTGGTTTTTTTCCAGGTTAAAATAAAGGCTGTTCAGGTCTTTCCAGGCAAACTTGTTTACAAACTTGTAAGCATCCGCTGTGGTTGCCTTGCCAGCCGTGTAAGCCGACCATTCACCAGCCAGCATATCTGCTACAGAAGCCGGTTCAGTTTCTTCGTATAAAAAACTGCTTCCCACATAATAGAATGGTGCATAGCCCTTTGCATCGGGCAGGTTATTGTGAAAAAAGGAAGCATAATAATCATAGGGATTGCCCTCGCCGCTGCAGCCAATCATGTTCTGGGGAAAAGAAACCATTGCAGCACTAACGGAGGCTATTAAAAATACTTTCCAGTTCATTTGTTGAATATTTGGATAAAAGTACAGTATCGAGATGATACAGGGATACCCTGCAACGGGTATTTTTTAATTGGGCAGCTATAATTTTTGCAGCAGCCAGCACCACTTCTTTTTCACTTTTTTCAAGGCGGATCACATCGCCCTTTTTAAGGCTGTAGCCAGCCAGCAGGGTATCGTATTGCACCGTAAAGCTGTTATTATTTCTGGCAAAAACTTTACTCACTATCAGCGTATCTGGTAAATCCCTCAAAATGCCGCTATACTCCCCCCCGCTGAACCATACCTTCCAGTTAAAGATGGGCAGGGCCACATCCAGCGGCAACGGGTAGCCCCCAAGGTTGCCGGTGTATTTTTCCAGTTCTGCCGTTTCGATGATGGAGTTAACCGCAGCAATATCTTTCAGGTTGCCCATATTGTAGCACATCAGCAGGCCCCCGTCTACCGGTGGCACACCCGCCTTGTCATAGTACCTGGTTTGGTAAAGGCGTATGGTGGCAGTAAGCCTGGTACCCGGCATCAATAGCTTTACCTGCTTCAGCAAGGCGAAATATTTGTTTTTGGTGGATACCGACCAGTCGCAGTCAATTTGCAGCTCTGCCGGTGCTGCCAGGCTGTCGTGGCTGAGTATTGCTTTTACCAGTGTAACAATTTTGCCTGCCAGCCAGCCGGTTTGTAATGAATCCATCTGCTGCAGCGATTCGTTGGTAATAAATACCGTGGGGATAATGGTATAACCCGGCTTTTCTTTAAAATTGATGACAGCCTTGGGGATGGGCTGAAGGGTGGCTTCATCCCAATCCACATCAAAAAACTTTACATACAAAGTGCTGATGCCCAGTGAATCCACCCTGCGTCTTTCGTAGTCCGACAGCTGAAAGTTTGACTTCCAGTAATAAAAAGCAGGCTCAACAGTACGGGGTTTATGCGCAGGGCTGTTATTGCATGAAAACAGGAGCAATGCTGCACCAGCTGCCAAAAAACATTTTATTAACCCGGATATGTTTATCTGCACTGCTAATTGTTTTAATTTGTGGCCTGAAAGTAACAAACTAACTACTATGCTTGCAAAAAAATATTTATTGCTGCTGTTCTTTTTCTGCTCAGTGGCTGTAACGGCGCAAATAAAAACAGGTGTTGTCAGCGGCCCTATGCTGGGCAATGTGGAGCTGCGCAATGCCATGGTATGGCTGGAAGTGGCCCCCTCAGTAAAAAAAGTGGAAATAAGATATTATGAGGAAGCTGGTATGACGCAGGTGCAGACACAGGTGTACAAAGGTGAACTGGGCAGGGATTTTAACCCCGTAAAGTTTGAACTGAACGGGTTGAAGATGAACACGACTTACACCTACGGCTTTATGATTGACGGCAAACCCTTTGTACAAAAATACAAAACACAGTTTACCACCAAGGACCTGTGGCAATGGCGCAAACCGGCACCCGACTTTAGTTTTTTAGCGGGAAGTTGTGCCTATTTTAACGAACCCATATACGACAGACCCGGCAAACCCTATGGCTGGGACAGTACCATTTTTGAAACCATGGCGACTACTCCTGCTGCTTTTCACCTGTGGCTGGGCGATAACTGGTACACCCGTGAAGCGGATTACTATACCGCCTGGGGGCTCAATTACAGGGCCAGCAGAGACAGGAGCATCCCATCACTGCAAAAATTTTTGAGCAGCATGCCGCAGTATGCCATTTGGGACGATCATGATTTTGGGCCCAACGATGCCAACAGCAGTTATATTTTTAAAGATCAGAGCAAAAAAGTATTTGACAGTTACTGGTGCAATCCCAGCAGCGGAGAGGATGGCAGGGGCGTTTATACAAAAATCAGCTATGGTGATGTGGATATATTTATGCTGGACGACCGTTTCTTCCGCAGTGCAGATAATATGCCGGATTCCATATCTGGCGAGCCAAACCTGAACAAGCAGATGTATGGCGTACAGCAGATGCGCTGGCTGGAAAATGCCCTGGGCTTCAGCACCGCCACTTTTAAAATTATTGCTACCGGCAGCCAGGTGCTGAACCCGATGAGTCCTTTTGATTGTGTAAGGCATTTCCCTGCTGATTTTGATTTTTTGATGGCGATGCTGGAACGCAATAAAACCAGTGGTGTGCTGTTTTTAACCGGCGACCGCCACCACAGTGAAATCATTAAAGAGGAAAGAAAGGGCAGCTATCCATTGTATGATATTACTGCATCGCCCTATACCTCGGGAGTGGCAAAAGTATTTGGCAAAGAAGCAAATAACCCTGCCCGTGTGGCCGGCACGCTGGTGGAAGCACAGAATTTTGCCAAAATATCAGTAAGCGGTAAACGCAACGAAAGAGTACTTAAAGTGGAGTTTATCGGCCTGAAAGGGGAAAAAATGGGTGAATGGAGTGTGGGGGAGAAAGAGCTGAAGAACTGATGTGCTGATGTGCTGATGGGATGATGTGCTGATTGATGATGGGATGATGGGATGATGGGATGATTTGATGATGTGCTGATGGGATGATGTGCTGATGTGCTGATGGATCATACTGCTAAGGCTTATGCCGGTGGGTACTTTTTAGACTACAAACAGTTTGAGCGTTAAAACTATCAACTTCCTGAACAATTACCCGCTGGTGGGTATTTCAATTGCTGAATAAGGACAGATATTTGGCGAAATTTTCAATGATGAGGCAATTGTTATTTTTTGTGCTGATGATTTTTTCGTTAAGCGGCCATGCACAGAACAGGAAGCTCAACCCCGAAGAGCAGTTGGTTAAAAAAACAGTAACAGACTTTTACAAATGGTATGCAGGCAACTGGAAAAAGATGGACAGCTTTAAGTTGTACAAAGGCAAAAAAACAAAAGATGCCCCGCCTTATATGATTGACTGGAAAACAGCCCAAAAATATTTTACCTTTATCCGCAGTAAAGTACCCCAGCTGGGCGAAACATTTATCAGCAATCAAAAATTGTTTTTTAAGCAGTGCCAGAAAGATTTTGATGCCAATCCCGGGGAGGAAATTGCAAGCGGTTTTGATTATGACCGTTTTGTTGGCAGGCAGGAAGACCCGGCACTGATTATCAAGGAAACCATACTGGCCAAAAACAATGGCTGGGATGTACAGATACAAGGTGAAAAAGCCACTGTGATTATTTTTGACAGGCACAATGCCAATGAAACCAGCAAAGGAAAAGTGGAAATGGTAAAGGAAAAGGGTGTTTGGAAAATAGCTAAAACAATTGAATCGGTTACAGAATAAAATAATACACATGAAACTAATTACAGCAATCGTATTAATGGCATTTACATTGCCCGCTATGGCACAAACCTATGCCATTGAAAATAACGAAGTGAAAATGGACAAGGTCATTTCATTCAAAATGGGTACTGACAAACTGGAATCCTCCAGCAAAGCAGCATTGATTACCATCAAAAAATTGCTTACTGAAAAGACTTATATCAGCACTTTGCGTATAGAAGGGCACAGCGATAATACCGGTAATGCAGCGGCCAACCAGTTGCTTACCGAAAAAAGGGCATTATCAGTATGTAAAGCGCTGGTAGCCATGGGCGTGGATTGCAAGCGCCTGCTGCCGGTGGGCTTTGGCGGCTACAAACCCATTGCTGACAACAGCACACCGGAAGGAAAAACGGCAAACCGCAGAATTAATTTTGTAATAGCTGCACTGCGCAACAGGCTGATTGGTGGCATGCCAGCCGATGGCGGTGGTAACCCGGCGGGTGATGCCTGTAAAACACCTTAATGCTGCTTCTCTAAAATATACATGGTACGCTTTTTTTCTGTGGAGGTTTCATAGTTTGTTTCCTGCACTTTTACAAAACCGGCACTGTCAGCGTAAATATGCATCTCTTCGCTCAAAGGGATATAACATTCCACTTTTCCGAAAGCGGTGGTAAGTTGAATATGCTGCTGATCAGTATGTTCTGCAATGGTTTGTATCCCCATGCGTGGCACATCAATAAATACTTTTCCCCCAAGGGTGAGCATACCGGCCAGGCGCATCATCACGGCCGCCTGTTCTTCTTTTGAAAAATCAAGAATGCCCGACCACATCCACAATATCACATCTGCCTTTGAATTAATCCGGAGGTCAGTGATATCACCTTCAATAATCTCCACCCTGCCCGCATATTGCTGCACCAGGTGCCTGATTAATATGGGGCTTTGCTCTACAGCTGTAATAGCCCCTTTGTGCTGTTGCTGCAGCAAAAAGTCAATACACCTTCCATAACCTGCTCCTATTTCAAGGATTGAATTACCCGGATGGATATTAGTGTAAACAATTTCAAGGTCAGCATATGTATTAAAGCCTCCCTGAACCGCCATGGATTGAAAAGTATCAACACCAATATTGTTGTAAAAATCAAAGTTCTTCCTGTTTACCTGCTCCATAATGCTTAGCCTTCCTGTTTTAAAATTTAAATGTACGGAATAAGTTGCCAGGGAAGCAGCTTTACGGAACGGCGCTTAATAATACCAATTAGTCCAACTGTTTGTGGTACTTACGCTGCGGTTAGTATTGTTAATATACTGCCAGAGGTTTCACTCCGCCCAAGAGCAAAGCCTCATGGCCGACCTGCTTTGGATTAGCTCAGAAATGATTGGAATATTTACTAAGCAGCGTTGGTATTATTGGTGAGCAATATACATATCGGATAACGCCAGGCGCTTATATCTGTACACCGGGGATGTGCAAAAATAACTGTAGTAATATGCCCTGATTACTGTACTGCAATCTTACCAGTATCCCGTTTACCCTGTTGAGCCAATATGGTAGTCATGTAAGGGGCAGTTTGTTGCTCCATTTCCGTTTCTGTAATATCCATAACATGAGCGTTGACCACCAGCTGCCACCAGGGCTTTGGAGTGTCAAAATTATACTGACCAAATACAATTACAGGTGTACCATTAACCAGCACGCTGTCTTTGTCATTTAATACCCATTGATCAGCCCAGTCATATAAATAGCGGGCATCTTTTTCCTGCAGGCGCAGGCAGGAGTGTGAAGCCGGATAACCAGGCAAAGCATACTGGTGCCAGCCAATACCTTCTTTATTTTCAATATTAACATTCCATCGCAAATCCCACTCATCATTAAAGGTACTGGTCGTTTGCTCGGCTTTCCAGTTAGCAAAAAAAAGCCCTGTTGGCGTAGGATCTTTCTTTCTGCCCATATTGGTGGGGCCTGTGTATATCAATACCCCTTTTTCGTAAGCCGCAAATACCTGTGCCGGGTAAGAAAAAAAGATGATTTTATGAACGTTTTCCAGCAGCGCTACGTTCAGTGGAAAGGGAAGATAATCCGTTATCTCACCTTTCATATCAGCAGCAATAATCACTGAATCCATTCTTGCGAAACTGGTGCTATCCGTTCTGTTTAAAGCAAAAGCTATCCTTAAAGCCTGCGTGTCATTTTTGTGTTGGGCAAGCCAGGGTTTTGCTTTTTCAAAATGATACAGGTTAGTCTTGGGAGCTTTCCTTTCAGGCTTAATTTTTTCAGCAGCATTGCCGGGCTGCTTACAGGCGCCTGCAAATAAAACAATAACCTGCAAAGCAATGACTGAAATACGCATAAGTTTTTATCCTGCAAATTGATTTTTTTACGGCACTAACCCTTACACAATGACTGGAAAGAGTTGCAAGATTCCCACTTTATAAGCCATGGTTTTTGGGTTCAGGAAGCAGCTATACCCCAAATAACTGATCAGGCAAGCGGCTGCCTTACCATGCGCTTTAGCAGCCCTGCAAAAAGATTGATGAAGAAAAATATTTGCCCGCATAACAGGATACCCGTTGTAATGGCAATTGCTTTTGCATAACCACCGGGTATAAAGGTTGAATTCCAGTTGCTGAAATCATAATATCGTCTTGATGCCAGATTGGCTGTATCATCTCCTGTAAATAATAAAAATAGCAAAAGGCTTGATGTAAGTATTGTTATAACTACGTGTATCCATGTGAGCACCTTTGAGTAAAGCAGTTTGTTTACAGGCAAATAAAAGATCCATATAACCAGTAAAATGATTGCAAACAGCCAGAAAATATGCTTATGTGCAATTACAAAATATGTGTCATGCACATGCAGGTCGGTAACACTATCCTTATCCACAACAAAAAATGACACCAGGAAAAACGCAATGGCAGCCAGCAGTAATAAATGATATGGTTGTTGTTTTATTTGCAAAATGAGTTTTTTTAGCATAAAGGCAGAAAAGGCTGTTACCCTTAAAGATAACAGCCTTCCCGTCATTTATCAATCAATTTAAAGTACTCATCACTCTTTCACAAAGCGGTACACATCCGGTCCATTGCCGCTATTCAGTGAAATAATGTACATACCCGGTGCCAGGCTGCTTACATCAACCCGGTTGTTTAAAAATGATACCCGACCGGTTTGTAATATTTTGCCCGACATATCTGTTATGGATACATTGTACAACTGGTTGTCAGTAAATCCGCTGATGGCCAACTGGTCCTTTACCGGGTTGGGGCTTACGGTTAACAGGCCGGTAACAGCACTGCTCAGCCGTACTACTTTGCTGTAAGTAAATGAGCCGTCACGATCCTGCATTTTCAGCCTGTAATACACCACACCTTTATAAGCAGGGTTTTGTGCAAGACCCGCATCTGTAAATCCATAATTTGAACCTGATGCATTAGCCGTAGCAGCCAACTGACTGGTTTTATTAAAGTTACTTCCGTCAAAGCTTCTTTCAATATCAAAAAATTGTGTGTTGATTTCGCTGCTGGTTTTCCATTGCAACAGGGCATCCCGCTGCTGCAGGTAACCACCAAAAGATACCAGGTTGAGCGGCAGTACAGCAGCAATAATTTTTGTAACCAGGTTCTGGCTCGATTTTAAAGCATTGGTGCCGTCAAACAACTGCGCAGTATTGAATACAGCCGCCTCACTGTTCAGTTTAATATCATCAATATACCAGCCGGTAGTGGTGCCAGTGCTGTTATCAGAACCAAAGCGGAAACGTATTTTAACCGTTTGCCCCCTGAAAGAAGTAAGGTCAATTACAGACAGCTTAAAGGCAGCACTGTTGCCCGAAAAAGCCCTTCTGCCGCTTAACGGATTTGTGCTGCTGCTCAATGTGGTTGTATATCCATTTGATGTGAAAAAATTTCCCAGGTCGCTCCAGGTTGTGCCATTGTTGGTGCTTATTTCCACCACACCTCCATCCCAGGGGCTTTCAGCATTGTGCAGGTGCTGAAAACTTAATGTGGTGGTACCATTGATTGCAAATGAACCGGTGGTTGCCAGAATCTGGTCTGATACAATGGTGGTATCCCTGGTAAAAAAAGAATTGGGTGAACTGGTACTTTGAGCAGTTGAAGTTTTCCATACAGCTGCAGTGGTGGAAGTCGCCGTCCAGCTTGCAGGAATAGTGCTGCCAGCAACCGTTTCGTTAATGTGCGCCACAGGTGGAAAGTAAGTGCCGTTATTCACCCTAACCGTAAAGCTGCTTACCTGGCTGTTGCCCGCAGTAAGGTTAATACCGCTAAAAGTCACTGTTCGGTTGGCCGCATTATAGGTACCTCCGCTTACATAAGTAACATTTGAAGGCAGGGTATCCACTATTTTATAATTGGTTATGGGAGCGCAAACTGACTTCAGCGTGGTACTGTAAACAATATTCTGCCCCTCAAACTGCTGTGTAACATTTTGTGCAAAACTGTACTCCATTTCCTTTGTGGTAAAATCAACTACCTGGTCGCTGCGGCTGGTAGACAGTCCCTGCGAGGCATTTACACCAACGCCCCTGCGGGCAAATGCCTTCCAGATGATGCAACTGTAGCGGGCACCAAAGAAAAGCGTATCGGCTTTTAAGATGGCATTGCGTCCATCTACAAAACCCGGGCTACAGGGTTGCAGGCGCATCCCTTCGGTTACCAGTTTGAGCGCTGCAGAGTTACCGCCGGTACCGGATACATTGTACAGGTTGGTATTGATCCCGTCTAATTGTATCATATCCCAGGTCATATCCCAAAGTATGGTACACCATACCGAACCAACCCCATGCGGCACAGCCACCGTGGTGATATTGGCATAAGTAAAGGGATTTACTGCCATATTGGTGGTGTAGGGATAAGTTCTGATACCCACACCTGTTATGGGCTGGTTAAGCCCATAAGTACCAATGCCCCTGGGTTTATTAAATCCATCAGTTACAAGTGAGGTTGACCAGTCCTGCGTAAGCATAAGGCCAAAATAATCGCTCCACCCCTCGCCCATTTGCTCCTGGTTGCCCAGGCAACTGGAATTTGCAGGGCCGCCGGTAAAACGGTTACTGATACCATGGCCATATTCATGAAGGATGATGCCATTGTCAAGATCGCCGTCACGGTCGGGTGTGGGGGCCGTCCACAAATACATCTGCATACGTCCGGCGCTGCCATCAACAGGAGTTGAAAAGTTGGCATTGTTGGATCCACCGCCATCCTGGGCTTCGGCATTTACTGCATCGTTACCAGTACCGCCCCTTCCCTGGTTATTTACCTGGAAGTTGCCCGCCACTTCGTTAAAGCCATAGATATAGGAAATATCGTGTATGATATTGTTCCAGTAAAAAAGATTGGTGGTGGCAGCCCGCTGGTTAACGGCTACAATGGGCTCCTGTGCAAAATTATATACTTTGTTAAAAGTTAGCGGATCGGCTGTAGTGGAGGTATCGGCTGCACCTGCAATATTATCAGCGTTCCTGTCTTCGTATGCCCAAACATTGTTTCCACGGGTAATGGTATAATCGGTAGTGCCATTGCTGTGCCATTTTAAGCTGGTGGCATTGCTGCCTGCCGGTGCCAGCAGCCAGGGGTCGGTTCTGTTGGCAGGTGTGCCGCCGGGGTGAATGGGGCTTTCAGCCGGGTAAGGAACAACGTTATAAGTTGCTCCGTTAATGATGTACGGGCCTGTAACTTTTGATGCTGCCTTTAAAGCTGCTTTTTCAGCCCTGTGCTGATGGGGTACATCCAGTACACAGGCAGCATCATTCTCACTTTTATCCCAACTGCAGTACACCGTAAAATTATGTTTGTTAATATAACCGGCAGTAGCGGCATTGATATGTACCAGCCAATGGTCGCTGCTGCCCCTGGGGCTCAACTCCACCTGCCAGGCAAGTGATACCAGCCCGGTACTGTCCTGTACCCATACCTGCTTTGCAACTATGCCTGTATAGGAAACACCCAGGTCACCAAAACTCACAGTACGTCCATTGTCCGTAACTGATATGGGCTGTATGGCCTGTGTATAAGCAATGCCCCTTTCTGCAAAAGCTGACTGTAAAGCGGCAGCAGCAGTAATGGCCGGAATGCCATCTGCATGCAGCGTCAGGTTATCCATATCAGCAATACGGCCGCCCATATTAGAAACGGGCAGGTCATTCTGAAAAGCAATAACCTGGATTTGATTATGAACCGGTATTTCTTTGTACAGTTGCTGCAGGTACACCATACGGATGGAGCTGCCGCTTACCAGGTAACTGGAAGATACAGTACTGTTGCTGATATCATCGGGGCTGAGGCCCAGTGCTGTACCGTTTTGCCGAACCAGCTCCATAGCTGTGGAATTAGATTGGGAAAAAGCGCTTGCAGAAATCAGTAAAGCAAGGAGGAAGGTAAAAATTTTATTCATATTGCTGTATTTAGTAAAGTGCAGGTAACAAATATAATAAATAATTCAATGTGCAATTGCGGCAGGCACTTCAACCTGCTTTATTATGCTCAAACCATACTGTTTTTTACAGCAAAACAATATATACCTGAACCAATCATTGCCAGTTCAATAAGGATCCGTGAAGCCAAATCATGATTATTGTCATTTTTGGCAGCTCCATATAAATTCAGGACATACTTCCTGTTTTTAAATTTTAAAGGGTAAAATGCCAACCAGTTAATAATACTGCTGCATATTTTCATCAGTTAAAAGGCTGCCTGCTTTAGTAAGGGCAGGCAGGGGGACAGGAGTGCTGCCAGAGATTGGGAGCAGCCTCTTTTAAAAACAGTACCCTGTCATTGAGTTAGACATACCAGGTTGAAAACGACAACTCACTAATAAAAGGAAATACTGAAATTTTGCCGGTTTTCCCTCACTTGCGGGACAAGCTGTTCATCAGCCGGCTTTATGGCTGGTACTGCGTACGCAACGAATCTCAATTGTTGGCTGCTGTTTTCTGCCCGATTGCAGTTATCTTATTCTTTGTTCCCCACTCGTAGATATTTTCTAAAATTGGCATAAATGATTTACCGAGCTTTGTTAAACTATATTCTGTACGTGGGGGAATTTCGTTATAGTCTTTTTTGTCAACCCAGCAACTTTGCATCAATTCTTTTAGTTGTTGAATAAGCATTTTTTCAGAAATATTGGGTATTGCTTTTCTGATTTCATTGTACCGCAACGAGCCATCTTTCAACTGCCATAAGATTATTATTTTCCATCGCCCACCAATAGCAAGTACTGTCGAAGTAATCGGGCAACCGCTTGTAATGGCCTTTTCATTGATGTGATTGGTAGAGTTCAGCTTTCTCTTTTTCATACTTACCAAATTGTGTGTACTTACTTTTTAGGCAGTAAAGGTAATGCCTTTTAGTTTTGCCTTATAAAATTTACAAAATGAGTACAAAAAATTTGAAAGACAAAAAAATTTTTGTTGTTGGTGGCAGTTCAGGCATTGGATTGGCTGTTGCTGCACTGGCTCATGAGCTGGGTGCAGGTGTTACCCTTACAAGCCGGGATTTAAACAAAGCTATTTCAGTTGCGGCTACTATTGGATCTGCTGTTAAAGGTTTATCGCTGAATATAGATGATGAAAATTCAGTGAATGAATTGTTTAAGGGGTTTAATGACATAGACCATATTTACATTGCTGCCGGCAGTACAAAAACAGGCAATGTAACAGATGGAAGTTTGGAGGAAAATATGTTGTCTTTCAATACACGCTTACTGGGCAGCTTAAGGGTTGTAAGAGCTGCCGCAAATAAAATAAATGCTGCTGGCTCCATCACTTTTACTGGTGGCGTTTCAACAGACAGGCCGATAGCAGGTGCCTGGGTTGCAGGCTTAGGAACTGCATCAGCAGAGCAACTGGCCAAAGTGTTGGTGATGGAGTTTCCGGCTATCCGGTTTAATGCAGTTTCACCTGGCTACACAGATACACCAATGTGGGACGGAATTATGGGGGAAAACAAAACCGAAATATTAGCAAGTATTGCTGAAAGGTTGCCTGTAAGGAAAATTGCAACGCCGGAAGAAGTTGCCTCAGCGGTACTTTTCCTGATGTCAAATGCCTCTGTTACTGGTGAAGTAATCCACGTTGACGGTGGTTCAAGATTAATTTAACACCCAAAAGATATAAAAATGAAACTTATAATTTCCGCATTTGCAGCAATGGTGCTTTCAACAGTTGCTTTTGCACAGAAGGGTCTGAAAGTTGGTGAAAAAGCACCCGATTTTACAGCCAAAGACCAAAATGGCAAAACAATCACTTTACAAAATGCCTTAAAAAAAGGGAAAGTTGTTGTGCTGTTTTATCGTGGGTTTTGGTGTCCCAATTGCAGCAGGGCAGTAAGGAGTTTACAAGATTCGCTCCAGTTGCTGGCTGATAAAAATGTTTCAGTAATTGCCATTTCTCCTGAGGGTGCTGATGGGGTTGCAAAAACAGTGAGCAAATCCAAAGCCACATTTTCAGTGCTGAGCGATGATGGTTTGAAAATTTCCAAAGCCTTTAAAGTAGCTTTTAAGGTTACGGCTGATATGGATACGATACACAAAAAATATGATATTGATGTAGTTGGCAATAATGGTAAAAACGGAAATTATTTGCCACATCCTGCTGCTTTTATTATTGGCAGAAATGGTAAAATTGTATACCGGTATTTTAATGCTGCCCCTTACTCAAACCCCAATAGTAATAACCGGGTAACAGTAAAAGAATTACTGGAAAATTTATAAACCATATAAAATAAACAAATATGCAAGAACAGGAAATTTCTAATTCAGTTGATGAATTAGTATCGCTGGCAATTGAAGGCAAATGGGAAACAGCCTTCGCTAAATTTTATTCCGACGACCTCGAAAAAACTGATTTAGATGGCGTGGTGGTAAAAGGAAAAGAATTAAACATTATTAACGGTCGTGCCTTTAGTTCAAAAATTACCAATGTAAGGGATTTCTCTTGTGCCGGAAAGATTGTAAAAGGTAATCGCAGTTTTATATCCTGGTCTTTTGACTTTGATGTTGATGGCAGTCCTTTAAAAATTGTGGAAGTTGCCATTCAGGATTGGGAAAATGGTAAGATTGTAAAAGAAAGATTTTTTGTTTAGGAACTATCGCCCCGGTGTCGCTGCCACAATAACATTTTAGCTCAGCATAACTGACCGGCAGGACACCGGTGAATTCATTAGTGCAGGATGGAAGGTTTTTAACCGCTTAGGCCACTGGCATTATCTCCGCCGATGTTGTGTTTTTTTTACTAATAACGGCAGGAATTCAGGACACACTCCCTGTTTTTAAATTTTAAAGGGTAAAATGCCAAACAGTTAATGATACTGCTGTATATTTTACCAGTTAAAAGGCAGCTTGCTTTAGTAAGGGCAGGCAGCAGGAGAGGAGTTCTGCGGGGAGATAGTTTTTGTTGTTGGCTGAGATTGAAAAGGAAAGGAAGTTTGGTTACTCCCTTTCCTTTTGTATAAATTTGATTAAGCAATTTCGTCAGCTAAAGGAAAATCAATTTCAAAACCGGTAAGGTTATGAATGTAATTGCTGATGATTTTATCACCTGCCACAATTACCACATCAATCATATTGGCTTCGGTATAACCAGCCGCAAAAAATGCTTCTTTGGCATCTATGCTGGCATGTCCCCTGTTTTCTGTTACTGATGCTGCAAATTTTACCAGGGCATCAAGTTTGCTGTCGAATGAGGCTGAACCCCGGCGCAATTCTGTTACCTGCTCATCTGTAAAACCATTCATTTTACCCAGCACTGTGTGGGCACTCTGGCAATAGCGGCAGCCATTGATCTGGCTTACCACCAGGTTAATCACTTCTCTCTCCTTTGCTTTTAGTGTGCTTTTGCGGTTTTGTAAAGCAAGGTAGTCACCTAAGGCTGTTTCGTTTTTGGCGAAATAAGCGTACAAATTGGGAACGAAGCCAAGTCCTTTTTTAAGGTTATCGAAAATAGCCTGGTTGCTTTCTGATACTGCTTCTCTTGCCGGAACTGTAAAAGTTCTTGTTACTGTTGTTGTCATTTTACTTTGTATTTTACTATTTATCTGTCGTTATTGACAATACAAAGATGGCCCCAAAAGGAGGCTCTTTCCAATCAACTGGATTAGGAAATAAAGCGAAACAGGATGAAGCAAAAAAGTTAAACTGGATTAACTTTTTTTGGAAACCCTTATGCTGCGGAGCTTTGAGAGGTACTGGGTAGTCATTCCAAGATAGGAAGCAATTACATATTGGGGAAAACGGCCGGAAAGCTGCGGGTATTTGTCTTCAAACTCTGTAAACCGCTCTTCTGCAGTTTTGGTAAGGTTGCTGATCATCCTGCGTTGCATACCCGCAAATGAAAACTCAGCCATCATTCTGAAAAATGTTTCATACTTGTGATTCATGGCTTTGAGTTTTTGCTGCCCTTCATAATCAAGCTGCATCACCACACTGTCTTCCAGCGCCATCACAAACATGGTGGCAGGCTGCTGGTATATATAGCTGTTGTAATCAGAAATCCACCAGTCTTCAACCGCCAGCTGTATGATATGGTCTTGCCCCTCATCTGCCACCACATAGCCCATAAAAGCACCCTGCAAAACATAATTGCGGTATTTGGCCACAAAATCAGGCTGAATAATAAACTGGCGTTTTTTAACCTTTGTTAATTTGAAGCAGGCGGTAAACTCCTGTATTTCGGCTTCTGAAAGTGTTACTTTCTTTTGTATATGTTCAAGTAAAGGTTGATATGCTGTCATGTATCAAAAATAAGCATTTAGCGACATGTGGCAGCAGCGGCGGTATTACTCCAGCAAAATCTATTCTGGCAGGTCCTTCTTACTGATGCAGAAATACAATAAACGTAAACATATTGGCTTGATTAATTGCTTAGAATATGCAGCTGGTTACTTTTTGGCCACAAAACAATATATTCCAAACACAAACGCTCCCATCGCAATCATTATCCGGCCAAATAAATTGTCGTTTTGATCGTTCAGGGCTGCTGAATATAAATCAGTAACGTACTCCTTACCTTTATGCTTCAGGCTGTAAAATTCAAAATTGTCCAACGGGTGATTGGCGAGTTGCTGAAAAAAACCCATCTCATCACGTTTCAGGTACAACTTTTCAAAATCACTTTTTAGCACTTTTATGGATACAGTATCATCGGTTTTTATTTCAGTCATTGCAGATTTCCATTGAGTGGCCCTGAGGTAAACACCCCCATTGCGGAAATTTACTCCCGGGTATCCACTCAGCTTGATCTCAAAACAGGCGCTTTGATTCTTGCCGCTACCTGCCTGGTACTGTGGCTCCATTGTTAAATACCCGGTAAGCGTTGTCAATTTTTCATCACCGGGCAGGTATTCGGATTTGTCCGGTGTGCTGATAAAATTAATTCCCAGTATTACTCCCAGTAAGCAAAAAAAGGTGCCAGCTGCGGTTTTAAAGATGATAAATTTCCTTGTCATAAAATGGCCGGATAAATTTCGAACTCAAATATAGTCATTCTGCAAATGTATTTCCGGGGATGTGCTTCTGCCGGTTAATAAGATGAATAATCCTCCTTCGTTATTTCTCTGCAACAAAAAGTTTCCAGTTGGCTTAAATTAACCGGCAGGACAGCAGGGAATTCTTTTGTACAAGATGCGGGACTTTAACCCGATTAGGGTTCCGGCATTATCTCCGCCGTTGTTCTGCCTTTTTAACCAACAACGATTTATTAGTGCAAGATGACTATATGATGCAAAGCTAAGCCCCAAATTGGTTAATTTTTAGTCATCCGGGTTCAGGACGGGATAGTTAGCGGTTTGTTACTTGCATTTTATGTTCTCCCGGTTTAGTTTGTTTAAAGTCGTCATACTTGGTAAAATATTCCAGTCCTAAAACTAACAGCACCGAGCTTATAATATATACTTTCTGCATTATCACTGACAAACCCAAATAACCTAAACCAAAAAAGGAAAAGAAACAGTAATAAGTCAATAAGCAAATAATACAGCAGAATTTAAGCAAATGAAGTTTTGTCTTAAGGATAAATACCGTAATAGCAAATAACCCAAACAATGTTAACACAATGGATATTGTTCCCAGGTCGTGCAAGGGTGTTGCGATAAGGAAAATAAATAGTATGTTGACAGCGCCTGTAAATTTTAAAATATTAGCCCATTTTTTTGAAGATATCTTTTTTGACATATTGATAAAAAAAAGGCCATAACCAACCGAGTGGAATGCCATTCCAATAATTGCCCAAATCCTGCCAGGATTTTCTGAGCCATTTATCGCTTTTGCTGCAAACAAATTGCTCAGGTAATTTTTTGACCAGTCAAACCCCGTAGAATTTTTGTCAAGCAATGAGCCGCCCGGATAGCCCGTCGTTGCTATTACTATTAATATCAGTGAAGTAACCAGGCATATCAAAACCGAATACTTCTTAATCATCTGTTTTCTATTTTGGTTGAAAATTAGGTATGTATAGTTGTGGCAAAGTCATTTGCAATGACCACTAAGGCTGCTTGAGAAAAAACCCCGCAACTCACCAAATATACGCATTATGTGAATAGCTGCTGCGTACCGCCTGGCAACTCTTGATTTACTGTCGCCCCGGTGTTGCTGCCACAATAAATTTTCAGTTGGCTTAAATTAACCGGCAGGACACCGGGGAAATCATTTGTGCAGGATGGAAGGTTTTAACCGCTTAGGCCACTGGCATTATCTCCGCTGTTGTTGTGTCTTTTTAACCAGTAACGATATATTTGAGCAATTGCTGGTGACAGCCAGGCTGCATAGCCATTGGCGGTAACATTGAGAACGGCAGGAAATGATACTGCCGCATATATACCACTTTAAAGGCTGCTTAGTTTTACAACGGCAGGCAGCTTATACAGAATATGCCGTGGAGTTTAGAATTTTATAAGGCACCGGGATCGGTAGTGATTTGATCTTTTCCAAATGTAATTTGATAATTATCCTCCCATTCTACATGGTTGTCATTGGGGAGAGTTTCATACCCGCCGCCGTTTTCAAAAAAAAGATACCTCTTACCACCGGGTGTAACAGCATTGATAACTGAGGGCACCTTAGAAACATAATAGTTTATAAGAGCCATTGACAAGCAGGGCAGCCCGGTTCCATCATCTTCTCTTGCATAAATATCTGCACTTTTAACTTTGGGATCTGATGATGGGGAAGTTGCCGTTAGCACGCTAAACCAAAACAAAGGACGTTCTCTTTTTATGTTGATGCTATATACCCTGTATCCAGCAGGAGCTGCTGCGGCCCCACTTAATATTGACATGTTATAGTTACCCAAATCCTCAATTATTTTTGTAGCTCCGGCATCTGCTGTTCCATCACATCTACCTGTATTTCTTTTGTGGTAATAGTCAAATGAAGCCCATCGTAATGTTGGTAATGGTGGGACTAAACCACCCTTCTTCATAAAAATACGGGCTGTAATTACTTTAAGATTTGGCAACTGTTCAATGTTTTTTAATTCCAGGTCGACCATGTAAATACTCTTGTTCTCAAAATTGGAAGAATTATAAAATAAAATTATTTCTTCTGAAATTTTTAGATACAGCTCTTTTAAGTCTTCAAAATGGGTATGTCCTGAAGGGTCTACATTTATGGTATGTTCAGTTTCTTTAATTTCCACTTCCTCTGAGGCACAAAAAACGTTACCAAATTTATAATTAAGTACACCTTCAACTAAAAACTCTGACTCTTCATATGTTAACCCATTCATTTCATCAATGACCTGGTTATTTTCAGCAGCTTCAACAAATGATTTGAACTGAGCAGTATAAAAACTAAGTTCTGAATCCCCGCTATTCACTTCGTATAATGAGTTCTTAGGTCTCTTTGAGGTTTCTGTTGTAGATTGAATTTTTTGATCTGTAACTTCCTTTTTACAGCTTGTAGTCGTAAAAGATGCCGAAATTACTATTAAAGCAATTTGAGCTAAAGTTGTTTTTCGCATGGTGTAATTTTATTTAATTAATATTCAACAATTTTAAACAAAAATTCATTAAAAAACAAAAAAAACATTGTTTTTTCACCTCCCGTCGCCCCGGTGTTGCTGCCACAATAAATTTTTAGCCAGTATAAACTAACCGGCAGAACACCGGGGATTACTTTGTACAAAAAGCGGGGCTTTAACCGCTTAGTTCTCCGGCATTATCTCCGCCGTTGTTGTGTCTTTTGACCAACAACGATTTATTAGTGCAAGATGACTATATGCTGTAACCTCAAACAGCTGTTGGTGATAGCCCGGCTGTATGGTCATAGGCACGCATAGCAACACCGGCAGGAAAACAATGCATCAGTTTAAGGTCCAAACCACTTTTAATTCTGTTGTTTCAAAATTCAATCTGTCTATCGTGTTGTTGTTTTTTAACAGAGCACCCTCATAAACAATGTTGTCAGGGTAAGTCACTAATGTTGTACTCAAGTTATCTCCACACTTGGGGCAAAATTTCCCAATCACCAATGCTTTCAGGTCATTCTGGTCTGTTTGAAATGTTTCGAAATCGGCCACAAACAGCTCCCCACAATTCTTGCAACAATAAGTTCTTAAGTCGTAACCATGTCCTGAGCAAATGACAAGCCCCGGAATATTCCAAATCCCATCTATTGTAAAATACTGTGTCTTAAACCTAAATTGTTTTATACTGAACTGTTCCCAGGGAAACGCTACCAGTTGTCTTAATTGTGGATGGCCGCCACCATGATATTCTGAATGAGGATATTCTTCAACCCATTTTTTTGAGTCAGCGTCAATGTAATATGTCAACCAACCACTTGAATCAGACCTGACTTTATTCAAAGTCGGTTTTTTCCTGTTATATTCTTCTCCTTGGAGAATAATTTTTATCATCGCTATTTCTGATTGTATTCCTGTATAATTGCAGATGACGTCAGTTTACCACATCGGCGACACAAGCTGCGAAAACCATGTCCTCACCAAATATACACATTATGTGAATAGCTGCTGCGTACCGCCAGGCAACTCTTGATTTACCGTTGCCCCGGTGTCTCTGCCACAATAAATTTACAACCAGTATAAACTAACCGGCAGGACACCGGGGATTACCCAGCTGCAATAATTTTATAGTTTTCTGGCAGTAAAATATGTGTAAGTGTCTGCCCGGAGTCATCCGCAGGAGCCTGTGGCCAGACATCCGGACAGCAGCACTTTTATACTTTTAAGATTCTACGGAGAGCGGGGGTTGCGACCTCCAAAACGAAAAACGACAACTCCATAATAAAAGTACACACTAAAAATTTACCGGTTTTCCCGCCCAGCGGGACAAGCTGTACAACACTCAGCTTCATTGCAGGCGCTGCGCACCCAACGAAGCTTTAGTTGTTAGGCGATGGCTTGACCACAAAGATATTCTGAAACAAGCTTTTGGGTACAACTAGCGTAATGTTGTCCTTGCAATATGAAAATATTTCTAAAAACTGCATTATCGTATTCGTTGGGAAAGCTGTTCACAATCCAAGAAGACGGGTGGATATATTTTGAATAGAGTTTGAAAAAAGCCTCATATTCAACTTTGTTATTGGTTTGCTTCGCAAGAAAGCTTACAGTCCAATGCTTTTCGATGGGTATTTCGTGTTGGCTCATTAATTTTTTAACAGAAGATATTCTATCTTGAATCGATTTAATAGCTGTGTCTTGTGTGCCTGGCTTTGTTATTGACAAGAAGCCTTCGCCGATTTCTAACTCATCTGATGTTTTTTGACCAGTAAACTCTTTTGCTTTCGAAGGGTCTGAAAGTATGAATGCAATTAGCAAATAACATTCAAATAAGTTCCTAGCCGAAATAGCGCAAAACTCAATTGGAGATTGCTGATATGCTATCAATCGTTCGAAAAGTATCAATGTATAATTAGTCAGGTTTCTCATAGATATTAGAACAAAGTCCAGTTCTTCTTTTTCATCCAGAGTGGAAGCCTTCTCGTTCAATTGCAGAACTGCTTCATGCAGTTTTGCTTTTACGTCTTTCGTAGAGCTATATATTTCTTTTTCTCCAAATTTCATAAGCTAAAATAAGCTATCGCCTAACGTTCGTATTTGTGCTAAAATACGCAACTTTTGGTAGTCAACAATTTTTTTAGCCATTGATTTATAGCGTTTTATAAAAAAAGCGCAACTGTACCGGAGTAGCGCAAATACAATTCAGGCAAGGTGTAAATCATCAAATGGCTGGTTATTTTCAGCAGGTCTTTATTGCTGGTATGTGTTTTATTCACCATTACACAATCTGGTTTACACTCCCAAGGCTTTTTTTAACCTGCCCAAAAAAGTCTCCACAATCTGGTTTATACTCCCCACAATCTGGTTTACAGTCTCTTCTAAGTACAAAATTGTCATCTCCTAAAAAAACTTGTCACATTTTGGTATAAAAACAATCAAAATGAGTACAAAAACAAAAACAGCTGTTTTTACGACAAAAGTATCAGATTCTTACCCCCGTCTTGATGAACATTGTACCTATGAAATACCTTTCCGGCGTTGGTTGGTCAGGGAGATAAAAGAAGGCCGATTAACTTTTTCTCAAGCAATAGACCGGTTTAATTTTGATCCCAGGAGCGGGAAGGCACTTCTGGATAACTGGCACTGTAAATATGGCCTGGAAATGGTGTTATCTTTACCAGATATGACGGAACAGGAAAAGCAACAATTAGCAGCCCTTCAAAAGCAGCTCAAAGCAGCAGAGCAGCAACTCGATGAAGCCCGTATGCGCAATATTGCCTTAAATACCTTGATAGATGTAGCAGAAGAAAAGCTCAAAATCAGTATCAGAAAAAAGCCTGGTGCCAAACAGTAGTATTGCTTGTGCAATTATACAGCCACTATGGTGTGGGGTATTATTGTAAACTGTTTGGCAAAAGCCGTCAGGCATTTTATGTGCAAATGAAAGAGAAGGACGATAAGGGGCTGCAGGATGCCGTGGTGTTAAAATTAGTAGCAGAAATCCGCCAGGATCTGCCCCGCTGTGGTACAGACAAACTGCACTATATGCTCAAAGGAGCATTTGAAGCACATGACATTAAGCTGGGTAGAGATGGTCTTTATACACTGCTGGGCAGGTATGGGTTATTGGTACGCCACCGTAACAGAAGGCCACATACTACCAACTCCAACCACCATTACAGAAGGTACCCCAACCTGATTAGGGAATTATCTGTTAACCGTGCCGGCAAATTATGGGTCAGCGACATCACTTATCTGCGCCTCCACAGCGGGTTTTGCTACCTGAGCATTATAACAGATGCTTACAGCCATAAGATAGTGGGGTACAAATTGCATCCCACCCTGCACAGCCAGGGAGCCATTGATGCTTTGCTGATGGCGGCCAAAGACGTAAAAAAGACCAGTAGCCTTATTCACCACAGCGACAGAGGTGTTCAGTATTGCTGCAGCGACTATGTGGCCATGACAGCCTACTTTGGTATTGCTTTATCAATGACCGAAAAGGGTGACCCTTATGAAAATGCAATTGCCGAAAGGGTAAATGGTATTTTGAAATATGAGCACGGACTTAAAGAAACATTTGCCGGTTTTGTCAGTGCGCAAAAAGCTGTTGACGATGCTGTGAGCAACTATAACCAAATAAGGATACATGACAGTTGCAACAGGCTTACACCAATAATGGCGCATGAGCAACAAGGCATTTTGCGAAAGTACTGGAAGCCTAAAGTGTATAAGAAACGTCAGCCAATGGGAAGTGAGCCATAAACAGCTTTGCCAGCTTATCCACTACGTTCAAAAATTTTTTCGATGAAAATTTTCTCCGTGTGGATAAGCCTGCCACTTTTTATATCCCCAGCAAAGGGCTGTATGCCTAAATCAGGGATACAGGTAAAACAGTAAGCCGAAACAGGCGTAAGAAAAAGACCGTCATGTAATTTAGTAATAACAAAAAATGGAGACAATATGACCAGGAATAAAGGTCCGGGATGACAATCAAAACCAGGAATAAGAAAAAGAGCGGTAAATCAATTTTACGGGTAAGCAATAATACCGTAATCTTGTACCAGAAACTAAGAAAAACACTGACAATAACAATTTTAAGTAACACCAAAATCTGTCAAGTAATTTTAGGGTGGGTCA
>JANMIG010000029.1:0-138130 GCA_031375675.1 Chitinophagales bacterium
TAAAAAAAAGCACATTCATTCCAATCAGAATTTGGGAGGGGTTTAAAACTCCATTTTATACATGGATTTTACAAATCGCTTATTGGCAAACAAGTTAGCAAATAATTTCTTTTGTGCCCCAAACATTGAATCTGGGTTAAATGGGTATTACCCGCTGCAAACGGCACCATTCTGCATCATTCAATATCCTACCTTTGCACCCAATATGACATCAAAAGAAAGGATGATCCTCATTTTACTGGCGGCCCTCAACTTCACTCATATTCTCGATTTTATGATCATGATGCCATTGGGAAATTACCTGATGCCGTATTTCAACATATCGGGCCAAAAGTTCAGTGTAATAGTGGCGGCTTATTCCATCAGCGCCTGTGTGGCCGGGTTGATTGCTTCTTTTTTTGTAGACAATTTTGACCGGAAAAAAGTACTGCTCTTTGGCTATATCGGCTTTTTGGGCGGTACCATCCTTTGCGGCTTTGCCCCCTCGGCCAACCTGCTGCTGGCCGCCAGGATTGTGGCCGGCCTGTTTGGAGGGCTGATTGGTGCCCAGGTAATGAGCATTGTGGCAGATACCTTTCCCTACGAACGCAGGGGCCAGGCCATGGGCTATCTGATGACGGCTTTTTCCATTGCCTCAGTTGTGGGGGTGCCTTTTGGCCTGTTTTTGGCCAATAAAATAAGCTGGCATGCACCTTTTTTACTTGTAGGCGGCCTGGGCATCCTCATCATTCCCCTGCTGATAAAGTATATCCCCCGCATGACCCAACATCTTGAGGGGCAAAAGGGACACAAACCCAACCCCATTGCCAATTTTGTATCTGTGTTCCGCAATGGCAGGCAGGTGCTGGCGCTTACACTGGCAGGCAGCCTGATGATGGGCCATTTCTTTATCATCCCGTTCATCAATCCTTATATGGAGTTTAATGTGGGCTTTACCAAAACCCAAACGCAATTTATTTATATGGTGGGCGGTATCGTTACCCTCATCAGCGCTCCGTTTGCAGGTAAGCTGGCCGATAAAATGGGCAAGCTGAAACTGTTTACTATCTCTGCCATTGTATCATTGCCATTGATATTCCTCATTACCAATATGCCTGCCATACCATTTTATTATGTACTGGTGGTAACGGGCCTCTGGTTTATGGCTGCCAATGCCAGGGGGGTATCCTCGTCGGCCATGGTAAGCGGTGTGGTATCGCCCGAACACAGGGGCAGCTTTATGAGCCTCAACTCTTCCATACAGCAAATGTGTACCGGTATTGCAGCGCTCGCTGCAGGCTTTATTATTGTTACCGACAGGGCCACACAAAAAATCACCCATTATCCCTGGGTTGGCTACCTCAGCCTGCTGGTGATCATCATCTGTATCTTTCTTGGCCGCAAACTGGGCGAAGGAAAGGAGTGATGCAACGTTTTGTATGATGGCTTTGTCATCCCTTAAAATCCGCAGTAAAAAAATTCGTTTATGAAAAAGAATCTATTATTAGTTGCAGCACTGATACTTAGCTCTGCTGCAATTCATGCACAGGTAAAATGGAGTGTTAATGCAGGTGTGGTAAGCACCAATAATTACGAAAATGACGTATTGGCTGGTGGCCGCTCTTACAGCAGCCGCCCGGGGTTTACGGTGGGCGGTACAGCAGGAGTGAGGCTCTTTAGAAACATTTCCTCAGAAACGGGGTTGTCCTTTTACCAGAAAGGTTACCGTTACCGCTCGGCACCAATGCCCGATTACACGGCCAATGTATTGTTCAGGCTGAATTACATAACACTTAACCAGAATATACTGGTGAATATAAAAGGGAAAAATGGATTGTCCTTCAGCACAGGATTTGGGGTTTTTGTGGCAACTCCTGTTAGTGGCAGGTATGTTTCCGATAATTCCACTATCCTCGGTTTCAGACATGAAGAAGGAAATATTAAGTTCGGAAATGCAGAGGGGGATAATTTCAAAAAGTTTGATGCCGGCCTTAACATACTGGTACGCAGCCAATACAAAAATATTCATTTAACCATGCAGTACAGCCCTTCCTTTACCAGCCATGTGCCGGCCAGTTACAGCAATGGTGGCTATACAGAAAAACTCCGCAGCGTTTCATTTGCCCTGGGGTATGAGTTTTAAGGAGCCGGCAACCTGTACACCGGGTAGCGCATATGTGCCGGTTCGTAGTAGGGAGAGTTTTTGTAAATAAATTCTAATTGTGCATTAGCGTTTTTTGCAAAAGCAGGATCCGCCTGCTTACGGTCCTGCAGTTTTTGCGCCAGTGAGGGATTATTCTTTATCACGGCTGCGGCAATATCTTCCCAGCGGTAATCACTGTAGCCCTCTTTCTGCTGCAGTATGGCATCAAAAAAGTTCCAGGCAAAAAAACTGTCATCACCGGTGGGTTCCAGCATTTCCATAATGTAGCGGTTGGCTGGCTGGTTCATGGAAATCCAGTAATCTCCTTTTAAAAAACGGATGCTTTGCTTTGATGCCGAAGTTTTTACACTGTTGTTCTTATGATGTTTTTCATAAGGCCGGGGCAGGCTTTTGTACTCATCTATCCTGTATGCTTCCACATCCATCACAGTATCTTTTTTTAAGGAAGTCATTTGTACACCATTGATTTTAAGCAGTTCAATGGCAGTATGCCATCCCTGCGGAATGATATAGGCTGCCGGCTTTGTAATAAAGTTCATGGGTTTAAATACATTGAAAAATTTCACTTGTTTGGTGAAGGGTTTGCTGTGGTCGTAATACATGCGCTGCAGGCCTGTGGCTTCGCTGGGCTTATAGGCAGCTTCGTAGCCCTTAAAAGTAATCATGCTGTACTGTGTGGTATCCACCTGCCACCTGAATGGGAAGGATGGTTCCTTTATCACTTCTTTTTTTGCCTTGCTGCGTTGTGCAATAAGCGCAGCAGCTTCGGAGCTACCTTTTTCAATGACTGTTTGCATAAAAGCATAGGTGGATTGTACCCTGTCGGCAAATGGTTTGAGCATGTGGGTTTCCGGCACAAAACCAATGGTTTGAAACAATGCAGCATAGCCGGATGAATAACGTGGCGGGTCATAAAATTGCTCCATACCCTTATCAAATTCTGTGGTTTCAAAATTTACATAGGGACACATATCCCAGTTCTTTGCCTTCATGCCGGCAAAGAGTTGTGGCTCAAAACTGTTCTTCAGCCACATACCCAGGTCTGCACCCAGTTTATCGTATTGGGTGGTCAGCATCGTCATGGTATGCTGGTAGTCGGCACCATCGCTAACATGATTGTCTATCAATATATCAGGATCAAGAAATTGAAAGATTTCTGCAAAGGCCTTCGCTTCCCTGCTGTCGCATTTTGTGAAATCACGGTTCAGGTCGAGGTTTTGGGCATTGCCACGGAAGCCGTATTCCAACGGGCCATCCTGGTTGGCACGGGAAGTACTGTTCCTGTTAAGGCAGCCACCAATATTATACACCGGTATAAAACCCAGCGCTACATTTTTGGGCAGGCTGATTTTACCTTTTGCAATGTCCCTTACCAGCATCATGCTGGCATCTATGCCATCGGGCTCACCCGGGTGAATGCCATTATTGATGAGGATGACTGCTTTTTTATTGCGATGCCATTGCACCGGATCAAAACTGCCATCGCTGCTGAGCAATACCAGGTGCAGTGGGTAGCCTGCATCCGTCATGCCCATCTCCTTCATCATTACCAATGGCGATTGCTTATCAAGGTTTTTGTACCAGTCAACAGCTTCAAAATACGTGGCTGATTCTTTACCATTGCTTTTTTCAAAGCGGCATTGCTGGGCGCTGGTTGTATTGATGAACAAAAGCTGTAAAGCGATGACATATAATTTACCCATTGATTGTATTTTGCCCTAAGCTACAATTTTCCGGGTTAATTGTTTGCATAAAAAATATGACGGATACATTACCAATTGCGGCTGGTGAGTGATGACACTCACCAGGGCAGTGGGGTTAATTGTATGTATAAAAAATATGGCCCCGTTTTTTAAGCGGGGCCATGCAAACTATTATACGATTAGTGGTTATCTTACCACATTAAAAGACTGGTTGATGGCCGCATCCCTGCTGATGATCCTGATGAAATACCTGCCGGATGGCAATTGAGATGCGTCAATATTGATGGTAGCCTGCTGTGCAGAAAGGGTATATCTTTTAACTATCCGCCCCGCCATATCAGTTACAATCATGCTGCCATTTTCTGTTAATGCTTCCTGCAATTGTACGGTAAGTTTACTGCTGGTTGGGTTGGGATACACAAATGCACCATAAAATCCATTCAGCCTGATGGCCACAGTTTTGCTGTAATTGAATTTGCCATCTGCATCCACCATTTTAAGGCGGTAATACACTGCTTTTACTGTCGGCAATTTATCGTCAGTAAAACTGTAATTGGCTAAGTTTTGACCTGCCACTGTGCCGGCAGTACTAAAGTTAACACCATCGCTGCTGCGCTCTATTTCGTATTGCTTAAAGCTGGTTTCCTGTGTAGCATACCATTTCAGCAATACATTGCTGCCCGATTTTGCAGCACTGAAATCAATAATGGTAACCGGGATTGCATTGCTGCACTGCCAAATAAGTGCCACGTATTCAGGATGGTCGATAAAGGGGTTGCGGTTGCCCTGGCGTTTGGTGCCTGCACCATCCGCTACATCCTGGTAATAAATGGCATTGTTGCGGTCAATTTCTTTCTGGCTCACAGGATCCTGCAGGTGCCATTTAAACAGCAGCCTTATCTGCCAGTCGTCATAAACCTGCAGTTTTCTTTTGGCGGCATCAGGTTCATCTGCTGAGCTCAATAAAACATTATTAGCATTACCATTGCCACTCCAGCCATTAATCAAATCTTCGTAGCGGGTGGCCATGTATAGCTGTGCACGGGCAAAGTCGCCTTTATACTCGTTTCTGGGTTCAAACACTATGCCTGTATAGCCCAGTGTAGCCAGCGGCGCACCGCGGTAACTTTCGTTTTTACTTTTATAATAATTACTGTTGCCGGTATTGGTTTTATCCACTTCCCCATAAGGCTCATTACCCCTGATGCCGTTTACTTTACCATCGGTGGCAAAAATATGGTGCAGGTCGCTTACCATGGGAGAAGCGCTGTTGAACCATGACTGGGGGAATGAATGCTCCCTGTTATAGCAATCACCCTCATTGGAGTAATTACCGCATTGGTTGGTGCCGTAATTAAACTGTATTTCCGGTGTGCCGTTATAGTAAGTACTACCTGTTGGAAGGTCGGTATACATATCCCAGATGATATTGGCTGTGTTGGCATCATTGCGGCGCATATCTGTATAAAAATATGCATTCCACAAGCCCGGTGTATAGCTGAATACCTGTGAGCCGCTGGTGATGATGGTTTTCAATGCCGTTTTAAGCGGCTGACAGGTAAGTCCGCCTGCGGGATCATAATAGCCGGGGGGTATGCCACCAGCAGTATTGGTGGTAGTGGCTGATCCGTTTAAAGAAGCTGTATTATAAAAAGGCTCTCCTGTGCATTCGCCATTTGCTGAAAATATAAAAAAGTAATAAGTGGTGAGTGGCGAAAGACCACTGGTACTAAAACTTGTACCCGTATTATAACTAACCACCGTACCGCCACCTAAAGCCTGGCCTGCTGTGTAGGTGCTGCCGTTAACAGGAAGAGCAGAGAGGGTGCTGGATAAGCTCCTTACCACCAGGTAACGGTTGGCACCCGCTGCTGCAGTAAATGAACCTGCGATAAAAGTGTTGGCCGGTGTTAATGTCAAACCTGTTGGGGCACTTGCCGGTGCAATACATGCAGGCAGGGGAAGTGTAGCAGCATTTAAAGTTAACGGAGAGGTAACCAGGTAGTTGGGGGCACCTGTACAGGCATCGCTGCTGTCAGAAAAAATAAAGTAATAATAAGTTGTATTGGGAGTTAAATTGATATCAGTAAAGCTGGTAGCCGAGCTGAAGGCAATAACCGTACCTCCGCCAAGCGCCTGGCCTGCAGCATAGGTAGTGCCATCGGCTGGCGTGGCAGATAAAGTTGCCGAACTGCTGCGTACTACAAGGTATTCATCCACACCTGGTACAGCAGCAGTAAAACTGCCGGAAATGGTAGTGGGGGTAGGTGTAAGTATTAAATTGGTGGGTTGTGCCGCAGGCTCTGTGCAGGGAGGTGTTACGGCCCCGTTAAAGCTGATAGTGGCATCGTCAATAGCCAGTCCGTCATCGCTGCCGCTAATATTAAAATCATTCCAGCGGAAATAAAAAGTAGCGCCATCGGGAATATTTAACCCATTGATGGTAAATGATTTAGCTGTTCTGTTGGCTGCTGCGTTACCATCCAAGGCACCTGCAGGCACGTTAAGGGTGGGGGAAGCAAAGTCAAGGTTATTTTCGTCAAGCCAGGTGCCCGTGGTAAGGCTGGTGGCATCAAGGCTGTACTGGAAATCAAGCTGGTCGGCCGTGGTACGGCTGGCCACACCTGCACGCCATTGCTCGCCTGTATAAGCAACAGTAATGGTAGTAATAACGGTACCGGAATTATTGGTAAATGCAACACCCGTTGTGGGTACTACACTGCCGCTTTGGAGACCACCTAAAGCCCTTTCGGTATTGCCAGTAGCGCCATAGCTGAAGGTATTGCCACTATTACTTGCTCCGTTATCGGCAGCATAAGTGGTATTGGCACCTGTGCCGGTTTCGCTCAAAAGCCAGCCGGCGGGCAGGGCAGATGAAGTGCCGGTGCTGGCCAGGGCGTTAAAATCCTGGCTGTAAGGAGTGGCTATATTGGTAATACTTACCTGTGCGTAAGAAAAAACACAGGTGATTACGGTAAAAATAATGAGTAAAATTCTTTTATTCATAATATATACTTGAATGTGGTATAGACCATTTATGCAATGGGTTAGTTGCCTGCGGCTGAAACTATTTATCAACAGAAAAGCCCATCAAGGTTGAATTTGACGGGCTTTAACATAAATATAATACGTAAGTGGCAGTTTATTTTGCCAATGCGTTTGCCTTTTTAGCCAGTTTGCTCTTTAAATTTGCAGCTTTATTTTTATGGATAACACCGCGTTTTGCCAGTTTATCAATCATAGCTGCTACTGAGGGCAGTGCCTTGTCTGCTTCAGCTTTATCGGTAACCGCTTTAAAGTCACGGATGGCATTACGGGTTGTTTTACCGTTGTACCTGTTCCGCTCATTACGGGTTGCGCTTTGTCTTACATCTTTTTTGGTGGCTGCGTGATTTGCCATAATCTATCTAAAATTTTGGGCTGCAAAGATAGGGGTTTCTGATGGTTCAGCAAACTTTCGGATAAAAAAAAGCAAACATTGGAATTTTAGCTGGCAAAAGTGAATTTGACCCTTTAAAGCAGCTCTTGCCCGTAATCAGTATAAAGTTTACAAGCTAATGTTAAGTTAACGTTACCTTAATGTTACCAAACCTGCCTGTTTCTCAAACAATAAAGCAACTGTAAGTACATCGTTTTTTTTCTATACGGCTTATTCTCATTGCATTCTGTTCTGTATATACCCCGATTTATGTTTGTAATTACGCCTCGAAAATAGCCGCTCAAAGGGTTCATCTAATTTTAACAATTTCTTAAGAAAAATTTAATTACAGTAATTTTGCGCCACAAAACTAATTTATTTTGAAAAGAAAATTTATCTCATTAAGGCTATGCCTGGTGGCCATGATCTTATTGCCTGGCTATGTGCTCACGGCCCAGGTAACTACCGCTACCTTAAGTGGTGTGGTAAAAAACACATCAGGTGTAGTAATGCCCTCCGCAACAATTGTAATTGAATACGCCGATGCCGGTATAAAGAATACCATTATTACCAAGGCAGATGGACGGTTTACAGTACCCAACCTGCGTGTTGGCGGACCTTATAAAATTACAGCTTCCTTCACTGGCTACCAGACTTATACATTGGACAATGTTTTTCTTGAACTGGGCAACAATAATTCAGTGGAACTGCAGCTGAGTAACAAAACTAATAACCTTGACAATGTAACAGTTGTTGCAACGGATAAAACCTTCAACAGCAAACGTACAGGGGCCTCCAGCAATATCGGTAACAAATTGCTGCGTGCATTACCCACCATTTCCCGCTCTGCAGATGATTATCTCCGGCTTACGCCATCGGCTTCTGCAACCTACAATGGTTTGTCGTTTGCCGGCCGTAACGGGCAGTACAATAATTTTTCACTGGATGGTGCAGTATTTAACAACCCTTTTGGGCTGGATGCACCAACCCCCGGCGGACAAACCAACGCCCAGCCGGTTTCGCTGGATGCGATAGACCAGATACAGGTGAACATCGCTCCATATGATGTTACGCAGGCTGGTTTTACAGGTGCCGGTGTAAATACAGTTACCAAATCTGGCAGCAATACTTTCAGCGGTACGGTATACAGCTTTTTCCGCAATCAGTCGATGACGGGAAAAAAAGTAGATAAAACCAAATTTGTAGTGCCGGCATTAAGTCAATGGCAGGCCGGTTTTGCCTTTGGCGGCGCTATTAAAAAGAACAAGCTTTTCTATTTCATAAATTTTGAAACAGAGCAGCGTAAGGATGACCCCAGCAGCTATGTGGCACAAAATGCCGGTAACACAGGCAAAAGCAATACCGCCCGTGTGCTGGAAAGTGACCTGGTAGCAGTGAGTACCATCTTAAAAAATCGTTTTGGCTACGAAACCGGACCTTACCAGGGTTACACAAATGATCAGAAAAATTACAAGTGGCTGGTTAAACTGGACTGGAATATCAATGATGTGCATAAGCTGTCATTTACTTATAATGGCCTGGATGCTAAGAAGGATAAACCGGCTCACCCAAGTGCTATTGGCAGAAGGGGCCCCGATTTTACCACCATGCAGTTTAAAAACTCAGGATACCAGATTGTAAACAAACTGCAGAGTTTTGGCACAGAACTAAAGTCTAATTTTGGCAGCAAGTATGCCAATAAACTGCGTATGGTATACACAACTTTCAGGGATAACCGTAATCCATTATCGGCACCTTTTCCTGTTGTGAATATTTCTAAAAACAATGTACGTTATATTGTGGCCGGTCATGAGCCATTTTCTATCAACAATGTACTTAACCAGGATGCGCTGCAGGTTACAGACAATTTCAATGTATTCCTGAAGAACCATACGCTTACTGCTGGTTTGTCTTACGAGTCATTCAAATTTGCCAATTCATTTAACCTTACGGGCTACGGTCCGGCATTGTTCTCTGATGCGGATATTAAAACTTTCAGGGATAGTGTGCCAGTTGGCGGTGCACTTATTTTTGGCGCTTACCCGCTGGATGTGGATGTGGCTTATGCCAGGAACAGGGCTGCTGCTGATAAATGGTCATGGTATTACCTTACTGTTAGCCAGCTTTCAGCCTACCTGCAGGATGAGTGGAATGTAAGTAAAAACCTTACACTTACTTATGGTATCCGTTTTGATAAACCCAATTACAGCAACCTGAGTTATTCAAGCCCTGATTTTAATGGCAATGGCACATTTGCAGGCACTTATACCAATGGCAGCCCTACAGTGGCCAATAATGATAACCTTACCCTTTTTGATGCTGATGGAAGGAGGATTACAAACGGTGTGGGCAAGGATCTTGATAACACAAGGCTGCCAACAAAAAAAATATTGCTCTCTCCCCGTGTTGGTTTTAACTGGGATGTGAAGGGAGATAAAACATTACAGCTTCGTGGTGGTTCGGGACTGTTTACGGGCCGGTTCCCCTTTGTATGGATCGGTAACCATATCGGCAACCCATTCAGTTTCTTTTATAATGTAACCGACAAAAACTTTAAATGGCCGCAGGTATGGAGAACCAATATCGGCGCTGATATCAAAATACCTTTTGGAACTGTTATGACATTTGATGCCGCTTATACATCTGACGTAAACGCCATGATGGTGCGTAACTACAAACTCGGCACACCCACAGGTATCCTTAATGGCACCAATGCCGACAGGAGGAGTATTTACAAAACAACTGACCAGGGTACTGCGAATGCTTATGTTTTTACCAATACCAAAACAGGTTACCAGTTAAATCTTTCTGCACAGGCACAGCAAACCTTTAAAAAAGGCTGGTTCCTGATGTTCGGTTACAATTACCTGGTGGCTAAGGATGCAAGTTCAATATCGGCCGAAATCAGCAGCGATGCTTTTGACCGTAATCCAATACTTAATAATGCCAATAAGGCAACGGAAACTCCTTCGCTGTACGGCAATACACACAGGATACTGATGGCAGGAACCAAAAAGTATGAGTATGGAAAAGACAAACGCCTGGCAACCACCATTTCTTTCTTCAGCTCCTGGACAAGCGGAAACCGCTTTGCTTATGTATATGGCGGCGATATCAATAATGACGGAACCAACAGTAACGACCTGATGTATGTACCTACAGATGGCGAAATTGATGCCATGCCTTTTGCACCATATTCTGATGTGAATGGTGTTACACAAAATGCAGCCACACAAAGGGCAGGATTGAAGCAGTTTATTGCACAGGATAAATATCTTAGCGGACTGCGTGGCAGCTATACGGAGAAATATGGCGGCGAAACACCATGGTACAGCCAGCTCGACCTGCGTATTCTCCAGGATTTTAAACTGAAAGGTTCAAAATCAAAGGCCATCCAGGTAAGTATTGATATGGTTAACCTTGGTAATTTCATTAACAGCAAATGGGGTGTGCGTAAGTATGCTACTACTTCGGGGTATTTTCAGCCGCTCAGTGTAGCGCTTACCGGGGCCAATACCAATGTGCCTGTGTATACGTTTGACCCTTCCTTAAAACAAACCTTTAACAGTAATCCTGATTTGCAGAGCCGCTGGCAGATGCAGATTGGAGTGAGGTATATCTTTTAGATTTTACTGATTGATTAAAAAGGGCTGCTACTGTAATTGGAGCAGCCCTTTTTGTGTGTCAGGTTATATTCCGGATACCTGTCATCCGCATACCTTTTGTTTTACTGCTTCAGTATCCACACCGCCCTGTTTCATTTTATGCCTGCAGGCATGCAACACCTGCTATTTTAATTCAAATAAATTACTGTCAAAAAAATGAATTAAGTTTTGTGAAAACTACCGGCAGATAAGTTTAACTTTAACCATAATCAATCAAGTATGATTACAGAGCTGCAGGCAATTGATGCTACAAAAAAATGGATTGCCGAGGTGGTGGTGGGCTGTAATTTTTGCCCTTTTGCTGCTAAAGTGATCAAACAGCAAACGGTGCATTATAGTGTGCAGAACAGTGCCGACAGGGCTGTTTGTTTAACTGCCTTTATGCTGGAAGCTACCCGGCTGGATGATGACAGCAGTATTGAAACCGTCTTTCTTATCTTTCCCAATTCCTTTGCGCTGCTGGATGATTACTTAGATCTTGTATCGCTGGCCGAAAAACTGTTACAAAAAAATGGATATGATGGGATTTACCAGGTGGCAAGTTTTCATCCCCGGTACCTTTTTGCCAATACCACCGAACAGGATGCCGCCAACTATACCAACCGCTCCGTATACCCCATGCTGCACCTGCTGAGGGAAAGCAGTATTGATGCTGCGCTTGAACATTACAAAGACCCCGAAGCCATACCGGGCCGTAATATTGATTTTGCCAGGAACAAGGGATTGGTGTATATGCAGATGTTGAGGGAGAGCTGTTTTTAATGTGCTGATTCGATAATGTGCTGATTTGATAATGTGCTGATCCACGCCTCTGGCGGGACGGGTTGTGCTGATTTCTTCAAATTGTTAGCGCATGCAGAATTTGAGGGGCTCAACGAATTTGAAGGCGATCAACACCCATCGCTCAACGGTCATCGGTTCATAACTCATAACTCATCACCCATAACTCATCACTCATAACCTGTATCAAACCCGTTTCAGCCATCCCGTAATACTCATTCTGCTGCGGTTTGCAATGGCTACCTCATGCTCCATTTCATCGCTTTTGAAAAATACGGCGGTTTGTGATTGTGGCTGAATTTTTTGCACTTTTTCATCATGGTATACCAGCAATTGCCCCCCGTCAGCCTCCAGCCAGTTATTATTCAGGTAACTGATGAGTGAATATTTCCTGTTGCTGTCGTTCTTAAACTGGTCACGGTGCCGCTTGTAATAACTACCTTCTCCGTACACTGCATAGTGAAATTCATAACTGTTAATGCCGGCATAGCAGGTGCTGTTGAGCCTTTCAATAAAGCCTTCCACCTGGTGGAGGAATTCCTGTTCAAACATATTGTCATGGCTCTTATCCAGCCAGTAAATTTTGTCTCCCCGCATTTTCTGGGCAGCATCTTTTACGGTATCATTACCAATACCAGCAGCAATCATCTTATTATCTTCTTGCAGTTGCCTGATATTCTGCTGCAGCCCATCGCAGAGCTGCTCACTTAAAAAGCCGTTATCTATGCCAATATTATTATCGAGATAGCCGTCGATCAGTAAATCGTATGGATTGATCATGTGGCGGAAAGATAGGTTGTTTCAGCTTAGCAGATTTTTTTGCCGCTTTTTCAGGTACTGGCATGTCATTTTCCGGGCATATTCGCAGGCATTATTCGGGCATACAGTATTACAATCTTACCAAGGTACAGGAGGGGCGCATTTCAAATTGTCGCTTTATTTTCTGGTTGTGGGCGGTGGGGACACCGCCCACGGCTCACTGCCCTGGTGGATGTTCTCACCCACCAGCGACAATTTGAAATGCACCCTGCAGGAGTTGTACTGTTAAAAAATAAAAGCTGCATGGTATCTTTAAAAGCAAAAGAGATCTCTCCAGGGCAGGTTTCGGTAAAACCCTTTAAAACGGTTTTACGTAACTATGACAATTCTGTTAATTTAGTATGAGATATAATTATACCAATAAAGACGGGCTGGGTAAGCTGATATTGCTGCAAAGGGAAGACCGGTTTGAGCAGTGTTATTACGAGCAGCAGCCGGGTTTTACCTTTCACACCATTGCCTGGAACCGGGGGACAGCTCAGCAGGTAACTATTGATAAAGTGGCCTACACTATGGAACCTGCCACCATGCTTCCGATTATGCTCAATCAGTCTTTTGTTTTTGAGCGGCCGGAAGATATTGTAGCCTGGCAGTTTAACAGGGAATTTTATTGCATTGCCAATCATGATGCAGAAGTGGGATGTGTTGGTTTTTTATTTTTTGGCCCATCACCTACCATGTTTGTAAAGCTGGTTGAAGAAGATGTTGAAATGCTCTGCCGCCTGCTGGCAGTTTTTGAGGAAGAATTTTTATCAGACGAGGATATTAAGGCCGAAATGCTCCGGATGCTGCTCGTTCGGCTTATCATAATAGCTACCAGGCTGGCCAAAAAGCAATACCTTGGTACAGAGGAAGTAGTGGAAGACAAGTTCAACCTTATCCGGCAGTATAACCTGCTGGTAGAAGTTCATTTCCGTAAGGAGCGCCAGGTACAGTTTTATGCGGGCTTACTGCACAAATCACCCAAAACCATCTCCAACATATTTTCCCTGTACAGTAAAAAAACACCGCTGCAGGTAATACAGGAAAGAGTGATTACAGAGGCAAAACGTTTGTTTTATTATACTGATAAAACGGTAAAGGAGATTGCTGACGAACTGGGTTTTGAGGATGCTGCACATTTTAGTAAGTTTTTCAAAAACAGTACCAGCCAGAACCCTTCTGACCTCCGGAAAGCGGTACAAAACAATAAATAGGGAATAATCTGCAAGTATTCGGGAACAATGGCTATTTACCACACAGTTTATTGATTGCATCTTTGCTGTATTAAATTAAACAAGTAAAAAAAATGAAATCTTTATTAATTGCAGCACTTGCCTTAGTATTTTCAGCAGGTGCTTATGCACAAAAAAATCAGTTTAACAGTACAGGCGGGGTTGCCATTAAAGGTTACGATCCGGTTGCTTATTTTACACAACACAAAGCTGTGGAAGGTAATGGGAGTTTTATTTATGACTGGAGCGGCAGTACCTGGAAGTTCAGCTCACAGGCTTCATTAGACAGTTTTAAGGCTGCGCCTGAAAAATATGCTCCACAGTATGGCGGGTATTGTGCTTATGGCTGCAGCAGGGGATACAAGGCGCCAACTGACCCCAATGCCTGGACAATTGTTGACAACAAACTGTATCTTAACTACAATCTTAAGGTAAAGGAAATCTGGAGCGGAGATATGGCTAACTTAATTACCATTGCCGATTCAAACTGGATAACACTCAACAAATAAATCATTATACATACAAACGATAAAAAATGAAAAAGTTAATTTTCACAATTGCAATGGCCATATTTACTTTTGGCATCAGCAATGCACAGTCAGCTTTACGTACCAAACAGTTTAATCTTGAAAAAGGTGTTGCCATACAGGGATATGATGCTGTGGCCTATTTTACTCAGGGCAAGGCAGTAAAAGGAAATAAGCAATTTTCTGCAATAGCCGAGGGCGTTACTTATTATTTTTCCAGTGCAGCCAACAGGGATCTTTTTGTGAAAGATTTCAGCAAGTACGAACCCCAGTACGGCGGCTGGTGTGCTTATGCCATGGGTGCCACCAACGATAAAGTAGAAATAGATCCTGAAACTTTTAAAATAGTGAATGGTAAGTTATACCTTTTTTATCACTCATGGGTTAACAACACGCTGAACAAATGGAACAAAAATGAAGCCACTTTAAAAACAGCAGCAGATAAAAACTGGGTGGCTATATTCCATTAATTAACAATCAACAACCAACAACCAAAAATCAAAAAATCATGACAATCAAAATACTTATTTCCTGGTTACTCAGAATAGCCGCTGCTGTTATTCTTTTGCAAACGCTTTATTTTAAGTTTACAGGTCACCCCGAATCTGTGGAGCTTTTTACAAAGCTGGGGGTTGAGCCCTGGGGCCGCATAGGAACTGGTGTGCTTGAATTGATAACCGGCATTTTATTGCTGCTGCCGCCAACTGTATTTGCAGGCGCTTTTATGGGAGCTGGTTTGATGGCTGGTGCCATCTTCTCCCACCTGACTGTTATTGGTATCGAATCAAAAGGCGACGGCGGCCAGCTGTTTATTCTTGCAATAGTTGTACTGGTTTGCTGCCTGGTAATAATGCTGCTGCACAAGCAGCAGGGTATGGCCATCTTTAACAGTATATTCAGGAAGAAACCAGCCACTTTAAAGGCGCTTTGATGCCGGAATTATTATTCTGCAGAGTACAACATTTTATAATCCCCGATTTATTAATGCAACCAGTATGATTTTTTTTCAACTTTCTCAGCAACTGACTTCACTGGAGCAATTGCTTTCCCGGATAAGTGATGAGCAATATACCCGCCAGATTGAACATTTGGGTAAGGCTGCTATTGGCGGACACACAAGGCATATCATTGAATTATTACAATGTGCCATCAATGGCTATGAAACAGGTGTTATTGATTATGGAAACCGCAAAAGAGACCTTCGTCTTGAAACTGACAGGGTATTGGCACAGGTTACAATAAAGCAATTGCAGGCAGGTATCAGGCTTGCGGATAAAATAGTAAAGCTGCATCCGGATGATAATGGGGAAGGAGCTGGTATGCAGGAAGTGACCACTACTTTTTACAGGGAAATTGTATACAATGCAGAGCATGCCATTCACCACCTTGCGTTAATAAAAGTGGCTCTTATTGAAATGGGGCTGGATGTGACAGGGAGTGATTTTGGTATGGCTTATTCCACCATTAAATACAAGGCTGCTATGAACAGCGGTGCTTGATTACTGCCATGGTTTAAAAATAAGTATATCTCGATTTTCCTGCTTGGGCGCAGGCAGGTCGTGGGCAGGGTGCCATGTTTGTTTTTTTTAAATTAAAGTAGCAGTTATGTGTACAGTTGTATTTATACCGGGGTCAGAATCAATTGCGCTGGCATCGCTGAGGGATGAAAACCCGGGGCGTGCAAAGGCTTTGGCACCATTCATTGACACGAGGGATGGTGTTTCTTTTTTATCTCCCAAAGATCCTGCGGGTGGTGGCACCTGGTTTGGGGTTAATCAATGGGGCAGCGGTATTGTGTTGCTCAATGGCGGATTTGAAAACCACGCCAGGCAAAAAAGCTACAGTAAAAGCAGGGGCTTGATAGTGGCAGATCTGCTGACCAGTGCAATGCCTGTGGTAGATTGGAGCCTGATGGACCTGGAAAATATTGAGCCCTTTACACTGATTGTGTGGAGTGAAAAAAATCTTTTTCAGCTGGTATGGGATGGTGCAGAGAAACACCGTTTGCGGCTGGATGCTGCGCTGCCGCATATCTGGTCGTCGGCTACTTTGTACAACACTGCTGCAAGGGACGCCCGGGAGGAGTTTTTTCAGAACTGGATTGCGATGAACCCACCCGTATCAAAGCTGTCGCTGCTCAATTTTTTTAAATCTTTTGAGGATGCTGAGAATGGATTCTTAATCAACAGAAACGGCAAAATGAAAACACTGAGCTATACTTTTACAGAGTTTACGCAGGATGGCACAGCAGAGATGAATTATTATGATTTTTTAAACTACAGCTACCATAGCAGCAGCATCAGTATCACCAGTAATACGGAGCATTGTCTGCTGCCATGAAATTGGCAAAATAATACAGGGTTATGATACATCAAAAAATGTTTACAGTATGAACAGTAACCAGATTAGCCCTTTTGAATATGTAGCCACACTGGTATCCATCATACTGGGATTGGGCATTACGCAAATCCTGTCTTCCTTTGCAGATTTGCTGTATCATTACAAAAAAGTAAAGTTTTACTGGCCGCATACTTTGTGGGTTGTTTTCATCCTTTTCCTGCACATACAGGATTGGTTTATTGCTTATGAAATGAAGGAAAAGGCAATCTGGCGCCTGCCGGAACTCCTGTTTATCCTTTCTTACCCCATTACACTTTTTACAGTGGCCAAAATGCTGCTGCCCACCAATGATAAAGAGGAGCAGACGGATATGAAAATTTATTATAACAGCCAGTTTCCGGGTATTTTTCTCATTACCAGTATCAGTATTGTCATCTCCATGTTGTTTAATGTATGGTTGCTGCACAAGTCAGCAATAGAGCAAACTCACCTTGGCGTTTTTTTAGCACTCATGCTTTACCTCGCTATTAAGAAAAACCACAACGAATTGCTGCATAAAGTGCTGGCCATGGTGGTTTTTATGGCAACAGTTATTTCAGTAATCATTGAGCAGGATGTTTGGGTTATACAATAGCAGTTGAATGTGCATTTACCTTCATAAAAAATGTACCGGTACTCAACACCCGCTTTGCCCGGCTTACTTCGCCACTGTGTAACCTGTTCAGCAGCTTACTTTTCTTCAATGCAGCAACTCATCATTCAGTTTCATCTTCGCCTTCCATCCACTGCAGTCCTTTTAAAAAACTGGGGATTGGCGTATCCATATGGTGAAAGTTAGAAAAAATATTAACCTTGCAGTTGATGCCGTTATTTTTTTTGCCGGATAAATATTGTGTCAGCAGTGCAGCTGTTTCTGCCAGTGTTTTGGCACCCGGCTCTTCTTCACTGCTTTCCTCAAGTCCGCCATAAGTAATGTACACCTTTATTATACGGTTGTTTTTTGTTGCCGGTGTTGCTTTCAACTGGTTGAGCAGGTAATAATTATTGTAGTGCAGCGATGGGCTGGCGCTGATATAGCTGCTGAAGCCATTGTGCTTACCCTCCAATTGCTGCTGCAATGCGTATAAGGTAAAATAACCACCCAGCGAATGGCCGGCCAGTATGCGGTTGGCGGTATCTGTGCGGTATGCTTTATCAGTATTGGGCAGCAATTCTTTGGTAACAAACGATAAAAATTTATCCGCACCACCGCTTACCGCCATTTCGTATTCAGGGATGGCAGTAGGGTAGGTGTAATCCCTGTTGCGCAGCGAATCCATGGTGGCAAAATCTTTATAGCCAATACCCACTACTATCACTTCGGGTGCCAGCCCCACTCCGCAATATTTATTCAGCACTGGTGCCATTACATCAAAATACAAATTGGCATCTAACACATACACAACCGGGTAGCGTTTAGCTGGCTGTGTATCATAACCCGGCGGCAGCGATATTGACAGGGTAAAACTATCACCAACAGCGGTTGAATAAAAACGGGTAATGGCAGGGCCTGCATTTTTGGCTGACTGCTCTTTTTGTGTGGCAGTTGGCTGGCGGCAGGCAATGGCCCCTGAAAGGATTGCCGCACAAATCAAATATCGCATCAGTTGTTCTGTTTAAATATGGCCGGTTTACAGCCCCGGGTGATTCAATGAAGGATGCAATGTATAAAAAAGCCCGGCAGTGGCGGAGCATTTAACTTTTTGTTTGCTTTTAAAATGGTGCAGTTAGTGCAGGTTCTTTTTTGCCCCGGGCCCATTTAGCCACCGGGGCTTCTGCGGATACACAATTATCTGACACCACAAATATTTATTTTTTAAATACGAAATTTCTCTTAATTTCATTTTATAAAATCCCCTGTAAATACAAAAACTTAACATGATGTACAAACTGCCCAAAGGCCCGTTTACCAAAGCACAATTTACTGAAGCAATGAGTCATGCCATTGCCATTGAATTAACCACCATCCCCTGTTACCTTTCTACCTATTATTCCATCAACAGGGCACAGAACCAGGATGCACTTTACAAAAAGATTTTTGCACAGGTAAAAAATAAAGCCCTGGCAGAAGAATTGACCATGGATGTATTGCTGTATTCCAATAAAGCTGCGGGCACCATTATGTCTGTGGTAATTGAAGAAATGCTGCACCTGGCACTTTCATCCAACGTACACCAGGCCAGCATTGCAGCTCCGGATATTCTGAGCATTGGCAGGGCACTCACTTATCCTGCCACACTATTTGCTGATAAAAAAGAATTTGCCATTAACCGTGCCCCGTTTTCCATTGAGGCATTGATTGATTTTCTTGAAATAGAAAGCCCCAACCAGTTTCAGACTGACCCTACAATCGGGCAGTTTTATAAGCAGCTCATACAGTATGTGCAGGAGAAAAAAATTGACTGGCGGCTCACCAGTAAGGGCTTTCCCCAACTGGTACCATCACAACCCTACTATTCGCAAAATTCCATCAACACCGTTTATTATGATGCAAAGCACAATCCGCAATTCCCCAGTGCCAATGATAGTGGCGGATTAATAGAAGTAACCGGGAAAGAAACGGCTATTGCCGCCATGAACGAGATTATTGAGCAGGGGGAAGGGCCCAAAGGTGGCGACCAGCTGAAATTTAAAGATGGCCGCCCCGTGCCTTTGCCGGTTGTAAATGGCAAAGTGAAATTCAGCAAGCATGATTTTGACGATCCGGGGAAAAAGGAGTTATCGCATTTCAGTAAGTTTATGGAGTTGTACTCACTGGCGCTTTATTATGAAGCAAAGTTTAAATCGCATCCTGCGGCAGATAACTTCTTCAGTTATTTTGTTCGCAACCAGGCTGTAAACCCCGTAACAAACGATTATGTTAAAAGTAAAGAACTTTACCAGCAATCGCAATTGGGCAATGCCATCTATACCTACATTCTTTTGATGATTGAAACCTGCTATCACCAGGAGCTGCCCACCCAGTTTGAGGTATTTATGATGGGGATTCACAAGTCAATGATATGGTTGCTGAGTGAATTTGGCTGGGACATGAGCGCACAGCAGTTTACCAAAGGCGGTACCACCAGCCAGGGCTCGTTAACTTTTGAGTATTATCCTTTTGAAGCAAAAGCAGGAACCAGGCCCAAGGCCCAGATGATTCAGCTGGCAAAAAACCTGATAGCTACCGACAGTACTTATGGCTGGTTGATCAGCGATCCGCAATATCTGATGTCGCTGCCGGATGTTGGTCTCGATCACCAGGTAGCCAAAATACCTTTACAAACTTCAAAAAAATAATAATATGCCTCAAACAACAAAAGCAGCAAATGCAAAAATAGCAGCCAACGCAACAATACCCCAGGCATTACCCGCATTGGAATTACATGCCTGCATGGGGTTGAATGCCTGCAAGGGCCATGGCTGGTCGGGCAAAAACGATTGTGCCGGAACAGGTGATTGTGCTACCAACCGGCATCCATGCCATACGCTTAACAATTGTAAAGGACAGGGTGGTTGCGGCCTGTTTGGCACCACACAGGAGTTTTGTACGCCTGGTCAAAATGAATGTGCCTTCCAGGGAAGTTGCGGAACGCCAATACTGGCATCCAGGTACATTACCCAGGGCCCCAACAAGGGAACCAGTGTATGGCAACTGGCAAGAAAATTATTTGAGGAACGCATGGTGAAAGCAAAACGAACTGTGGGCCCTCCCCCTGCCGGGCAGGAATACGGACCTACCACAGAATTTGCTGCCAGGCTGGGTGCCAGCCAATCCTGCGGGCAAAGCGGCGAGCGGTATTGCTCTTATGCTTTTGGTAAAGCTGAAAATGAAAAGGATAAAAAAGCAAGGCGGGCCGCTTTTGAAAAAGCCAGCGCTAAGCTATTGCCCAAAACAATGAAAAACTGCGACTGCGGGGAATGATGAAGCTCAAACTCCCCAATTTAGGATTAGGGCTCGGCCTGAGAAGCCAGCATTTTAATCATATTCTAACAGAACGGCCACCTGTAGATTGGTTTGAGGTTATTTCAGAAAACTTCATGGATTCGTTCGGCCGTCCCAGACATGTATTGCACCAGGTGGCCGAACAATACCCGGTGGTGATGCATGGTGTATCTTTATCCATTGGCAGCAGCCACCCGCTGGATTTTACTTATCTTAAAAGATTAAAAACCCTTGCTAAAGAGATACAGCCAGTTTGGATCAGTGATCATCTCTGCTGGACCGGTGTACTCACCATCAATTCACACGACCTTTTGCCGGTACCCTTAAATGAGGAATCCCTGCAGCATGTTTGCAACCGGATACGGATGGTGCAGGATTACCTCGAAAGACCTTTGATACTCGAAAATCCGAGTACCTACCTCAGCTTTGCACATTCCACCATGCCCGAATGGCAATTTCTTGCACAGATGGCTGAGGAAACGGATTGCGGCCTGCTTTTAGATGTAAACAATGTGTATGTATCGGCCTTCAACAATGATTTTGATCCTGTAGAATACATTGAAAAGATACCGCATGAGCGGGTAGTGCAAATGCACCTTGCCGGCCACCAGCATTGCGGCGATTATATTATTGATACTCACGACAGAAAAGTAACGGATGCAGTGTGGGAGTTATTCCGGCTGGCCTGGCAAAAAACCGGCGGGGTAGCCACCCTGCTGGAGTGGGATGGTGATATACCGGCTTTTGATGTGTACCATGCCGAAATGCTTAAAGCCAGGAACTTTATGTCGGGCATTGCCTTTACAGAAATACCGCTGCAACCCATTCCCGAAAAAGAAACGGCTGTTTCCAATCCCATACATTTTATGGTGGCTGATCTTGCCATTAACAGTGAAAATTAAATATGCCATCCAAAGCACATATACCCCTTGCACATGTTCAGCAATGGATGCAGTATTTACTGTTGAGCCAGGGCAATACCTTGCCCGGCGACCAGCAGCAGCTGATACCTGCTGACGAAGGCTTACAACTGGAAGATATTGTTAAAAATTCCAAAAGATTAAGCGCCCGGCAGCACCTTGCCATTTACCAGCGAAGTTATACCGCCAGGTTACGGGATTGCATGAGCAAACAGTTTGGAGCACTGGAATATGCTTTGGGAGAAGATTTATTCTGTGCCTTTGCAGATGAATACCTGCTGTGCCATCCTTCCACTCATTACAACCTGATTACACTGGGAGAACAATTTCCTGCCTGGCTTGAAGCCAACCGCCCCGATAAAAATGAGGCAGTAAAAGAAGACTGGCCCGATTTTATGATTGAACTGGCCCGTTTTGAATATGCCATCAATATTATTTTTGAAGAAGAAGCGGAGGAAAATATTGAATTGGCAACAGCATCTGCACCGGATGAAGCATTGCAGTTAATCCCTGTGTTTCATGTATTTGAATTCAAATATCCCATCCGGTGGTATTATCATGCATTTGCGAATAAGCTGGAGCCTGAACTGCCCCTGCCGGATCAAACTTATTGTGCAGTATTGCGGCACCAGTTTACATTAAGTATGCATGACTTAAACCAGGGACAATACCTGTTGCTGCAATACCTCCTGCAGGGGTACACTATACCGCAGGCCAGGGTAAAACTGCTTCACCAATATGCAGCTAATGCCGAACAGTTTGATGCCTATTGGCCCTTGTGGAAAAAAAACTGGCTGGATGCAGGTTTTTTCAGGAGCAGGTAATGCAGCACTTTATTATACCGTCATTAAAACCCGCTGTGTCCCGCCTGTTAGTTTTTTCTGATTTGAAGTATGTAATAGCAGACACAGCGGCGAATTGCAATGGATGGACAGGCGAAGTACAGGCCAAAGGGACGATATATTATTTTTTGAGGATTTTTGGCAATACACAATATTCAGTATAGTATAAGTGATTTTTTTTGCCTTTTTTTACATATATTATATTTTACTGATACAAATACAACTGTTTTATGAGAAAATTCATATTGATTATCCTGCTGGCAATATCTTTTTCCGTGCAGGTACAGGCGCAGCAATTGCCCAAAGCATTGCAAGGAGAGAAATGGGTACAGGCAATGGCCAACGATTCTGCAGCCAATTATTTTGAAGCCGAAGCGGCCTTCCAAAAATTTTATACCGCCTGGCAGGCAAAGGAAAAAGCAGAAAGAGCCCGGGAGGCAAACAGCCCTGCGGAAGAAGAACAAAGAAAGGGGCCGGAGGAATATTGCATCAGCGCATTTTTAAAATGGAGCGTTATGATAAAGCCCTTTGTATTGCCCGATGGACGCATCATGCCCATGAGCCAGCGGCTGGCCATAATACAGGAGGCCCGCAAAAAACAAAAAGGGCAGTAATGCCACCCGGCAGCCACGTATCCTTTCACAACAAAATTACGCACATGAAACAATTTTTATTCTCCGCCGTCATCAGCATATTTTTATTACAGGCCACCACTGCGCAGGGCCAGGCACTGGTACCCATTGGCAATACCAATTTCCCCATTAACGACAATACCAGCATAGCACCTGTGGCAGCCATTAACGGCGGCTGGCAGATCAATGGCATTGGTAAAATCATCAAAATAGTGCCGCATCCTTCCACTGCTACTACTTTGTATGCCTGCTCCGCATCGGGCGGCATTTATATCAGTACCAACAGCGGTACTTCCTGGGCACCCATCTCAGGTAGTTTTTTGCCGGGGGTGCAGTTTGGCTGCCTGGCTATTGACCCTGCCAATACACAAATTATGTATGCCGGCTCAGGCGAGCGCACCTATGCACAGATATACGGCTGGAGCGGCCTGGGTGCATTCAAATCAATTGACGGTGGTGTTACCTGGGTACAAATAAATGCCACCATGGGCAATGTGGTAGTGTCCGACATCATCATCAACCCTGCCAATACACAGGAAGTAGTGGCCTGCACCCGCAATGGTATTTATAAAACCACCAACGGCGGCGGCACCTGGGCCACAGCACTATCAGCGGCCAATCAATGGATACAGCAAATAGCCCGGCAGGGAAGCGGCAACAATTTAGTGGCCATTGGCAATACCCGCTTTTACCGCTCTACCGATTTTGGTGCTTCCTGGTCAACCACCGACCTTGATCCCGCCAATTCGGCCATTTTTGCCAACGGGCGGCTGGCAGTGGCACCCAGCAACCCCCTGGTGGTGTATGCGGGCTGGGTAAACAATACATTTGGCACCTGCAATAATGCCTGCATTTTCTATTCAACCGATGGTGGCCTTACGTTTGCCAAGCAATACGATTTTACCAGCTCGCCCAAACTGATTTCTTACGACGGGGTGGGCACTGCGGGTTATGGCTGGGCCAATTTTTTTATCACCGTTTCCCTTACCGACCCTAATACCCTTTTTACTGGCGGCCACCTGCTGTATAAATCTACCAACAACGGCCTCAACTGGTCATCAGTATTCAGCAACTGGTGGTGCTGCACACATACTGATATTCACCAATTGATGTACGACCCCAACAACAGCAGCCGCCTGCTCAATGCCAATGACGGCGGTGTTTTTGTTTCCACCGATTTGGGGGTAAACTGGGCACCCAGCAGCAATGGGCTTTTCTGCAACCAGTATTTTTCGATGGGGCAGGGCAACCTCAACCCCGATTTTGTGGTGGGTGGTTTGCAGGACAACGGTATCATTTACAACAATACGGACGGCAACTACCATACCTATGCCGGTGGCGATGTGTACGACCACATGACCTGCGACTATACCAATAATTTCAACGTATATACCAGCAATACCGGTGGCAAAGTATTCAATCCGTACAACCGTGCGCAAAAAGCCAATTTGAACCTGCCCGCTTCGGTGGCATCCAGCAACCGGCAGAGCTTTTTTATCAGTCCGCTTAACCCGGCACTGGCTTACGGCTGGGGAACCAACGTGTGGCGCAGCAGCAATATCAACGCATATAACCTTGCCGCAGGAACTTCCACTGTGGCATGGACGCAGATTTCAACCTTTGGCATTACCGTAATGGATGTAAAAACTTCCCCTGCCAATGACGATGTGCTGTATGCACTGGGCAATAATGCCACGCTGTATAAATCGGTAAATGCCACGGGTGCTTCGCCCACCTTTACGCCCATTGCCTTGCCCGGCGGTGCAGTCAGCAATGTGTATGGCTCTTTAACGGTATCCACCCTTAACCCCAATGTATTGTATGCCACGGCCAATAATAAAATTTACCGCAGTGCCAATGCCGGTGCCAGTTGGACCGATTATACCGGTACCGGCCTGCCTGCTATCAATTACCAGAAAATATTTGTGGATCCTTACAGCGCTATTGAAAGTGTGTATTTAATTACTGCTGCAGGGGCGTATTACCGCGACCTTACCATGACGGGCTGGATGCCCATCAACCCCGTGGTGGCATCACCTGCCCAAAATACCACGGCTAATTTTGTGGGCGCTATAACAGGTATCAACTTATACAAGGGCATCAGTTCGGCCAACTCTCATGTATCTTTTGCCGCCTGGGGCAGTGGTGTGTGGAAAACTACTTTTTACAACCAGCAAAGCAACCCGCTGCCCAATTTGTTGAGCAATGTGGATATTGGGGTGCCTGCCATTGCAGGAAGTGCCAGTTACGACAACAACAAGGCAAATTTTGTAGTGTCGGGTGCAGGCAGCGGTATCAACAGCAGCAGCACCGACCAGTTCAGCTTCACACAAACCCTGCTTACCGGCAACAGCGACCTTATTGCCAAAGTGTACAGCGTGGCCGAAACGGATGTTACCAACGGTTTATCCAAAACCGGGCTGATGTTCCGCACCACCACGGCTGCCAATGCGCCTTATGTAATGGTGGCACTCACGGGCCGTGCAGGTGCCGTGTTTCAATACCGGGTAAATGCGGGTGATGTAGCCACGGTGGCCACAGTGAGCCCGGCCCCTGCGCCTGCTTATCCTTACTGGCTGAGGCTGAATAAAAATGCTGCCAACTTAATAAGCGCTTATGTATCGCCAGACGGAACTACCTGGACGCTGGCCGGGCAAATAACGGTGAACCTGGGCACCAATTTTATGGCGGGCATTGCCAATACTTCCAACAACACCGGTCTGCTGAATAAAGCGGCGGTGAGTGCCTTAACGCTCAACAGTTTTACAGTAATACCCATCCTCAACCTGCAACTGACTGCCACAGTAAAAGAAAAAAATAAAGTGCAACTCAACTGGAACTTCGACTCCGATGAGGGCAGCAACAAACTGTTTTTAGAGCGCAGCAGCAATGGTACCGACTTTGCAAATATCTACGAAAAAGAGTACCGCAATACCAGCAATGGATTTCAACCTTTTGCAGATGGGGTGGTGGATGGCGCTGCCGCAGCAGGCTACAATTATTACCGGGTAAAAATAGTGCAGCGGGATGGCCGCATAAAATATTCCGCCATTGCGAGGGTATTGATAAAAAGCGAACTGCAGGTACTGGTGGAGCCCAATCCCGTAAAAAAGAATGGGGAACTGAAAGTGCTGGTATCGGGCAGCAGCCCGCTTGCCCGTATAGTGTTTGCGCTGTACGATGTGGCTGGCAGAAAAGTGCAGGAAACGGTGCTTAGCGCTGGCTACAATTCAGTATTGCCCGGCAACCTTGGTGCAGGTACTTATTTGTACCGGGTTTGGAGTGATGGTATAATGATAACAGGGAAGGTGGTGGTGGAATAAATTAATGTGCAAATGTGAAAATGGGCAAATGTGCAAATGGGCTGATTGGTTGATGGGATGATGTGATAATTGGATGATTTGCTGATGGGAAGATGTGCTGATACTTCCTGCTACGCCTGGGCTTTAACCTGCGGCGTATGGGATTGCCAGCGTTAGTACCAGTCCTTCCCCACTTGTCCCCACCGCAGGTGGTGGAGGTTATACGGTCAAACGCAGGTGCATAGCCTTGCACTGCACCCCGGTCAGGCTTATTTTATTTCGCTGCCATGTCTTCGCCCGAAAAGTATTTAAGCCATTAAAGAATCGCATGGCGGGACATGGCAGGCATGGAATTACGCAGCATCTGTTTAATTTTGCTGTAGCATTTTATTTGCTGCATTTTTTGCTTTTTGCGCCTGATTTTGCAATGATGCTATTTTAATGCGCAGCAGCTCTTGCGCACCTTCTCCGCAGGCATCAAGCCGTTTAAGTGCAATGGCTTCCACCATGTTTTGCCACAGTACATCTTTTTTAGAAATAGTATCATTGGCTGCCTGTACCTGCCGCAACTGGCTTACCAGGTTAAGGGTGTTTATGGCCTGCTCATAGTTTTTTTTCAGCCCGGTTAATTTTTTAGCTGTCATAGCCGCAGTGGCTGCACAGTTGCGGGCATGGGCTTCCAGCGCTTTGGCAGCACCGGCCTGTTGTTTTTTAAGGCGTTCGGTAATTTTTTTATCAGTGCTGTTTGTGCTGTGGCTGTCAGGCAGTTGCAGCATACCGCTTATTTTAAGCATTGCTGCTGTGGGCAGCGTTCTTTTGCCCAGCTCGGCCATGCTCAGCAGGCCCTTTGTAACACCGAGGTAACCGGCCAGTTGCTGCTGGGTAAAGCCGTATTGCCGGCGTATCTGTTTGGCTGACCTCATTTGTTGACTTTTTTATTTTTAAAAAATAAAATTAACAAAACTGTTGTCTTTTTTTTGTTGTCAAAAAAAAGTTAACAAAGTTTTGACAACAACCGCAGTATTTATCTTAGCCCGTGCAGTGGGTAAACCCGCCGGGCTTTGCTGAACTGGCGCTATTGAGTTAAATGGCTTCCACTGCAGCCTCAGCACTAATAGAACTGCTGCAATTTTTTTTTGAAAGAGCGGTACACAACAATAAATTCGTTTTGTAAGTGCAGCCGCTCTTGTTGATTATTGTAAGCCGCACGGTTAGTATTTGATGCCCAAAATTAATTTGGATTCTTTAAATAACTTTGTATCTTGTTAACGCTACCGCCCAGATCAGCATCAGCGATAGCCTATATCACCAGGATTCCAATTCGTTTTTTAGCGGGTGACATTCTGTATTTCCAATTTGTGGAACAGGGGACTTGTGTGGAGTGCAGCGGATGTTGTTGCCGGTCGGCACCACCGCTTATGGCGTGGTGGCCTGGTTAGGAGCCCACCAGAGCTAGGCAACAAAATCCATTGTTTGATTGCTGCAAGTGGCTAATAACAACCGCACTAGGTGAAAAAGCCTGTTTTTAAATCGGGCTTTTAAGCGGTTGTGGGAAGTGGCTGATGATTGTTTCTTTGTGCTGATAACAATATTCAAAACCTAAAACTTTAAACGATGAGCAGAATCAATTTGTTTTCATTGCCCCCGCCTCACAACAGCTTTGGAACCGACCAAAATACAGTACCAATGAAAAATGACTCTACAAAATTTAATAACCTTAAATAATGTTAATATGGCTAATATCGTTTCACTTTTCTTGTCACCTCCTTCTGGCACACCTCCTGACCCACCTCCTGACTCAAATGCATTAGGTATAGCTAAAGGTATTAATGGTGAACCAACAATGGTGCAACCATGTGGGGATATAAAAATACCAGTACAACAAGGTGACACCATACAATGGCTACTTTCCTCCGAACAGAAGGGGTTATTTCCCACTGAACCCACACCTGTCATTACATATTTCATTAACCAATACAATACAATTCATAGTATATTCTCAACTTTACCAACTAACGATAAAAATGGATGGTATGCCGTATTTAACGAAAAATGCCCTACTGGCGGATATAGAGTACAAATCAATTGGAGTTATAATAATAAAGAATATTTTTGGGCAAGTATAAATTTCGAAGTGGGGGCTGCTGTGAATCCGGGCCCTCGAGCTAATCTAACTCAATTTTTTCTGTCATTTGATGAAACGCCAAATCAAGCGCAAATTGCAAATGGTATTAATGGTAAATTAGAAACAATGCGAGTAAAACATGATCCTACAGTAAGTTTCCCAGTAGCACCCGGCATGGTAGAATTTCTTTTTTCAGATAAAACAACAGTTATCCCTAAAATTGTATTTAAACCGGGTTCAATAGTTCCAACTGGTGATAACAATGGATGGACTTATACGGCCGGAGCGGCCCCTACATTGGATGTTAGTTTGGTTGACTACGAACCACCACACGGGTTTCCGTGTACAACAGGTCACGCAACAATAAGGATAAATGCGAGTTAATACAAAATGATTGTAAGAACGATATCTCATGCTATTTATATGCAGCCAGTGCAGAAATATAGGATAGTTATTCAAAAAGCCTGTTTCACAATGGGCTTTTTTTTTCTGCTTTGTTTGGGCATGTATGGCCAAAACAAAGCAAGTCTTGACAGCCTGGAAATGGTGTACAGTAAAGGCAACCTGAATACGCAGGATAAGCTGAAAATATTAAAGCAAATTGCCGAAGAATCAAATGACCCAGACAAATTATTGACCTATAGCAATGCGCTGATAGAAACCGCCAGAGCAGCAGATTCAACCCGGTATTTATTTGTAGGGTATCTACAAAAGGGAAATGCCCTGCACATGAAAAGTGAGCTTGATGATGCCCTCAAAGCCTATTTTGATGCGGCAAAAACCGCAACCAGGAAAGGCCTAGTGGGCGCAACCTATATTGCCATTGCGGATGTGTATTCCATTATGGGCAATCAAAACAACGCGGTTACTTATTATCAAAAAGCGATAACCATACTAAAGGAAGACAAAGATTCAATCAATATGGCGAATGCCATGCATAATTTGGGCAATCATTACAGCAACCATAAGAAGCAGGATTCAGCGCTTATATATACCAAAGCAGCACAGATACTGTTCCAAAAGCTGAATAACCCCATTGGCGAAGCCTATTGCCTGGGAAATATAGGGATGATTTATTCCGAAACGGGCAATGACCCGCAGGCCGAACTGAACATGAGCAAGGCCATTGTTTTATTGCAGGAGTTAAATGAATATCCTGCCATTAGTGTATTTCTCAATTCGATATCGGATATTTATAATAAACAGGGGGATATAAAAACGGCTACCGGTTATGCCCAAAAAAGCCTTGATTTGGCTTTGAAATACGGGCTGAAAGAACAGATAAGTGCCGCCAACCTGATGCTTTCGAAATTATATGAAAAGGCCGGTAAGTCAGTACAATCCTTAACCTATTACAAAGAGCACATCAAATACCGTGACAGCGTAAACAACCTGGAAACCGTTCAAAATATGGCCGACCTGCGTACCGATTTTGAAGTATCGCAAAAGCAAAAAGAAGTAGATCTGCTGGCCACCCGCAATCAATTGCGCATTGCCGAAAGAAACGGGTTTATATATGCCTCCCTGTTATTGGCAGCCATCCTGCTGACCAGTATTTATTTTTATACCCAACGGGCAAAACGCAATAAGCTGCTGGCCGCTCAAAAAATGCAGGAAGCGGAAATCGGCCATCAAAAGAATTTGCTGGAGTCTGTCATTACTTCGCAGGAAGCCGAGCGCAAACGCATTGGCATGGACCTGCACGATGAAGTGGGGGCCGCCCTTTCCACCCTGCGGATAAAAATAGAGCAACATGCCGGTGAAGTCTCCACCGCCCCGGCGGTAACGGAAAACTATAAGGTGGATATTGACAAAATCATCGCCAATATGCGCCATATTTCCCATGCACTATCGCCCCGCATTGCCGGTAATTTTGGCTTTTACGATGCGGTACACGAACTGGCGGATGGGGTCAACCGCTCGGGTGCCATCAATATGCAAATAGATTTCGATGAAAATAATTTACCGGTATTTGCCAACGAACAGGCACCCATGGCGCTCTACCGGGTGATTACCGAACTGGTAAACAATACGCTCAAACATGCCAAGGCGCAAAACATTCAATTGACGGTTGCCGTTGCAGATGATGCCATGAGCATGGCCTACAGCGATGATGGCATTGGCATTGCCGTCAACCCCGGCACCACAGAAAGGGGTATGGGTATGCAGAATATCGAAAGCCGCTTGGGGGTCATCGGAGCCACCTGGGCGGTACAGGAACCGGAAGGGGGTGGTTATGGGGTGGCGATTAGGGTGCCGTTACAATAAGGGCATCGCTAAAAGCCTGCCAAGGCATGCTGCAACACCAACCTTTGCAGTTTGTAGCAATTGGCACATACTGACTCGTCCTGTCATGCCGGGGAATGATTTTGTGCACAAACAATCAAAAGGGAATGGCAAGGTTTGCTAGCGGAGGCGGACCTCTCCTCTGACGCTTGTGGTCTGAGCAAGGCCAAAGCGCCTTGCCCCAACCCCCTTCCCCAAAGGGGAGGGGAACTCGAAGATTGAAGCGAAGCCTTCGGAATGGTCGTCGCTTCGGTCGTCGGTATTGCCCCTCTCCTTTGGAGAGGGGATAGGGGTGAGGTCTTTGCAATGTGTCATGCCGATTGCGCAGCGAGCCTGCATGACGGTAGGCAGGGCATCTACACCACCGGGTAGCAGTAAGCAAAGTGCCCTAGGTGCAGGCCAAAGCGTCTGCATTAGTGCAGATACCTCGTGCCTCAGCATGACCTGCCTACCGGACAGGCAGGCAGGACGAGGGGTATGACCGATAGGGTAGCGTACAATTGATGGAGAAGTCTGGCCTGCCTGACGGTAGGTATGGAACTTAAGCTGATAAGCCCCGATAGCATCATCAGGGATGAGGTCAGAAAAAAGAACAGGTTTTAAAAGATATACATACAATAACATACAATGGACGAAATACGTTTAGCACTCGCAGATGACCAGGTATTGTTCCGGCAGGGCATTGCCGCCATTATCAGCGGTGAAGCTGGCCTGGAATTGGTAATGGAAGCAGATAACGGCAACGACTTTTTGGCCAATTTAAAAAAGATGGAGCTGCTGCCCGATATTCTGCTGATGGACATGGAAATGCCCGGTATGGACGGCATGGAGTTGAATGAAAAGTTACACCAGCAGTATCCCTCCATCAAAGTAATCGTACTCTCCGTACACGACAGTGAGCGCCTGATGGCCCGCATGATACAGGCCGGTGCCTGCGGCTACCTGTTTAAAAACTGTAATAAGGAAGAACTGATCAACGCCATCCGTAATGTATTCAACAACGGTTTTTATATTACCCCCACTGTTTTAAAAGCCATACAGTCGCCCGCAGCCAATAGCAAGGGCCCTACCAATATACAATCCATACCGATTGAACTGTCTGAACGGGAAAAAGAAGTGCTGCTGCTTATTTGCGAGGAGTACAGCAATGCCGAGATAGCCGAAAAACTTTTTATCAGTGTACGCACCGTAGATGGACACCGCAACAACCTGCTGGCTAAAACGGGCTGCCATAATACCGCCGGGCTTGTGTTGTTTGCAGTGAAGCATCGGATTTTTAAGGTGTTGTATTAGTTGCCGCTTTCATATTGCTGCCGGTCTGAACGTGGTCCCGACCAGAGGTCGGGATCCGTCAGACCGAAGTAGCAGTGATAGAACTAATCTGTACAATCGGCAGATTGCCTTTACATCATCAACTTTATTGATCTGTAAAACTGTTAATACCTTATCCGGATTACTCAGAATATCATACCAGTAATCTTTCTAACCACTTTATAAATCATACCCGCTTTTTCACCTGTTTTCAAAAACAGGCTTTTTCGCTCTTACAAACAGCCTTGTACTATTGTTCCTTTGTATTGTTATACCGAACGGACTTAAGATTTTGATCTGATCAGATGATGGTATAATACCGATAGACATGTAAGTGTAGTCCCGGGAAAAAGATCAGCTTTAATGTCTCGTCGGTATTATCAAGAAGCTTCTAACATCAACGGGGATGCCTAAACCGTCCCGATAGCTATCGGGAAACATAGGCAAAAGTGGAGTTCAGCTACCACTTTAAAAAACGGGTTCATCTCGCAGGGCATTTATGCGGGAGGCGGTTTCTGAAAAGCCTTATGAGTAGGAGAAAATAATACATACTATTATGGAAGAAATTAAAATTGTAGGTTTAATTAACGTAAAACGTGCGCTTGACGAAAGAACTCTTCGCGGTAACATTTTCCTATCCGACAACAGCCATTCACCGATTGGCGAACATACGGATGAATTGGTTACCTGCTGTTCAAAAGATTCACGCTTAACCTGGGTTGTGGAAGCAGAAGACAGAATCGGGAAGGTTTCTATCGAAAGTTTCTCCTCATCATCTAAGCAATTCTTTCATGCCATACCCGAGATTATTGACCCTAAAAAAGAGGGGGATGGCTTTAGCGGCTTTATAAAAGAAGACGCTAAGGTGGGAATGTTGTATCAATATTCATTTAAGGTGAAAGTTTCTGATGGTGAAAAATCTGAAATATTAAGCTGGGATCCTTTTATTACCATTTTAAAATAACCGACTTCCTATAACTAATGGTTATTGATTGTTCCTACAACGGGTTTAGAAGGTAGCAAATAAGTTCCGGCTAATTTTAATCCCGTTATTTTTAAATGTAGAACAGTACTTGCTTAAAAAAGAACTGACTGTAACAGTAAAAACATAGCCAGCCCCGAACAGGCATTTCATTCGGGGGCGGTTTCCAAAAATCCTGATGAGTAGGAAAAATAATTAAACATATTCCCTGTTCCGGCCGGGCAGGAAATAAAAACCAGCAGTTCTTTACCAACACCATCCAATCAAGCATGTACCTGGAATTCATATTCCAACCAACAACAAAACATACATTTAATTGATTGGGTGAAATAGAAAAGGACAACTGGTGAAATCAGAATTGCGGTGCAGTAATTAAAAAAACGTGAGCAAAGCAATTTTAGTGGAGTTCAGCTACCACTTTAAAAAACGGGTTCATCCCGCAGGGCATTTATGCGGGAGGCGGTATCTGAAAAGCCTGATGAGTAGGAAGAAAAATAATAATTATGACATTAGCACAAATTAAAACCGGTAAAACCCAAAAAGTAGCCGATGGGGTACTCAAAATTACTTTCGATGGTCCTTTTAAAGATACTCCCACAGTTTGTGTCTCATCTTTTTGGCATAAAGAAAAACCCGAGAGTGTTTCGAAGATTGAAACAATTGTGTCAGTAGATAAATTTGGTTTCGAAGTATATAGTAATAATTATCATCCGAAGGATTATTTTGTTAGTTGGATTGCTATTCTCGATGCGCAGCCTGTTTAGTTTTCTCCCCCCTGATCGGTGTCGACCGACTTTCTTTAACGCAAAGCCGACCGAGGGGTTATTTTTAACACCACCATCATTTCGGAAACAGTGGAGCTTCGCCATGTTCGTGTCTCACGAACCATGGTTTTCTCCCCGTGGTCGGTGTCTCACCGACCCTCATTCACTTAAAGCCGGCTGCGGGGTAATTTTAAACAGCCACAAACATTTCGGGAACAGTGGAGTTCAGCCACCACTCAAAAAAACGGGTTCACCTGCGGGAGCATTTGCTGCGGGGGCGGTTTCTGAAAAGCCTTATGAGTAGGAAAACATAAAAGTAAAGCAAATGAAAAATAGTACGAAAAAATTGATTGTTATTCTTTGTATTCTGGCATGTACTGGATTGATATTCCTAGTAAAATATTTTCCATACAATAAGCCTTATCCCCCCACCGCGGGATGTTTTGCAAATCCTGACTGGTTTACACAATCAATTGCCAGCCCACTTGAAGGCAGCAATAGCCCCTTTGCCAATATTGCCAATACAACAAATTGTGATTTTCATCAATGGGCCTGGCAAAAGTTTTTATACCTTACTTCGGTAGATCCTTCTAATAACAAACTTCAATTTGAGAATTTAATACAAGTTGATAATCATTTAAACATTCTTGGAGATACGATAATATTAGATGACACAACACAGGCTGGTAGCGGTGCTACTTTACTGGATAAAACAAATAACCCTATTTATTATGCTATTTTTACAAATCCAATAATGTATGATTTTTCGATTAGGCACATTCAAAGCTTTTTTGCCCTTTATTCGGCGGATCCGGCAAGTTTTAATGCTAACTTAAAGAATAGTGGTTATGATACCTTAAATTACCCAATTGGTTCCTTTGAAGTTAAGACGTCATGGATTTTAGCTTCATCTTTAGGAACAGATTCTTTAAATTATTATAGGACTTCGGCGAAAGTTAGCAGCAGTATGCAGCGTGTGGCTTTATTGGGAATGCATATTGTTGGCAGGGTAATAAATCATCCCGAATTTATATGGGCAACCTTTGAGCATGACAATTTAGCTCCAACTGCACAATGGGCCTCAACACAGAGTGGTGATGATACACTTAATAACAATTCTGTATTAAGTACTAATTCTTTACTCTTTTATAACGAGGGACTTAGTATTAACGAATGTAATATTGTAGCCGATAGCACTTCTTTTAAAAGTGTTTTTAATCTTTTTGACCATGGTACACAGCCTTTATATAGTGGGATTCCTGACTCGATTAAAAGACAAGATTCAAGTAACCTGTTAAATATTAAAAACATTAACGCAAGTGTTTTTTCCTGGATTAGAGAAAACAGTCTCATAGCTAAAATATGGAAAAACTACACTTATAAGGGGGCTATTTGGACGGATCCGCAAGATTACACCTTGAAGCCAGGCAATAGCACTATTGGGGTACTGGACAGTCCTGGAGTTAGAGGTTCCAGGGCAATTAGCAACATTGCAATGGAAACATATGCACAATATAATAATCCTATAGATTCGCCTTTTGTATTTGCTTCAAACAATTCAATGAACTGTTTTGGCTGTCATGGAACGCAGGATAACTCCAGTTTCAATTATAACCTTGCATTAAGCCATTTGTTTATAAATAGATTGGATAGTCTTATAAGTTTAGGCGGTAACATGGGGATGAAATTGCCAAAGACTTTTGATGGCAGGAATGGAGTGTTTAAAAAGTAGCATCGCCGTTGGTATGCAGCATGGCCAGGCAGCACAGCCCTGTTCCGGCCGGCAGAGAATAAACCCAGCAGTTCTTTAATAATGCCATCCAAATCAAGCATGTACCTGGAATTCATATTCCAACCAAAAACAAAACATACATTTAATTGATTGCGTGAAATCGAAAAAGGACAACTGGTAAAATCAAAATTGCAGCGCAACAATCAAAAAAAATGCAGGCAAAGCAATTTTAGTGGAGTTCAGCTACCACTTAAAAAAACGGGTTTATCCCGCAGGGCATTTATGCGGGAGGCGGTTTCTGAAAAGCCTTATGAGTAGGAAGAAAACAACTTTAAAATTATGAGTACAAATATAACGACAAGTCTTTACTGTCCTGGGCAGTTTTTTACAAGTACTAACAACCTTGAAGATTTGAAAAACTCGGGCTTTACCACTATTATCGCATGGGCTTTTCATGTGGGACAAAATGGAGACATTACTAATGGTGGTGATTTAGTAAAAAATGGTGTTTATGTGGGTGCAACTGACTGGCAAAATATAGGTAACTTGAAAGATGGTATTACTAAGGTAAACAGAATACTATTCTCCATCGGAGGCTGGGAAGCAAATGATTTTGAGAATATACAAAACCTTATTTTTAATACCTCTGTAGATAATGGTGGTGGTACTGCACCGGGAAGTATCCTTTATACCAATTTTCAACTGTTAAAGCAAAATCTTCCCTATATTGATGGAATTGATTTTGATGATGAATCTCTGTACGACGAAATTACATATGTAGCCTTTTCTCAAATGCTTTATTCGCTGGGTTATCAGGTAACTTTTTGCCCGTTTAACAATATTCAGGTTTGGATTGAAAGCTTAAAGGAATTAAACAGTATCAATAGCAATATTGTTACTGGCTTTAACCTTCAACGTTATTCGGGCGGTGCTGAGAATAATCCGCAGGATTGGATTAATGCTATTCAGACTGCAATGGGGAATGAGTTTCCTGCTGCTGCTTTTGTAACACCTGGACTTGCGGGTGGGCAAAATAATATGGCCCCTGCAGCCATTAAAAGTCAATTTTCCGAATGGAAGGATGATGGTATTCAATCTGGCTTCATTTGGGATTATGGCAGTATTCATCCTGGCACTTACCCTACGGCTAGCTATTCAAATGCCATTAAATTAGGTTTAGAATGACCTACTTAATTAACAATCTGTCCATGCAAAGATTTAAAATAGTGCCAGTTCCCAGAAAAGCCCATGAGTAGAAAAAATAGACCTCTAGCATAAATCAGAAATTGACCTTTATCGCTTCGGTCTGACAGGCCTGCGGCCGCGTACTGACCGGTTGAAACCCGTTTTATACTCGCATATTATTGAATTATGCAAGAGGTCAAATAATTAAAAACATTCCCTGTTCAGGCCGGGCAGGAAATAAAAGCCAGCAGTTCTTTAACAATGCCATCCAAATCATGCATGTACCTGGAATACCTATTCCAAACAAAATCAAAACATACATTTAATTGATTGGGTGTAGTTGGGGGAGGGCAACTGGTAAAACCAAAATTGCGATGCAGCAATCAGGAAAACGATCTAAGCAAAGCAATTTTAGTGGAGTTCAGCCACCACTTAAAAAAACGGGTTCATCCCGCAGGACATTTATGCGGGAGGCGGTTTCCGAAAAGCCTGATGAGTAGGAGAAAAAAAATGAAATTATGAGTACAACTAACATGAATGCGGGAAAATTGCAAGACGGTATTATGAATAACCCGAATGTTGCCGTTTATGCGGAAGGATATATGTATCCAGATTTGACATCGAAAAGACAACCGGTTGAAAAAACTATTGCACAGCTTCAGAAGTCTGGCTTCACTACAGCAATGCTATCCCAATTTCACATTGATGATCAAGGTGATATTATTTTTAATGACCCAACCGTCGTATCAAAAGGCAAATATATTGGTGACCCAACCTGGCCATCTTTAATCAATGGCATTATAGGAAATGGTTCGACTGTAACAAGAGTTGGGGCAAGTATAGGGCCAAATTTCGAAAATATTTTCACGATTTACAACAATCACTCACGCAGTTTTGAAGGAACACAGCTACAGTCGAACTTCACTGAACTGCATAAACAATTTCCGTCTATCAGTTTCATTGATCTGGATTGCGAAGACGATTATAGTCAGCCGGGGGCGTTCGTGGCATTTTGTAATATGTTGATTGAAATTGGTTTTAGCATTACTTTTTGCCCATATAATCAAGGCGAAATTACATTCTGGCTTTACGCATTACAATCGGTGGAGAATAGTTATCCAGGGAAGGTTTTATGGTGGAACTTACAATGTTATTCAGGCGGGGTGGGCAATCGCAATCCAGCTACTTTTGATCTTTGGGCTGCAGCAATTACAACAGCTATCCCGGGTTTTCAAACTGACGGGTTTATTGTAGCAGGTGATTCTACCAACGATACTCCATCAGAAGTTCAAACGTTAATGACATCCTTAAGTAAAAGTAATAGTTTTGGCGGTGGTTTCATTTGGACATTTGACCATATCATTGAAGCGAACCCTGATAACCCTACTGCCCAGGAGCAAGCTTACGCTAATGCCATTGCCGCCCTATAGTAATTGATTTAATGTTACAGTTTTTTTCACTGCTGTATCCCCGCCCGAAAAGCACTTTTGCAATTAATATATTGCCCAGCGGGACACGGCAGCCAAGGAGCGCCTCTATATGATGATGGCTTTCTATACCCGCTGTGTCCCGCCGGTTAGTTTGTACGGTATGTATATGTGTACTGGCGGAGACACAACGGTGAAGCTGTTGGACATACAAATAAAAGCTGCCCATTCGCTGGACGGCTTTTTTGTGGGCCTTCTTAACTGCCGTGTCTGCCCGAAAAGTACTTTCGTAATTAATATACTTCCCGGCGGTACATGGCAGTCATAGAGGGTTTCTATATGATGATGGCTTTCTATATCCGCAGTGTCCCGTTAGTTCGTTTGTACGGTGTGTAAATGTGTACTGTCGGAGACACAAGGGTGAAAGGCATGTTAAAAAAGTGTTCCGTTTGGTGAGGACACCGGTCAGAGTGGTAATCTCAGGCAAAAAAACAGGCTGCTTGTTTAACTGGCAAGCAAAAAGTATCAGTATGGTTTTATAACTAATAAAGCCCCACAATTGCAGGGCTTACTATATTCTCTAAAAGCTTTATTTACTTAAAACTCCCACTCACCACCAGCTCCTTACTGCCCGGTGTATACACATAAAAACCTTCGCCGCTTTTGGCACCCAGTTTACCGGCAGTAACCATATTTACCAATAAAGGGCAGGGTGCATATTTGGGATTGCCAAAGCCGCTGTGAAGTACGTTTAAAATACTCAGGCACACATCCAGGCCGATAAAGTCGGCAAGTTGCAGCGGGCCCATGGGGTGGGCCATACCCAGTTTCATTACAGTGTCAATTTCTTCCACACCGGCCACGCTTTCGTACAGGCTGTAAATGGCTTCGTTGATCATGGGCATCAGTATGCGGTTGGCAATAAAGCCGGGATAATCGTTTACAGCGCAGGGTATTTTGCCGAGTTGTTTGCTTAACCCAACAATGGTATTGGTTACTTCCTTGCTGGTAGCATAGCCGTTAATAATTTCAACTAATTTCATTACCGGCACGGGGTTCATAAAGTGCATGCCAATTACCTGCTGCGGCCTTTTGGTGGCGGCTGCTATTTTGGTAATGGAAATGGAAGAAGTATTGGTGGCCAGTATACAGCCCTCGGGTGCTGCTTCGTCTATCTGCTTAAAGATGCTCAACTTCAGGTCTATATTTTCTGTAGCGGCTTCTACTACCAGTTCAGCATTTTTAACTCCTTCGGCAATGCTGGTGGCGGTAGTGATATTGCCCAAAGTGACTTGCTTTTGTTCTTCAGTAACCGTGCCTTTGGCAATTTGCCTGTCAATATTTTTACCAATGGTGGCAATGGCTTTTTCCAATTGTGCAGCATTCACATCAATTAGTGTTACACTAAATCCGGTTTGTGCAAATACATGGGCTATTCCGTTGCCCATGGTTCCGGCGCCGATTACAGAGACTTTTTTTATATTCATGATTTCTTTAGTTATAAGTTATGGGTGATGAGTGTTGAATTCGTTTGTTCTTTTTTATTTTTGATATTTACTGCATGACGATAGAGAATGCATAGTAATTCTTTTTTTTTTATTTTCGGGATTTGGTGGTAATGATGGCGCTGCGGATCATTTTTAAACAGGCTGGCTGCTTCGGTGGAGATACTTTCAAACTCTTTCTTTTCTAAATAACCTGTTTCTGTTAATAATTCCAGCCAGTAAATGGTTTCGTCGCACTCTTTTTGTGCAATGGCCAATTTATGAATAAAATCCGCCTTGCTTTCTGCATTTTGTGCTTCCCTTACCAGCGCACCCACGGCAGTGCCGCTTCTCAGTATTTGTTTGCTCAGCACAAATTCTTTCTTGTTGTCTGTTAAATGTTGATACAATTTTATTACTCTTTTTGCAAAAAGAAAACTCTTGTCTTTTATGATACTTTCACTCATAAATCAACGCCATTTGATTAACGTTTCCGGTTGTTTTAAATATGTCACCCTTTCAGGGTTTTATTAAGTCCTTAATGAATTTCCTATAATAATATCATCCCTTCGGGATTAAACTCATAATCCTGTACACGAATAATTCTAATTACACGGATTACACGAATGAATACAGCCAACCAACCCATCACTCATAACTCCTCACTTATAACTACTTAAATGCGTTAAACCCCGTCACATCCATCCCCGTAATCAGCAAATGTATATCATGTGTTCCTTCGTAAGTGATCACACTTTCCAGGTTCATCATGTGGCGCATTACAGGATATTCCCCGGTAATGCCCATTCCGCCGAGCATCTGCCTGGCATCACGGCAAATATTGGTGGCAATTTCGCAGGCATTGCGCTTGGCCATGCTTACTTGTTGGGGAGTAACCCTGCCTTCGTTCATCAGTACGCCAAGCCGCCAATTGAGCAGTTGTGCCTTTGTAATCTCGGTCACCATCTCGGCCAGTTTTTTTTGCTGTAGTTGAAAGTTACCGATGGGCTTACCAAACTGTATCCTTTCTTTGCTGTAGCGCAGGGCCGTGTCATAGCAATCCATGGCTGCACCAACAGCACCCCAGGCAATTCCATAGCGGGCCTTGGTAAGGCAACCTAACGGACCTTTCAAGCCCTGCACATTGGGTAAAATATTTTCTTTAGGCACTTTTACATTATCGAACACCAGTTCACCGGTGGCGCTGGCCCGCAGGCTCCACTTACCATGGGTAGTGGGAGTGGTAAATCCTTCCATCCCTCTTTCCACAATCACACCACGGATAACACCACCCTCATCTTTGGCCCACACCACGGCTACCTGGCTGAAGGGTGCATTGCTGATCCACATTTTTGCACCATTAAGCACCACGTGGTCGCCTCCGTCTTTTATATTGGTGAGCATACCGCCCGGGTCGCTGCCATGATTGGGTTCGGTAAGGCCAAAGCAGCCCAGCCATTCGCCGCTGGCCAATTTGGGCAGGTATTTGTTGCGCTGCTCCTCGTTGCCATATGCATAAATGGGGTACATTACCAATGAGCCCTGTACACTGGCCGTTGAGCGTACACCGCTGTCGCCTCTTTCCAGTTCCTGCATCATCAGGCCATAGCTGATATAATCCAGGCCACCACCACCGTATTGCGTGGGTACCGTGGGACCAAAGCAGCCAAGATCGCCCAGTTGTTTAACAATATGTTGCGGAAACTCAGCTTTCTGTGCACAATCTTCTATAATGGGGGATATCTCTTTTTTTACATAACTGCGTACTGTATCACGTATCAGTTTGTGCTCATCGGTCAGCAAATCATCCACATTAAAATAGTCGGGTGACTGAAACAGGTCCTGTGCCATACAATCGTTTGTTTTTGAAGCGCAAAGGTAAGCACAATGTGCCGATGTGCAAATTTGCTGATGCGCAAATTTTTTCAGTGCCACAAATAGAACACAGTTTGCAGCCCACGGCACTCTGGCTGCTGTGATTTTCAAATACACCACATTTCATACAGTACTTCAACCACTTTTTAGCAACTGTCGGTTTATCTATTCGGTTGCTTTTTTTTAAATATTATTTTCAAAAGCTTAAATTATAAATACTTGATAATCAAAATTATGTTTAATTTAATTTGGACAAATTCGGAATCCAATTCCGAATTTGTCCAAAAATTACATCTTTGTTATATGATAAAAAGGCATGCCGAAGCCCGGCTTCGAAAATTGGGCAACAGTTTCAGAAGTGTTGCTGTTATTGGTACCAGGCAAAGTGGAAAGACTACACTTTGCAGGCTTGTTTTTCCCAATAAACCTTATGTGTCTCTGGAAAATCCTGACATACAGGATTTTGCTAAGGCTGACCCAAGGGCATTTCTGGCACAATATAAAAATGGTGCCATACTGGATGAAGTACAGCGGGCACCACACCTGTTTTCGTATTTACAGCAAATACTGGATGAAACAAAAAAGAAAGGATTGTTTGTACTTACCGGGCGTAACAATTTTTTACTACAACAGAATATTGCCCAAACATTGGCAGGCAGGATAGGGTACCTGCAGTTGTTACCTCTGAGTATTAAAGAGGTGAAGGCGGCAGGAAAGCTTAAGGCAAATTATCACCAATCCATTTTCAGCGGTGGTTATCCGGAGGTGATTGCCAAACGGGTAAATCCTTCTGACTGGTATGCTAATTATGTGAGTACTTACGTTGAAAGAGATGTACGGATATTGAAGAATATTTCAAACCTGTCATTATTCTTAAAATTTACCCGCTTGTGTGCGGGACGCTCAGGCACTTTACTGAATCTTAATTCACTGGCAAATGATTGCGGCATTGACCAAAAGACGGCTACTCACTGGCTGGGCGTTTTGCAGGCCATTTTTGTAGTGTACCTGCTTCGTCCTTATTACAATAATTACAACAAGCGGCTGACAAAACCCCAAAAACTGTATTTTTATGATACCGGCCTTGCATGCTCACTATCGGGGATAGAAAATGCCCGGCAACTCACCAATCATCCTTTAAAAGGGCAGTTATTTGAAAATATGCTTGTAATGGAAGCATTGAAAAAGCGGATGAACTCAGGACTTACCGATAATCTTTATTACTGGCGTGATAAAACAGGCAATGAAGTGGATTTACTTGAAGATAACCCTGCGGATATACATGCATATGAAATAAAGTCAGGGGAAACCATCAACAGCGATTATTTTAAGGGGCTGCTTTATTATACAGCTATTGAAAAAAAGAAGGTTAAAAAAATGCTGTTATACGGAGGAAAGGAAGCGTAGGTTAGGAGCAATGGTATTCATATTCATCCATGGGCTGATGAAACTGTACTTTGATGCAAGGGGCAAATCCGGAATCCTATCCCGGATTGGTATGGGTGTATAAAATCTTTTGTGATGAAAAATTGACGATACTACAAGTACTGTATTCAGTTTTCATCTTATACCATTTTGACTTATAAATCAGTCCAATAATAAATGGTGTAATACCGGCATGCATTGCGCTTTACGCTTTATCTATTGGTCTGTTTTCAATGCATAGTCGGTATTACTTTACTTTTTCAGCTATCTTTATCCTGATCCTGCCCCAGCAACATTCGGAATGCCTTTTCCGCATCATCAAAATTAAATGAATCAAGTACTGCATCCATTTGTGCCTTTATCTTATCATTACACAAATTACCAATGCTGCCCTCGTGGGTATGATTAACAGTAGTGCTGTACCGGTAACTGCCATCTTCAATGGAAAGCCCTGTTTTTTTATACGCATCCCTGAAGGGTATACCCGTTGCTACCAGTTTATTCACTTCTTCCACACTAAAGAGGTATTTGAATTTTTCATCTTCCAGTATATCTTTTTTAACCTGCATATTGTTCAGCATCAGTGTGGCCATTTGCAGGCACTGCTGCAGGGTATCAAATGCGGGGAAGAGATGCTCTTTCAGTAACTGCAGATCACGGTGGTAGCCGGATGGCAGGTTGGTAGTCATCATCATGATTTCATTGGGCAAAGCTTTGATGCGGTTGCAATGCGACCGGATCAATTCAAACACATCCGGGTTTTTTTTGTGCGGCATGATGCTGCTGCCAGTTGTTAATTCCTCCGGAAAGCTGATAAATGCAAAATGCTGGTTCAGCATCAGGCAGGCATCCATACTCAGTTTGCTGAGGGTATCTGCCAGGTTGGCCATGGCCATGGCAACGATTCTTTCTGTTTTGCCACGGCCCATTTGTGCGTACACCACATTGTAATTCAATGCGGCAAAGCCCAGCAGTTCAGTTGTTAGTGTACGGTTAATGGGAAAGGAAGAGCCATAACCTGCAGCTGATCCCAGCGGATTTTTATTGGTGATGTCATATGCTGCTTTTAAAGTGATGGTATCGTCCACCAGGCTTTCGGCATAGGCTCCAAACCATAAACCAAAAGAGGAGGGCATGGCGAGTTGCAAATGAGTGTAGCCCGGCAGCAAATCGTTTTTATACTGTTCACTCAGTTTTTGCAATGTGTTGAAAAAAGCAGCAGTACTTTCAGCAAGTGATTGCAGTTGTGCCCGTAGAAATAATTTGATGTCTACCAGCACCTGGTCGTTGCGGCTGCGGGCGCTGTGTATCTTTTTACCGGCTTCACCAATTTTTTCGGTAAGCAGCAGTTCGATGTGCGAATGAATGTCTTCTGCCGATTCGTTGATGGTGAAGCTGCCATTCTCAATGGTTTGGTAAATGTTTTTTAATGCAGTGGTAATGGCGCTGGTGTCCTGTTCATTGAGCAGGCCAACGCTGCGGAGCATCTGTACATGCGCCAGTGACCCAAGCACATCGTAGCTTGCCAGCATGGTATCAAACTGCCGGTCGTTCCCCACGGTAAATGCTTCCACGGCCTGGTGAGGGGTGCTGTTTTTTTGCCAGAGTTTGCTGTTCGCTTTGTGCTGTTGTTCCATTCAAAAAAATTAAATCGTTTGTGCAGACGGGCGTATTATTGCCATCATGCTCTTAATAAGCTGTATATAAAACTCAATTCCTTTTTCTATTTCTTCCAGGTAAATAAATTCATCAGCAGTATGGCTGCGGGCGCTGTCGCCCGGGCCGCATTTTAAAGCAGGGAAAGGCATCAGGGCCTTGTCGGAACAGGTGGGCGAGCCGTAAACTTCGCTGCCCAATTTAATGCCGGCCTGCACCAGTGGATGTGTAAGCGATATTGCTGTTGACCTCATGCGCAGGCTGCGTGGCTGCACATCGCAGGTTACATGCTGCCGGATGATGGCCAGCACTTCTTCGTGTGTGTAAGCATCTGTAACACGGATATCCACCACAAACCTGCACAAGGCAGGTACCATATTATGTGCCTTGTTTTCTGTTTCAATTACAGTCACACTCATTTTTACAGGCCCCAGTGTTGCGGATACTTTTTCAAACTGGTAAGTGCGGAACCATTCAATATCCTTTAACGCCTTGTAAACTGCATTCTCCCCTTCTTCCCTGGCTGCATGTCCTGCCTTGCCTGTAGCAACACAATCAATCACCAGCAGCCCTTTTTCTGCTACAGCAAGATGGAGCAGGGTAGGTTCACCCACAATGGCAAACATTTGCTCACAGCCATTTGTTGCTGCGCGGAATGCAGCATCCTTCAGCAGCATTTCAATGCCATTGGTGCCGCTTATTTCCTCTTCGGCAGTAGCGGCAATAATGATATTACAGGGCATATCCTGCCGTGCATAAAAGAAGAGAAATGCTGCGGTTAAACTCACCAGGCAGCCGCCTGCATCATTGCTTCCAAGTCCGTATAATTTACCCTCTTCAGTTACAGGGGTAAAAGGATCTTTGGTGTACTGTGGGTTGGGTTTTACGGTATCGTGATGAGAATTCAGCAGCAGGGCAGGCTTAGCCGGATCATAATATTGATTGACGGCCCAGATATTGTTGCCGCAACGGTTTGTGGGTACATTCCTTTGCTGCAGGAATGTATCTATAATATCAGCAGTTGGCCCCTCTTCCCGGCTGAAGGAAGGGGTGGCGATGAGCTGCTTCAGCAAAGCCAGTGTATCTTGTTGTAATATGGTTATTGCTTCAGTCATTGATAATGGTGGTGCCGCTATGGCCACTGATTAATTGCTGTAAATTTTCTGCTTTGCCGATGATCACTTTTTTCACCCCGCTCTGCAGTGCTGCAAATGCATTATCTAATTTGGGAATCATGCCGGCAAATATTTTCTGCTCTTTTTTTAATGCTTCGTAATATGCCGGATTAAGTGATGTGATAACGGTATTTTCATCGGCAGCATCCAGCAATACGCCCGGTTTTTCAAAAGAATAGATCAGCTGTACCTCATACTGTTCACACATCGCCCTGGCTGTTTCCTGTGCAATGGTATCGGCATTGGTATTCAGCAGTTGCCCGCAGCCATCATGTGTAATGGGCGCAATCACCACAGTTTTATTGTCCAGTAAAAGTGATTGTAAAAACGAACTGTTTACGGCATCCACATCTCCCACAAAACCATAATCAATGCCGGCATGTATCCTTTTGTGGGCCAGTATTGCATTGCCATCGGCACCGCAGATGCCAACAGCATTGCAACCTAGCGCCTGTAATTGTGCCACAATATTTTTATTGATAAAACCTGCATATACCATTGTTACTACTTTCAGGGATGCTGCATCTGTAATCCTCCGTCCCTCAATCATTTGCTGGGGAATATCCAGCTCAGCTGCAAGTTGTGTTGCCAGTTTGCCGCCGCCATGCACCAGTATCTTATTTCCTTCAATTTTTGCAAACTCCTGCAGGAATGCTTTCAGCAAAGCATCGTTATCAATGATGTTTCCCCCAATTTTTATAACATACAAGGGCTGCATCAGCTTATATTTTTAATGGTTGATTCAAGTATCTGTGCAATTACAGCCTGCGCTGCCCAAACCCTGTTGGCTGCCTGTTGTGTAACAATACTGGCACTGCCGTCCAGAATTTCATCACTTAATTCAATATTTCTTCTTACAGGCAGGCAATGCATTACTTTGGCATTACGGGTCAGTTGCATTTTCTCACTGGTGAGCATCCACTTCGGGTCATTCTCATAAATTTTACCGTAATCAGTATAAGTACTCCAGTTTTTTACATACACAAAGTCGGCATCCTTTAGTGCTTCCTCCTGCTGGTGGGTAATGGTGGCACCATTGGTAAACTGTGCTGCCAGTTCATAATCTTCCGGGTGTGTAATAAAAAAATCAGCTTCTCCCCATGCATTTACCCATTGGGCAAAGCTGTTGGCCACACACTGGGGTAAGGCTTTTACATGCGGTGCCCAGGTGAGTACTACTTTTGGTTTTTTTATGGCTGACCGGTTCATCATTTCTGTAATGGTAACGATATCTGTCAGGCTCTGTAACGGGTGTAGTGTGGCACTTTCAAGGCTGATCACCGGTACACCGGCATATTGTAAAAAAGAGTTGATGATGAGTTCGCTGTAATCATCTTCCCTGTTTTTGAGGCCGGGGAAAGTGCGGATACAGAGGATATCGAAATAATTGCCCAGTACAGGTGCTGCATCTTTTACATGTTCCACCGTATTACCGCTCATGATGGCACCATCTTCAAACTCAAGCGCCCAGCCCTCCTTATCTACATTGAACACAATGGCATCCATGCCGAGGTTTTGAGCTGCCACCTGTGTACTCAGCCGGGTGCGCAAACTGGGATTTAAAAACAAAAGACCGATTCGTTTGCCGGCACCCAGCAGTTTATCCTTAACCGGGTTGGCCTTGTAGTCCAATGCTTTTTTTATCAGCAGGCTGATGTCATTTACATCTTTTACAGAAATAAAATTTTTCAATTACTTTTCTTGTTAATAGTTAAAAAGTTCAAAGTTTAAAGACAGTTGACAGTTTACAGATAACAGTTCACTGATGTACGATAGCTGTAACTAAAACGGGGAATACCCAACATTTTTAATTTTTAATTGACAATTTTTAATTCCTTGTAAAGTGCTTCCAAAAACATATCCGCCTCCGCCTTTGTAATATTTAACGCAGGCAACAGCCTTATCACATTTGGTTTTGCTTCACCGGTAAAAATATGATGGGTAAACAGCAGGTTCTTTTTTACATCTTTCAGTTCAGCAGGTAAGTCAATGCCAATCATCAGGCCACGGCCACGCACTTCCAGTATGCCGGGCAATTTCTTCAATTCGCCCAGGAGATAGTCACCCACAATTGCAGCGTTCTCCATCAGTTTGTCATTTTCCATCACTTCAAGTACGGCAAGTGCGGCTGCACAGGCCAGGTGGTTACCGCCAAATGTAGTACCCAGCATAAAATGTTTGGGTTGTAATTTTGGTGCAATAGATATACCTGCTACGGGAAATCCGTTGCCCATTCCCTTTGCCATTGTATAAATATCTGCCTGTACACCGCTGTAATCATGTGCATAAAAAATTCCGGTACGGCCATAGCCGCATTGCACACTGTCAGCAATATATACAGCACCGTAATAGTCACAGAGCTTTCTTATTGTTTGCAAAAAACTGCTGCTGGCTTCGTTGATACCACCCACACCCTGTATGCCTTCTGTTATTACAGCAGCCACTTCATTGCCATGCGCTGTAAAATATTCCTGCAAAGCAGCTTCACTGTTGAATGGGAGGAAAACGATATTGTCTGTTTGATTAACCGGTGCCACAATAGCCGGGTTATCCGTTGCAGCTACTGCCAGGGAAGTTCTGCCGTGAAACGCCTTGCTGAAGGCGACAATCTTTTTTCTGCCGGTTGCAAAAGATGCCAGTTTTAATGCATTTTCATTGGCTTCGGCACCTGAGTTGCAGAGAAAGAGCTGGTAATCTTCCTTGCCGGAGATCCTGCCCAGTTTTTCTGCCAGTGCTTGCTGCAGGGGAATTTTAACCGAGTTAGAATAAAAGCCAACTTTGTGCAACTGCTCTTCAAGCCGCTGTACATAATGCGGATGTGTATGCCCGATGGAAATCACTGCATGGCCACCATACATATCCAGGTACTTTGTTCCCTTATCATCCCATACGTAAGATCCCTGTGCTTTTTCGATGATGATATTGTTAAGCGGGTAAACATCAAATAATTCCATGCTGCATTGTATTTACTGCTGTTCTGTTAAAAATAATTGGCCTTGAGTTGAAGGCCTGCCGTTTCTTCAAACCCATAAATCAGGTTCATATTCTGTACCGCCTGGCCAGACGCACCTTTTAATAAATTATCAATAGCGGTGTGAATGGCCAGATGGTTACCGACTTTTTCGATATGCACCAGGCATTTGTTGGTATTCACCACCTGTTTTAAATCAATCATCGTATCACTTACTATGGTGAAAGGATGCTGCCGGTAAAAGTTTTTGAACAGGCTTACTGCTTCATCCAGCTCTAAGGAAGATTTTACAACAGATGTTACATAGATACCCCTTGTATAGTCTCCCCGCCAGGGCACAAAGCTAAGTCCGTCAGTTGCCGGAAAATCCTGCTGCAATTGCTGCAGCGATTGGTGAATTTCACCCAGGTGCTGGTGCTGCAGGGTTTTGTATGCCTGTATATTATTTGCACGCCAGCTAAAATGTGAAGTGGGGGATAAGCCCTGTCCTGCACCTGTGGAACCAGTGATGCCGGTGGTATGTACATCGTTCAGCAAACCAGCTTTTGCCAATGGCAGCAAGCCCAGTTGTATGGCCGTGGCAAAACATCCCGGGTTGGCAATATTTTGTGTCTTTAGTATTATCTCTTTGTTCAACTCGGGCAGGCCATATACAAATTGCCGGTTGCCCAAAATATTTCCGTTGTCCTGCTGCAGCCTGAAATCCTGCGACAGGTCGATTATTTTTATTGAATCATTTACAGGGTTAGAGGCTAAAAATTTTCTTGCTTCTCCATGCCCCAGGCAAAGAAACAGCACATCAATATCCTGCAGAATGGTATCTGTAAAAAGCAGTGCTGTATCACCCAGCAAATCCCTGTGCACACTGCTCACGGGTTTACCTGCATTGCTGTTGCTGTGTACAAATGCAATCTCCGCCTGCGGGTGATGAAGCAGCAGCCGTATCAGCTCGCCGCCGGTATATCCTGCGCCGCCGATGATGCCTGTTTGTATTTTTTTATTCATCTTTCTTACATTAGGTATTGTGGTATTGGGTATTATGGTATTTGTAATCCTTATTGATCTGCTGCCACTTCCCAAACTTTGAAACTTTGAACTTTCAACTTCCCACAGTAAACTTTGAACCTTCTAACTTTGAACTTCGAACTCTTCACTCTCAACTTTGAACCTTTTAACTTTGAACTAAACCTGTCAACTTTCCTCTGTCAATTTAGAACTTGTTTGCACCGCATGCCAAATAGCCGTTTGATTACCAAAAATTTTACTAAAGCCCCGTACATCTTCTCCGCTCCAGCCATTGTTCATTTCACCATAACTGCCAAATTTGCTGCTCATTAGGTCAAAGGGAGATTCAATACCTGTAACCTGGAAACGGTAAGGCATCAGCTGTACAAAAACATCTCCGGTTACAGTTTGCTGGCTGTTTTCAAAAAATGCTTCAATATCCCTCATTACGGGGTCCATTATCTGGCCTTCATGCAGCCAGTTGCCATAAAATAAAGCCAGTTGGTCTTTCCAGTTAAGCTGCCATTTGGTCAACACATGTTTTTCCAGTGCATGGTGTGCTTTAATGATCACCATGGGAGCCGCCGCTTCAAAGCCTACACGCCCCTTAATGCCGATGATGGTATCACCTACATGGATATCCCTGCCAATGCCGTAGGGCGCAGCAATTACCTGGAGTGCTGTAATGGATTCTGCCGGGTGAGCAAAACCCTGCCCGTTTATTTTTGTCAATTCTCCTTTTATAAATGAAAGTGTAACTGTTTCCGTACCCGTTTTTGTAACCGGTGTTGGCCAGGCAGCTTCCGGCAGCATACCATTGGAATGGAGTGTTTCCCTGCCTCCAACGGATGTTCCCCATAAACCCTTGTTGACGGAGTACATGGATTTTTCAAAATTCATATCAACACCCTTGCTTTTAAGGTAATCGATTTCAGCTTCACGGCTCAGCTTAAGGTCACGTATAGGGGTAATGATTTCCATCCCCGGGATGAGGATATGAAACACCATGTCGAACCTTACCTGGTCGTTGCCGGCCCCGGTGCTGCCATGCGCTACAGCATCTGCCTGTAATGCTTTTGCATATTCTGCTATGTGCAGGGCCTGGCTCATCCTTTCGGCACTTACACTTAACGGATAGGTGTTGTTTTTGAGCACATTGCCATAGATAAGGTATTTGGTGATGCGTTCGTAGTAGGTTTTTACGGCATCCACCGTGGTATGGGTTTTTACCCCCAGTTTGTACGCATGCGCTTCTATGGATGACAGTTCTTCAGCTGAAAAACCACCTGTGTTCACTATCACACTGTGTACTTCATACCCCATGTCATCAGCCAGGTATTTTACACAATAGGATGTATCCAGGCCACCACTGAAACCCAGTACTATTTTTTTTGTAGTCATTGTTATACTTTTAGAGGTTAAAGAGATACCGGAAAAAGTTTTTACCCCCGCTGCCTGCGGCAGGTTCTTTTTTGAGGAAGGGTTTCAGAAATTTCCATTCCTTAAAGCGCTGCAGGCGCTCATACAGTCCTTTTTTCTCGGTAAAAGCAGCTGCTGTTTCTGCCGGTTCGTAGTGGTCTTTGGGATCGTACAGCATACCGGTACACATGCAGTTTTTTCTGTCCTTGCTCATCAATATTTCGTAGTTTACACAGCTTTTGCAGCCTGCCCAAAAGGCTTCATCCTGTGTAAGCTCCGAATAAGTAACCGGTTCGTAGCCAAGGTCAGAGTTTATTTTCATTACTGCAAGGCCGGTAGTAAGGCCAAATATTTTTGCGTCGGGATACTGCGTTCTCGAAAGCCCGAATATTTTTTGTTTGATGGCTTTTGCCACACCGCTTTTGCGGAATTGCGGGGCTACTATCAACCCGCTGTTGGCTACATATTCGCCATGGCTCCAGGTTTCAATATAGCAAAAACCCACCCACTCACCCCCGGTGGTAACTGCTATAACAGCTTTGTCTTCTTCTATTTTTTTTATGATATAGTCAGCTGTGCGCCGGGCTATGCCGGTGCCTCTTGCTTTTGCGGATGATTCCATTTCTGCTGAAATGGTGGCAGCGTAAATACTGTCGGCAGTAGTAGCTTTTCGGATAATAAAGTTATGATTGCTCATCTTGAATAAAAGATTGATACAATGAGAGGATAACCAGTCCTTTTGAAAAATTATGTTGAGGAAGTTTCACTGACAGGGGCCAGGGTTAACGGCTCGTCCTGTCAGCAACCACGTCGGGTAATATGATAAGTTGTACCGCTGCCAGCGGGGAATGCCGGAGTGGGAAATAAAACGATAGTATGTAAATACGTTTTGTTCAACTCAATTATTTGTGCTGCAAATATATAATGTTTCTTAATAATTATGCCAAAAAAAATATAGCTTAGCAAATTCATAACATTTGCTGATGAATTTTTATACATACCTGGCTCTTGGAGACAGCTATACCATTGGCGAAGGGGTGACTTTAGCGGAGAGTTTTCCCTACCAGGCAGTGCAATTGCTGCGCAGGATGGGTTTTCCCTTTTGTGCACCAGAAATAGTTGCTGCTACAGGCTGGACAACCGATGAGCTGGATGCTGCATTAAATGACAGGCTGACAAATAGCAATTATACAGTTGTTACCTTGCTTGCCGGTGTTAATAACCAGTATCGTGGCCGAAGTGTGGAGGACTATGCAGCCCAGTTTGAGCACCTGCTGAAGCGCAGTATTGAATTTGCAGCCGGAAATGCCAGCCATGTATTTGTACTGAGCATACCCGACTGGAGCATCACTCCATTTGCTGCAGGCCGGGATATTGTAAAAATTTCGGGAGAAATTGATGCTTATAATGCAGCAAATGAGCATATTTGTGGTCTTTACAATGTGAAGTACATCAATATTACGCCGGAACAGCGGGTAAATGGTGCAAATGAAGATTTTCTGGCAGCCGATAAATTGCATCCCTCTGGCCGGGAGTATGCAAAATGGGCAGAAAAAGCAGCCCAATCAGTTGCTACGGCCTTAATAACTAAATAATGAACAGCTTTAAGGAAACACAAAGAATAAGAGTTTGGTGGTTGTGGGCATTTGCGGGTGTGCTGAACATCCTTTTTTTATATGCCTTTTTGCGCCAGGTAGTTTTTAAAAAACCCTTTGGAAGCATCCCTGCGCCAGACGGATTACTGGCTGGGTTACTTATTTTCAGTATTTTACTGATGATTTTTTTATTTCTTGTAAAACTGCAAACCCGTATAGACGAAACAGGTATTCATTATAAATTTTCCCCTTTCCATTTAAAATATACCACAATTACCTGGTATTATGTGAGTGATGCCTATATGCGCCAGTACGAACCCCTGTATGAATTTGAAGGATGGGGCATAAGAGGAGTTGAGAAGAACAAAGCGCTGAGCATGAGCGGCAAATATGGTTTGCAACTGGTGCTGCGCAATGGCAACAAACTCATTATTGGCACACTCAAGCCAGTGGAAATAAAAGCGATTGCACAGTATTATTTCCGGCCTTAATTTTTTAAACTTATTTTACCAGCAGTTTATCCAGCAAAGTTTTGCTTAATGCAGCTTTGGGTACCACCAGGCTTACTGTATTAATGGCAAAATAGGCCTCAGATACATTGATATACCCATCCTGCGGGCCAATTTTCCCCCAGCTGTTTTTTACGAGAAAGTATGTTTTACCGCTTTTAGATTTCTCAAGCCCGATAATGTGCATCAGGTGATCATCCTGTGTTGTAAGGTTTTCATACAGCTGCTGCCGCAAAGCAGCACTCCAGGGAGCCTCCTGCATATCTGTATCAATCGTTACAGCTTCCGGCTTTACATCTTCACCCTGGAATACTGCCAGCCCCCTTGCCTGCATAAACCACTTGTTGCTTACGTCAGCATCCCACATTACAGAGTAGCCACCATTCAGCGCATCTTTTACCAGCTGTATCATTTCTTCAAGCGGCAGGTTATAATAAGCCCCGTTGCTGAAATTGTCCGGTGCTTCCAGTATAAATGGTGTGTACAACGGATGATGTGTAAAGGATGTGATGTTCACATAATCATTCGGGTTGAATTTAAGTATTTCCCTGGCATACGATAGCGGAGTGTATTTTTTGCCATTCCAGTTAAAATCAACAGGAGGTTCACCCATTGTTTCATTTAAAATCTCTTTAAAGCCAGCCATACAATCTGCTGCAACAGGAGGGGCGATGAGTACACTGTCCAGGTATTTTTTCAATGCGGTAAACATCATTGAATGGTTGAACTGCTTTCTCCTTTCTTTCATGCCGCTGTAAGCAGCTTCGGGCATAGCTCCATAAGTTGCGATAGCCCTGATCACATCATGCCCAAGCCCGCCCTCGCTGAACTGTGCATGACCCTGCCGCAATATATAATTTCTTGCCTTTTCAATGTAAATATTCCTCACAGTAAACATTTCACTCAGGTCCAGCGGGCTGTTGCCTGCCCTCAGGCACTGGCTTTCCAGCAAGGATGTGGTGGAAAAACACCAGCATGTACCAGTTACAGCCTGGTCTTTAACCGGGGTGGCGGCAACAGTTTTTACAATGGTAAGATTCAGCCCTGTACCTGTTTCTGGTTTTGCTGCCGGCTGTGCTATGCCAGCTAACCCTGATACCGCAAAAAATGCAGAGAGAAAAAGTTGCTGCTTCATTTATTTTGAATAGCTTATTGTACAATCAAATTTATTTTCACCCACACCAAGTTCTTCAGCGGCTGCATTGCTGATGCGGATGAGCAAACCGTTATTCTGTTTGATGTCGGGTACAGCATCCAGTACTTTGGCGTAAATACTTTTGCCGGTTTCATTGCTGGTAACTTTTACAATAGTACCGGGTTGTGCATTGTTATGCAGGCAGTAATATTTGCCATCGCTCCAGCCGCTGCTGCTCTTAAATACGTTGCCGGCACCTGTTTCCTTCACAGGCTCGCCTCCGGCATTTTCAAAACCAGCTTTGAAATGGCCACCATTAAAATTTGTGCCATTGCCCTTTGTTTCTACCGGAACAACAGGGTCGTTTTTTACCACAACAGGTTTGGGAGGATCTTTTTTGGGAGGCTCAACTACCGGGGTCTTGTCTTTTTCAGGATTTTTAACGGGCGGTAATGGCTCGGTACCTGCATCTGGCTTTACAGGGTTTGTTGCTGGTTTTTCTGTATTTACCACCACCGCCGGATTGGCTGCTATGCCTGCCAGTGCCGATAATTCTTTTTTCACTTTCAGGTATCCAATAATCAACCTGGTACCGTTGCTTACCGATTCGCCATTAATCCTGTTCCATTTTTTTATGGTTTCAACCGGTACTTTATTGTGATTAACACTGATGCGGTACAAGCCTTCCTTTTCCTGTACTGTATGATGTACGGGAATAAGCGCTTCATCTGCTGCTGCAATCCCATCCTGCGAAAAATTATTGGCAGCAAGCGGAATTTTAATCACCTGGCCGGGACTCAGCCCCTTTTCCATCTGCAAACTGTTAAAGGGGGCTATCTGGTCTTTGGGGCTGGCATTGTACAGGCGGCCAATGCTGTAGTAGTTCTCTTTTGGTGCCACGGTATGGTTGATATACAAATTAGGGGAAACACCCTCTGCCATCAATGGTTTATTTTGTGCCTGAACTACCGCACCGCAGCAAATAACCAGTATGCCTGTTATGTATTTCCTCATCATTTACTTTGTTTTTTGTGCTGCAAAGATGCAATAAATTGATGGAAAAGGGAAACAGTGTTAAAACCAGCAGGTACATTTTAACAGTTTATTACTGCATCAGTATGCGCCAGTCTTTTGGATAGTAATTGTTAACCCGGTTGGCAAGCAGCTTGATCCACCCAAGGCCAAGTCCGCTGTATGTAACAAGGCACCATCCTTTTTTACCTTCAGGAATGGCAAAATCCTGCCGCCGCAGGTATTGCAGTGCAGCAGGTTTATCCAACTCAACAAAGTGGATACCGGTTTGCAGGGCGCTGCTCAGGGCCAGTTCATGTGCAGGAATCAGCTCATTTCCGATAAGTTTGCCCATTTTGATACCCGCTTTTTTTATATATAATACTGATTGCAGTGCTGCCAGGTCGTCCTTTAACGTCAATGGCATTGCCAGTACCTCATCGTTCTGGTATAAATAATAAAAATCATCCGGGTGCAGCAGCATGCAGGTAACCGCAGACTGGTTTTTTGCAGGCAGTATATCCTGTTTTCTTGTTTTGCCTGAAAAGCTGCCCTCAGCCCTGGTTTTTGTAAAGCAGGCAATAAAGAAACCTTCACCCATTACTTTGTCAGGAAAAAAACGGTAGCCATAAGCGTTGCGGCTAACCGTTTCTGTAATACCCCAGCCTGGCTGCAGTTGTAGGCGGTTACTGCACATTGTCCCGTCTTTTACCAGCCAGTCAATTATTTCCTCATCTTCCTCCCCGGAGTAGGAGCAGGTGGCATATATTAAAATGCCGCCCTCTTTTAAGGCGGGCAATACATCGGCGAGTATGCGCTGCTGGCGCTGGCTGCACAGGGCTACATTGTTTTCGCTCCATTCACCGATGGCCTGTGGTTCCTTTCGGAAAAGACCACTGCCGCTGCAGGGCGCATCCACCACAATCACATCAAAATAACCGGGCAGGCGCTGAAAATGCTGCGGATCATTATTGGTAACCACTACATTGCCACCGCCCCATTTGGTGATGTTTTCGGCCAGTATGTTCACCCTTGTTTTTATCACTTCATTGCTCACCAGCAAGCTGCCGGGCGGCAGTACAGATTGCAGCAGGGTAGATTTGCCGCCGGGTGCTGCACACAGGTCAAGCACTTTAAGCGGTTGGCTGAGGTTGCAGCATTGCTCCATCACCTGCTGCAGGAACATACTGCTGGCCTCCTGCACATAATAGGCGCCGGCATGCAGCAGCGGGTCAAGTGTAAAAACCGGTCTGTCTTTCAGGTACCAGCCATTGCTGTTCCAGGGTACCCTGCCATCTGCAGCGAAATGTGCTGCTGTATCAGTTTGAATTTTCTTTGCCGGGTTCAAGCGTATGCTGGTTACCTGCTGCGCCTGTGTATGCGCCTGCCGGAAAGCGGCCTCATTAAAGCCGGGAATATCTTGCAGTGAGGCTAATAATGCTGTAGGTAAATTATCTGTCAATCTGAACTAGTTAATTGATACAGTTCAAAAGTAAATAAACCAAAGGAAACAGGTAGGATGAAAATAAAAATGAGTGTATTTCAAAACCCCTGCAGCAGGGCTCTAAAACTGCTGCAATATCTGAAAGCCCTGGCTCAGGGCAAAACAGATTAGTATGAAGCCATCTGCGCTGCGTTTGGGTCAAAACAGATCAGAATAAAGCTATCTGCGTTGCGTTTAGAGCAAAACCGATTGGAATGATGCCATCTGCGCTGCGTTTGGGGCCAAGCCGTTTGTAAAAGTGAAGCACTCGGTTATAAAAGTTTTGCTCCACTTCCGGTTTAACTGGATGATAATTGTATTCTCATTTTGACACATATGCGGTTTGAAAATAATATTTTGTTTAATTGAATAAATACTTAATATTTGTGTGCTAAACACAATTGCTTATAGTAAAATAAAAAAGAACAGAGAAAAAAGCATTTTTAAAATAGTATGTCACTTTAAATAGGTTATCTCGAAATTCAGCTAAAATTTAGATACAGAACTAGCGAAGTGAACACGCCCCGTAAGGGGTGCGTTCTATCGTGTTGGGTAATTCTGTACAGGTGTTTAGCTGCACCCCGAGGTGATTATTTCAAGCGTATGGTTCACACCCTAGTTTTTTACACCTTTACCTTATTTTAAAACACGGCTCTACGAACCTTGGCTGATAAACACATTGTAAATGAAAACATAACAGCAAAAAACTCCCATATAGTAATATACTGGCTGTACTGCTGCTTTTAAATGAAAATACGCATACACCAGTGGCTAACAACTGCCGAAAAAACCGGCTAATCAATTAAATAATACAATAAAACCCAAAAAATGAAAGTTAACATTAAAAATGTGCTGTCTGCATTAGTACTGATGGCAGCAATATTAGTACTTTCTGCAATAACCAGTTGTAAAAAAAACACACTGCCTGCTAATGAAGGCAATACGCTGAATGCCCGTACGCAAAAGATAAAAGCCTGGTTTGAGGAACAGCCTGCTACAGAGGGTCGGCAAAAAAACACGGCAGCTAATGGAAGCAAATTGCCACCCTTAGCCCTGCAATGGCACAAAACAAGCTACTTTGCCGGGGAGCATGCCTATATTGTACCAGCCTTTATTGAAGCCGGAAATAGTGCAGCCTTTGCTTACCTGGTAATTACCGAGGATGCGCAGGGCGGGCCGGTAGAGGCAAGTTACACATTGGTGCTGCCGGATAAAAAGAAAATGAGCGGTGCCGATATTAGCAATATAAAGCTGGAGCCGGGCTTTTTGCAGGGCAGGCAGGTGCCGCACACATTTGCAGGAGCTTTGCTGCAGTTTGCAAGTAGTGGTAACCCCACGGGCGGTACACATTATGAAGGTGGGCAGGCAAAAGCCGGGAATACTGACAGGTTGGTGGCAAAAAATGCGTCACAAAGTAATGCCGCAGCCAGCAGGGTAGCCTGTACCGGGGAAAAAGTATGTACCGACTGGTACTATCAAACCTGGGTAGATGGTAACCTTGTGGATGAGGAGTATCTTTTTACTACCTGTGCCTGTGATAGCGGTATGGGCGGCGGCGGTATGGGGGATGATGAAGTAAATCCTTTGGTTACACAATTTAATAATTATGTCCAGTATACATCAAGCCCGGTTACTGTTTATGCACCACCAACTGCGGATGGCACTGACCCCATTTCTTATACACATACATGGTTAGTAGCAAAAGGGTTAACTGGTTCTTGGTCAATTAATGCTACCACACAAATGGATTATTATCATAAAACCATATACAACCTTCAGTTGAACAGTTTAGAACATGTTTATGATGTAGTTAATTTTAAAACGTTGCAATCATTTTATCAGGGTTCTAATAATTTTGTTACTTCTACATGGAATCCATTTGCGCCAGTTGACCAAGTATATAATAATAACAAAATGTATACGTATGGTGTTTCCAGGGTTTCAGGCATCCTTAAGCATGTGGCAAATTTTCAAATCCCCAATCCATTTGGGAATCCTATTACACTGGACAGAGAGGATCATATCAATAATAGTTGCAATACTTATCCCAAATAAATAAAAATGAATTATAAATCCATTGGGTATTTTTTTATTGCGCTTGTATTTTTTGCAGCTTGTAAGCCTGCTGGCGTTATGTCTTACTCGTATAAAGCAGATACTTATATAATAGGTAAAGACAGACGGTTTCAATCAGCCAACAGGCTTATATCTTACGGTGATTATTTATTTGAATTTAAAATGAAGGTGCAGTTTAATAGTGAGTATGATTACGACAAACAGCAAAATGAACAAAACCTGCGAAGCATAACTGCTAAATATGATGATACCATTGGCGTTTACCTGCTGGCTAATAAGCAATACGTTGAGTTTGATACATTTGCTATTAGTGGTACTATTGTACAAAGGGGTAATCTCGCAGATAAGCCAGCCGGTGCAAGATTGGGGGATGGAAAACAAGCAATAAACTATACCCCGCCTTTCATAAGTGTTCCAAAAGATACTATTATGAATGAGGTGTCGTGTCATTACACCGAAGTACTGGGCGATTTGGCGCATCCAGTATCTGACACTATGGGTACCGGGTTTATTTTGGTAAAAAACAGGCGGCTCAATTCTCTTTACAAAGCATTTGGCCTTACCTGTATGAATAATGAGTTTTGTATTGTGGGCATATACCAGTATCATAAGTGGCTTAATGAGGCATTAATAGAAGATTTAGCCGGTTTGCGGCAATTAACTAAGGCTGAAAGGGCAATATGCGAAAGCTTAATACAAAAGGCAGGCTTACCACCTACCAAATAGCTTTGGTATACTATTCAACAAGCGTGGCTGTTTTTAAAAAAACAGCCACGTTTTTTTCAGTAAAAATATTTTTCCGGCCAGGGGGATGCATGGGAAAAAAGGGGCTGATTATTTAATGGGTTATGAAAAGGATTTTTTTAAATTGTATAAAAATAAATATTATGTATGCGGAGCGGATAGAATGTGTTCAGAAAAAATGCACAGTTTTTTTTTCTGCTGCAAACAATACAGCAACTATTTTTTAGGTTAAATAAAATAAACAAAGTATGAAACAGCTTATTGTACTGGTTATTGTTACCGGCATGGCGGGTTGCGGTTTATTTACAGAATCCAAATCAGTACCTGTAACTGTGGTGGCACCGGCAACAAAGTCATCCAATTTTCACACAACCGATTCCTCTTTTTTGCATTTGAAGATCAGTGGTAGTAAATTTCAGGTTGATTTTTTGAAAAAAACGCTGGCAACAGATAATATGAATGAACTTGATAGTTTTTTCACAAAAAATAAGGAACTTATCAATCCCGGTAAAATAGTCGTTACCGGGTTTGACAGTTTTAAGGAAAACAAAGTGCTAAACGAGCTGTTTACAAAGCATGGCATTACAAAATTTGTAATAAATACGGAAGAAAACCGGTAAATCCCGTTGGTGTTTTTAAGATGGTTCTCCGGCGTAAGATTTTGTTCTGATAGCGGCAGCAAGTTGAAATGCGACCTTAATCGATAAAGGAAAAGCTGAAAGATTTTTCCTTTAGATAAGTTTGGAAAAATCTTTCAGCTTTATGTTCTGCCTTAAATGGCTTACTCAATTATGAACGGAGAAATAACCTCTGCCATATTTTGTAAATTTACTTTACAAGTTTTGATTGCTCCGGCAAGAGTAATAATCAATTTGAAACAGTTACTTAATAATTCTGGCCGGAACCAATTCCGTTGTGTAAGCAGTTACATTAATTTCTTTGCCCCCGTTTACTGTTAGTATTTGCTGGTTGCCCCTGCTTACAAGAATATCCAGTTTGCTGCTTGCAGGAAATCTGCTAAGTTGATCAGGAGGAATACTGTACCTGCCATTATCGGCAGCTTTTACCATATAGGTTATATTGCTGATGGATAAGGCATCAGGGTTATTCAGCAGCCCGCGGTGAACCAGTAAAATGATAACGGGGTTTTGATTATTGGGGTCAGCATTCCAGGTGATTTCAAGTGGCAACGACCTGTCAAGTGCTGTAGCAGACCTGTTCAGCCTTGCTGTAATCAAAGCGGGTGAATAAAGTCTTGTATTTACATCCCCGTTTTCATATCCTGTTGTTGTAGCCGAAAATTCCTTTCCAAACATTGCCATGCCCTCACTGAAAGATTCATCTTTAGCGCTGTAAAATTTGCTGTACCGGTTGTTTTCTACCTGTGGAATTTCACGTCCATTTATAGAAAGACTTTCAATGCTTACAAGAGGCGCATTGCCATCAGCGGTAAATTCACCTGTAATTTGCACCTGGGCTGGCTTACCAACAACAGTAGTTGAATTGACTGTGATATTTGCTGCAGCACTTTCTGAAAGTAAACTGTTCATGCTGAAATTTTTTTGTCCTGCAGCTTCTGCACCTGTACTTCCTGTTTTCTTACAGCCTGATGCCAGTACTATAGCAGTGATTGAAAATATTAATAACTTTTTCATGTTTTTTATTTTTTATTTTAAAAATGATTAATCGCAACTTACAAATGAGGGTGTAACATATATTACAGACGGGGGAGGGAATGAGTTATATTGTGTTGATACTCCCCTCCAAAACGGATAACCCCATGCCGGGAAATAATTGGTGCAGGATCCCTGGCAGCACTTATAGCATTCTGTTCCTTCAATTTCAACACTTACTGCATATGTACCTGTTTCGGGAACCTCTACTTTGAACCTGGTGTTATCTGAATTGCCATCATCGTTTTTTACATTAAACCGGTAATTCTTGTAGTTAGACTGAAAGTTTCCGTTTCCGTCATACCGGTCTACGTTTATACGTACTTTTATACCTCGTTGAACACCTTCAAAAAAATCATCACAGAAAACGAGAAAATAACCTATGTCCACCGTTGTTTCGGCAGGATTATAGGAGCCCGGGGATGGGTCTTTGCAGGAATAACCGGCTATTGCTGCAAAGACTAAAAGCATTGCTAGAATCTTTTTCATAATTTATATTTTGGTTAAGAAATACTTTTTTGTAAACAGCCTGAAAAAGCATTAGTCGCAGGAAACAAATGCAGGCGTAACATTTATTATGGCAGGCGGAGGCTGTGTATTGTACAATGTGGAAACTCCCCGCCAGAAAGGATATCCCCAGGCAGGAGAATAATTGGTGCAGGATCCCTGGCAGCATTGGAAGCACTCACTGGCCTCTACTGTAACTGTTACGCCATAGGTGCCGCTTTGAGGAACTTCAATTGGAAATTCATAGTTAGCAGGATCTGTTTCGTTGTTTTTTTTGTTTTGATAAACGTAGTTTTTGTAGTTTGCAGTAATCTGTCCGCTGCCATTGTAGTTGTCAACGCTGATTCTGATTTTAAGATTTTTTGATCCTTCCACCGCATCTTTGCACTGACCAAGATAGCCTAAAATATTAACCTTTGTACCTGCTGGTGTTGGATCAGCGGGCTTTGGCTCTTTACAGGCAAATAGAAGCAATGGGATTGCCGCAAGAAAAAATTTTTTTTTCATTTGTGTGTTTTTTATGTGAAGAAATGGTTGCGTAGCTTTTTTTTCCTGAGAAAATTTTTCTTTTTGGTTATGGTTGTTTTTTGTTATTTAGCCTGGATGTATTTCAGAGAATAAATATAAGACAGAGTTTCGGGATAAAAAAATATTTTTTGTAACATTATTTCTTCAGCAGCATCATCTGCCCAAGGTGATAGGCATCATGCTGCAGGCAGCCCATCAGCAGGTCGTAATAGGTTTGCTCTTTTTTGGGTGATGGTTGTTGCAGGTGTTCGGGGTTAAAGTGCAGGATAGCACTGCGCAGCTGGTGATAAGCGGTTTCAAAATCAAGCAGTGTTTGTTTCCAGTTATCTTCAGTCAATGCTTCGGGGAGCATAAAATCGCTGAATGGCGGATACTGCAGGCTGCCGCCGAGCCGGGTTACTGTAACTGTGCGCCAGTAGGTAATATGATTTACCAGTTGCCAGATGCAATTGCCGTTGATATGATGTACAGCTATGGCCTTTATGGTATCAATATTGGCCAGTGCCTCTTTAAAGTTAATGCCAATCCAGCAATCGCCATGCTGCAGGTCGGCATACAATTTTACTATGCGGTTTATTTCAGTACCCATTGTTTTTTTTGTTATTGTACAAGATTATCCCTGCAACAAACTTCCCCTGCAATGTCTCTCTGTATTACTTGGTAAAGGTACGGAGCAACCGCTAAAATAATGGCTGGTACAGGCGCACATTTTTAATCAGGTATCAAGTGCTTATGCTTTAATGAAGTATTACCTGTTCATTTGGTGCTGCATTAACCTTATACTCATTACTTTTGTTACATAAAGTATTTAAGCCTTACAGGCGATACAGGTGTTATTACAGTAAAACTGATGTATGAATATAGAGTTTAATAAAAATGAAGATTCCATGAAACTGGGTTGGAGCCAGGTAAGGCAGAAACTGGCTGTAATAGAGCAGGGGGGAGGAAAAAAAGCGATAGAAAAACAAAAAGAGCGGAATAAATTAACTGCCCGGGAGCGGATTGATTACCTGTGTGATGCAGACCGCCCCTTTGTGGAAATTGGCGCTTTTGCAGGGTATGAAATGTATGCCGAATATGGAGGGTGCCCGGCCGGCGGTACTGTAAGTGGTATTGGCTATATCGGCGGCAGGCAATGTGTGGTGGTAGCCAACGATCAAACAGTAAAAGCAGGAGCCTGGTTTCCTATTACAGGCAAAAAAAACCTGAGGATGCAGGAAATTGCCATGGAAAACCACCTCCCCATTGTGTATTTGGTAGACAGTGCGGGGGTTTTTCTGCCGATGCAGGATGAAATTTTTCCGGATAAGGAGCATTTTGGCCGCATTTTCCGCAATAATGCGCAAATGAGTGCCATGGGTATTACCCAAATTGCCGCTGTAATGGGTGCATGCGTTGCAGGCGGGGCCTACCTGCCAATTATGAGCGACGAAACCCTGATGGTGGAAGGGGCAGGTTCAATTTTTCTTGCAGGGCCCTACCTCGTAAAAGCCGCCATAGGCGAAGATGTGGACGCTGAAACACTGGGTGGTGCTGTTACACACACTGAAATTTCGGGTATCGCCGATTATAAATTTAAAACGGAGCAGGAATGCCTGGACCAGGTTAAAAAGATCATCGGCAGGCTTGGTGAGCCTGAAAATGCAGGATTTAACAGGATGGCACCTAAATTGCCCGTAAAGAATAATGGTGAAATATACGGAATAATGAGTGCTGGCAATAGCAAGCCCTACGATGTTAAAGACATCATTGACTGTATTGTGGATGAAGGCAGCTTTGACCAGTTTAAGGAAGGCTACGGGCAAACCATTATGTGCGGCTATGCCAGGGTGGATGGCTGGGCTATTGGTATAGTGGCCAATCAGCGCCTGATAATAAAGAACAAAAAGGGTGAAATGCAGATGGGTGGGGTTATTTACAACGATAGTGCCGATAAAGCCGCCCGGTTTATTATGAACTGCAATCAAAAGAAAATACCGCTTGTTTTTTTACAGGATGTAACTGGTTTTATGGTAGGCAGCCGCAGTGAGCATTCGGGTATCATCAAGGATGGGGCAAAACTGGTAAATGCAGTAGCCAATTCGGTAGTGCCCAAAATTACCATCATTACCGGAAACTCATACGGGGCAGGCAATTATGCCATGTGTGGCAAAGCTTATGACCCACGCTTTATTTATGCCTGGCCAACTGCCCGGATTGCAGTAATGGGCGGTGAGCAGGCCGCAAAAACCCTGCTGCAGATACAGGTGGCTGCCATGAAGTTCAAGGGAAAGGAAGTACCCCCGGAAGAAGAAGAAAAACTTTTAAATGATATTAAGGAGCGCTACAATACCCAAACAAGCCCTTTTTATGCCGCTGCCAGGCTTTGGGTAGATGCCATCATTGATCCTGCCGAAACCCGGCGGGTAATAGCAGAAGGAATAGCTGCGGCTAACTGCAACAGGCATATTTCAGCCTTTAATACGGGAGTTTTTCAGGTATAGGCCGTTTATCCACAATTTTAGCGGTTAAAAAAAATATTTTTACCGCTGATATTGCAAAAAATTATTAATTTCACGCCGATTCTTAAAACTACCAATCTAATTTAGAAATTGATTATTATGAGAAAAGTATTTTTACGCAAAACTTTGGCGTATGTTGGTGTTGCTTTGCTGGCTTTACAATCCTGTAAAGACGACAGCAACCTCATCACACCACTTCCTGTACCAGACCAGTCCATCGTAGAAGAGTTTGATACATTGGCCGCTGCAAAAAGTAGGGGTTGGCTGGTACGCAACAGGAGTGAGCCCATCGGGCCTGCGGTATGGCAGCAGGGTTTAAGTGCCAGCGCAACCACAACCTATAATGCTTATTCTTCCAAATCTACGGCTAATGGGTTCATATCTACAGATTTTACTTCTGCTTTGAGTCCAAACCCCGGTGAAAGCACAATCAGCAACTGGATCATTTCTCCAAAGGTAATTTTGCAGAATGGTGACAAGATCATTTTCTATTCCAAGCAGGAAGATACCCTTTCAACCTGGGGCGACCGTGTGCAGGTGATGATCAACAAACACAATGATGGTATTGAGTGCGGCCGTGGTGCGAATCCCGGAGATTTTGATACAAAATTACTCGACATCAACCCCCTGAACGCAAGTGGCAACCCGGTTGACCCATTTGCTGCAGGTGGTTATCCTCCCGGCATTTACCTTTTCGATCCGGTAATGGCTTATCCTGCATACTGGACAAGGTTTGAAGCAGTGGTTAAAGGATTGGACGGTCCAACAAACGGTCGTTTTGCCATTCGCTACTACGTTCCACTGGGTGGTACAAATGGCCGCGGGGGCAACTGTATCTCAGTTGACAGTGTTGCTTACGTAAGTGCAAGCCGCAAATAACTAATTAACTAAATTACCAAGCTAAAACTAACAGTTATGAATAAGAAAATTTTTATCCCGTTTCTGGGCACGGCCCTGATAGCCGGATTCATCATAATAGCTTCCTGTACTAAAGAAGATGCTCCCGTGGCAGCACCAAAAGATTACTCTTTTGTGCAGGGATTTGATTCAATGGAAGCCATGCTTAACCAGGGATGGGTTGCACGTAACAACAGCCGCCCACTGGGTACTTCTACATGGGTAACCGGCCAATACGGATGGGATACTAAAAAGGCAACAACTACCGGTTACCCGGGAGCCAACACATCGCATTCAGGTACGGATTATGTATTATGCCCTTTTTCTGCACAAGGTGATCCTACGCCACGCAATGTATCCCTCGGTCAAATCGGAAGGGCAAGCTGCTGGTTGATTTCACCCGCAGTTCCAATGAAAAATGGAGATAAAATATCTTTCTACACAAGAACACTCGAGGTTCCTGCAACTTTTAAAGATAAAATGGAGTTCCGGGTAAATTATAACAATTCCAGTGTTGAAGTTGGTAACGATAGCTCCTCGGTAGGTGATTTTACCACTTTGGTAACTACAGTTAACAGCCAATTCACTGCAAGCGGTTATCCTGATGTATGGACAAAATATGAGTATACAGTAGTAGGTTCAAATGTACCTAAAATGGGTCGTTTTGCCTTCCGTTACAATACACCGGATGCTGGTAATGCAGGTGCAAACGGACAGGGTGTAGGTGTGGATGAAGTAGTTTTTGAGAGCAAAAGAAATTAAGACTTTATAAAGTTTTTATCAAGCCAACTTTTCGAAAGGGAAGTTGGCTTATTTTATTATTTCAATATCAAGGTAAGATGAGGAATTTGCTGTTGGCGGTAACTGTTTTGGCAATTTTAGCAGCAGGTTGCAGGCGTAACCAGGGTTCACAAGCTGTTGACCAAATGGGAACAACCCGTGTGATGCCCAAAAAAACTGACAAAGAAATACTGCAGTTCATAAAAGATAACAAAAGCAAAATAAGGAATGGCGACCTTATTGAAAGAGCTGATGATGACCTGGTGAGTGAGTCTATGCGCAATTTTTCAAAAAACGATAAAACATTTTCCCACTGCGGGCTTGCTTTTATTGAGGACGGAGAAGTGTATGTATACAATAATATGGCAGGGGAGGAAAATAAATCTGAGAAAATGATGAGGGAACCCTATGATTCATTTGTAAGTCCGGCAAATAAAAGTGGCTTTGGAATATTCCGGTATACATTTACTGACGCAGAAATAGAAAAACTGCACGAGGTTACAAAGGAAAATCATGCAAAGGGAATGTTGTTTGATAAAACCTTTGACCTGAAAACAGATGATAAAATGTACTGTGCCGAAATGATCTATAAGTTTATCAAAACTGCTACGGATGGGAGAATACAGCTGCCAACGAGTAAAATAGATAACTTTAAGATAAAAGACCCCAAATACAAGGGAATGGTTATGAAGCAATTTGAATATGTAGGGCTGGATGACCTTTTTCTAAACCCTTTTTGCAAACCCGTTGTTCGAATCAGTTATAAATAAATGGGAGCTAATATAGTTATTTACACCGATGGTGCTGCAAGGGGCAATCCGGGGCCTGGTGGTTATGGCATTGTGCTGATGTACGGAGAGCATAAAAAGGAAATGTCGGCCGGTTACAGGCTTACCACTAATAACCGGATGGAATTGCTGGCAGTTATTACAGCGCTGGAAACGCTCAAAAAGAATGATATACCGGTTACGGTTTATTCCGATAGCCAATATGTGATCAACTCAGTACAAAAGGGCTGGCTCAATACCTGGATTGCTACCAATTTTAAAGGAGGAAAAAAGAATAAAGACCTCTGGCTGCGGTATCATGCCATTGCCAAAAGGATAAATGTAAGCTTTGTGTGGGTAAAAGGCCACGCCAGCAACCGCTGGAACAACCGCTGTGATGAACTGGCAACCACAGCAGCAGATGGCCGAAACCTGCTGGTGGATGAAGTGTACGAGCAGGAGGTTGCTAAAACCTGATTGGGTACCCTGGCATAAAAAAACCGCCCCAACAGGACGGCTTCAATATCATTTATATCGTTGGAATCAGGCAGCCTGCTGCTGAACCTTGGGGCTGGTTTTTGTAAAAACATAGTAGCATCCAAAAAACAAACCTGCAAATACAGCAGTGGAAGCAAGGGATGCATAGTAAAAAGGCAACCCGTCAACATAGCATTGCAGCATGCCGGCAAACGTTTTTGACCGCTGCCATCCGCCGCCACCTGCCCACACTACAAAATTGGAGGCAAGAAAGAAGAATGTAGGTGCAGCTATGGAAGCTCCGAGAATACTGGTCCATTTGAACCCCTTTATCCAGAATCCAAAAACCGTTAATGAGCATAAAAGCAGGTAATTGATCCACTGGCCCCCGTAAAAACCGGGCGTTTTACCAATACCATTCCTGAAAAGAACCTCAAACAAAAGATCAGAAAGGAACATGGACAGCAATGGCATAAGGAAAGACAGTCTTTTATCTTTTATGATGGCACCTGCAAATATGGCCATAGCCATTTGCGGTGGAAAGCCATAAATACCATGAGGTATCACCCTGTAAAGAGAAGCAATAACAATCAGCAGAATAAAACTCCAGAAAGTGGGGTTATTTAATTTCATTTTATTTGTATTTGGATAGAAGCACAAAAATAGGCAATAATAGTTTCCCGTCAATAATTTGTGGAGTCATTTATCCTCACCCTGTTAAAAACCCGCGGGCTTCATATAGTCAAAAAAACTCAACTTTACAGTATGGCCAGGCACAATATAACCGGTAAAAAGGGCGAAGCACTTGCTGCAGACTGGCTTAAAGAAGCAGGGTACATTTTGTTGCAGCAAAACTGGCGTTTTTCACATTGGGAAGTGGATATCATTGCGGAGAAAAATGGCACACTTCATTTTATTGAAGTTAAAACCCTCAGCAGTGAAAAGTTTGGCTATCCTGAACAAAAGGTTGGTAAAAAGAAGCTGCAGCACCTCATTAATGCTGCGCAGCAATACCTGCTTCAGTACCCTCAATGGCAAAGAATCCAGTTTGATGTGCTGTCTATTACACTTACTGCAGCCGGTGCAGGGTATTTTTTGCTGGAAGATGTTTACCTGTGAGTCCTTTTTGCCGGTTAAATATCGCAGTTACTTGAAAGAAAGGGCTTTCATTTTTTCCACCATGGTATACGTGGCCGGACAGTAAATGAGATTTTGCTTGTGCACATGCATGTAATCGGTCATTTTCTTTTTAGAAAGATGGGGAAATCCTGAACAGTCTTCGGGGCGTATCTCGTATATGGAGCATTTATTGTCTTTCAGGTTCAAAAACTGGCAAGGTTGCTTTTTGTTCTGCCAGTCACCATCCCGTTTTTCGTACATCAGCCATTTTTCTTTAAATGCTGCAGGTGTCATATCAAAATGGGCCGAAATACGTTTGATGTCTTTTACGGTAAAAGTGGGCGTCATCACTTTGCAGCAATTGGCGCAACTGAGGCAATCAACTTCTTTCCACACTTCCGGTTCAATAGCTTCAGGAATTTTATCCAGTCCACGGGGAGGCTTATTTTCCAAACGTGTTAAAAATGACCTGAAGGCTCTTTTATTGAGCACTACCTTTTTTTTAAACGACTTTAGATTTACGGGTTGCATCAGTTTTTATTGTTGCTTTGTGCTTAGAAATTTGCATAGCGAAAATAAGGGTATATTTATTGATAATCAGCATTGAAAAAAAATAAACAGAATGTGGCAGGCTTATAAAAAGGGATTTAAAGGATACCTGCAGCTGGAACGGTCGCTGGCAGACAATTCAGTACAGGCTTACCTTCATGATATTGAACTGCTCACCACCTGGATGCTGCAGGCAGGCACTTCCAAAGCACCGCAGGAAATAACCCTTGACGACCTGGAAAAATTTGTACAATGGATTGCAGAACTTGGCATGGTGCCGGGCTCCCAGGCAAGGGTCATTTCCGGCCTCAAGGGTTTTTACAAATATTGTCTTATTGAGCAGATAACCACTATCGACCCTTCTGCCCTGCTGGAGGCACCAAGGCTGAAAAGAGCATTGCCTGATGTACTCAGTTTTGAAGAAATTGAAATGATTATTGCGCAAATTGACCTTAGTAAAGCAGAGGGCGGCCGCAACAAAGCCATGCTGGAAACCATGTACAGTTGCGGATTGAGGGTAAGCGAAGTGGTGAACCTGCGCATCAGCTGCCTGTACCTGCAGGATGGTTTTGTAAGGGTAATTGGTAAAGGAGATAAGGAGCGGTTGGTACCTGTCGGCCATGATGCGTCGAAGTATATTGACCTGTACCGGAGTACTCAAAGGGGGCATATCGCCATAAAACCGGGCCAGGAAGACATCCTTTTTTTAAACAGGAGGGGCAGCAGGCTCACCAGGGTAATGGTTTTTTTGATCATAAAAGAACTGACAAGAATGGCAGGGATCACTAAAAAAGTATCACCGCATACCTTCCGGCATTCTTTTGCCACACACCTGGTAGAGGGCGGGGCCGACCTGCGTGCTGTGCAGGAAATGCTGGGGCATGAAAGTATTACCACCACTGAAATTTATACGCACCTCGACAGGGATTTTCTCCGCAGTACCCTGCAGCAGTTTCACCCGGCATATAAATAAAAAAACCGGCCGGCAGTTCCTTATTTTGCAATTAGTCAAGGTAACATAGCACGACCGGTATAACAACTAACTACCAACTCTGAAACAAAATTTACCGTACGATAATCTTACTGGAATAAATGAGTTTGTTTTTTGTATTGCTGATGCGGATAAAATAGCTGCCTGCGGCAATACCGCCATTCAGCTGCCATTGAAAACTGAATTGTTTCACAGGTAACTGTATTTTTTCCTGCATCACCATACCGCCTGTGGCATTGGTCAATTGTAACATGTATTCACCCGTCTCCATGCCTTTCATATCAATACTGATGGTACTGCACCTGTTAACGGGATTAGGAAAGGTTTTGATATTGTTTTTGCCCGAAAGGCTGTCGGTGATTTTTTGAATGAGCGGAACGGCTTGGTATATTTCTTTTGATATGACTGTAGCATAAGCCCCCATCCTGATTCTGTATGAGCCTTTAGTGGGACCATCAGCAGTAATTACAACAGGATCCATAAGAATGCTTGCAGGTACCAGTTTTATTTCTGTATCAGTATTTATGGCACGGAAAATTTTTGTTTCATAACCAATGCAGCTTATTTCCAGTTCAGTATTTTTCAACTTCATCGGGTTGGGCAATGTAAAACTGCCGTTTTCAGCGGATTGTGTGCCGGCAAGATGCCCTTTTATTCTGACAGATGCGGCTGCAACCGGCTTGCCTGTAACACTGTCGATGATTTTACCATTGAAGGTTGAGGCAGCTTTTATTTTATTGGCTACAGGTGAAGTATGTGCCGGGGTATAAGCAACAAACCCCATCTGTGCTTTAGCCTTATTCGTTATTAAAAAAGCAGGTAGTAAAAAGCGCAAAATATATTTCCAGGAAAAGTGCGCTTCCTTTGGCTTTGTAATGGTGCGGTCGAGCTGGTCGGGCATAAACCTGCCGCAGGTACTGCCCGTATTACTGCCAAGAAATTTGATCACTTCGCTGTCTGTCATATTGCTGAAGTCAACCACCTGTTTCTGGCAACTGAGGCAGAATCTGCCTTTTTCGGCTTCCAGCATGGCATCCCAGTTCTCATGACAGGGTTCTGCTATTGATATGTTTACTGATTGCATACGGTGATAGTTTTGATATTATTGAACCAGCAGTTTGCATGCTGTTTTATTACCGGATTCGCTAACCATTTCGATTACATAAATCCCCGGGTTTTTTACATGAGCGGTATTTACAGTCAACGAATTGATGGATTTAGCCAGGTATACCGGGCTGCTGTATATTTTTTCACCAGATGCAGTGTTTACAGTGAGCAGGTAATTGCCGTCCTGCATGTGAACGGGAATTATCCGGATGCTGCTGCCCATGGTTACAGGATTAGGAAAGGCAGCAATGGATGACACTGTTTCTGCGGCTTCTGCTTTTTCTGCCGGCAATGTTGTTTTAATTGCGGAATTAAAGAACTCTTTAAAAGGATTTGAATGCAGGGGCATTATTTTTTCCTGAACAACCGGAACATTGATACCACAGCCCATTTTTCCGGCAAGTGCATCTGCAAGGTTAGTTATAGCCGGAGGGTTATTCAGAACAGCTGTAACAACAACCTCCTCCATGGTCTTGATTTTTTCCTGTTTCTCCAGCAAAATAATCCTGTCCATTTTTCTTTTGCGGAATTCATCCCCGTTTATTGTTACGGATTGCTCTTTGTATCCAATTGCCGAAACTGTTATAGTGTAAGTGTCGTTTTCTTTTATATTACGCATTTCATAAAATCCCTGGCTGCTGGTGTATCTTCTTTTCTGCTTGCTTTGGTTGTTGCGTACAATATCCAGTTGTGCATTGGCTACCGGGGCATTAGTGGCATTATCTTTCACATATAATTGTGCAATATGGAGTGGTTGGTCTTGGCCCGCATAATCATCGCTATTGCACACTGAAATGCCGCCTGCCACCACAACAATTTCTCCCTGTATGTCTCTTCTTAACCGGGTAAGAATAATATTTTGTGAAACTGATTTGCCAAGCGTAAAGTTTTTGCTTGCAAATCCTGCTGCTGACACCGTAAGTATGTCACCTGCATTTACTTTTAATTTATAGCGCCCCTGCTCATTGGTAGAAGTGCCTCTTCCCGTTTTTGTAATTACTACAGATGCATAAGGAACCGGGTCTCCATTTTCATCTGTTACTTTACCGGTAACAAATCCTGCTCTTTCCTCTTTTACCTGAATGGTGCCAACCCGGCCAACCAAACTTAACGGTTGATCAATTGGCGACACTGTTACCGGAGTCTTTGTCTGCGCCTTAGTTTCTGACTTACTAAAAAAAAGCAACAGGCTGGTTAGATAACTGATGTACCAAAATTTCCGCTTTTTATGTTCTGCCGGTTTGGTAATCGGTGTATTAAGCTGAACCGGTAATGTTCTGCCGCAAACATTGGCCGATTTTTTTTCAGCAAAAAAACGGAACAGCTCATCATCCGTCATGGCGGTAAAATCTATTACCTCTTTCTGGCAGGACCCACAGAACCTGCCTTGTTGCAATGGCGTCATTTTGTTCCAGTCTTCGTGGCAGGGTTCGGGGATGGAGAGTGTGATTTTTTTCATTGTATATCTTTTAGTCTTTTAAAATAGTTCTTGAAGCAGTATTTTCTCCGCCGGCATCATCAGCTTTGGCTATAGAAGCTGCAGCTTTCACCAGCTTGATAAATTCTTTCCGGTAACTCTCTGCATCATGGTCGGCAGCCGAAGCTGCAAGCTCAGTCACCAGTTTAAAACTGCTTTGTTGTTTGAATTTTGAATTGCGCAGCAACATCCCGAACTGGGCCACTGCAGCTGCAAAACGGAAGTTGTCCGAGTTCAATGCAATATTGCTGATCTTGTCAGCTACAGGCAGTTCCATCAGCCTACTGGTTTCTCCACCGGGTTGCTTGTAGCGCATTTTTACTGTCATCATTTCATTACCTGAAACAGCAAGTTTACTGTTTTGCAGTGGCTGGTATTTCAGGCTGTCAACTTTTTTTATAAATTCATCAGCTGTACCTGCTGGTATTATTTCATACAATGCAGTTACGGTATGCCCGCTGCCCATTTCGCCGGCATCTTTTTTATCGTCATTAAAGTCTTCCTTCGCCAGCATCCTGTTTTCATAACCAATCAGCCGGTAGCCTTGTACAGTGGCCGGGTTAAATTCCACCTGCAGTTTTACATCTTTAGCAATGGTGAATAGTGTGCCGCCAAATTCGTTAACCAGTACTTTTTTTGCTTCCTCCAACTGGTCAATGTACGCATGGTTGCCATTGCCCTTGTCGGCAAGACGCTGCATTTTGCTATCCTGGTAGTTGCCTGTGCCAAAGCCCAAAACGGTTAAAAAGATACCGCTTTCTCTTTTTTCTTCTATCAGTCTTTCCAATGCATCATTGCTGCTGATGCCCACATTAAAGTCGCCATCTGTACAGAGGATAACCCGGTTGTTGGCATCTTCTATAAAATTATCTTCTGCTGTTTGGTAGGCCAGCTTTATTCCTGCACCGCCAGCCGTGGAGCCTCCTGCCTGCAGCGCATCAATCGCATCTTTTATTGCTGTTTTGTTGTCGCCACTGGTTGATGGCAGTACCAGCCCGGCATTACCAGCATATACCACAATGGCCACATTATCTTCAGCCCGCAGTTTATCCACCAGCAGTTTCATGGATTTTTTCAGCAGGGGTAATTTATCCTCATCCATCATGGAGCCGGAAACATCCACTAAAAACACAAGATTGCTGGCAGGTAATTGGTTTTCCGGTATCATTTTTCCCTGCAGTGCAATCAAAGCAAGCTTGTGTTGCGGATTCCAGGGGCAAATACCAATTTCTGTGTTTACGCTGAAGGGGTCACCTTTTTTGGGTTGCGGATAATCATACCTGAAATAGTTGATCATTTCTTCAATTCTCACTGCGCCGGGTGGTGGTATACTGCCTTCCTTTAAAAACCTGCGTACATTGCTGTAAGAAGCTGCATCCACATCAATAGAAAATGTGGACAGTGGATTTGCAGTAGCAGCAAGAAATTCGTTTTCAACAATATAGTCGTATGCTTCTCCATCGTAATCTGCAGGGATGGAATCTGCAATCATGCCATTAGCACCGGGTGACCCGGCATTCTTTTGGTACAATTCCTGCGCTGAATATTCTCTTCTTTTGTTTGAGTAATGAGCTGATACAACCACTACTTCACACAAGGCCCTGCTGTCTGTTTTAAGTATAATTGTAATAAATCTTTTTGTGTCCGTTATCACTTCTTTTGAACTAAACCCGGTAGCAGAAATTTGTAATACCGCATTTTCTGATGAAACGTATAAACTGAAATCCCCTTCCGGAGATGTGACAGTGCCTGAACGGCTGCCTTTCTCTTTTACAGAAGCACGGGGAATGGCATTGCCCTTTTCATCTGTAACTTTACCTTTTACAATAAATGACTGTTGTGGTGTATGTGCCAGCAGGGCAAAGCATACGATGAGCAGCGGGATTATAATTTTTTGCATACCGTTGTTTTTTTAACGGATGCAGCAACAAAAAAAATTACACAATGGGTGAATAAAAGAAGTTGGGCAGGGGCGCTTGTAAAACTGTATTATTTACTTTCCAGGATAACTTCCTGCTGGTGAAAAGTATGCGGAGGTGTTTCTGTAAGCGTATTTTTTACTTTCTTGCGGTAGTTTTTAAACATGCTGAGCCAGCGCAGTCTTAGTACGCCCAGGATGCCTTCCTTTACAATGCCTTTGTTCATCTTGCTGGCACCCAGTCTGCGGTCAACAAAGGTGATGGGTACTTCGGCAATATTGAAGCCCAGCTTCCAGGAGGCAAATTTCATTTCTATCTGGAATGCATAGCCTACAAACACAATATTATCAAGGTTGATGGACTCCAGTACTTCCCGGCGGTAACATACAAAGCCTGCAGTAGGATCTTTTACCGGCATCCAGGTAATGATTCTTGTATACAATGAAGCTCCTTTTGATAATGCAATGCGGTTGGTGGGCCAGTTTTCAACGGCACCTCCTTTTACATACCTGGAGCCAACAGCTACCCCGGCACCCTTTACACATGCCTGGTAAAGCCTTTCGAGGTCTTTGGGGTTGTGTGAAAAGTCGGCATCCATTTCAAAAATATATTTGTACCCCCTGTTAATGGCCCAGCGGAATCCGTGAATATAAGCCGTACCCAGACCAAGCTTGCCCGTACGTTCCTCCAGGAATAATTGACCGGGATATTGCTGTATCAGTGATTTCACAATGGCAGCCGTACCGTCCGGTGAGCCATCATCTATAATAAGTATGTGGTAGTTTTGTGCCAATGAAAATACTGCGCCGATAATGTCGCCGATGTTTTCTTTTTCATTGTATGTTGGTATAATAACTAGTTTTTCCAAAATTGGATGATTTAATTACCGGAACTCAAATTTACAAAAAAAATAATAAAGCCCGGTACAGGGGTTTTCCACAGGGTGCATTTCAATTTGTCGCTGGTGGGTGGGGACACCCACCAGGGCAGTGAGCCGTGGGCGGTGTCCCCACCCACCACAACCAAAAAATAAAGCGACAATTTGAAATGCACCCTTTTCCACAGGAAATTATTAGTTATTTTTTAACAATGTCCTGTTGAGGATTTCCGTCAGTTTCTGCTTGGTGTGCAGGGGAAAATCACCTTTCATCATCCAATCGTAGTATTGCGGCTCAGTTCTGAGGATATCGGCCACGGGTTTACCTTTAAATTTCCCAAAATTGAACACTTCAACATCCTTTTCATCAAAAATCATCCTGCGGGCGTAATCCACAATTTTTTCTTCACCAATAACCCCTAAAACAGAATCTACCGAATTTCCCAGTTGCTTGTACCTGTCGAGCTGGGCCAGAAAAACATCAATAGTGGCATTGATATCTGCTTCAGCACCATGTGCACCCTCCAGCTCCTTATTGCAATAGAATTTTACAGCTGCAGTCAATGTACGTGGTTCCATTTGGTAAAAGATATGCTGTACATCCACCATCCGGCGGTTGCTCAGGTCCACTTCAATACCCGCCCTTAAAAATTCCTCCATCAGCAGGGGAATATCAAAGCGGTTGCTGTTGTATCCGCCAAGGTCGCAGTTCTCAATATTTTGCTTCAGTTCGTTGGCCACCTGTTTAAAGCTGGGTGCATCTTTTACCATTTCATCGGTAATGCCATGTATATCACTCGACTGCTGTGGTATAGGAATACCTGGATTTAGCAGTTTGCGTTTGGTTTGCCTGCTGCCATCTGGCAATATTTTTACAATGGCTATTTCCACAATCCGGTCTGTAGAAAGGTTAACACCTGTGGTTTCAAGGTCAATAAAGGCGATGGGCCTGTTTAATTGTAACATTAATTGATTGATAATTAGTTGATTATAAAAAACTTTCAAGTTTTAAAAACCCAAAAGGTTTACTATCTTTGCCGAAAGAATGCAAAATACTTTAAAAAAGTAAACTGACAGGTATGAAAAAATTATTTTTTACTGCGATATTGTTAATTACTGTAGCAGCAGTTGTAAGTTCATGTGGTGCATCACGCCGTACTTCATGCCCGATGGCGGAAGGTATCATCCATTAATTTGTAACCCGGGTTTAAAGCCAATAGTATATGAACTGGATACAATTGATCGATGAAACTGGTATTGACACCATCATACAACAATCGAAAGTAAGACCACAGGTGATTTTTAAGCACAGTACCCGCTGCTCTATCAGCAGTGTTGCACTTGGCAGGCTCGAACGCAGTTTACAGCCGGAGGGTATGGATTTTTATTATTTAGATCTTATAAAATACCGTGATATTTCCAATAAAATAGCCGGACAGTTTGCTGTATATCATGAATCACCCCAGGTGCTGCTGATAAAGGATGGCGAATGCACTTATTCCGAAAGTCATTCAGGGATTGACATGGATGAAATAATTGAGCAGGCCGCTCAGCCTGACTGATATTGCTGGTCTCCCTGGAAATATCAAAAAATTATTTTGAGGCAGTCGGTATGCGGCCGCCTCTTTTTTTACCTGCTGCCCGAAGAAAAAGAAATGATTTTTTATTGTGCAAACCTGGGGTTGGTGGTAAAGGTATTGTCGGTAAGGGTATTTAAAAAAAGTATCAGGTTTGTTTTGTCTGTATTCGTCATGGGTATGCCGCCTGCAACCAATGGATCGGTGGTAGGGCCATTCGCCACACCTGTACGGTAATGCTCCAGCACCTGGCCAATGGTGTAAAAACGCCCATCGTGGGTAAATGGATAGGTAAGTGATGAATTACGCAGGGAAGGCACTTTAAATTTCAATGAATCGCTGCGGTTACCGGTAATCCTCATCCTCCCAAAATCATTTAAAAAACTATTGATGGGCAACCCGGTGTTGCGGTAACTGAAGTCAGTAAATAAGGGTTCCTTGTGGCAGCTTTCGCACCTGGCTTTAAAAAATGTATAACCTGCCTGCTCACTGCTGGTAAAGGTTGCTTCGCCTCTTTTTACCTTATCGTATTTGGCATCGGATGAAATGATGCTGCCCATAAACTGTGCCAGGGCTTTGAGCATATGCTGGCTGTTGATGGTGCCATCTTCAAAAGCAGCGCTGAACATGCGTGTGTAGCCGGTATCTTTTTTAAGCTTTGCCAGCACACTGTCAATATTCTCAGCCATTTCATTGGGGGCTGTAAGTGGTGCCAGTGGCTGCACTTCAATATGGTTGATGCCTCCATCCCAGTGCAGGTCCTTCATCCAGGCAAGGTTAAACAGGCCGGGTGCATTACGGGTGGTAAAGCTGTTGTTAAAGCCATGGCTCAGGTCGTGATCGTAAGTGGCAAAAGCCGCAAACTGCTGGTGGCAGCTGGCGCAGGGGAAATTGCCATCCTTGCTCAGCCTGCCATCGTAAAATAATTTTTTACCCAGTTGAAAACCCTCTTCGGTTAGCGGGTTGTTGGCAAAAATATCAAAACCGGGCCGGGGCCAGCCTGCAGGCAGCTCCAGTTTAATAAAAGTTGGATTGTATGGCTGTCTCACCAGCCCGCTGTCTTTTTTACGGCAGGCCTCCTGTAAAAAAACCACGCCAGCCACCAAAAGCGTTAACAGTACTATCGTTGCTCTTTTTTTCAGCGTTTAATTATTTATTACATCGGTTAAGGTAAACATTTTACTGTAATTGGCCGCAATATTTGCAGCCAGCACTCCCGGTGTAGTGCAAACGGGGGTAGTCGCAATTTTAATATCATTGGGCTGCTGCCACCATTTATTCAGGTCGGCTTCAATTTTTATTTCGCTGGTTTTGCCTTCCCGTACATCCAGCAGTTTACCTGCAGGTATGGTAAGGGTAATGGTTTTAAGCACATTGTTTGTTCCGCTGAAGCCACCGATATGATACTCCACTTTGTTATTGGGTTGGGCAGATACTGGTGATGTGGCTTCCATTTTGGCCATTATGTAGCCGCTGTTCCAGGTCCAGAACATGTCTTTCAGCGGATCCAGGGCACCGGTTTGTGCGCCGCTTACATTGCGCAGGCTGTCAACCCCCAATGTAAAGATAATAGTGCTGTAGCTGCCGGTTTTAGCTGCAAAGCTGATGGATTGCGATGCAGCATCGGCCTGGTCAACTAAATGATAACTTTCTTTTTCAGCATATGTCTGCCCCGAAAAAACTACAGCAACATTGCTGATATAGTATTTGAATTTGTTTACAGTAAAGCTTTCACCAAAGGGATTGGTGTAGGCGGGCCCACCCAAGGTGAGTGGAGCACCATTTACCACGTTTTTTAGCGATATTTTTACCGTACCCGTTGTTTCTGCGGGGTCTGAATCTTTCCCGCATCCGGCCAGTATGAGCCAGAAAGCTGCTATGGCAAAAAGAAACAATTTATTATCCAATCTCATTTCAGGTCAATTTAATTTTTTTACGGCCCTCTTTGCGTTCACTGCCTTTTTTCTTGCTTTCCAGCCGTTTTTCAATAACGGCCTTAGGAATGCGGGTGGGTTTTCGCTTTTTGGGCACAACCAGTGCTTTTGCCACCAATAGATTCATTTTACGGGTAACCTGCTGCTTGTTGGCCAGTTGAGTACGTTCCGTTTGGCTTTTTACCAGCAAAAACCCTTCCGAATTGATGCGGGCAGCCAATTTCTCCTGAATCAATACTTTTTGCTCTTCGGTAAACAATTTTGAAGCAGCCGGCAGCCAATAGCCCTCTACCATGGTTTCCACTTTGTTTACATTCTGGCCACCTTTGCCACCACTTCGGGCTGTTTTAAACTTTATTTCTGCTGAAATATCCACCATCACTCCAAAATTACTGATAAAATAAACGAAATTGCAGCCGGGGAGGTTTAAAATAACCCCGATAATTTTACCAATAGCAAAAAATGATACATTTTTGCAGGTAAGCAACAGAGCGTTTAATGACCCACGGCATATATCATTCTTTAACGGAGCGCAAGCAGCAGGGGAAAAAATCCTTTGCAGTACTGGTAGACCCTGATAAGGTGAACGACCACAATATGGATCAGTTGGTAACATTGTCAGTTGCAGCCGGGGTGGATTACTTTCTGGTGGGAGGCAGCCTAGTTATATCAAATTATTTAGATGAGTGTGTGCAGGTTATCAAGCAGAACTGCAGTATACCGGTGATCCTGTTTCCCGGCAGCCCATCGCAGGTAAGCAGGTATGCGGATGCACTGTTGTACCTGAGCCTTATCAGCGGGCGCAACCCGGAGCTGCTGATTGGTCAGCATGTAATCAGTGCGCCCGTGGTAAAGCAAAGCGGGCTGGAGGTGATGAGTACCGGTTATATGGTGATTGATGGCGGTGCCCCAACAACAGTTTCATACATATCCAATGCCACCCCAATACCTGCCGATAAAAACGAAATAGCCATGTGTACCGCCATGGCCGGCGAAATGCTGGGCATGAAACTGATATATATGGATGCGGGCAGCGGCGCCAAACGCCCCATTACGGAGGGCATGATAGAAAAAGTAGCACAAGTCATCAATGTTCCGCTGATTATTGGCGGAGGCATTATAGAACCCGAAAAAGCCTACCTCAACTGCAAAGCCGGTGCCGACGTAATAGTGGTGGGCAACGCTATTGAAAAAGATGCTTCTCTTATTAAGGAAATGGCTGCTGCTGTGCATAGTGTGCCTGCGGTAGCAGCGGTGGGTGGTTGAAGGGGATAAACGAATGGGTGAGCTTGTGATGCATAAGCCTTGTACGAAGTTCAGGAATCAAAAATCAAGCTGTTACAAAAACACTGCTGCTTTGTGAACGCATCTCAGGCAATCCAAAAATCATTTCAGCAACTGATTTGGGTTTATCTGAAAATACAAAAAAATAGTTTAAGGCCACCGCCATGAGGTTTACTTCCTTTCTTCATTTTCAAAGGTTATACCACTTTGACTTATAAATCAGACCGGGAATAAATGGTATAATGCCGACATGCATTGCGTTTCACTCTTTATCTATTGGTCTGTTTTCAATGCTTCGTCGGTATTATTTGGGCTCATTCGATAAGAATTTGTCTTGCCCGTTTGGTGCATAATCATACCAGTACGGGGTTTCTTTTTACATCAAATTCTCCATAAAAATCAGCACCCTTTGGATTACATAGTTTCAGGGAGCTCCTGCTTAGAGGAATTTCCACAACCAAAAATCAGTTTGCGGTGTATTGCCGATAGGGAAATCATGTGTATGGCCTGAATTTTCAAAGCCGTACTTTTCGTAAAATTTCAGGGCCCGCTGATTGTGCTCCCATACACCCAGCCATAAGGCATTGTAATGATTACCGATGGCATACTGCATGTAAAAGTCCATCAGCTTTTGTGCCACACCCATGCCCTGGTAATCCTTCAGGATATAAATTCTTTTCAGTTCAAGCGCTTTCCACTCCTTCATCATTTCAAAGTTGCTGTAATCTTCCATAAAGCGGATATAGCCAGCCGGTTGCCCATTTACTTCAGCAAAAAAACAATAATCAGCAGGGTTACTTATTTCCCTGCCAAGTGCTGCCTCACTAAAATACAGTTCCAGAAACTGCTGCATGTCAGCTTCTGTGCAGGTGCCGTTGAATGTATCAAAAAAAGTTTGCTTCGCTATGGCACTCAGTACTGCTTCATCGCCCGGTACTACCCGCCTTATAGAAATTTCCATGTGGCAAATATAAATATAAAAAAAGGGATGCAGACCTGCACCCCTTCTGTAAAAAATTAATGGCTTTATTCAAACAAGCCTTCAATAGATAAATATCGTTCGCCGGTATCATAATTAAAAATAAGTACCTTACTGCCGGGCGCCATTTCAGGAATTTTTTTGGCTACTGCTGCCATGGTAGCGCCACTGGAAATTCCCTGGAGTATGCCTTCTTCCCTGGCGGCCCGCTGGGCATAGCTGAATGCCTCCTCTTTGCTTACCTGTATCACACCATCCAGTAATGCAGTATGCAGGTTTGCCGGTACAAAGCCTGCACCAATACCCTGTATGGGGTGTGGCCCTGGTGTGCCGCCACTTATTACCGGAGAGAGCTCAGGCTCCACTGCAAATACTTTCAGCGCCGGAAATTTTTCCTTCAGTACCTGTGCCACGCCCGTTATATGCCCCCCGGTACCCACACCTGTTATCAGGTAATCAAATCCTTCCGGGAAATCAGCCAGTATTTCCTGTGCAGTGGTGCGCACATGTATATCAATATTGGCAGGGTTGTCAAACTGTTGCGGCATCCAGGCATTGGGTGTGGCGGCTACCAATTCATTTGCTTTTTCAATAGCTCCCTTCATGCCTTTTTCCCTTGGTGTTAACTCAAAAGAAGCGCCATATACACTCATCAGCCTGCGGCGTTCAATGCTCATGCTTTCGGGCATTACCAGTATCAGTTTGTACCCTTTTACAGCTGCTACAATAGCAAGCCCGATACCGGTATTGCCTGATGTAGGCTCAATGATTATACTGTCCTTATTCAGCAATCCTTTTTTTTCTGCATCTTCAATCATTGAAAGTGCAATACGGTCTTTTATGCTGCCACCGGGATTGGCTTTTTCCATCTTGCTCCATACTTCCACAGTATCCGGAAAAAGGCGGTTGATTTGCACATGTGGTGTGTTACCAATGGTACCCAATATGTTTGTTGCTTTCATGTTAATGTTTTTGTTTTATTACAGATTTGTTGCTTTTCTATATGATGAAATTTACCGGCTCGGAAAAGTCACGCCGGTCGCTGACAACGGTTTGATTTTTATGATACACCAGGCTGTATGCCTGAACGCTTGCCGTAACCCAGGTATTGCCACCAATAATGCTGTGATGCCCGATTACTGTATTGCCGCCAAGAATGGTGCTGCCTGCATAAATCACCACATCATCCTCAATGGTGGGATGTCTTTTTTGCTGGGCATCTTCCTTGCGCACAGAGAGGGCACCCAGTGTTACGCCCTGGTAAATCTTTACCCTTTTGCCAATTACTGCTGTTTCGCCAATGACTATACCTGTTCCATGGTCAATAAAAAAGGGATAGTCAATACGGGCGCCGGGATTAATATCGATGCCCGACTTGCTGTGGGCCCATTCGCTCATCATACGGGGGATGACGGGTATGTCCAGCAGATACAGCTCATGTGCAAGCCTGTGTACAATAATGGCTGAAAAACCGGGATAGGATATGATCACTTCTTCCAGCGAATATGCAGCCGGGTCAAATTCAAGTATAAATGCAGCATCATTTAACAGCTTGTCCTTAGTGTTTTCCAGTGTGTCAAAATACCTGTCTGCAATGTTCAGTACATCCAGTTCCTCAAGTTTTAGTGTTAGCGGCGATAATATGTTTATAAGTTGCTTTTGCAATGCGGCCTGTACGGAACCATGATTCCGTAAAAAAGCTTTGGGGTCTTCCACCACCGGGAATAAATAATCGATGAGTCCCTCTGTAAATGCAGCCACAGCTGTTTTGGAAGGAGTATTGCCATTCAGAATATAGCCCGGATAATTATTCATACCTGGTATTTATAGATTGTTAAATGTGCATCTGCCGGGCAAATATACTGATTATAATTAATGTCCTATTAAAAAGGTAGACTAATTATTCCAATGGCACAATTGATCATCTGCCGGATGCCGGGATTCATCAATTCAGTTATCCGTACCGGCGTTGGTCACTATGTACAAATGACCAACGCCGGAAGACGGTATGTTGCTGTATTTTATATAAAGCTTATCCTGCTGCCGGGTGCTTTCTTACCATTTCAGCTCCAGGAAGTTATTTTTCTGGTCTATATCTGCCATCCGCCTGGAATGGTCAATTTCTACAGATTTAATGTCGAGCAGCCTGCGCTTGAATTCTATAGTATAGGTGGGATGTGTCCAGCGCCAGGGTTCATGCACCATGCGGCTTTGCCCTTCATTTTCATTTGGCTTTTCACCATACATAAGGTTTAGTGGCACATAATGCATTTCTGTACTGCCATCTTTGAAGGTTAGTTCAAGATCAACCGGCATGGGCATTTTGCCAATTCGTTTGATGCGTATTTTAGATACACCACCTTCTTCCCAGAGGCTGTCAATAGCGTAATCTATCGTTTTGGTGCTGTTCACAAAGTATTCTTTGTACCAATCCAGTTTAAGGCCGCTTACCTCTTCAGCCACCCGCATCAGGTCGTTCACATTGGGGTGTTTAAAGCGCCATTTATTGTAATACTCCATCAAAATCTTATCCCTTACCGCAGCTCCGGTTACATATCCCAGCTGCTCCATAAATACATTGCCTTTAGAGTAGGATGCAATGCTGTAGGCAAAATTAGTATTAAAATGGTCTGCATGGGTAGTCAGCGGTTCTTCAAGGCCACTTTTTACCAGTGCATAATACGAGTTGTAGTTAGGGTAGTGCAGCAAAGGTAAAATTGCAGCCATCGAGTCGGATGCTCTCAGAGCTTTGGCATCATTTTGCAGTTGTTTGCGGGTTACAGTTGTCCTGTAATACTCTTCCACCTGGTTGGTGGCAAACTCAGTAAAACCCTCATCCATCCAGCCATAGAGGCTTTCATTGGTTCCCAGCATCATCTGGTACCAGCTGTGCATCCATTCGTGAAACACCGTACCCAGGCCACTTCCGGCCAGTAATGTGGCCATAGGATATTCCATGCCACCATCTCCACCATGTATAAAGGAATACTGTGGATAAGGGTATTTCCCAAAACGGCTTTCGATAAATGGAAGTGCCGTTTCTGCGGCATCGGCCACTTTTGCCCATGCTGCATCATTGGCAGCATTATTTTCCTTGTAATTGTAAATCACATGCAGGGTAGGTCCATTGGCTGTTTTTCTTACAATATGCTTATAATCGGGATCGGCTGCCCATACAAAGTCGTGTACATTGTTGCCCACAAAACGCCAGGTTCTTTTTTCCTTTTTGGTTTCCTTCAGTTCCGAACCGGGCGTATCATATCCCCAGCCAATTTCGGCAGCATTCTGCAATACGCCGGTGCCGCCCAGTTTATACGTTTTGTCAATGGAAATGGCAACATCAAAATCGCCCCAAACACCATAAAACTCCCTGGCAATATAAGGCGTGGGATGCCAGCCCTCATAATCATATTCACACAATTTGGGGTACCACTGGCTCATGCTGTAGCGCACACCGGTGGTGGGGTTGTCCCGTCCGCTGCGTCTTACCTGCAGCGGAACCTGTGCTTCAAATTCCATATCAAACACCACTTTTGACTTTGGTGCAATGGGTTTGGTGAGCATCACTTCCAGTATCGTTTCATCGTATTTAAAAGGCTGTGGCACACCATTCATTTTTAGTGAAATGATCTTCTGGTAACCAATCTCATCCTCTTTCAGTTTCGATATCCTGTCTTTTACCCTTTGATCCCAGTCAGGACGGCCATTGGTGCTGATCTTGCCCAGCTCCCTGCTGCGCACATCCATGCTGCTGTTGGGCTGAAAAGCATTAAAATACAGGTGGTAAAACACTTTGCTGAGGGCATCAGGAGAGTTATTGGTGTATTCTAATTTTTGCTTGCCGGTGAACCTGTTGGTATTTACATTCATATCAATATTCATGGTGTACTTAACCCTTTGCTGCCACCGGTCGGGCTGAGCCTGCAGGGCTGTTGCAAATACCATAAGTATTGTCAAAAAAAATAATCCCTTTTTGTAATGCCTGTTCAGGTTTGTACCGGCCGGAAGGTTTTGTGTATCGCTGTTCATCTTTTTAAATAAAGCCATAATTCAGATTTATACGTAAATTTCGTAAAAATGTACACAATGTCCGCAACAAAAATTATCAACGGTCATCCTTTTGTTCATTATACCCGGGAAACCTGGGAGCCACCAGCCATGACAGAACGCAGCAGGGAATTTTACCAATGGATGGATAAGCGCCGTACCTGCCGTGATTTCAGTGATAAACCTGTGCCGGAGGAAGTAATTGAAAACATACTGCTAACTGCTTCTACTGCCCCGAGTGGTGCACATAAACAACCCTGGACTTTTTGCGTGGTAAAGGACGCAGTCATAAAAAAACAGGTACGTGAGGCGGCTGAAAAGGAAGAACAGGAAAGTTATAACAGCCGGATGAGTGAAGAATGGCTGCAGGATCTTGCACCGATAGGTACGGATTGGCAAAAACCTTTTCTTGAAGTTGCTCCTTACCTAATTATTGTATTCAGGCGCAGTTACGAGCTGGAAGCCGGTGGCCATAAGCACCAGAATTACTATGTGCAGGAAAGCTGCGGGCTGGCCTGCGGCTTTTTACTGGCAGCCATACACCATGCCGGCCTGGTAGCGCTTACACATACACCCAGCCCTATGAATTTTTTGTGTGACGTACTCCAGCGGCCTGCTAATGAAAAACCTTTTTTGCTGATACCAGTGGGCTATGCCGCTGCCGAATGCTGGGTGCCGGATTTGGAAAGGAAGCCATTGGATAAAGTGGCTGTATGGTACTGAGGGGAGTACTTACAAATGCATCAGCAAAGCCGCTTTTGCAGCTTCCATTGTGTCCCCAAAACTGATAATACCATCCTGGTGACCGGCCATAACCAGGAGCTTGTGCGTTAAAAGGTCATTTTCTTTCAGCAGCCTTTCAATTTCATTTGCCATATCCTGTGTGCCATAACCAATATCAGCTTTTGTGGTGGGTAAATGGTGTTTCAGCTTTTTCCACAAGCCATTGTGATGTATATGGATAACAGCATTGGCAGCAGGTATCAACTGGTAAATGGCTGCATGTGTCATAGATTCGGAAGAAGCTTTGGCAGGGCCGCTGCAAAAAACAGTATTGGCAGTAATGGCTGTACCGGTTACCAGCGAGAGCTCATTTTCGGAAAGTTGGGCAACATGCCCGGTTTGTGTACCCGAGATAATGAATTGATTGTCATCAACCCTTGTGCTGATATTTCCAAACCCCACTTTTTCAGTCTTATCAAAACCAATCAATCCCAGCCGGAATAATTCATTTCTTGTTTGCAGCAACGCTGTTACATCAATACCGGCAGGCAACATGCCCGGTTGCCAGTGACAATTGAATTTTATTACACCTTCATCCATCATGGCGGTACAGGTTTTCCAATCCTTCTTTGCTGGCAGTTGCAATGCCTTTTTCAGTAATGATGCCGCTGATGAGCCTGGCAGGTGTTACATCAAAACCATAATTACAGGCAGGTGTATCCGCAGGGCAAATCAGCACTTCTTTTATTTCTCCATTGTGCAGGCCGCTTATGTATTTTATCTCGTTTTCATTCCGCTGTTCCACCGGTATTTCCTTAATGCCATCCTGTATGCTCCAGTCAATGGTAGATTGCGGCAATGCTGTGTAAAAAGGGATATCGTTGTCCCTGGCCGCCAGTGCTTTCAGGTACGTACCAATCTTGTTGGCTGCGTCTCCATTGGCCGAAACCCTGTCGGCACCAACAATCACCATATCCACCATACCGTGCTGCATCAGGTGGCCGCCGGTATTATCGGTAATCAATGTGTGATCAATGCCCTGCTGACCCAGTTCAAACGCAGTGAGATTGGCTCCCTGGTTGCGTGGTCTTGTTTCATCTACCCACACATGTATGGGTATGCCTGCCTGCTGCGCATGGTACATAGGTGATGTGGCTGTGCCCCAATCCACACAGGCCAGCCAGCCTGCATTGCAGTGGGTGAGGATATTTACCCTGCCATCATTTTTTTTATTGCTGATTTGCCTGATGATTTCAAGCCCGTGCACACCAATCATGCGGCACATTTCAATGTCTTCTTTTTTTATGCGGTTGGCACAGTTAAGGGCCAGTATGCGTTTTTCATCAGCGTTGGTTGTACCCGCAGTTGCAGCCATTACCTGCTGTAATGCCCATTTAAGGTTTACAGCCGTTGGCCTTGTTTCTTCCAGCCGTTTCAGTCTTTGCAGAACATATGTATCAAAATGGTTGTTGTCAGCCTCCAGCATGGCAAGATATATGCCATAAGCTGCTGTAACACCAATCAGTGGTGCGCCCCTTACCATCATTGTTTCAATGGCAACGGCAGCCTGTTCACTGGTTTGTATTGATTCAATCATCAGCTCATGCGGAAGCCTGCGCTGGTCAATCACAAAAAATGAAGCTGTGTCTTTTTCATTCAGCCAGATAGTGTGGTATGGTTGGTTGTATATCAGCATATTTGTCTGCAGCAAATCTACACATTAAACCTCTAAACCGGTAACGGCAGCCGATTAACGAATGTATGGCGCAGTTTGTGTTTTTTTCCATTAATAGTATTACTTTAACAGTTTAATAAAACAATTGCATTGACAGAACCGGCCAAAAAAATTATTGGACTTTTTATCAATCCGCTTGCGGGAAAGGGCAAGGCTATTAAAATTGCCGCAGCGGTACAGCAAAGGCTGCAAGCTGAAAATATCGCTTTTGCTGCTTTTGAAGCCTGGTCGGCTGATTTTCCTGCTGTAACGGAAGCATGGGTAATTGGCGGAGATGGCACGCTGAATTATTTCATCAATTTTTATAAGGAATTAGCGGTGCCAATCGTAATTTTTAAAGGCGGTACCGGGAATGATTTTGCCTGGAAATTATACGGCAACAGCAGCCTGCAGGAGCAACTCAATACGGTACTGTCAGCAACTGTAAAGCGGGTGGATGCAGGCTTGTGTAATGGAAAATTTTACCTGAACAGTGTTGGGGTGGGGTTTGACGGGGAAGTGCTGCTCTCCATGGGCAGTATCAGGTTAATGGGAGGTCACCTCGGGTATTTGTGGGTAGTTATTAAAAAAATATTCAGCTTCAGGGAGCAACAATTTACGATACAAATTGGACAGGAAACCTTGCAGGACAAGTACCTGATTGTGGCTGTAAACAATTCGAGCCGAACTGGTGGCGGCTTTATGGTATCGCCAAGGGCAAGTGTGTCGGATGGGCTGCTGGATATGGTTTTGTGCAAAAAACTGGGTATTCTCAAAAGACTGACTGTGCTGCCACAGATTGAAAAAGGCAGGCACCTGGATCTGCCATTTATTACTTATCAGCAGCATACTGCAGTTACCATCCTCTGTGAAAAACAACTCTATGCACAATTGGATGGTGAACTCATCAGCGGCAGCGAGTTTGTGTTAAAAGTGCTGCCCGGGAAATTCCTGTTTAAATACTGATGGCTATGCCACTTCTTCACCTGTGCTGGCCCTCCACAGCATAAACCATTCCTGTGTGGTCAATTGTATTTTTTGAGATGTTACTGCCGCTGCGATGCGTGCCGGCCTTGTTGTACCCAGTACCGGCATAATACCAGCAGGATGATGCATCAGCCAGGCCAGTAAAACCTGGTCGGGCTGGGCATTGTATTTTTCTGCAAGCAACGCAGCCACTGCTGTGATGCGCTGGAGCTGTTCACTTTCACCTTTAAAAATATTGCCACCACCAAGCGGGCTCCAGGCCATGGGTGTAATGCCATTGCCCAGGCAATAATCAAGTGTGCCGTCAACAAAAGGGCGCAACCGGAGTAATGACAGTTCCAGCTGGTTATACATGATTTTATAGCGCTGATGGATAAGTGCAGTTTGAGATGCAGTGAAGTTGGAAACACCGAATTGCAGTACTTTACCCTGCTGGTGCAGTAAGGTAAATGCCTCTGCAATTTCATCGGGATGCATCAATGGGCTTGGGCGGTGGAGCAGCAACACATCAATATAATCCGTATTAAAATTGGTAAGTGACGTTTCTGCCGATTGAATAATATGCTGCCTGCTGGTATTATAATGTTTGATAGTGTGCTTTGGCCTGTTGTCGGCAACCATCATGATGCCGCATTTGGTAATCAGCTGTATGCGGCTGCGGAGACTGCCGTCAAGCAGCAGGGCATCACCAAATTCTTTCTCTGTAGTGTAGTGTCCATAAATATCAGCGTGGTCAAAACTGGTTGACCCTGCTTCGATAGATGCGTTGATAATATGCAGGTATTGCTCCGGGGAAAACTTTACGCCCCAGGCTCCCCACTTCATAGTACCGGCAATAATTGGTGATAAAGCCATTGTATTTTTTTTGCTAATTTCTTAAATAAACGGGAATAATAGTTTTTTAGCTGTTGATTCTTTTGATGTATACCATTCAGGCTTGCTGGCGGTCAAAAAAAAACCTTCCGCATAATGGGAAGGTTTTTTGATGCTTATATCAACTGAGATTAATAATCTTTGTTGTAACCGCCACGGCCACCGCCGCCGCCATAACCACCACCGCCGCCACGGTTTCCACCGCCGCCGCCGCCATAACCGCCACTTTTCTTGTAGCCGCCGCCACCGCCGCCGCCATAACCACCACTTTTCTTGTAGCCGCCACCGCCAGATCCACCACCTTCAGGACGTGGTTGTGATTCGTTAACGATAATTTTACGACCCTGAACTTCAGTTTCGTTCAGCGCTGCAATGGCAGCTTTTGCCTGCTCATCGTCAGTCATTTCAACAAAACCAAAGCCTTTGCTGCGGCCGTTCATTTTGTCTTTAAGGATTTTTGCACTCGTAACTGTACCAAACTCGGTGAACATAGTGTTCAGGTCTTCGTCAGTCATGGTCCAGCTAAGGTTTCCAACGTAAATGTTCATTGTAAAAACGTTTAATAAATTAAAAAAATAAAAACAGTAATGACTTAGTTGCTACAATGATCTGAACTACTTGGAAAAGCTTTTATCAGCCAAAACAGAAAAACTAAAACCATTAACACCATATAAAGGTAGGGATTTTGATGAGAATAACAACTAATCAGCATTTTTTTACAATTTGCTGCCCTGTAATTGTTGCTGGATATAGCTATCAGGCCAAAATAGGGGTTAAAAATACCGTAATTTTACTGTTTTTTTACAGAATTTTGTAAAATATGAGTAAGGTGATGCAGCAGCAGGGATTATGTATTATAAAAAACCCTCTTTTCAATTCGAAAAGAGGGTTTAATTATGTTACCTGAAAAATTACTCAGCTACCACATCAAATTCAACTTCGGTTTCGTTTCCGTTACCAAAATCAATTTTTGCTTTGTGGATACCCAGTTCTTTTACTTCGTCGGTGATTGTAATACGGCGGCGGTCAATTTCGTAGCCTTTCTGCTCACGGATTGCACGGGCAATCTGCACAGATGTAACGCTACCGAATATTTTACCACTTGTACCTGTTTTAGCGCCAATTTTAAGGGCACCAGACTGTAACGCTGTAATAACGCTGTTGATTTCGGCCAGCAATTTGGCTTCTTTCTTGGCTTGCTGCTTCCTTCGCTCTTCCAGCATTTTCATATTGGAAGGGTTGGCCTCTACCGCCATTTTTTGCGGGATGAGGAAGTTGCGGCCATAACCATTTTTTACAGTTACGAGTTCATTGGCACCACCCAGGTTGTTTACGTCTTGTATTAATATTACTTGCATGGTTGCCTCCTATTTTAACAAATCGGTTACATACGGCAAAATCGCCATTTGACGGGCTTTCTTTACCGCTTCGCTCACCTTACGCTGGTACTTCAATGAGTTACCACTCAGGCGGCGGGGCAGTAATTTTCCCTGCTCATTCAAAAATTTCCTTAAAAAATCTGCATCCTTGTAATCAATGTAGTGGATGCCCATTTTCTTAAAGCGGCAGTACTTCTTCGGACGTTTCTCAGCCTTAATGGCGGTGAGATACTTGATTTCATTCTTAGCCATTGGTCACCTCCGCTTTTTGTGATTCTGAACGTACGCCGGTTCTTTTTTTAGTGTTGTACTCAACGGCGTATTTGTCGAGTGCTGTGTACATGTGCCGCATAACGGATTCGTCCCGCAGCAACTGAGTCTTCAGCTTCTCATTGAAGTTGGTTGGCGCTATGTACTCCATTACCCAGTAGATACCTGTCGTCTTCTTGGCAATGGGATAGGCCAGTGATTTCAGTCCCCAGGGGTTGTTGTGCAATACTTCTCCACCATTGTCGGTAACAAGGGCGGCGTACTTTTTCTGAGCGGCTTTAAAGTCGTCGTCAGACAGCACAGGGGTAAAAATCACCATCAATTCGTAATTCTGCATTTCCCTGATTTTTTGTTTAAAAATTTGATTAATTCCCGCCTGGTGAGTATCAAACCCGGCAAACGGGCTGCAAAAGTAGGGTTTTTTGGTGGATTGGGGTAATTATTTGGCGGTTTTTTTGGGAACAGTTGACAGATAACGGTTAACAGCGGACAGGTTGGCTGAGTAGTTGACCGTTGACTGTCACCTGTTGACTGTTGACTGTTGACTGTTGACTTAATCATAAAGGTCGGCAATTTTTAATTTTTAATTCTTCATTTTTAATTCTTCCTTCCTCCTTCCCTTACCTTTGCGCCTCCAAATCATTACAGGTCTCACCATCATGAAGTATATAAGCGAAATCAACAGGCGTAAAACCTTTGCCATTATCTCTCACCCGGATGCCGGTAAAACCACCCTTACAGAGAAATTTCTGCTGTTTGGCGGTGCCATCCAGGTGGCTGGTGCCGTAAAAAGCAATAAAATTAAAAAACATGCTACCTCCGACTTTATGGAGATTGAGCGCCAGCGGGGTATAAGCGTGGCTACCAGTGTAATGAGTTTTGAATACAAAGGTAACCTCATCAACCTGCTGGATACACCCGGCCACAAGGATTTTGCTGAAGATACCTACCGTACTTTAACTGCAGTGGACAGTGTGGTGCTGGTGATTGACAGTGTAAATGGTGTGGAAGACCAAACCCGCCGCCTGATGGAAGTGGTGCGGATGCGCAATACACCGGTAATAGTGTTTGTAAATAAAATGGACAGGGATGGTAAAAACCGGTTTGATTTGCTGGAAGAAATAGAGAACGAACTGAAAATAAGCCTGCATCCCATGACCTGGCCCATCAACAGTGGCAAGGATTTTAAAGGCGTATATAACCTGCCCGAAAAAAACTTAGTACTGTTTGCCGCCAGCACAAAAGCTGCTGAGGAAGACCTGGTTCGCATTGATGACCTGGCCGATGAAATACTGGATAAAAAAATTGGCGAAAAAGATGCCGCCACCCTGCGGGAAGATGTGGAACTGATTGAAGGGGTGTATGGCGAATTGAATGCCCATGATTATATGGAAGGAAAAGTTGCCCCGGTTTTTTTTGGCAGCGCCGTAAATAATTTTGGTGTAAGGGAAATGCTGGACAACTTCATCCGCATAGCGCCCGTACCCATGCCCAGGCATACATCGGTACGTGATGTAACGCCTGATGAAGACAAGTTCAGCGGCTTCATCTTTAAAATACATGCCAACCTCGATCCCCGGCACCGTGACCGCATTGCTTTTTTAAGGGTGTGCAGCGGCCGCTTTGAACGCAACAAATATTACCACCATGTGCGTATGGACAGGGATTTCCGTTTCAGCAACCCCTATACTTTTATGGCACGGCAAAAAGATGTAATTGAAGAAGCTTATCCCGGCGATGTAGTAGGTTTATTTGATACCGGTAATTTTAAAATTGGCGACACATTGACTGAAGGTGAAAACTTTTTCTTTACCGGCATACCCAGTTTCAGCCCTGAAATATTTAAGGAAGTGGTGAATAAGGACCCGATGAAAACCAAGCAGCTGGAAAAAGGTTTGCTGCAGTTAACAGATGAGGGTGTGGCCCAGTTGTTCACCCAGTTTGGCGGCAACAAAAAAATCATTGGCTGTGTGGGTGAACTGCAGTTTGAAGTGATACAATACCGCCTGCTGCATGAATATGGCGCATCAGTACAATTCAACACACTGCCGTTTTACAAAGCCTGCTGGCTCAGCAGCAAGGATAAAAAGAAGCTGGAAGATTTTGCCCGTTTTAAAATGGCCAATATCGGCGAAGATAAGGATGGCCTGATGGTGTACCTGGCGCAGAGTGAATGGTTCCTTAATACCGAGCGGCAGAACAACCCGGATATTGAGTTTAATTTTACGAGTGAGATTCATAAGGGGGAGTAATTGGATATTTGACATATAAATAGTTCAAACCATATAAATGTAGCCTTAGTTTTTGAACGAGTTATATTCGCCCATTTTTTATAAGTTTCCAGTAAAGCTGTCCAACAGGGGTAAGTTTACATGATTTACTATTCATCGCAGCCCAATACATGTATTCTTCTCCTACTGGGGCAACTAAATCGAGTGCTGAAAATCTTTGTAAAATTTTAAATGTCTTCGAATTTTCAGAATCACCCACTTCTGAAGTAAATTCATAAGAGGGATCTAGAAAATATTCAGAGTGTATTGCAGGAAAGAGGATAATTAGTTGTCTCAATAGTTCAAATTCAATTTTTGGGTTACATTTTCTAAGTGATGAAGCAGTTGTAGTATTAGATTTAAAGAGGGGTTGTTGATTCCAGGGCCCCAAAATATTTGAAATAAATGCAAATGTTGATACAATTGAGACATTTCCCTGCAAATTAGCTGCAGCTCCTGTTAATGCAGTGTGAATTAAAGATGTTAGCACTCTTCCACTATTTGTTTCAATTGGGATTACCATATTATTCATGTTTGCAAGTATGGTCGTACCCTCACGTATGTAAGTATTGGCATCATATTGAAAACTGAAAGAAGAGTTGCCAATGCCTGTACCTGCCGCATTAACTGTATCTAGTATTATTATTTTCTCTTTAGAAGGAGAATTGTTTACTATTGAAAGAAGTTGAGGAAAGGGTAGCCCCAAGTCATATACAGCCATATCAGGTGTAATTAAATAGCCGCATAAATCATCAATTCCTGCATATCCAGAAAAGTAAAATAGAGAAATATCAGATTGTCTTGTGAATAAGTCTATAACCAAACTTGTCAGGTGACTCTTTGAAGTTATATTAGATACGAGTTCGCAGTGGAAGTTAGGCGACCCATCAGAATTTTTAGAGAGAATTTCATACATTTTTTCAGCATCACTTACACATCCATTCAGCGGATGTGAAGGATAATTATCTATTCCAATAATCAGAGCTCTCCTCATAAAATTTTCTTTAAGTTATAATCGTTTATTAAGTTCCAATAATATTGCCCAACTTCATTTAGTACACAAAAACCAAATTTCTTGGCAGCGGCAGAGAGGTCATAGTGATCAATAGTTCTTATTAACTGTCTGTCTTCAAAAAAAGTGAGATAAGTGAACAGTTTTTGATTCTTTAAATCCTCAGGCCTTTTGCCTGAAAGGAAGGAGGGACTTAATTGATATTTATCTTTAGGATTTTTAAACAACTCCGGTAAAAAGCGAAGTACCGATGTATCAATATCAATATGGCAATTCCTTAGTGCGATTAATTTTGAGACATTTGATTTGAATACCGGCCGTTGTTCCACTGCACCTAATGCATCATCCACATAAGCGTAAATTGCGGGAATTTTTACTTCTCCACATAAATCCTTTGCCCCACCTTTAAGGGCATTAATTACCAATTTAGTAAACCTGCCACTTCCATTAACTTCATAAGCGGATTCATAGTTTCGTGATGCTGCTAATATAGAGATGCCCTCACACAATAAATCTGTATCATTCAAAATGGGCAATTGCCCAAAAAAGCCACTATGGCAGCAATCTAAAACAAAAACTACCTCTTTCATTCTTCCTGCCTTGATTGATTTAATTGCAAGATTCATTACATCGTCCATTCTTACTCCTTCCTTATAAGCTTCGGCATCCTGTGTTACAAGGTAGCCCCCCAAATTATTTACAAATCCATGTCCGGAAAAATAAAATAGTGCTACACTTGACTCCAATTCAAAAAAGGTGTCTATTTCACTCAATAAAAAACTTTTACTAATATAATTGTTTTTGGAAGTAAAAGTTTTCGAACAGTCAAAATTTGGAACTCCATCTTCATGGCAAGTAAGTGTATCTTTCATGGCATGTGCGTCTCTTACACAGCATTTAAGGTTGGCTATGGGTTTTTTATACTTATCAATGCCAATTATTAAGGCTATGCGTTCGAATTTTATCATCAGGTATTTACTACAAAAACATACTTAAACATAAATGTATTGGTTACAAGATATACAAAATTTGCCAAATTTATATCATCGATATTAAAAATATCAAAGACTATTTTCAAAGATTGATGCATTGTTTTAGGTAGGTCTTTTGGCAGGATTGAATGGAAATATTCTTTTTTTTGGAAAATTAAAAACTCTACTATCTTTGCACATGGCAACAATAAATACCCCCCAGCGGGGAAAAAGCAATTCCAAAAAATTTTTCGGTGAAGGTTTAACGTTTGATGACGTGCTGCTGCAGCCTGCCTATTCACAGGTGCTGCCACGGGACGTTGAGATAAAGTCCGGCCTTACCAAATCAATCATCCTCAATGTGCCCATGCTAAGTGCTGCGATGGATACGGTTACCGAAGCACAATTAGCCATCGCCCTTGCCAGGGAAGGGGGCCTCGGTATCCTCCACAAAAACATGAGTATTGACCAGCAGGCCGAGCAGGTACGCAAGGTGAAACGCAGTGAAAGTGGTTTGATACTCGACCCCATTACCTTACTGGAAAATGCAGTGATTGGCGACGCACTACGGTTGATGAAAGAGAATAAAATCGGTGGTATCCCTATTGTGGATAAAGACGGTAAACTGATGGGTATACTCACCAACCGTGACCTGCGTTTTGAAGATAACATGAAGCGCAAGGTAAGTGAGGTAATGACCAGTGAAAACCTGGTAATTGCTCCTGAAGGTACCGATTTGAAAGGGGCAGAAAAAATTTTACGAAAACATAAAGTGGAAAAGCTGCCTGTTGTAAATAAGCAGGGCAAACTCACAGGCCTTATCACTTACCGGGATATCCTGCAGGTGATCAATCACCCCAATGCTGCCAAAGACAGTTTTGGCCGGCTGCTGGTTGGCGCTGGGGTAGGCATTACTTATGATGTGCTGGACAGGGTAGCTGCACTGCATAAAGTGGGTGTGGATGTTATCTGTCTCGACAGTGCACATGGCCATACAAAAGGTGTGATGGATACGCTGAAATCAGTAAAGAAAAACTTTAAGGGCTTACAGGTAATAGCAGGAAATGTAGGTACAGGTGCAGGAGCCAAAGCACTGGCCGATGCAGGAGCCGATGCGGTAAAAGTGGGCATTGGGCCCGGCTCTATTTGCACCACCCGTATTGTGGCAGGCATAGGTGTCCCCCAGATAACTGCAGTGATGGAAGCCGCAGCAGCATTAAAAGGAAAAAATGTGGGCATCATCAGCGATGGTGGTATCCGCTACACCGGTGATATGGTAAAGGCCCTGGCTGCTGGTGCCAGTTGCGTAATGATGGGCAATGTGTTTGCCGGTACGGAGGAAAGCCCCGGAGAGACCATCATTTATGAAGGACGCAAGTTTAAACAATACCGTGGCATGGGCTCATTGGGTGCCATGGCACAGGGCAGCAGCGACAGGTATTTCCAGGATGTGGAAGACGGTGTGCAGAAATTTGTACCCGAAGGGATTGAAGGCCGTGTGGCTTACAAGGGTTACCTGCGGGAAGTGGTACACCAGTATGCTGGTGGGCTCAGGGCCGGGATGGGTTATTGCGGTGCAAAAAATATTGCTGTGCTGCAACAGGCCAGTTTTGTAAAAATCACCAATGCAGGTATGCGTGAAAGCCATGCACATGATATTGAAATCACAAGGGAATCGCCCAATTACAGCAGGTAAATCAATACAATGGCTGATATAACCAATACCACCAATGCCGCCACCCCGCTGGGTGCTTACCCGCATGCAAGGCGTGTGGGCAACCTGCTTTTTTTATCGGGTATAGGGCCACGCAATGCAGCCGATAACAGCATACCCGGGTTGGAACTGGATGAGGCAGGTAATACAATCAAATACGATATTGAGGCTGAATGTCACGCTGTATTTGCCAATGTAAAAGCGGTGCTGGAAGCCAGTGGCAGCAGTTGGGACAGGATGGTGGATGTAACCGTTTTTTTGACCAATATGAAAAAGGACTTCCCTGTGTACAACAAAATTTATGGCGACTACTTTGCAACTGTGCAGGCCTGCCGCACTACCGTGGAAGTATTGAGCCTGCCCACTCCCATTGCCATCGAACTGAAAGTGATTGCAACTGTTGGGTAATTGCTGTAATTTACAGGCAATTTAAACAGCGGCAAGCAGTGATGCTTCCGTTTGTGAAAATCAGCATTTAAAAAAATACAATGGTTTTTCAAAACAGCCTTGCTTTTGCACAGCAATTGGATAGTGAAGATGTATTGCGGAATTTCCGCAGCCGGTTTTACATCCCCATGATCAGGGGAAAAGACTGCATTTATTTTACCGGCAATTCGCTGGGGCTGCAGCCCAAAACAACGCAGGACAGTGTGCTGAACGAGCTGGAAGACTGGGCCAACTTTGGTGTAGAAGGACATTTTCATGGCCGCAAACCCTGGTTCAGTTACCATGAAAATTTTCCTGCCCTGTTGCAACCGCTCACCGGCGCCTTGCCCGAAGAATTGATTGTAATGAACCAGTTGACAGTTAACCTTCACCTGCTGATGACCAGCTTTTACAGGCCTGATAAACAGCGGTTCAAAATAATTTGCGAGGCAAAAGCATTCCCTTCCGATCAATATGCCATGGAATCGCAGGTAAGGCTGCACGGCCTCAATCCTGATGATGCTATTGTGGAACTAACTCCCCGTGAAGGTGAACATACAATCCGTACAGAGGATATCATTGATACCATAAAGCAGCATGGAGATCAAACCGCACTGGTGCTTTTGGGTGGTGTAAACTATTATACAGGACAGGTGTTTGACATGCAGGCCATTACTGAAGCGGCTCATTCCGCTGGCGCATATGCAGGCTTTGACCTTGCGCATGCAGCGGGTAATGTGCCTTTGCAACTGCACGACTGGAATGTAGATTTTGCCTGCTGGTGCAGTTACAAGTACCTCAACAGTGGCCCGGGTGGGGTGGCCGGAGCATTTATACATAAGAAACATATTGATGACAGTACATTGCCCAGGTTAGCCGGATGGTGGGGATATGATAAGGCAACCCGTTTCAGGATGGAAAAAGGGTTCAGGCCCATACCTACAGCAGAGGGCTGGCAACTGAGCAATGCACCAGTACTGAGCATGGCAGCGCACAAGGCTTCACTGGATATTTTTGCAGAAGCGGGTATGGCTAATCTTTTGGCAAAAAGCAAAACATTAACCAGTTACCTGTTGTTTGTACTCGATGAAATCAATGCGCAGTTCAGTCATCAACCGATAGAAGTGATTACGCCCCGCAATGAAGCAGAGCGTGGCTGCCAGGTAAGTATTTTGATGCTGCAGCGTGGCAAAGAAGTATTTGAGGCTTTAAAGCAGGAGGGTATAATTGCCGATTGGCGTGAACCGGATGTGATCAGGGTAGCACCTGTTCCCCTGTACAACAGTTTTGAAGAGGTTTATTTATTTGGCCAGGTAATCAGTAAGGTTTTGGCAAATTGAGCTGTAAAAAGAACAAACATGAAGCAGGAACAGATTGTAATTATAGGAGCAGGCCTGGTGGGCAGTTTATTGTCTGTTTACCTGGTAAAAAGAGGCTATGGTGTAACTGTTTACGAGCGCAGGCCTGATTCCCGGCTGGGAGCAAATTATGCCGGCCGCTCTATCAATCTTGCGCTCAGCGACCGGGGTATAAAAGCACTGGAAGAAGTGGGTGCCATGGAGCAGATAAGGACTATTGCCATACCCATGCATGGCCGTATGATACACAATGCTGATGGCAGCGCTGCTTACCAGGCTTACGGAAAAGAGGGCCAGTACATCAATGCTGTATCCAGGGGCGACCTTAACAGCAAACTGATGGATATTGCAGAGCAGGAAGGAGTAAAGATTCTGTTCAATGAAAAATGTACAGGTATTGATTGGGATGAGAATGAAATTACTTTTGAGCATGCTGTAACAGGCAATGTGCAGCGGGTTAAGGGAGATATCATTTTTGGTTCGGATGGTGCTTTTGCTGCTTCCAGGCTGCAGCACCAGCTGCAGCAGGACAGGTTTGAATATCAGCAGACTTACATTGATTACGGTTATAAGGAGTTGACAATCCCTGCAGGTGAGGGAGGTACATTTCTCATGGAAAAAAATGCATTGCATATCTGGCCAAGAGGTAATTATATGCTGATAGCCCTGCCCAATCCCGGTGGCAGTTTTACCTGTACTTTGTTTTTTCCGTTTGAAGGAGTGCCTTCTTTTGCCAGTCTTGATACAAAAGAAAAATTGGATCATTTTTTTACAACAACATTTGCGGACGCTTATGCAATGATGCCTTCACTGGCAGAGGAGTTTTTTGCCAACCCTACCGGATCACTGGTTACAGTAAAATGCTACCCATGGGTACGTAACAGTAAGTTTGCGCTGATTGGTGATGCTGCACATGCCATTGTGCCTTTTTTTGGGCAGGGGATGAACTGTGGTTTTGAAGATTGTTCCGTACTGAACAGCCTGGTGGGTAAATATGAAGGAGATTGGAGCCGTATTTTTGCAGACTACCAGCAACTGCGTAAACCGGATGCAGATGCTATTGCAGAACTGGCTGTAAATAATTTTGCTGAAATGCGTGACAGGGTGGGCGACCCGGCCTTTTTATTACAGAAGAAGATTGAAGCACTGTTCAGCAGCCGTTACCCTGATAAGTGGATACCAGCTTATGCGCAGGTTACCTTCAGCCCGCAGATACGGTACAGCGAGGCATTGCGCAATGGTGCCAGGCAGGAAGGCATTATGAAGGAGATCATGCAGCTGCCGGATATTGCAACAATCTGGGATTCGGAGCTGGTGGAAAAAATGATACTGGAAAAGCTGGGGTAAGCCGGCAACCTGTCACCAGATAAATTGTCTTGTTGTCCTTACATTTTTTATTTTGCAGGTTAATGAAATGGCTGTTTAGTTTTTTTTCGCTGTTGGTAAGTACCCTTATATTGGTTGCCCAGCCAGTTGATGAGCAAATCCTGTTGAAAATTGTAAGCAGCCGAAACGAAAGGAGCATTGCAAAAAATGACTCGTTGATGCTGGCCATTTATAGTACTGCCGATTCGGCTGCCAGGGTACAATTGCTGGGCTTTTTTAACACGGGAACCAGCGGCAGCAATCATTATACCGCCGCCCGCTGCCTTATGTGGAAGGCTGTTATGCTGCGGCGTCCCCCCTTTAATAACCAACAGGAAGCGGAAGTACTGATGCAGCAGGCAAACAACCGTGCCGTAGAAAGTGGCGACGAATACCTGCAGGTACAGTGCTTTGAAAACTATGCCGCCGATTGTACGTCGCAGGGCAAGCCCGAAACAGCCCTGTTTTATTACCTGAAGTCGGTAGCATTGCGCAAAGATTTGGATGATGCTTGTTTCCGCCATAAAACACCGGCAGTATATGGCACCATTGGCGAATTGTTGCACAAAATGCAGGAATATGCCCAGTCTACCTGGTATATCAGGCAAAGCCTTGCAGCACACCCAACAGGAAGTTTATATACCAGTATCTATAATACCATCGGCCTCAATTACCAGCGGCTGCAGCAGTATGACTCGGCCCTGTACAGCTATACCCAGGCCATTCAGCATGCCGAAAGCGATCACGACAGTGTGTGGGTGGGTATTGTAAGCGGCAATATCGGCTCGCTGTATTTTGAGCAGGGCCAGGATGCCAAAGCTTTTCCCCTGCTGTGGAAGGATTACCATAGTTGCCTCGTAACCGAGCCCAGAAACGCCGGAAATACACTGCAACGTATCGCTATGATTTACCTGCACCGCGGCCAAACGGATAGTGCCCTGCTGCTGGCCAGAAACTCCCTGCGTTTGGTGCAAAAGCCCGGTGTCGGCTATAATGCCGCTTTTGTGCGCAATGCCTATGGCACCCTTAGTGAGGTATTTAAAAAAACAGGAAGAACCGACAGCGCTTTTTTTTATGGCGATATTTACCACCACCTGAAAGACTCTATCAACCAGGTGGTAGCCGCCAACAGGGCCGATGTGGCCAGGGTACGGCTGGATTTTGAAATGGGCAGTAACCAGATCAGGGCTTTACTGCAGGAAAAGCAGGCTGAAAAAATCTGGCGCAATCTGCTGGGTGCAGCTCTGATATTATTGCTTATAGCAGGTTGGCTTTACTTTCGCTGGCAGCGGCAACGCCATTTTATCAGGCAGCAGGCATTGCTGCACCAACAGCAGATGGCTGATGCAGAAATAAAAAATGCCCGGGAAAAACTGAAGGAGTTCACCCAGAACAGCATTGAAAAAAACGAATTGATTGAAAAGTTGCAAGAGCAATTGGAGCGGCAAAACATGCAGGTGAATGATGATTTGCTCAACCAAACCATCCTTACCGAAAATGACTGGCTGCGGTTTAAAGATATGTTCGACAAGGCCAACCCGGGCTTTATGCCACAGCTTAAATCCATCGCCCCCGATATTACCACTGCCGAAATACGATTGGCCGCCCTTGTCAAACTCAATTTGGGAAACAAACATATCGCCTCTATGCTGGGCATTGGAACCGATGCCGTACGCAAAACCAAAAGCCGCCTGCGCCAGCGCCTGCAAATCGACAATGAAACTGAGCTGGAAGATATTATCAAAAAGATACCACCCTGAAAAATAGTTAATTGATTTTCAATCAGTTAAGAAATCTGCTTAACTGTTGTCCCGTTTTGTCACACCACCCGTCCTGCTATGTCCCGCCCCAAAATGGGAATCCCCCTCTGCACATATTAGTTTCACCGGCAAAAGGTGATAATGCATCCTGCAAATGAGAAGAAAAACTATGTGGCCTGTATTCTGCTGGTAGTGATACTGGCGGTGCTTTGCTGGCTGCTGGTGGAAAGCAGGCAACGTACCAAACAGATTGATCATATACTTAAACAAACAGTGATAAAAAACTAAGGATGAAGCAGCGAACAATCAGGATAGTGACAACAGTATTTTTTTCGATGACGGTATTGAACAGTGTTGCCCAGTATTTTGGTATTGGAACGGCCGCACCCCAGGTAACGCTCGACCTGGAAGGCACGGGCCCCAATCACCTGATACGGCTGCGGGAAAGCAGCGGCAGCTCTACCGTGCGGCTGGCCCTTAACAGTGTTTTTGCTGGCATGCCTTATGTGGGCACCGATAGCCCTGCAGGCTTTGGCATTGTGGCTAATAACGTACAATTGATTACCGCCAGCAAAAACGGCAATGTGGGCATCAATACCATCATCCCTCATGCATCGGCCATCATGGAATTGGAAAGCAACAGCCGTGGCCTGCTGATGCCCCGGATGACCACTGCACAAAGGCTGGCCATTACGGCACCGGCCACAGGGCTGCTGGTTTTTGACAGCGATGTAAATGCCTTCTATTTTTTTAATGGCACAGCATGGACTGTGGTAACCGTTAAAAGCGAACTGGAACGTATCACCGAAAATGGCAAAACCGGCCACCGCATCCTTAACAGGCTACCAGTCAATTACGGCGATATCGGGCAGGATGCGGTTGACCTTTCTTTCAGTGCTGTAACCAGCAGCACGTTGGGGGCCACGGGCAACCAATCATTTGCCGCAGGCCAGCAAACCACGGCATCTGGCAATGCGAGTACGGCCATGGGCTACGGCTCGTCGGCTATCGGGTTGGTAAGTATCGCCATGGGTAACCTGTGTAACGCCTCAGGCAACTATTCGGTGGCTATTGGTGCAGGCAATACATCCTCCGGTACTGCTGCTGTTGCCCTGGGCCTGAACAATCAGTCATTAGCACAGTCCAGCTTTGCTATGGGCAGCCAGTGCGTTGCTTCGGGCAACTACTCGGTGTCCATTGGCACAGGCAATGGATCTGCCGGTACTGCTGCTGTTGCACTGGGTTTTGGCAACCAGGCATCGGGATCGTTCAGCTTTGCCATGGGCGAGCGGAGCCGGTCGCTGGGTCTTCATTCGGCAGCGATAGGTTTTAAAGATTCCGCCATAGGCAGTACCAGCTTTGCCGTCGGCAATGTCGCTTTGGCCTCTGGGGTTTCTTCAATAGCGATGGGGGAGGTTACAAGGGCCAATGGCAATTACAGTTTTGCTGCCGGTAACCAGTCTGTAGCTCTGGGCACTTCCTCTGTTGTCATCGGGCAGCAATCGGTAGCGAGTGGCAACCATTCGGCGGCATTTTGTATCGGTGATTCGGCAACAGGCACAGCATCCTTTGCTGCCGGTTATTTTTCCAAAGCCTATGGTGAGTATGCAGTAGCAATAGGGCGTGAAGCTGAAGCAAGGGGCAATACGTCCCTGGCCCTGGGCTATCAAACCTCAGCAACCGGCAGTACAGCCACTGCTATTGGAAATAATACGGTGGCTGGTGGCTCTGCTTCAACGGCTATGGGTTTTAATACAATGGCTGTCGGCAACAACGCTACAGCTATGGGAAATAACACAATCGCCAGCGGCTCTGCTGCTACCGCCATGGGCTTTACTACAGTGGCTGCCGCCAACAACGCTACAACTCTAGGCACTGGCACGATGGCCAAAAGCTACGGCGAGCTGGCCATGGGCGCATACAATGATACACTGGCTGTTGCCAATGGTACCATTTTCAGGGCAGATACCAACCGGCTGTTTACCGTGGGCAACGGCCCGGCAGCCAATAACCGCAAAACGGCTTTTGTAATACAACAGAATGGCAATGTGGGCATTGGTGTACGAAAGCCCTCCTCGCTGCTACAGGTAAATGGGGAAGTGGGCATCAATGGCAGCTTTCCCCTGGAGCTGGGCGCCGATGTGGTGGGCAAAGAACTCAACGCCGGCAAAATAGGCTATGAAGCCTTTACGCTGGGGGCGCTGGACATGGTGGGGGCCGGTACCCTACCCGGCAACCGCCGCATCAAACTCTGGGCAGAAGGTGGGCTTGAAGTGGCTGGCACCATAGTTCAGGAGGCCGTACAGCTACCCGCATTGCTCGGCGGTTGGCAAAACTATGGAGCTGGCTTTGCTCCCATTGGCTACTGGAAAGACAAAGAAGGCATGGTGCATTTGCAGGGTTTTATTAGCAGCGGTATTACCACCAGCGGTACCCTCTTGTTCAATTTGCCTGCGGGTTACCGGCCCAGTGGCGGCCGCCTTGTTTTTACCGTACTCAGTAACAATGGCATCGGCAGGGTGGATATCGGTATCACTGGTGATGTAACTATTGATAATGTATCCGGCAATGGCTGGCTCAACCTTACCGGTATTTCTTTCAGAACCAATTAAACAAACATATATGAAAAGGATAAGCAATAAAATGATGACAGGGCTTTTGCTGATAGGAATTAGCGGTAACGGATTGGCTCAAAATGTTGGCATCGGCACAACAACACCAACTGCCAGGCTGCATGTGGCAGGCAACCAAAAAATAGACAGTACTTATACCCTCGAACTGGGGGCAGGCCTGGCTGGTAAGGAGCCCAATGCCGGTAAAATCGGGTACCAGGTATTTTCCACTTCGTCACTGGACATTGTGGGGGCTGGCACACAGGATAACAACCGCAAAATAACTTTTTGGGCAGAAGGCGGCGCCCTGTTTAAAGGCAATGTTTTTACCAATGGCGATTTGCTGATCAACACCAACGCCACTGTGGGTAATAACCTTACGGTAAATGGTATGATTGGTGCAGGACTCACCTATCAGTTCAACGACTATGTGCTGACCTCAGGCAATCTTGGTCTCTATACCATTGCCTGCCCCAGTGGCACCCGGTTGATATCGGGCGGTGGTGGTCACCGCGACTTTAACACTGCCGCCGCAGATATTACGGTGAACTATTCCGGGCCCGACCTTGTCGCACCTCTTAGCAATTGGCGGTTGATGGTTACCAATAGCAACGGCTCGGCTTCCCGTACCATCCGCATTTACTGCACCTGTGCCAGAATCAATTAATACTTACAACACATTTCAATACAATTTACATGAAACAAAAAATCATTCAACTATGCTGCTGCTGGATAGGGCTTTTCGCCAGCTCATTACAAGCGCAAAACGTAGGCATTGGCACCACCAACCCGGCTTATTCCGCAGCACTGGATATACAGAGCAACAATAAAGGTTTGCTGATACCCCGCTTAACGGCTGCCCAAAAAATAGCCATCGATACACCGGTGAACGGACTGTTGATTTATCAGACCGATGCGGCACCCGGGTTTTACTTTTATAACGGTACCGGCTGGACCAATATCAGCAACGGCTCCGCTTTTTTTATCGTAAGCCCGCTCAACAACAGCATTGTTTATCGTGATATGACCGGCAGCTATGGTAAGAATTTTCTGCTGAATGCGGACAGTATCAATTATGATAACAGTGGCCCCCCGGGCAGCCCGCAGCCCAAGCTGTTTTTTGTACCCGGCAGGCAGGGCGCCTTTCGGGCAGGTACGGTTACCAACAGCAACTGGAACAGCGACAGTATGGGTAATGCCAGTTTTGCGGCCGGTTATAACTCAAAAGCCACGGGCACCTACAGCACGGCGGCGGGTTATAACAGCGTTGCATCGGGCCATGCCGCCACCGCTTTTGGCTACCAGGCACTGGCCTCCGGCAATACGGCAACGGCCATGGGTGATAACACAGTCGCCTCCGGTTCCTATGCCGTCGCCATCGGCAACAATAACAGCGCCACAGGCACCAGTGCCACCGCCCTCGGCGAAAACACCATGGCATCGGGTGCGCAAGCCTTAACGGGCGGCAGCGGTACCATAGCAAGCGGCACCGCGGCGGTGGCATTTGGGGAGGAAACAACCGCCGGTGGCCCTGCAGCCTTTGCTGTGGGCAATGCTGTAACCGCCAGTGGCGATGCTTCGTTTGCAGCAGGTTCTGCCGCTGTTGCATCGGGCCACTACGCGGTTGCCCTGGGTGCAGGGGCGCAGGCTGCAGGGCTTTCATCATTTGCCACAGGTTTTAACGCAAAGGCCACTGGTATCATCACCACCGCCTTCGGCTTTGATACAGAGGCCAGCGGCACGAAAGCGACCGCCATCGGCGACATGTCCAAAGCTTCCGGCATTGGCGCCACGGCCATGGGCGGCCTTACCTTCGCTTCGGGTGGCTATGCTACTGCCATGGGCTATCAAACAATGGCCAGCGGCTCTTTTGCTATGGCAACGGGTAGCGGCTCCACAGCATCGGGCCTCGTTGCATCAACCTTTGGCCTTTCAACCAGGGCATCGGGCCTTGCTGCCACGGCCACGGGTAATGCAACATCTGCCGCAGGCAACAGTTCTTTTACAGCCGGGGAACTTACCCGGACCAAAAGTTTTGCTGAAATGGCCATTGGCTACTACAACGATACCCTGGTGGCCGCCGACGGTGCCCTGTTTAAAGCCGACAGTAACCGGGTGTTTACCATTGGCATTGGCGCTTCGGCCACCACCCGCAAAACGGCCCTGGTGGTGCAGCAAAATGGCAATGTGGGCCTAGGGGTAAGAAGGCCCGAGGCATTGCTGCATATCAACGGTGATGTTAAAATAAATGACAACAATGAAATTGAGCTGGGTGCCGGTGTAGTGGGGAAGCAGGTGGATGCGGGCAAAATTGGCTATGCCATTTTTACCCCTGCCACGCTGGATATTGTGGGTGCCGGCAATACACAGGCACTGCGGAAAATAAAATTCTGGGCAGAAGGTGGAACCACTTTTACCGGGGTGGTAAATGCTCCGGCATTTAATGTAACCAGTGATGCCCGCTTTAAAACAAATATCCGTCCCCTGGCACAGCCTTTGCAACTATTGCAGCGGCTGCAGGGTGTATCTTATTACTTTGACACAAAGAAATTTCCCGGCCTTGCTTTTCCTCAGCAATTGCAATATGGCTTTTTGGCGCAGGAGGTAGAACAGGTTTTGCCCCAGGCAGTACATACCGGCAGCGATGGGTATAAGTCGGTAAACTACACGGCACTTATTCCGTTGCTTACCGAAGGTATCAAGGCATTACAGCAGCAGGTGGAAGTTTTACAACAGGAAATAAAAGCATTGAAAAAATAAATGGCGATATGAAATATTCAATCAAAGAGCAACCAGTTTGTATGCGAAGTACAATACAGCCTGCGATTTCACCTGTACTGCTGCTGCCGGTGAATAAGGGCATTGGGGCAATTGATTTCAGTAACGTAATACGGGTAAAGGCACTCAGCAACTACAGCAAACTGTATTTCAGCAATGGCAAAGTGCTGGTGGTATCCAAAGTGCTGCGCTGGTTTGAACATGCGCTGGCTGAAAATTTCATGCGCATTCACCGTACACACCTGGTAAACAAAAACTTTATTGATGAATATATGAATGATGGCAGGATAAGGATGCATACGGGAGAATGTATTGAAGTGTCCAGAAGAAAACTGGGCAGGTTTTTAAAATACTGGAATGCTCATGCGGCATAGGCGGCACCGGGATTTAATATCTGGTTGCTGGCTGCAGCATGCCCGTTATTGCCAAACAGTACTACAACCTGATGCGTATTTGGTGAATGATGGCTCCCAAAATTGACAGCACTATCTTAAGCGCAATCACTGCCACAAATGCGATGATTATTCCGGGTATGATTAAAATAGTACCCACTACCAGCCAGCCAGCCGCTAAAAAAGCAAGGATGATGCCTACAACGGTAAGGATCATGATGACTATGGCAAGGTAGCCGATCCACTTGTCTTTTAGCTCAGAGGTGCTGGTTTTGTACAGCAGGTATCCTTTTTTGCCATGGAGATTGTCCACCAGTATAAAAGCATCTTTGCGTGACGGGGCCTCGTAAATCACATGAAATGTTTCATCTTTCCGAAAGGTGAAACTGGTTACATCAGCCATTGCCGGGTCGTACTTCAGCGTGATGGATTCCATGCGGTTTTTCTCCCTGCTGGCAATCCTTCTTGCTTCCACTTCTGCCACCGGTTTGCTATCCGGTGCCATCTGGATAACAGCCCCGCTTTGGATTACCGGAGAAAAAATATCGGTGAAGGTTTTATTGTTGTTTCCCGTGGTGGTATAGCCAAAGCCGGTAACCTCATCGTCAAGCAGCTCTACATGCTTACACAAAAATATTTCTTCCCTGTTTTTTTGCACATATCCTTTCTGGCCATTGTCAAGGTAAATTTCCATCCAGTTAAGCTTGTCCCGGCGCTTTTCCCTGTTGTAAGGAACCAGTTCGCCTGCTGGTATTTTTTTAATAATCTGCGACTGGAATGAGTGGTTATCATAAACGGTAACGGGGCTGAGTGTATGTATAAATTTTGCCATAAATTACAGTAATAAAATCAGGCGGGAAAATTAGTGTTATGCTGTGGGCGGGTAACGGTAATTTATGTGCCTTTGTTTTGCCCAAATGTACAAAAATCCTGCAAAAATTCGGCCTTGCCAGGTTGAAGGAATTACCAGTTTGGCTATCGACCATAGGAACAGTGCTGCTGCACAGGTTACTCAATACCCCCCCCGGCAGCCAGCAGGAAAACACAGAAAATGCCTGAACAGTGTTTCTGCGCTTCAATGACAGTAACTATCAGTTTTGCAAAGCAGGCATTAACTCAAATCGGTATAATTGTATGGCCTTTTCAGGATGTACTTGTTAACTTTACCAGCAGAACAGTTGTTGTTCGCAAATTAAAGCAAGCCCCATGTTTAAAGTGAAGCGTTACCAGGAAGAGCCATCCGTGGTATTGAAAATGATGCAGGACAATCCCTTTGCCATTGTTACAGGCTTTGGTGCCGACGGCTATCCGGTTGCTACACATGTACCTTTGGAAGTAGAGCAGCGGTACGATGGCAAGATCATCATCAGCGGGCATTTCAGCCGGGCAACCGATCATGCCATGGCTTTTGAAACCAACCCCAATGTCTTGGTCATTTTTACAGGCCCTCATGCGTATGTGAGTGCAAGTTGGTACACCGATACCCGTATGGCCAGTACCTGGAACTATATTACCGTTCATGCAAAAGGGCAACTGCGTTTTCTGGATGATGCCGGTACATATAAGATCATCAAAGCATTGACCGACCGCTACGAAGCCGCATCGGAAAACCCTGCCTCCATGGAGAAAATGAGTGAGAAATACATTCGTGATAACCTAAAAGCCATTGTGGGTTTTGAAATAGAAGTACAACAGATCGACAATGTATTTAAGCTCAGCCAGAACCGGGATGCGGTATCGCAGGAAAGTATCATAGCAAAACTGTCGCAAAGCGGTGACGCAGAAGCCATTTCAATTGCCAGAGAAATGGAAAAAATCAGAAAAAAGTAATATAAAGGCTTAGGATGTATAAAAATTTACTATATTTGGTGTAAATTTATACTATGCAAAAAAATCAATCACCTGATAAAAAGCTGCATTATACAGGAAGCCTTATATTAAAAGCAATTGCCGTTGATGCATATACACATGAAGTGGCTGCTTCAGGGCAAATACTCGAAGATACCGGAGGCTTTGCTGCTGATATACCTGCAGTATACCTTGCAGCATCGGGCAATGTAATTTCAATTCCTGCAAAGAAATCAATCAGCCAAATGACACCCATTGAAAAAGTGGGCCTTATCCGGGCAGGGATATCCAAAAAAGATTTGGAATACCTCAAAAGTACCGCTGAGTTAGATTACGACCAGCTTGCCTGGGCGCTTTCGGTTACAAGGGCTACCCTTATCAATAAAAAAGGTACAGAAAAATTCAGCAGTTCATTAAGCGAAAGAATAGTAAGCCTTGCTGATATCTATTCTTATGGCTATGAAGTATTTGACGATGATGATAAATTTAATGCCTGGATACTCAGGCCCAATAAGGCTTTAGGCGGGCAGGCCCCATATGATTTACTTGATAATCAATATGGCCGTGAAGAAGTGAAAAACCTTATTGGCAGAATTGACTACGGTGTGTACTCTTAAAAAATTTTATGATTGTTTACCGCATAAGCAGTACCAGGTATGCCAAAGACCTTACCGGCGAAGGAGCAAGGCTGTATGGTGGCCGGTGGAACCATCGCCTCACTGCCTGTATTTATACTTCGGAAAGCAGGGCGCTGGCTGTGCTGGAATATACAGTTAATGTTACAGCAGATGATATACCAAGAGCATTGAGCATTGTTACAATAGATATACCTGACGATAAAATACTTGAAATTACAGAGCCTGAACTGCCGGGTAACTGGAAAGAAGCTCCAGTGCCTGCTTCCACCCAAGCTGTTGGCACACGCATTTTAAAAGCTATGATTTTCCCGGTAATTAAAATACCATCTGCTATAATACCCCGGGAATTTAACTTTATTTTAAACCCCTTTCATCCTGACAGCAGCAGGTTTGTAATTGAGGATATAAGTGATTTTGTGTATGATATCAGAATAAAGTCGGTTTGACCACGGTTCATCAACTCATAAAAAAAGCCACTCATTGGAGCGGCTTTTCAATATCAGGCAATCGTTGCGTATAAAAAATGGCAGTTCTTGCGAACTATCCCTGGTTAAGGTCTTGGCTGACTTTCGGGCTTTGGCATCAGTGCCTTGCGGCTCAACTTGTATTTACCGGTGCGCTGGTCAATATCCACCAGTTTCACTTTTACTTTATCACCTTCCTTAAAGATACCATCCATTGTTTCCAGGCGTTTCCAGCTTATTTCGCTGATGTGCAGCAAACCTTCTTTTTTAGGTAAAAACTCTACAAAAGCGCCAAATTCCTTGATGCCTTTTACAGTTCCTTCATAGTCTTTACCAACTTCGGGCATAGCAGTTAAGCCCTGCACCCATGCTACAGCCTTGTCCATTCCTTCTTTAGCAGCGCAGAAGATGCTTACTTCGCCTGTGTTGCCAACTTCTTCAATATTGATAGTAGTACCTGTTTCACGCTGAATTTCCTGTATCACTTTACCCTGTGGCCCTATCACTGCACCGATAAATTCTTTGTCGATGATAAGCTTGGTCATGCGTGGTGCATGTGGTTTCACTTCTTCCCTGTGTGCAGGTATGCATTCATACATTGCATCCAGTATGTGCAGGCGGCCAGCTTTTGCCTGTGCCAATGCCTGGCGCATCACATCCATGCTCAGTCCGTCTACCTTAATGTCCATCTGCACGCCGCAGATACCATCACGGGTACCGGTAACTTTAAAGTCCATATCACCCAGGTGGTCTTCATCACCGAGTATATCTGTAAGTATCGCAAATTTATCGCCCTTGGTTATCAGGCCCATTGCCACACCACTCAGGTGTTTTGCAAAGGGAACACCCGCATCCATCAAAGCCAGTGAACCGGCACAAACCGTGGCCATGGAAGAGGATCCATTACTTTCCAGGATATCGCTTACCACCCTTACGGTATAGGCATATTCGCTGCCCGGCATCATTTGCTTTAAAGAGCGCATGGCAAGGTTACCATGCCCTACTTCGCGGCGGCTCTGGCCCCTCATCATCTTCACTTCACCGGTACTGAATGGCGGGAAGTTGTAGTGCAAAAAGAATTTTGAATCAACAGATTTGGCAGCACTTTCCACCAGCAGCTCATCCAGTGGTGTACCAAAAGTTACCGTGGTGAGTGATTGCGTTTCGCCACGGGTAAACAGTGCCGAGCCGTGCGGTGTTGGCAGGATATCGGTTTCCATTTCCAGCGGACGTACATCGGCAAGACCACGGCCATCCAGGCGCTTGCGGTCGTTAAGGATCATATCCCTAACCACATTGTATTGCAGTTCACCAAAATAATGACCAATCAGTTTTTTATCAGCATCGGGCAATTCTTCACCCAAAAATACTTTTACTTCTTCCTGCAGGGCTTTGTAAGCATCACTTCTTTCATGCTTGGCAGAGGCTGATGCAGAAATGGCATACATTTTATCTTTACAGAAATCGTTGATCTTTGTTTCCAGCTCTTCGTTGCGATAAGGTTTGGTATATTCCCTTTTGGCAGTAACACCCACTTTTTCCCTCAGTTCTTCCTGCGCTTTTACCTGTATGCGGATGGCATCATGCGCCAGTTCCAGTGCTTTTACGAGGTCTTCTTCCTGGCATTCTTTTGCTTCGCCTTCCACCATCATAATGTTCTTGTCGGTAGCGGCTATCAAAAATTCCAGTTCGCATTTTTCCAGTTCGCTGCGGGTAGGGTTGATAACAAATTGGCCATCAACTTTACTTACCCTTACTTCACTGATGATTTCTTTAATGGGTATATCCGATACAGCCAGCGCTGCTGATGCAGCAAGACAGGCTAATGAATCGGGCATTATTTCGCTGTCGGATGATACCAGTGTTACTAGTACCTGTACATCGCAGAGATAATCATCCGGAAACAATGGACGCAGTGCCCTGTCTATCAGGCGGCTGGTTAAAATTTCATAGTCGTTGAGCCTGGCTTCTCTTTTAAAGAATGAGCCGGGGATACGTCCTGCAGAAGCAAATTTTTCCTGGTAATCTACCGATAATGGAAAGAAAGACTGTCCTTCTTTGGGTTCTTTGTTGGCAACTACTGTTGCTAAAATAATACAGTTGCCCTGGCGTACCGTTACGGCACCATCTGCCTGGCGGGCTAATTTACCTGTTTCTATGGTAACCATACGGCCACCACCTATATCAAATGTTACTGATTTTGGTTGTAATAATGACATCTTGTTGCAAAAATTGAGTACCGGGTGTTGAAGGAATTCATACAACTAATCGCCCGGAATGTTAAAAAAATGATACTGGGTAAAACGAATAATTCCCAACCGTTTAAAAAATCAGTTGGGAAAATCCATATTACATAGTTGAAAATTAAATTATTTACGCAAACCTAATTTCTCAATCAGGGCCCTGTAGCCGGTAAGATTATGCTTACTCAGGTAGGTGAGCAGGCGCTTGCGTTTACCTACCATCATCATAAGGCCACGCTGTGTGGAAAAATCCTTTTTGTTACCTTTTAAATGACCGGAAATGTGGTTGATACGTTCAGTAAGGTGGGCAACCTGGCCTTCAATAGAACCGGTGTTGGTAGCTTTTCCCCCGAATTCAGCAAAGATGCTGGCTTTTTTTTCGATTGTTAAATGCGACATCTGAATTTTTTTTGTGGCATCCGTATGATGCCATTATTATTTTCTTTATTTCGGGTGCAAAAGTAGCGAAAAAAAGGAGATTCCTGCACAGACGGGTAAGTTTTTTTATCCATTTGCTGCTTTTACTTCATATCCTTGAGGTTTACCCCGTATAAAATGCAGAAAATCAGGCCCACCAAACCACTTAAAACCGACATGAAAATGCCCATAATATTGTTTCCGAACAGTACAAAGGGTATGATAATGCCCAATAGCACCCCGGCTACGTACAAAATATAGCCCTTTTTATTGATCCGCCACATCAAAAGTGCACCTGAAAGGCATAAAAGCGCCCCAACTATCTCCGAAATGGACAGTTTTCGTACATTTTCCGGGGTAAAGGCATCTGCCATGGTATTCAATATATTCTTGGCAATGGCATCCCCTTTTTTATCGGCATCATTGGAAGGCTGTTTTTTTGTGTTGAACATGTTTGCCGCCTGCTGGGTGTCCCTGGCTGTTTTTTCGGCAGTAAAGTAGCTGTATACACCGCTCAGCAGGCCATAACTGCTGCCTATAAAAGTAAGGATACAAAGTACCTTGATGAAAGTAGTACGCTTTTTGGGCTGCTCATCCAGTTCATTAAATATATCTGCCATCTGGTTTAAATTTATTGGTCAAATATATTAAACATTTCGGGTGAGGATTTTTTTTTATACAAGTGGTGGTAAGATTTTTTGACCCCGGGAACTCAGAGGGCCCTTGGCCATGCAGGTGGTAAAGTTTTGGCCTGATACCGCAACTTTGCCTTAAAAATGCAATATTTGCCAACAGATGCATTATCAATTTGCTATTACAGGATGCGGTAAAATAGCCAGGCGCCATGCGCAACAGGTTTCCAGGCTGGGTAAACTGGTGGCCGTATGCGATACAGTACCTCAGCGTGCGGATGAACTGGCTGCGCAGTATGGCGCCAGGGCCTATTACGATCATGCCACCATGCTGGCAGCCGAAAAGGGGCTTGACGTGGTGAGCATTTGCACCCCCAACGGACTGCATGCAGCGCAGAGTATTGCGGCTTTGCAGGCGGGCATCAACGTGCTTTGCGAAAAGCCCATGTGCCTTGGTACTGCTGATGGCAATGCCATGATTGCCGCTGCTGCTGCTGCAGGTAAAAAATTATTTGTAGTAAAATCATCCCGCTACAACCCGGTAATTGCCGAACTGAAGGCAATGCTTGACGAAGAACGACTGGGAAAAGTATACAGCTTTCAGCTGAACTGTGTATGGCAAAGGCCCGCAGCCTATTATCATCATTCATGGAAGGGCACCCTGGCTTTGGATGGCGGCACCCTGTACACCCAGTTCAGCCATTATACTGATGTGCTGCTGTGGCTGCTGGGTGATGTGAAGGAAGTAACTGGTTTCAGGGCCAACAGCGGGCATAAGGATATTATTGAATTTGAAGATACCGGGGCCATTGCGGTACAAATGCAAAGCGGGGCCATTGGGGTGATGCATTATACAGTAAATGCGCTGCACAAAAACCAGGAAGTTTCGCTTACCATAGTGGCAGAAAAGGGAACCCTGAAACTGGCGGGTGAATACATGAATGAACTGGTGTACCAGGAGCCTTTTATGATTGATACCAGCAAACTTGAAAAGGCCGGAGCAGCCAATGATTATGGTTTCTACAAAGGTTCAATGAGCAATCATGATAAAGTGTATGATAACCTTGTACAGGCACTGGGGGGCGGACAAAGTGCTGTTACTGACGGCGAAGGGGCACTCAAAACAGTGACATTTATCGAAAAAATATATCAACAGGTAAAACTATAGCCATCTTTTGCAACGAATCGTTTTCACAGTAACCAACCAGCTTAATTACGATCAGCGTATGATCCGCATCTGCACTTCGCTGGCGCAGGCGGGCTACCGTGTAACGCTGGTGGGGGTAAATAAAGGTGGTGAGCCGCTTACCCAGCAGCCATTCCGGCAAAAACGGCTGTCCTGCATGTTTAAGAAAGGAATACTTTTTTATGCTGCATACAATATCCGGCTTTTCTTTTACCTGCTTTTTAAGCCCTGTGATGTGCTGTGCTGTATTGACCTTGACACCATGCTGCCGGTGTTTTTTTCAGGAAGGCTGAGGGGGAAAAAATTAGTGTATGATGCGCATGAATATTTTTCGCAGCAAAAAGAAATTGTTACCAGGCCGGGAGTGTACCGGGTATGGTATTGGATAGAAAGAACCTTTGTACCCAAATTTAAAAACGGCTATACGGTAAGTTATAGTATTGCTGCTGCTTTTGAAAAATTGTATAAAGTACAGTATGAAGTTGTGATGAATTGCACCCTGTTGAAGCCATTGGTATTGCCTGACAACAGGGAGAAGGGCATTCTTTACCAGGGAGCAGTAAATGAGGCCCGCGGGCTGGAGCAATTGATACCGGCGATGAAACAGATTGATGCATGCCTGTACATTTATGGGGATGGAAACTTTATGACACAATGCAGAAAGCTGATTATTGATAACGGCCTGGAGCAAAAAGTGTTTTTAAAGGGCAAGGTATTGCCTGCCGTACTGGAAGATATCACTGCCCATACCTGGCTGGGTATTAACCTGGTGGAGAATAACGGGCTTAACCAGTATTATTCCCTGGCCAATAAGTTTTTTGATTATATGCATCATGCCCTGCCGCAGGTAAGTATGGACTTTCCTGAATACCGGAAAATTAATAATGAATTTGAAGTGGCATTGTTAATAGAAGACACATCCGAACAAAAGATAGTAAATGCCGTTAATCAAATAATGGAGGATGATGCATTTTATCTGAAACTGCAGCAGCAGTGTATACAAGCAAGGGAGGTTTACTGCTGGCAAAATGAAGAAAAAAAATTGTTGTCATTTTATAATGGCCTTACGCACAAAAAAAGACAATCATAGAACAGCATTTGCATATAGTGACACACGAGGTACCCTGGCCTGCCAATTATGGCGGGGTGGTGGATCTTTTTTACAAGATAAAATGCCTGCATCAACTGGGAGTAAAAATTCACCTGCACTGTTACACTGCAGATGGTGAAAAGCAACCGGAACTGAATAAGTATTGTGAAGAAGTAAATTATTATCACCGGAACCGCGGGCTAAAAGGTGTCTCATTCAAGCTGCCCTATATTGTGAAGTCCAGGGCCAGTGCAGCCCTGCTTGCCCGCCTGCAGCAGGATGAGTACCCTGTACTGCTGGAAGGGATACACTGTACCTATCATTTATACAAGGGTGCATTGGCGGGCCGTACAATACTGGTGCGGCTGCACAATGCAGAGTTTGAGTATTACCGGCGCCTTGAAGGCAATGAAAACAGCCTGTATAAAAAAATTTATTACAGTATCGAAAGCAAACTGCTGAAGAAGTATGAGCGGCGCATTGCCAATTCAGCCATTTTCCTGGCTGTAAGTGAGCAGGATGCCCTTTTGTACAAATCCCTTTTTGGTGCTGCGCAAGTGCATTTTCTGCCAGTGTTTATTCCCTTTGCAATGGTTACGGCAAAAGAAGGCAATGGACATTACTGTCTTTACCATGGCAATCTTGCCGTAAATGAAAATGAAAAAGCCGCGGTATGGCTGCTTACAAAAGTATTCAGCAAGCTAACCGTACCACTGGTAATCGCAGGAAGAAATCCATCGGCTTCGCTTGAAAAATTGGCACACCAGCACCAGCATACCTGTATTGCCACCAATCCCAGTGATGCAGAAATGCAGGACCTGATTGCCAGGGCCCAGGTAAATATTCTGCCATCTTTTAATAATACCGGGATAAAATTGAAGCTGGTGAATGCTGTTTTTAATGGCAGGCACTGCCTGGTAAACCGGGAAGCTGTTGCCGGCAGCGGGCTTGAGCCTTATTGCCAGGTGGCCGAAGGTGCAAATGAGTTTATTGAAGCCACCGCAAAGCTGTTTGAACAGCCTTTTACACACAATGATATTGAAGAGCGGCAGGGTATAGCACAGCGGCTTTTTAATAATATGGAAAATGCCCGCAAGCTGCTCAGCTTGCTACACTAGCATTGTCCCACACTTTGCCTTTTTCTGTTTTGATGGTGCGTGCAGGAAATTTACTGATTACCGGGTAATCATGCGTGGCCATTACTATCGTGGTATTAAAGTCACGGCTGATGTGAAAAAGCAGCTGCATGATTTCGTCAGAAGTTTCAGGGTCAAGGTTACCCGTGGGCTCATCAGCCAGTATCAGTTTGGGTGAGTTCAGCAATGCCCGGGCAATATCTACCCGCTGCTGTTCTCCGCCGCTTAATTCAAATGGCATTTTAAAACCCTTTGTTTTCAATCCCACTTTATCAAGCACATCCGATATTTTTTCGTCCATCAGTTTTTCATCCTTCCAGCCGGTGGCTTTTAAAACAAATTTCAGGTTGTCATTAACATTCCTGTCAGTAAGCAACTGAAAATCCTGGAAAACCACACCCAGGTTGCGGCGCAGGAAGGGAACCGTTTTCCAGTTCACGTCCTTTAAATTGTAGCCCACTACCCATCCTTCGCCGGAGGTAAGCGGTAAATCTCCGTACATTGTTTTGAGCAGGCTGCTTTTGCCAGTGCCTGTTTTGCCCACCAGGTACACAAATTCACCCTTATCCACCGATATGGTTACATTTTCCAGCACAAGATTGCTGGCCTGGTAAATATTTACATTTTTTAAATCTATAATTGATTGGGCCATTGTATCTGACTTTTTTTTGAAATGTTATTTTAACCGCCTGGGGATTTTGCCAAAGAGGCAAAATTAACGGTATCTGCCCCGCTATTAAAAAAATATTTCTGCACTGAAATGTTAAATTTGTTAATAACTAAAAAAATAGTTTGAAAACTAAATTATTAGTTTTATGTTTGTGTGGCAAAGTTAACCTGCTGTCTGTAACAACAAGGCTGCGGTTGATTGAAAAAATCAAATACAACAATGACAGGTAATATGAAGACGTTAACCCGGGCAGAAGAGCAGATTATGCAGGTGCTCTGGAAACTGGACAAGGCATTTCTGAGGGAGATCATAGAAGAGCTTCCCGAGCCCAAGCCGCACAGCAATACAGTAGCAACCATTATCAAAATTCTTGTGGAAAAAGAATTTGCCGGCATCACTGTTTTTGGCCGCATGCACCAGTATCATGCGCTTATCAGCAAGGATGTGTACAGCAAGAGCAGTATGAAGAATCTTGTAAAAGGATATTTTGAAGGCTCATTCAGCAATGCAGTTTCCTTTATGGTAAAGGAAAATAACCTGAGTGTGGATGACCTAGAGCTGTTGCTGAAGCAATTAAAGAAGAAATAGAAAAACATTAAGCGGTAACAAATTTATTTATCATTAATCAGCCGGTTATGCTGCAAGTTTCCTTCTACCTGTTAAAAGTATTGCTCTGCTCGGGCATATTGCTGGGCTATTACTGGTTCATGCTGCGCAATAAGATTTATCATCATTATAACAGGTTTTTTTTACTGGCATCAGTAATACTTTCACTGGTGCTGCCATTGCTGGAAATCAATATCCGGCATTATGCCGATGAGCCAAAGAGCCAAGCCATACAGCTGCTGCAGGTGGTTAGCAGCAGCGATGAATACATCAACGGTATTGCTGAGCATAGTATGCCGGAGTATTTCACACTTTCACAATTGCTCACAGCCGGATACTTTATTATTTCCATGATTTTCCTTGTGGGATTTATCAGGGTATTGTGGATAATCCGTACCCTTATTTACAAATACCGCGGGCAGGTGGTGGAGCGTTTTTTCTTTGTGAATACCGATGCCAAGGGCACTCCTTTTTCTTTTTTGAATTATATTTTCTGGAATGAGGCTATCGACCTGGACAGTACCACGGGCAGGCAGATATTCAGGCACGAAGTGGCGCATGTGCAGGAGAAGCACAGCTACGACAAATTGTTTATCAATAGTGTGCTTATCTTCTTCTGGTGCAACCCTTTTTTCTGGCTTATTCGTAAGGAGATCAATATGATACATGAATTTATTGCGGATAAAAAAGCTGTGGAAGACAATGATACGGCAGGTTTTGCTGCAATGATTTTACAGGCGGCTTATCCCAAACACCGGTTTGAACTTACTAATAACTTTTTTTACTCACCAATCAAAAGGAGGCTACTCATGTTAACTAAAAATCAAAATCCGAAAGTATCTTATTTCAGCCGTATACTGGTACTGCCGCTTGCTGTGCTGGTATTTGCAGCATTTACATTAAAAACAAAAACCATTATTTTGCCACAACAGGGCGGGGCAGATGCCGGCAGGCATATAACAGTAGTGATTGATGCGGGGCATGGTGGTAAGGATGCTGGTGGATTTGGTAAAGATGGCATACTGGAAAAAGATATGTCGCTGGCCATTGTGCAGAAAATAAAAGAACTCAACACCAATAGCAACGTAGATATCCTGCTTACCAGGGAAACAGATGTGTACCTTAGTCCGCAGGAGCGGGCAGATTTTGCCAGAGTAAAAAACGCCGACCTGTTTGTTTCCATTCATCTTGATTCAGCACCGGCATCTGAAAGCGAAAGTAAAAACGGAATGTCTGTCTTTATAGCAAGGGAAGAATTTGGTAATGCAAAGTCCAGCAGGCAACTAGCTTCGGCGGTAATCGGGTCATTTAAAAACAATTACGCACTGGCGGTACCGGATAATCCAATGCAGCGTAAAGTGGGGATATGGGTATTGCAGGCAAATGATTGCCCGGCAGTACTGATTGAGGCTGGCTATATCAGCAACAGCAAAGACGCTGCTTACCTGCGCACAGAGGCTGGTAAAGAAGCCATAGCCAGGAATGTATTGGCGGCCATTAACAACTTTGCAGCACAAAAATCAGTTGCGGTTTATGCCATGGCAGATACTTTGCCCGAAGTGGTTGTAACGGGTAAGCAGCAGCTTACCTCCAAAAAGTCAGGGCCAGAAAATGACCTTGACAGTATTAAACCCAATGATATTTACAGCATTAACGTAAAGAAATCAAATGAGGTAATTCTGAATTACAACAGTAACGGCAACCGCACAATTACCATCAAACCCCAGCCCGGATCGCTTCAGGGTGCAAAAGAGCCGGAGCCTTTGTATGTGTTAAATGGCACGGTAATCAATAAACCTGAACTGGATAAGATGGATCCCGGAACCATTGACCATATTAATGTATTGAAGGGCGACAAAGCAACTATGTATTATGGAGATAAGGGTAAAAATGGTGTAGTGGAAATTACTTCAAAGCCTCAGCTTGTTAAGGGGTTCAGTGCTGATAAATTTATCGCCAGGGGAGATATGAAGGCCATGGGTGATTATCCGCTGCTGGTAATGGACAGTAAAGAAATAGCTGGTAAGTCGAAGCAGGAGATTGCTGGTATTTTAAGCAACAATGCAAATGCAATTATTGAAATGACAGACCCCGCTGCCGCTATCAAAAGCAGGTATGGTAAAAAAGCAGCTGACGGATTGGTGATTGTAACCACTAAAAAAGAAGCTTCAGCTCCTGCTGAACCAATAACAGTAACCGGCTACCCGGTAAAAGCAGTTGTGGAAGACGGTAACCCGAATCTCATTTTTACAAAAGTGGAGCAGGAGGCAAAGTTTCCCGGTGGTAATGATGCCTGGCGTAAATACCTGGCCAAAGCACTGGATGCAAATGTAGCTGTAAAGGAAGGCTGGAAGAAAGGTGTATATCATGTAATTGTACAGTTTGTTACAGACAAGGAGGGCAATATCAGCGATGTAAAAGCCCTGAATTATCAGGATTCAAAAACGGCAAAAGCCTGTGTTGATGTGGTTAAAAACGGACCCAGGTGGGAGCCGGCTGTACAAAATGGTCGTAAAGTAAAGGCATACCGCAACCAGCCGGTTACTATTGTAATTGAAGAATAAGCATATCAGTTTTTTTGCAATAATTGATCCCGGCCATGGTGCCGGGATTTTTTTTGCAGGCCAAAAAAGCTCCGCAGCGGTATGCTGTACAAGTGTGCGACGCAACAATGATATATAGTGGTACTGCTGCCGGGGCCAAAACCACATTGGCTATACCAGTTCAGGTAGGCTTAGTACCGCAGCTCTTCTCCATTTACTTTTATCAGCAGTTCTTTTGTATCAGATTCTTCTACCCGGCCGATGATTTGTGCTTCAATACCAAACTGCTGTGCGGTATCAATCATGATGGCAGCAGCTGCGGGGGGGCAATAAATTTCCATGCGGCAGCCCATATTGAATACCTCGTACATTTCCCTGGCCGGTGAGCCGCTGTTTTGAGCAATGATGCTGAAAATGGGCGGGGGGGCAAAAAGGTTATCCTTTACCACCCTCATATTACCGGGCAGGTATTTGAGGCACTTGGTTTGCCCGCCACCACTGCAATGTATCAGCCCGTGAATTTTTTCAAAATGTGCTTTCAGCAGTTGTACCAGCACGGGCGCATAGGTACGGGTGGGGCTCAGCAGTAACTGGCCGATGCTGGTGCCGGGCAATTGTTCGCAGGGGTCGGTAAGTTTTTGTTTACCGATGTATACCACATCCTCCGCCAGGTTATTATCGTAGCTTTCTTTAAAATTTGCTGCATAATATTTGTCCAGCACATCGTGCCTGGCGCTGGTAAGCCCGTTGCTGCCAAGGCCGCTGTTGTAAGCTGTTTCATAGCTGGCCTGCCCGTAGCTGGCAAGCCCCACAATCACATCGCCGGGTTGAATTTTATCGTTGGTAATCAATTTGTCTTTGGGCCAGCGGCAGGTCATGGTGCCATTTACAGCAATGGTGCGTACCACATCGCCCACATCTGCCGTTTCGCCGCCAAGGTAGTGGATGTGTACGCCAAATTCCTTCAGCGTATCAAATAATTGCTGCGAACCGCTGATCACCTGCTGCAGCACTTCACCGGGAATAAGGTGTTTGTTGCGGTCGATAGTGGAGTTAAAAACAATATTATCGTAAATGCCCACACAAAGCAGGTCGTCTAAGTTCATCACAATGGCATCCTGGGCAATGCCCTTCCACACAGATGCATCGCCGGTTTCTTTCCAGTACAGGTAGGCCAGTATGCTTTTGGTACCGGCCCCGTCGGCATGCATTACATTCACCATATTGCTGTCGCCGCCGAGGTAATCGGGGTAAATTTTGCAGAATGCGTTGGCAAAAAGCCCCATATCTAATTGCTGCACGGCAGCATGTACTTCTTCCTTTTGTGCCGAAACGCCCCTTTTTGTGTATAATGACATTGACCAGTTTTAGGATGCAAAAATAAATGTTCGCCATTCAATAACCGTTTCTTAATTCTCATTTAGTTTTGCACCACTTTTACATGCAGGTGCATACCAACATACAGGAACTGCCGGTTTTTAGCAATACCGTGATAACTACGGGTACTTTTGACGGGGTACACCGGGGGCACCAGCAAATAATAGCCCAGCTGCGGGCCGAAGCTGCGGCAGTTAATGGCGAAACGGTCATTATTACTTTTCACCCGCATCCCCGCATGGTGGTAGCTTCTGCCAAAAAACCACTGAGCCTGCTGAATACCCTTGATGAAAAAACTGAACTTTTACGCCATTACGGAATTGACCACCTGGTTGTAATACCCTTTACCGGCGAATTTGCCGAAATGGAGGCAGGAGCATATATCCGTGATTTTTTGGTGGATACATTTCACCCGCATACCATTGTAACCGGCTACGATCATAAATTTGGGCACAACCGGCTGGGCAATTACCAGATGCTGGAAGATTTTGCCACCCGGTATGGATATACTGTAAAAGAAATTCCTGCCCGTGTGCTGGAGCACAGTGCGGTAAGTTCTACCCGCATCAGGGAGAGCCTTTACCAGGGCGATTGCGCAGGGGCCAATGAACTGCTGGGCTACCGCTATTTTTTTTCGGGTAAAGTGGTGCAGGGCAATCAGCTGGGCCGCACAATTGGCTTTCCCACTGCTAACCTTGTGGCAGCAGATGTGCAAAAGCTTATACCGGCCAATGGCGTGTATGCAGTGGATGTTAAAATATCGGGTATTACTGATGCTATGTATACAGGTATGATGAACATCGGTACAAGGCCCACTGTGGATGGTACAAAACAGGTAACCGAAGTAAATATTTTTGATTTTGATAAGGATATTTATGGTGAAACGGTAACGGTATACCTGAAGCAGCACCTGCGCAGCGAAGTAAAGTTCAGCGGACTGGAGGAATTAAAAGCGCAGTTGGGCAGGGACAGGGAAGCGGCTTCTTTAGTTGATAGTTGATAGTTGATAGTGGATAGTGGATAGTGGATAGTTGAGAGTGGATAAGTTCAAAGTTGAAGGTTTTGACTTGTTCTATTCCCTTTCGTATTTTCCGGGTTGGTTCAAAGTTTGGTTTTTGGCATTTGTTCATCGGCCATAATCCCATCAGCACATTTGCCCTTTTGCCCATTTGCCCATTTGCACATTGTCACATCAGCACATCATCCCATTTGCCCTTTTGCAAATTTGCCCATTTGCCCATTTGCACATTGTCACATCATCCCATCATCCAATCAGCACATCATCCAATCAGCACATCAGCACATCATCTTCACCACCATTTCCTTCAGCAGGCTGGCATCAGAAGTACCCGTGTCGCCCACGCCCACGCCCCGCAGGTTATACTGGTGCAGCAGCAGCAGCGCCTGCTCTATGCCGCTAAAAGAATAGTTGCGTACAATGGCATGGTAATCTTTAATGAAAAAGGGATTTACGCCAATGGCAGCAGCAGCGGTTTTATCATCCTTTCCCTGCATGGCACAGAGCATGTAGGCTTTGCTGAAATAATTGTACAGGGCAGGCAGTACCATTTGTATGGGGGCAGCCTTGGGGTTGCCTTCAAAATAATTGATGATTTTAATGGCTTTGGCAAGATCTTTTTTTCCCAGTGCATCCTGCAGCTCAAACACATTGTATTCCTTGCTTACACCCACATAGTTTTCAATATCATCCTCGGTAATCAGTTTTTCGCCGCCCAGGTTCACCAGTACCTTGTCCACCTCATTGGCAATACGGCTCAGGTCGTTGCCAATATGGTCTACCAGCAGCATCAATGCTTTTTGTGCTATGGTATACCCTTTGGATTGTACCATTTCTGCCGTCCATTCGGGCAATTTGCTGTCGTATATCTTTTTTGAGGTGAATACTTCCGCCTTTTTTTTGAGTGTTTTGGAGAGGGCTGTCCTGCCGTCGAGTGTTTTTTCCTTATAGCTCACTACAAATATAGTGGAGGCAAGCGGGTTGTCTACATAGCTTTCAAGCTTATCTATGTCTTTCATCTGCTGGGCCTCCTTGAGCAGTACCACCTGGCGCTCGGCAAACATTGGGTAGCGGCGGCAGGCATTTACCACAGCACTCCAGTCTGCATCCCTGCCATAAAAAACAGTAAGATTAAAGCCAGCCTCACTTTCGCTCAGTATTTTATGCTCGGCATAGTCCATTACCACATCAATATAGTAATCTTCTTCCCCTTCTAACCAGTAAATGGGTTTGAACTGCTGCTTTTTCCATCCACCTATGATTTTTTCGGCTGACATTTGCCAAAGATAAAAGCTGAAGGTGTAATAGTAAAAGTTTTTTCAGGCCATCATCAACTGCGCTTACCGGCCGTAACAATATACCTGCGGCTAAACCGTTAATATCCACATGTTGGGCAGTTTGGCATGGTTTTGGAAAATTGATAACCGTATTACGAAATAAGCTGAAAACTATCAAAAAGTTTTAGTCTTATTTTAACAATTAAGTAACTTTATTCACATAAAAATTCAATTATGGCATTTGAAAATTTTCCCACAGCCGAAGGCGGGGAGCAAAGAAAAACCCCGGCACCATCCGCAGCAAACTGGAAAACTTTACTGACGGGCGTATTGCTTGTTGCATTGCTGGGAACCTGGGGCTATATCATTTATGATAAGAACAAGGCGAAGGAAACCGTGCAGCAGAAAGATGCGCTGATTACTGCCACGGTAGCCGAAAAAGACATTCTGCAGAGAGACCTTGATGATGCCACTACCAGGTATGATAACCTGAAGACTGACAATGCAAAGAAAGACAGCAGCATTACCGCCAAGGACAGGGAAATTGCAGACAAAAAGAGCCGCATACAGAGCCTGCTTTCCAATGTGAATGCTACCAAGGCCGACCTTGCAGAAGCGAAAAGGCTGATAGCATCCCTAAACAATGATATTGAAGGCTACAAGGCACAGGTAGAGCAGCTTAAAGGCGAAAATATTGTGCTGGCACAGGAAAAAGCCGCTGTTACCGAAGAGCGTGACAGGGTTGTAAGGGATTATGATTCGGCCAAAGTAAAGCTTACACAGCGTGAAATAGATATGAAGCAGAAGGAAGATGTAATTGATGTGGGATCTACACTGAGGGCTTCAAACTTTGCGATTGTGCCGATGAAGGAAGTGCGGGGCAAAGACAAAGCAACCAAGTATGCTAAAAAGACAGATAAACTCAGGATTACTTTTGACCTGGATGAAAACAGGATTGCTACATCGGGCAATAAAGATATTTACATCTGCATTACTGCACCCGATGGAACCCCTGTAGCTGTGGAAGCTTCCGGATCGGGTAAGTTCAATACAAGGGAAGGCCAGGAAAAATTATACACGAAGAAATTAGATGTGAATTATGTTCAAGGGCAGCGCCAGACGGTGAATTTCGACTGGAAGCAGGAAGCGAATTTCAGCAAGGGTGATTACAAAATTGAAGTGTATCACAATGGGTTTAAAATTGGCGAAGGTTACCGTACCCTTAAAAAAGGTGGTGGAGTTTTAGGCTGGGGTTAATTATATTTTAACTTCCATATTATATTAAAGCCCCTCCGGACGGAGGGGCTTTTTACGTTAGTATATTAAAAGTTTGTATCAATTGCAGGCCTTTTGCAAACTTTATAACTTCAGTTTATCCTTAAATACCTTCTGAAATTTTTCCAGTTTGGGTTTTATTACAATGGAGCAGTAGGGGTTGCTGTTTTTATTGTCGTTGAAATAATTCTGGTGATAATCTTCTGCTGGGTAAAACGTAGTAAGCGGTTCCAGCGTGGTTACAATGGGGTTGTTAAAGGCCCCGCTTTTGTTCAGTTCATCCTTAAATTGCTGAGCAGTTTCCCTTTGTGCTTCATTGTGGTAAAAGATTACACTGCGGTATTGCGTGCCCGTATCTGCCCCCTGGCGGTTAAGCGTGGTGGGGTCGTGTACCTGCCAGAAAACTTCCAGCAGTTCCTCAAAGGTCAACACATCCGTATTGTACACTATTTCCAGGCATTCTGCATGGCCGGTGGTACCGGTGCATATCTGCTTGTAAGTGGGATTATCCACCTGGCCGCCACTGTAGCCGCTGGTTACTTTTACCACTCCTTCCAGTTGCTGAAAAATGGCTTCTGTGCACCAGAAACACCCTGTGCCAAAAGTTGCTGTAGCTGTGTTCATATATTTGTCTCCTTATTTATTTTTTTAATAGCTATCAATATACGAAATTGTATGTTAATCAGATTGAAGGATAAGAACAAATTATAAATGAATAAGTTGATGAATGGTGCGTTTCCGGGTAATTTAATGGCAGTACTGGCAGCCGGGTTGCTGTTGTGTTGTTTATTTGCCTGTACATCATCCGCTAATAAAAAAACAATGGGCAATACTACTTATGCCTTCCGGCTCAAACCCGGTCAGGACCTGAAACAGGAAATTCAGAAAATAGTAACAGAAAAGCAAATAAAAGCCGGCTGGATCAGTACCTGCGTGGGCAGCCTTACTGATTACAATATCCGCTTTGCCAACCAGCCCCAGGGCAGCACCGGCAGCGGCCATTTTGAAATAGTGAGTTTGGTGGGTACATTGTCTGTAAATGGCTCTCACATTCATATCAGCATCAGCGACAGCACCGGCAAAACCATTGGCGGTCACCTGATGGATGGCTGTAAAGTGTACACTACCGCCGAAATGGTAATACAGGCCAGCAGCGATTTTGAGTTTAAAAGAGAGAAAGATGGCAGTACACCGTGGGAAGAGCTCAGGGTGATTCCGAAGGAATAATTAAGAATTAAAAATTAAGAATTAAAAATTGGGGTGCGTGCTGCTGCGGCACTGAAACGCTCAACGGTCATCGCCCAACGCCCATCGGTCATCGCTCAACGCCCAACGGTCATCAGCACACCAGCATATCAGCACACCAGCTAATCCTCCATTAGCAAATTAGCACATTCCATCCTACCTTTGCGGCCAAATTAAATTTCTCAGGGAGATAAAGTCATGATCAGATTTTTTCCGGAATCGGCATTGGTGCAGTTGGAGTTTGAAAAGGTGAAAACCCTGCTGGCAGAATACTGCAAAACGGAATATGCAGTGCATAAGGTGGAAAACCTGCGCATCCATACCAAAAAGGAGTTTATCGAACTGCAGTTGCGGCAGGCACATGAATATAAGCAGCTGATGCAGGGCGGCATGCATTTCCCCAATGATTTTGTATTCAACCTGTCGAAGGAAATTAAACTGCTGGGCATACCTGGTGCCATATTAAGCGGGGAGCAGTTTTTGCATATCCGCAGGCTGGCAGAGAATATGGCGGGTATTTTCCGCTGGCTGGATAATGAGCGCAGGCTGGCCTGGCCTGCACTGGCCAGGGTGGTGGAAGACAGCTATTATGAAAAAACAATCATTGCACTGATAGATGAAGTGCTGGATGAATACGGCGTGGTAAAAGACAATGCCAGTGAAGACCTGCAGCGCATACGCATGGCACTGTACCGTAAGCGGAATGAGCTGCGCCGCATGTTTGATAAGATTGTAAGCAAGCTGAACAAGCAGGGGTATTTGACTGATATTGAAGAAAGTTTTATGAACGGCCGCCGGGTGTTGGCTGTATTTGCCGAGCAAAAGCGCATGATAAAAGGCATCCTGCATGGCGAAAGTGACAGCCGCCGTACTACGTTTATTGAGCCGGAAGAAACAACCGGGCTGAACAACGAAATATTTTCGCTGGAGAATGATGAACTGCGTGAAGTGAACCGCATCCTGCGCAGCCTCACCACCAGCCTGAGTGTGTATGCACCACTGCTTAAAACCTATTACGATATTGCGGGTGAATACGATTTTATACATGCCAAGGCAAAATTTGCCATGGCTGCCGGTGGCAATTTTCCGCAGATAACTGATAAGGCTCATATACACCTGGTGCAGGCTTATCATCCGCTGCTGCTCTTGTACAATCAAAAAAGTAATAAGCCTACCATACCCATCAACCTTACATTAGATGATAAAAACAGGATACTGGTTATCAGCGGGCCCAATGCCGGTGGCAAAACGGTTACCCTTAAAACAGTGGGTCTGCTGCAGCTGATGATGCAGGCCGGGCTGCTGGTTCCGGTACAGCCGCATAGCCAGATGGGTATTTTTAAGCAAATCATGATTCATATTGGTGATACACAAAGCCTGGAGTTTGAGCTGAGTACCTACTCCAGCCACCTTAAAAACATGAAGCACTTTATGGAGAGTGCCAATGGTAAAACCCTGTTTTTTATTGATGAGCTGGGCAGTGGCAGCGACCCCAACCTGGGTGGTGCCTTTGCCGAAGTGATTATGGAAGAGCTGGCGCACAAGCACAGTTTTGGCATTGTAACCACGCATTACCTTAACCTGAAAGTGATGGCCAATAAAGTGGCAGGCATCATTAACGGGGCCATGCAGTTTGACGAAAAGAACCTGCTGCCCATGTACCGGCTGATTGTGGGCAAGCCCGGCAGCAGCTATACTTTTTCTATTGCCGAGCGCATAGGGCTGGAAAAAAGACTGATAGAAAAAGCCCGTACCCTGGTGGATGAGGATCATTTTACACTGGATAAACTGCTCAATCGCACCGAACAGGATTTGCAGAAGATTGATAAGGACAAGGCTGAGCTGAACAAACTTTTAAAAGAAAACGAACGGCTGAAAAAAGAAATGCAGCAGGTGATGGACAAAGAGCGCCACAAGCAGGAAGTGGAACGGCTGCAGCACCAGAATAAAATCAGCGAAGAAAAAATAGCCTACCTGAAGGATATGGAACGCCGCCTGAAAGCCATGGTGCTGGAATGGCGCAAGGCCGAAGACAAGGACCAGGTGGTAAAGATGATACAGGCCCTGCTGTTTAAACAAAAAGAAAAGCAGGTGGCCGAAAAGCAGCAGAAAAAACTGAATGAGAAATACGAAGAAGTAGGCGGCGAAATAAAGGTTGGGGTAAAGGCCAAAATGCGCCAAAACCGGCAGGTGGGCATTGTAAAGGAAATAAGGGGTAAAAGGGCCATTTTGCAGGTAGGTGTAGTGCCTATTACGGTAGACATTAGTGATTTGACGGTAGTGATAGATAAGCCGGTGGAAAAGGAAGAGGAATAGGCCTTGATGCGGCCTGACATCTTGACTGGAATATGTAAACCGGCAACCCGGCCTATATTACCTCCAATTCAGCAACAATGGTGTTACTGAAACAAGGCGGATGCTGGTGTGGTAAGTTATACATTTTTACACCTTATGCTAATTACGATAATACAGGTAGCAGAAAAGCAGGCGAAACTTTCGCAGCAGTTTTTTTATGCGTAAGCATTATTCTTAATCCGGGTAATCCTGTTTAAATTGTATTAATTTTTTTCTGTTGTATCATTTATTTCCGCCAGTTTTAATTAAATTGGTGGTTCAGAACACTGATACAATATGCTATTCCCCAAAAAAAACATCCACCTGTTGCTGTTTTGTTGCCTGTTTTCTGTCTCACTGCAGGCTCAGTCTGTTTTTACAGCATTGTCCATTTCACGGCTTACACCCGATGATGGCCTGAGCCAGGGTTCCAATTACTTTCGTTACGAAGACAGCCGTGGCTTTATGTGGCTCACGGGTAATGATGCCATAAACCGGTACGACGGTAAAACAATCAAAGTATATAACCTGAATAAATATTTCAGCAACTGCCCCAATTTGCAGCAGGGTTATGGCTTTGCAGAAGATACTGAAAGTAATATTTACATCGGCAGCGTTCGTGGCTTGTATGTATACCAGCGTAAACAGGATAAGTTTACCCTGCAACCAATTTTTAAAAACAATGTGGATAGTGTGGCCATGCCTTTTGCCTTCAGGGATGGCAAAGTATGGTGCTTTAACCGCTATTACCAGGTGGCAGTGTACGATGTGCAAACAAAAGAAGTAAAACTGGTGGCTAAGCCTGTGCTTGATTCCATCACATCTGTACACATATACAACCTTTTGGGAAAAGTGTTTTATTACCGCCTGCCCTTTTTTGATGAGGCAGGAACCTTGTGGATTGTTGGCAGCAACAACATTGCCGCATACAATAGTGCAACACAGCAGGTGAGTTACCCTTTTGATGTGTATATAAAAAAAAGAAAACCTGATTTTTTGTGCGCCTGCTGCAGCAATGGTAAAATCATTTGCGGTACGGCGGGCGGTGTGGCAATATTTGACTGCAGTACAAAGCAGGTGGAGGAAATTAATAAACTGGGGAATAAAGCAACAGGCTATGTAAGGCTGGTAAGCAGCAATAAAAAAATGGTTGCTTTTTTATGTGACGCAGGTATAGTTTTTACAAAAAAAAATTATAAGGAGGCACAGTGGTTTGACCCCGGGGCACCTGAAAACTATACGAAAATATTTAATTTTTCATTTGATAAGGCAGGGCGGTTATGGATGTGTGATGACGGGGAGGGGCTGCATATTTTTGATTTTACTCCCAAATTGCTGGGCAAAGAGCCGTCAGATGCTTATCCTGACAGGTTTAAGCTTGGCCTTGGAGTGGGGTTTTTTACCGAATTGCCCGGTGGAAATGTACTTTGCCGGAATACTGTTGAGCAGGTAAGGGATACCAGGAAGCTAAGCTATTTGCCTTTGAGTTTTGAAAAAGAACTGCTTGTTACCGGCTACCGGGCTTATGCCGATGATTACAGAAAAGGTGTTTGGTTTTTTGAGGAACGGGGCAACTCCATGCCGGGAAAGCGGCGGCTTTTTTTTTACAGTAAGGCGTATGAAAAAAAGATTATTGTGGCAACAGGGATTGATGAAGTGCACAGTACGCTGAAAGATATGCTGGTACTGGCCGATGGCAGTATATTGTGTTCTTTTGAAGAAGGACTGTTCTGGCTGTATCCCGAAACGGCCTCCATGCAAAAGGTAAAAGGAGCAGTGCAGCGGCAACCTTTCAAAATAAATGCACTGAGCAGCAGCAGGATAGCAGTAAGTTATCTCAACAGCGATATGCTGCTGTATAAAATATTGCCAGATAAAAGCCTGCAATTGCTCAAGCCAATATTGCCGGGAATACAGTCATTTTATATCCAGCAGGATACCATCCGCAACCGGTATTGGGCAGGTACCAATGCAGGCGTTTACCTGCTGGACAGTTTATGGAACAGCATAAAGCATTTTGATGCCAATAACGGTCTGGCGGGCACTTATATTTACGGGCTGCTGCTGGATGATGCCGGTAATGCCTGGTGCAGCCACCAGCGTGGGCTCAGCAGTATCAACGGGCAGCATTTCCAGGTAATCAATTACAACAAAAACGATGGTATTCAGGATTGGGATTTTCATAACCGGTCTTTTTTAAAAAGCTCAGATGGTACACTTTTTTTTGGCGGCGCAGCAGGGTTTAACTATTTTAAACCGCCATTACATACAGCCGTCTTTTACAAACCAGAAGTGTATGTAGATGAAATATTGGTAAACGGTAAACCTTACCTGCCCGGTACCAATGCTGATTATATTGATCAGCTGGAACTGGAGTACAGTTTGAATGATGTTTCAGTAAAGGCCCTGGTGAAGGACCTTGTAAATGGCAATATGCAACAGCTTATTTACCGCATTGCAGAAACAGATACCACCTGGAAGCTGCTGCCCAATGGCGAAGCGATTAACTTTAACCAGCTGGCACCAGGTACTTACACGCTGCAGTTAGGGGCTTATGATAAATACAGTGCAGAAAAAAAAGTGCAAAAATCAATACATATTGTTGTATCGGCCCCCTTTTACCGCAAAGCATGGTTTTGGGCACTGTTGGCCATACTGGCTACCGCAGTGGTATTCCGCTATGTTAACGTTAAAAGGATGGAGCGGCAAAGAATAAAATTCCAGGAACAACTGGCATTAGAAAAGCAGCGGCAGAAGATTACTGCCGATTTGCATGATGATATTGGCGCTTCACTCAGCAGCCTGCAGATAAACAGTACAGTGGCTGAACAGTTACTGGATACTGACAGAGCAGCGGCAAGGGCCATGCTGCACAAATTGCAAACACAGGCCCACAGCCTGGCAGATAAGATAGGCGACTTTGTGTGGAGCATGAAGCCTGGCAAAGAAGAATTTATGACGCTGAGCAGCAGGATAAAAAACTTTGCAGGCGAAATGCTGGAAGCTGCAAATATCGGCTGCACCCTTGCCATTGCACCTGAAATCGACAGCCTGGTAACCGGTATGGAACTGCGGAAAAACCTGGTATTTATCCTCAAGGAGGCTATCAATAATGCGGCTAAATACAGCAGGGCTTCCACAGTTGCCGTAAGCCTGCAGCACAGCAGCGGCATCATATACCTGCGGGTTACGGATGACGGAATTGGTTTTGAAGCCGGGCGTACAAATGGCAACGGTACAGGCAATATGCAGCGCAGGGCGGCTGAGCTGGGTGGGATATTATCTGTGCAGTCGGCTCCGGGAGAAGGTACAGTGGTTGCGGCCGAAATACCGCTTGTCCCTAAAATTAATGACGGGGGCTAACCACAAGTCTTAATAATTTTACACGATGCCTATCAATGTTTTTATATACGACGACAGCAGCGAACGCCGGGACAGCCTGAAAGCCCTTTTACATCTTAATGCAGAGCTGAAGTTTGCAGGTGAAGCACCCAATTGCAAAAATGTGGTGACCGAAATGGAAGCCATCTGTCCCGATGTGGTACTGATGGATATTAACATGCCCGAAGTAGACGGGCTGGAAGGATTGCGGCTGATTAAAATACACTATCCTGCCATAAAGGTACTAATGCAAACAGCCTTTGATGATGATGATAAGATATTTACCAGCATAAAGAATGGTGCCAGTGGTTATATACTCAAAAACGACCGTCCGCAGCGGATTCTGCAGGCCATTGAAGAGGTATATGAAGGAGGTGCAGCCATGAATCCGGCCATTGCACAGCGGGTACTCAATCATTTTAAACCGCCCGAAGTAAAAACCCCGCTGAGCCCCCGTGAGCTGGAAGTGCTGGCCCTGCTGGCCGAGGGCTTCAGTTATAAAATGGCGGCCGGTAAGCTGGCTGTAAGTTATACCACCATCAACACCCATGTAAAACGTATTTACGAAAAACTCCACATCTCCTCCCTTGGCCAGGCGCTTGCTTATTATTACAAAAAACTGCGGTAAAAAACTGCCGCACGCTGTCCCTGCATTTAATGATTTTTCGCCTCCCCGTCTGCTTCAACTTTGAGGTATTAAATTTTTTCTATGAAGCAGCACCATCTGTACACCGGCCACTTTAGCAGCCACCACCGCATAAATGCCGCAGCGCATTTTCAATCAGCACAAAGCAGGCGCCTGTACGCTTTGCATATTCGTGGCTCGCCAGTATGCGGCGGCAGTATACCAATCATAACCATACCAACACACTGGCGTAACCCGAAAAGCCAAACAAAGAGTAGGGAACCTAACACATAATAATCATGAAACGTAAATTAACACTATTGGCAGCAATGCTCTTCTCCGCATTGTTCATGTATGCACAAATACAGGTAAGCACCGGGCTTAATGCCACGTTAACCGGCCCCGAACCCATTGGCAATATTGACCCTTACTGGAAAATAGCCAGTAGTCCCAATCCGCCGAATACACCTGCCAGGGTAAGTACTTTTTATAGCGGCTACTGGCAGCCCACGCCGGTAGGAGGCACCAATGCAGGCTGGATCAATTATTCGGCCAATGCTTACGGTGGCAACCCGCCCGGCATTTATGTATTTGAAAGAGATTTTACCATACCTGTTAGTACAGCCTCATTCAGTTGCAACTTTGGAGTAGCTTACGACGATGCGCTGGTGTCGCTGGAGCTGGTAAGTCCATCAGCCGCTACCACAGCGCTTGCTGTAACACCTACCACAGCTTATTACCTGTCGGTGCCAATTACCAATACAATTACAGCCCCGGCAGCCGGCACCTGGAAGATAAGGGCCACTGTTAACTTTATTGACCAGGCCGCTGCATTTATGCTGTCGGGTACTATCAGCACAGTACCCTGCCGCGGTTCTTTTGTAATAGGGCTGGATAATTGGGGAGGCAGTGAACCGGGTATTTTTGAAAACCCTGCTGGTGGATTTTTTGCCACAGGTTTGCTTAAAGACAGTACCGTAATAGTAAAATCGGATAACAGTGGCAATATTTTGTGGGTACAAAAATTTAAGCTCGGTACCGGGTTTTATCAAATAAAGGATTTGAAAGTTGACAGTAATACCGGCGATTTGCTGGGTATTGCCAATAAGCAAAATGGAGGGTATCAATCCATGATTTTCCGCTGTAATGCCACCGCCACCACTTTTGGGTTTACAAAAGACAATAAAAGCATCGTGTATTCTCAACTGCACCTGCTGAATGCCGCAGATTTTATTGTAACAGGCAGCAACAATGGCGGCTTTACGCACCTGGAAAGGCGCAGCATTATTACGGGTAATATAACCACTTACAACCTGCAGGGCGAGGGTGGCGATTATTATTCCACGCTGGTTAATGGCCGCCTGTATGGCACCTGCCGCCGGTATTACAATGCAGCAGGCGATTTCAGAACAGGCCTGTTTGCACATGATGCTGCTTCGGGCAGCTTCCTCTGGCAAAATGCCATCATTTCCCGTGGCAATACCAGCATTACCACCCAAACCCGTATGTACCCTGTAGCGCCGGTTGTTGACAATGGCCGCCTGGTGGTACTCAGTTCGGGCGACCTGGTTGGTTTTGATGCGTACAATAGCGGCCCGGTAGAAATGGTGATGGCACAAACTGACCTTGTGGGTAATGTAGCCTGGACGCAGGAGTACATTACTGCCGGATACGACCGCCCGGTGAGCCAGGTGGTTAAAAATACCAGCACGGGTTACTACATTGTGGCCACCCTGTACAGTACCACACTCAGCAATTTTGCCTACACATTGGTAATTAAAACCGATAAGGCAGGCAATGTGGTATGGGCCAGGCGGCTGGGGCTTACCGGCAGAAATATTGCCACCAAAGCAGTAGAAAGAAATGGCAGCCTGTACCTCAGCCTTGCATCCGACAGCTACCTGCCCAACCAGCTGATGCTGGTAAAGCTGGACCCCGCTGGCAACAGCAGCCAGCGCTGCGAATACATACAGCCGGTAAATGTAACAGCCAGGCTGCTGCCCAATGTGCAGGATTTGCGCAATTATCCCATCACTGCAAAAGTACTGGCCCAGGTAAACCTGGCAACCATTCCCGGCGCATTACTCCCCCAGCCAAGGCCGTATTGCTTTACCGATTGCAAGGACAGTGCAACGCAGCGTGTAAAGGGCGCTGCCCCGGTTGCAGCCAACAGCAGCCTGCCTGCCAGGGCACAGGGCATGGCAGTTTCGCCCAACCCGGCTCATAATATGGTAACGGTAATGCTGCCAAAAGCATTGGCCGGTAAGGCAGCCCTGGTAATTACCGACCTTGCGGGCCGTACAGTGCAGCAGGTTGTGCTTCCCGCTGGTGTACCAAGGCTGGATGTACAATTGAGCAATATGCCCGCAGGTACCTACCAGCTAACGGTGTATGCAGCCGGCACAAGGGTGGCTTCGGCCAAACTGGTGAAGCAGTAAGGTATTTTGCCGGTGCGTGGCAATAATCATTCTTATCAGGGTTTTACAGCAATGTGTAATCATAAAGCAGCGGTTACCTGTTTTCAGGTAACCGCTGCTTATTTTCAGGTGGCTATAAATCAATGTGGGTGCAGTGTATTGTAACAGATCAGTATATATTAAACGGTACTATTGCTTTTTATGGCTGCTGAAATGAAAAAAAAATAACCTGTACGATATTTTATTTGGCATGAAAAGCTTCAAAATGTACTTTTGTAGCGCTCACGGGGACCTGTGGTGAGAGCTGGCAGCCCACAGGGTCCCGTGGAAGTGGTCGATTGCGGCAGTCTTGGGCACAGCCTCCAGTGGTCCGCAGGATCCTGTGGGAAAAAAAACTGTTGACTGTTACAGGTCCGGGGGGGCGAATCCCGAATAATGAGTAAGTTGCGCCAGTTGTTTTACTTTTCCTCAATACAGTAATGTATGCTTACGAATAACACTTCTCCAGAAATTATTTTTTATACTTATATTCTTAAAAGCGAAAAAGATAATGGCTATTATTTTGGCCATACAAGTAATATAACAGTCAGAACAGGCACTCATAATAGCGGTAAGGTGAGGTCTACCAAAGGGCGAAGACCACTCAGTTTGCATTATTACGAAACCTTCCCCGATAAATCTTCTGCTTACAAAAGAGAGCTATTTTTTAAGTCATTTCCGGGCCGTATTTGGCTCATTGAAAATAAAATTATAGAAGCAGTTAAATAATTTTTGGTTTAAAAAGCCTGTAAACGTACTTTTGCCGCGGAGAGCTGGCAGAGTGGTCGATTGCGGCAGTCTTGAAAACTGTTGACTGTTACAGGTCCGGGGGTTCGAATCCCTCGCTCTCCGCACATAACACTCATCAAAAAGTATCAAATCCTTGCAATCTCAATGTTGGCAGGGGTTTTTTGTTTTACTGCACCCCTGTTTTGCTGGCCTGCCAGCCTAAATTGCTAAGCTGTAAGCTGTCATTGAGGCACTGTAAGCTGTCATTGTTTGGCAGAAAATGTGATTTGCAGCGCAGCCACGCTAAATTGCTTTGCAGACATTCCAAATTGCTTAGCAGACATTGGGCTTTGTAAGGCAGACATGCTAAATTGCTTTGCAGACATTGTGCTTTGCAGAGCAGACAGATTCAATTGTTTTACAGACACGCTTCATTGTTAAGCAGACAATATGCTTTGCAGGGCAGACAGGGGAGTATAAACCAGATTGTGTAAACTGTTTTGGGGTCTTCCCCCCGCCCCTGCGCTGTAGTGGAGCGTAGCGGAACGGAAGCGCAGGGGCGGGGGCGCAAATTTCATTACCTTCAAACAATTACATTATGCAATCAAAAAAATCAAAAGAGCAGCCGTTTCCCCCGGGCTTTTTTAAGCAGTTCAAGGGGAAAGAGGATTTTCAGACCTATTTCAACTCACTTTTCAAACA